>CAZYKP010000258.1:0-1580 GCA_964648025.1 uncultured Pirellulales bacterium | reverse complement strand
CCAACGGAGGCGGAGTCCATGCCAATTGGTCCGCTGACCAAGTGGACCTGGAATACACTTACTACGGCCTTCTTGCCTTGGGGCATTTGGCGCTCTGATCTTATCGCCTAGCAGGCTGTTGAATAATGGGGTTGTTTACCGGCAGCCACTCTGAGATCCGGTTTCGATTGCGTTTAGCGATAAGAAACCCTGGCCGTGGGCCTGGCCGCGACACCAACAGTTATGAGAATGCGCCGGAAGGTTGTGATTTTGGGGCGTATTTTCACGCTTTGGCCCGTTTTCAGGCCGCTTACGAGACTTCGGCACATCGTTCAAGATTGGCCATCCTGACCAAGTTGTAGGTGGCTCCAAGGAAGTGAATCCAACTCTGGGTTTTAGCGATTCCTCGGTAGCGGGTTTTGCGCAGCAGCCCCACCGTCTTCATCCAACCGAAAACCTCTTCGATTCGTTTGCGCACGCGTTGACTGGTTTGGTAACCAGCACTTGCAGTGGTGCGGCCGTCCAACCCGGGTGTGTGGCGGTTCTTCACGCAGGCGACGTGAGGCTTGACTCCGCGATTCCGACACTCTGCAACGAAGTCCTTGGTGTGATACCCTTTGTCCCCGGCCACCGTTTGAGGAAGTCCATGTTCGGCGTAGGCCACGGCCTCCATCTGATCGAGCGCCACGTCCGGCTCGGTCGTTTCCGTGGGATTATAGATGTCGATGGCGGCCAGCAGGCCATTTCGATTTTCCATCAATCCATGAGCGCCGAAACACAGTTTGGCCTCTTTGCCCGGGCCCTTGCGATAGAGCACCGACTCGGGATCGGTGCGGCTTTGATGGGTCTCATTGCTGCGTTTTTCCCCTTTGAAATCCACCTCAGGGTTGCTGCCTTTGAACCCGTTGCCATCACCGGGAGCGTCACCGTCGTTGGAGTCTTGCTCATCCTTGGGGCGAAAACTCTTCGTCGATGCCCACGCCTCAAGCAGGGTCCCGTCCGCACTGAAGTGATCGTCACTGGCCCAGTTCTCTTCCCGGGATAATCCGTAGACCTCCGAGAAGAAGCGGGCTGCCAGTTCATTGGAATAGACACGCTCGTGATTCTTGCTGAAGACGCTGTGATTGAAGCTGCCCTCTTCCAGATCCCGATCCAGAAACCACTGCCAGAGCAGGTTGTAGCCTAACTGCTCGCAGAAGAGCCGTTCGCTGCGCACCGAGAACAGGGCCATCAACACTCTGGCCTTCAGCAGTTGTTCGGGTGGCACCGAGGGGCGTCCGATGCTCTGATAAAGGCACTCAAACTCCGGCTCCATTCGTCGCAGAACCTCGTCGATGCGCTTCTTGATACCTCGAATGGGATGCTTCTTCGGAATCCGGGTCTCGAGATTGACCACCGTAAGAAAGTCGGGCTGCCCTTTGCTTTTGCCGCGCATTCCTTACATTACCTGAAAACTCAGCTCTCGCGACTAAATCAACAGCCTGCTAGGGCTTCAGTACTTCATCACTCTCGAAAGAAACGCCTGCACCCATTCTGGAGCTGCGTCCCCAAAAAATGATTCTGGAGACAGATCCGCCTGAACTTTTCCCTGAGAAAGGAAG
>CAZYKP010000257.1:0-1753 GCA_964648025.1 uncultured Pirellulales bacterium | reverse complement strand
AGCGATTAAATCAACAGCACAGCCCTGAGCAAATCCACGGAGCTCTGAAAAAGGACTGACTCTGCCGGTT
This sequence comes from uncultured Pirellulales bacterium, assembly GCA_964648025.1. Classification (GTDB taxonomy): domain Bacteria; phylum Planctomycetota; class Planctomycetia; order Pirellulales; family Pb10988; genus CAZYKP01. Next base: position 1,683 of record CAZYKP010000257.1, on the reverse strand, counting down.
TCAGGGGTAGCGATAGCCTTGGAGCGAGGAGGCAACTCGAAAGTTCTCCAACCAGTCCTCTCGATACCGGTTCTTGGTTAGCCGTTCGGCTGGGCACTTGGCATCGTGGAGTTTGGCGGCTCTGGGATTCCATGGAGCGAAGTTTTGCAGTTGGGCCCATGCCCGGATCATGAGGTTGGAACTCTCGCAATGGCCGTGGAGATAGCGCATCGCGAAGAGCCTTCGATCCAGTGCCCCCATCTCTCGATCCAGAGCCACGCTGAAACGATGTCCCTGCTCTCTTTCGTAGGCAGCTTGGTAGCCGCGCAGCTTGTTTTTGTTGGCGCTGGACAGCTTGGATGTGACCCGTTCGGGAATGCGTGCCCGATTGTCTTCACACCATTTGAGGAGATCGTTCCAGCGCTGCGTGAAGACCTCCTGAATGGGAGCAGAACAAGCATCCCAGAGCTTGTCTGCAATTTCTCGAAATACCTCAGCATGCTTCTTCTTGGCCCCGTCGCGGATGGCGATGTAGAGATGCAGAATACAGGTGATCAGGACCACGCCGCTCCCGTAGACTCTCTGCAGGGCAGCTGATGTTGCTGCAAAGCCATCGACGTTGATGGAACAGATTCGGTGATCGGGTTTGCAACGGGAGATCTCATCACGAACCACCTGGTATCCTTCTGCCAGGGACTCAGCATCAGCAGCCTCACACAACTCGGCACCGATCACACAACCGCCTCCGACAGTCATCGCGACATATTCCTTCTCGCCCAAGTGCTTGGTATGCTTCTCATCGCAACACACATCCTCGGGCAAATCGCCATGCGGACCGTGAAGGGCCCCGACGATGCTGGTCTTCGCCATACGGCATTCGACTCGGTAGTAGAAATTCGGGTCGCGCCCGAAGACGCGCGCCAAGGCCCAGTAAGGAACACAGAACTTTCGCAGGAAAAGTGGATGAGCCACCTCTTCGGTCTTGCCGCACATGTGGGGCAGGACATCACTCGGCAGAACGCGGAAGTTGTGAGCGCGTTCACCGAAACTCACCGTGATGCGACGCACTCTGATCCCCATCTTGGTGGAGTGGATGATGTCCTTGAGCTGATAACCGTCCTCGAACTCAACAGGGAAGAGTTCAGGATGAGCCTTGAACTGCTCCTGGAGCAACTGATGGAAGTCGGCAGGCGAAGCGCTGAGAGCTTGATACTGTTCCAGGCTGATGGGGAGCACGATTTCGTTTGCGCCAGGGGCTCTGCGAGCGTTTGCTGCAACCTCGGGCTGCTGCGGTTGACTGGTTATTTTGTTCACACGCTAGGATACTGTAGCAGCCCTCATTTTGCCAGCTCGACTCTAGAAAACATTGAATATATAGATTCTGTAGTTATCGGGATTGCCGTACCCTGAATCCGGCAGAGTCAGGAAATTTCAGACTTTCACCCAATAATATGAACCCCGGACTTGGACACCGTTGTTGTGCGAGACAAGTGACAAGATATTCCTTGCGAGCGTAGCACGTGCTGACTACAATGAGACTGTGCCAACAAAAGAAACCTACGTTCGGGCTCGGATTGACACTGCTCTGAAAGAGGAGTCCGAGGCGATTTTCGACCAATTGGGCCTGACCACTGCCGAGGCGATTCGGTTGTTCCTCTCTCAAGTGAGATTACGGAAGGCTTTGCCCTTTTACATCGAGCTCCC
>CAZYKP010000256.1:0-1790 GCA_964648025.1 uncultured Pirellulales bacterium | reverse complement strand
CTGCCTCGAACGTGCCTGCCTCGAACGTGCCTGCCTCGAACGTGCCTGCCTCGAAGGTGCCTGCCTTGGTAGGCTGGCGTCCGCACTGGGACAGCTTCCGAACTCGATTGAGTTGCAATTCAACGTCTCAGCTGTCCTCCAATCTTGCCGGTTCAGTGTCCCCTGGACCACCCCGAGCGACAAGAGGAGCTGCACCTCAGGCGGTGGCCGCTTTCCGGTGAACACCTTCGACCGCATACGCAAGACTGAGCATACGCTCGACTGAAGATACGCCGACTCCCGGTGACTTGAGAGGATGTGAGCTGACCGACAGCCTCAGCACGACCGCCACTCAGCTCGCAGAAGAGCTTCCCATCGCCGCATGGCACGACTCTTCGGGCACAACCGAGACTCGCAGCGGTTTTTGCCGATTTGCGTAGCAGAAGGCTTGATCCGCCTGGTCCAAGGGGAAGCGTTGGGAGACCAGTTCGGCAAAGGGAAACTTGGTCTGAAACAAGTTGAGAAACTGAAGGGCCTTTCCCAGGTCTTCTGGCTTGTAGTTATGGATGCCCTGCACTGAGAGCATCTTGCGAACAAACCGCTCCGGTGAGATCCCCAGACCCTCTGTGGGAAAGACGCTCCCCACCCAAAGATACCGGCCTCCCACACGAAGCAACTCAACGCCGACCTCAATCGCCTGCAGCGATCCGCTCAGCTCCAAGCCAACATCAACACCTCGACCGTCGGTGACTTCCCTAACTTTGTTTTGCAAGGCATCCAAGGGCTCGTGGACCAACAGCGTGCAATCGGCTCCAAACTGTCGTGCGATCTCCAAGCGGTTGGACTTGGGATCGCAGACAATCACCGGGGAAGCACCGCCAGCGGCGGCCATCGCTGTGGCCGTCAGCCCAAGCATACCCGCGCCCTGGATCAGCACGCTCTGTCCTTGCAGATCTCCACTGTATCGAAGTGCCGCGGCGACTGTTGCCGTCGCGCAACTAGCTGGACAGGCGACTTCATCGGGCACACCCTCCGGAACGGCGAAGACCGCCGTGCCCGGCAGAAGGTGGCAGTGTGTCGCCAGGCCGCCGCTGAGAGCAAACTCACCAGCAAGGGCCGTGTGGCCATACTTGACGAGTGATTCGCATTTCTGCGGAAGACCGTGGCCGCAGTAAAAGCAATGCTGGCAGCTGACCGCCACCGACCAGACCACTCGCTGACCGAGTTGAAGAGGTTGGCCCGAGGCTTCTTTGAGGGGAAGCTGTTCGGAAAGCCCCACCACCTCCCCTAAGATCTCGTGCCCCAAAATCGTTGGCAGCGGCGTGGGCCGTCGGCCCTCGTAGGTGTGCAGATCGCTCCCGCAAAGAGTGCACAGTCTGACCTTGACCAACGCTTGCCCAGGTCCAAGTCGCGGCAAGGGCAACCGACGCTGTACCAGCGGCTGGCCCACACCTTCAAAGACCATCGCAGTCGCGTCCACCTGCAACCCCTTAACACTTGCGGAAAACTCGGCCACGCCCGTAATGACAGCACAAGTATGACCAGTCGAATTGGTCCAGCCGGTTCGGTCAAACCAGATTCGATCCCATTGACCGCAATCCGCTTACGGGGCTTTGGCAACTCGTCCCTACTGACCTTCGCAGAAGTATTCGACCCAGGGCGACCAACGGAACCCCGGATTGCCGGACGAAAGGTGCCCATTTCGTCGAAGACTTTTCACGGAATCAGTAGTACCTTGTTTTCTAGGATTTTGGCCGTCGGTTGATTTTGGCAGTCGGTTGATTTTGGCAGTCGGTTGATTTTGGCAGTCG
>CAZYKP010000255.1:0-1797 GCA_964648025.1 uncultured Pirellulales bacterium | reverse complement strand
GTGCCCATCTGTTGGTCCTTTTCTATTTGGCCATATGCCACCCAAATTCGTGCTCCTGTCCGGCTTGATTCCGCTGGTTTTGGCTGTATCGCTCTGGACTGCTTGGGTCCTTATTTGCCGCAACAAGGAATGAGTCGTTGTCACCGGTCGCCTCAAAACCCGCCGCTTGTGGTCGATTCAAAGCCCGGACGGGAACGGACGGGGACAGCCAATTTCCCCACTGAAAGTCCGAAAAGGTTGAACTACTCGATTGAACAAGTAGCAGTCCGGTGATTTGATCTGGCGGCGTCCCTAACATCGTTAAAATTTTCTGATGGATGGAGCACTTCGCGGATGCGAAGTGCTTAAGAAGCCATAAGCTTCAATCCATCAAGATATGCAAACCCACCAAACTATTCAGAAGGACCTCGCGCAAGCGAATGATGAGCAGGCACGTGAACTTTTTCAGCAGATGCTCCGTGGCTGCGTGCGCCAGGGGCTCATGGGAGCTCTCGCTGCGGAAGTCGAACTGCTGTGTGGTCCCAAGTACTCCCCGAATCCCCAATCCGAGTGTCGCCGAGCAGGCAGCGAGAAGGGCCACGCCTACATCAACGGCACGAAGGAAGAGATCTCCCGACCTCGAGTCCGCACCGAGAAAGGCGAAGAAGTCCAGTTGGAGACCTATCAATTGGCCAGGGATCGCAACCTGATTTTCGATCAGGTCGTGGAAGCCATTGCCGCAGGCATGCCTGTTCGGGGAGTAGAAGATTGCTTTGGAGGAGCCGTCAAACGCACCCAGGCCAGTGCCATGTGGGTGGAAAAGAGCCGTCAGTGCCTCGAAGAGTTCCGCAGTCGTGATCTCGGCGCGGATGACTGGTTGGCGCTGTGGATCGACGGGGTCTTTGTCGGCCCGGAAACCTGCGTCATCGTGGCGCTCGGTTTGCACGAAGATGGCCGGAAGGAGGTTCTGGATTTCGAGCAAGGAAGCAGCGAGAACGCGGAATGCTGTAAGCGTTTGTTGGCGAGGATGAGCCAGCGTGGCTTCGCTCCGGCCAAGGGCAGGAGACTGCTAGTGATCCGTGATGGTTCCAAGGCACTGGCCAAGGCTGTCACATCGGTTTGGCCTGACGCCCTGCAGCAGGAATGCGTGATCCATGTAGAACGCGAGACACTAGCAAAACTACCCAAGAAGGCGAAAGAAGAGGCAGCTCGTCTGTTTGCACGCCTTCGCTTGGCTGAGGGCGGAGAGGCAGGAGAAGAAGCCTTCGAAGAGCTTCATGAGCACCTTCGATCCTTCAGCGCGGATGCCGCTAACTGCTTTGCACAGCGGAAAGACAGCTTGTTGGTGTTCCATCGACTCGACGTACCCTCGACCCTCAATCGAACATTTTTGAACACCAACCACATCGAGAACCTCATTCGCAACTGGAGACAAGAGACTCACCGCAACAAGCGCTGGAACCTGAAGACGGATCAACTAAGCCGCTGGACGGCGGTCGGACTCCTGGAAGCGGAAAAGGGCTTCAGACGAATCCGTTCTTACCCTGACCTCGTCGACCTGTGCGAAGCGCTGGAGAACCCGGCGAGCGCCCCGGATTCGGCTTCCGCTGCGCAGGAGGTCGCCTCGGCTCCCTCCTGCTACGCTCCAGCCGAATCCGATCCCCAACATACACCTTGAATCAAACCCGAATACTGTTATGGTTGGCTTCGATTCCATTCAGCAGTTTTAACGATCACAGGGACATCCCCAAGACTACCGGAACATTTCCATAATCGCAAATGTAACCAAGCCATGCTCTTAATGTTAGAAACCCGATT
>CAZYKP010000254.1:0-1808 GCA_964648025.1 uncultured Pirellulales bacterium | reverse complement strand
TCAATTATCTCCACTCCCTGTACTGCTGTCGTGCAATTTTCATGCCGGGGTAATAAGTACCGCCGATCGGCGAACGAAGAACGTCGCAAGTTTTGCGACGTATACGGCGCTAGGGCATGTGATCGCCTACGTGCTTGGCTGAAAGACCTGGCGGAAGATGCAGCGGGAAAGCACAACAATCGGTCCGTGGATGTCGACCCAGAAGAGTGGATTCGCTCGATTGGAAGCTTGAAAAAGAACTGGGAAAAGTGGTGGGAGGCAGGGGCACGCGAGAAGTTCGCTGCTCTCCTGCACGTGATCAAGAATCGCAAGCCGCCGTGGGAATTCAGATACGCGCAGAAAGACCTTAGGATCACGGATGGCGTAACGGATTCGGTGGAAGCGTGGTTTGAGGTCGACCACGCATTGAAACGAATCGTCGTCACGAAGCTTGACGTGCCGCCACGTGACTAATGAACGAGAATTTCGCAACTCTTGCTGAGCTCTGCAGTAAGCGAGGGCTCTCTTGTACATCCGCCGAACTTAAGTCAATTGAGTGGCTTGCCAGAAAGCTGGATGTGGCTTCGGAGGAAATAGTCTCAATGATCGTGCTAGAGCTGCTCGAAGAGCAATCGCCTCCAGCGAGTGGCATCTCCACGCTTCTTTCGAGAATCAAGAAACGTATCGTTCGCGACTACGAGAAACAGCGACGCAGTACGTCGCTTGCCGTCGAACCTTTAGTGAGTCACGATGAGTCGGAGCAACTAGACCTTGAAGAGGCGATTGAATCGCTTTCACCCCTGGATGCGGAGATCGTACGACTTGCATTAGACGGTGCAACGTTCGCGACCATTTCAAAAGACGTCAGAAAATCAACGAGGACGGTTTACCGTCGTCTGCGTGACGCACTGTCCGTCATCAAAGAAAAGCTGAAGTGAATCTGCAGGGCGTTCGTGATGCGGAGATGTGCATTCGGCTGACGGTGTTCACACAACTCGGGCCGACACGCGGAGCGCCCGAGACCTCCGGACGGCTTCCGGGTCCGGTGATCCTTGACTTCTGCTCTCTCCTGCATGTGCCGACATCGATCATCATCGGCGATCGGCGATACCCGGAATCGCGCACGGCTCCGTGGCCGGAGCAGCCCCGCGACACCCTCCTCCGCCACGCACTGTCGCACAGGGCCAAAACAACGATGGCCTCGTCAGTCGCGAAGTGGTATTCGAGAGGAATCGATCCTGAATTCGGCTTCTCCGAGGCCAAGCCAAGCTCCTGTCCGCGCCGTCGCTGCCCTAGCAGCGTAGGGCTCGGCCACGCCATCGACCTCGCGAGCATAGACATACTCCGCGAGCCAGCGGTCGCCCGCACCGTTCCTGGTCGAAACTTCGGTGGTTGAGGAACTCAGTTCGACGCGGTGATGAAAGGCAACCCGCTCCTGGAAATCAGCCACAACGCATCCGTTTGATCCAAGGGTCGTAGCGGCGACATGGCGACCGATGCATCCCTGCTTCCACAGTCGAGTCAGCCCTTTGACCGCAATCGACGGGGCATGTGGCGAGTGCTCCTTCGTGTCCGGGAGCGAGATCTGCACATCGTTCGCCAAAGTGACAAGCTCGTCAAAATTCGTTACCACTCCATCCGCGCGTGCACAGAGATCGATTGTTTCAGCGGTTTCCAGAGATCCGGTCGGCTGAAAGTAGAATGCTGCTGGGTTCTGCTGTAGCAAAGTCTCGATTGGGCTGCTGCACTAGGGCGGGGTGGACACCAGGCAAAAAGGACTCTCGGATCCCATTGCCAAGTCGACCGAAGGGCAGTCCGGGGGGAACGAC
>CAZYKP010000253.1:0-1938 GCA_964648025.1 uncultured Pirellulales bacterium | reverse complement strand
ACGAGCGGGTCACCGTCGAAGGGGTTCGAGACACTGGCCGTCACGACACCGTCCTAAACCTCTCCGTTGCAGATAATTTGACGGAACAAAGACCGGGCGATTCGAGAGCGTCGGAGGGATCTCATCGAAGAAAGTATCCGACGTACTTCGCCAAGCGGTCAACGAGGGGCGCATCGACGCTAGCGCCATGCGGACGTATGCAAGCCGGATGTCCCAAGCTCAACGGCAGGCAGCAGCCGCGCGCTGGGTTGCACACAGAAACGACCGGGCTAATACTCGGATGGACTGGGGTGGGTTGACTGAACGGCAGCAGCGTAGCGTCCTCGAGTGGGGAGTGGCCGAAGGGATCATTCCTCCTGAAATGATCCCCAGGAGTTTCTTGAAGGGGCCGGGCATCCACAGTGCGGAGAGGGCAGCAGCAATCTTCAGCGAGGGGACGGCAGGGGCGAAGATGCCGGGTGGAAGGCGGTACTATGACCGCTCCTTCGCAGGCAGAGACATCGAGTTCAAGGCCGACAATTTCGGCAAGCGTGCAAGGAGCGCGGATGAGATCGAGCGGATGCATGGGCAGATCACCAAAGACGCGGGTTACTACGCGCGAGGCGAAGCCACACCCCACTGGCACTTCGAACATAGTCCGCTTGTCGCTCCTGAGATGCAGCCAGTCTTGGCACGCTTGGAGGCAGCAGGAATTCGTTGGACATCTGGCAGCGTCGCACCCCAGGTATCGCTGCTGACAGAGATCAAATAGTCTGGCCAGTTTATGTCGCTACAACAGGACGGGAGCATGCCGAAGTTTCTTGCGAAAGCCACCGAAGCGTTTCAGCACTTCGTCACGGCGAAGGGGTTCGTGTGGGCCGAGCGGTCATCGGCAGATCGCTCAGCCTCCCTCGTTGCCCGTCCGTGTTTTGAGGTGTGTTACTACATCTTCATCAGAGAGTACCCGACAGGCGGAACCGCTGCTTGGATATGGGTAGCTCCACCTGATGCGCCCAGCGATGCGTTGAAGAATCTGTACGTCGGCTTCAAAATCGACCTCGGCGAGAGTCACAAAGACCCGGACCAGTTCCTCGCGGTGCTGGCCCACCGTGCTGAGGTTCTCCTTCCATACCTCTCGGGCTTGGTCGAGGCGACCAAGCAAGAACTTGTAGAACCTCCTGTCGAGTGCCTGAGACTGCATTCATACCTCGCTTCCCGAGCGGCTTATTTAGCTGTTCGGAACTATTCACGTAGCCCTGTTGGGGATTATTGTCTCCCACTGTTCGAGACGGCAGCCGAACTTGCCCACGCGGAGGCTGATTGGGATGATTTGGAAGAAGTAGCCATACGGGTCGCTGAGAAGCTGCTGGCGGATGTCAACGCACCGGGCGAAGTCCGACACGCTCACTTCCGCAACGATCCGCAAATGCTCGGCCCTTGTCTCGTTGGTCCGTTGTACATCGAAGCGCTTGTTCCTTACGCAGAGGACAAGGCTTCGTAGTCGCTGTTCCAACGCTTCGGCTCGAAGCCTGTTGCCCTGGTCGCCTGCGAATTGCCGCAAGGAGACACCGTCCAGCCGACGGTTGGGTTTTGGAGCGCAGTTCCTGGGGGGTGTCACCGAAACTGTCGGTGGCGTGGCGTTGTTTGCTGCCCCCGAACTGGTGCTGACCAAGATCAGCGGGGCGTTTCTGATCTGGCATGGGATCGACAATGCCTTTCAGGGAAGCTACGGGCTGCTCTTCGGAGAAGCCTTTCTGCAGGACGAGGACGGAGAGGCACGGCCGACCTTCACCTATTGGATCGTGGAGAAGACTCTTCGCGCAGCAGACGTCGACAAGGAGACCGCCCGTTGGGTGGCCTTTGGAGTGGACGTTCTCTCGCCAGTGGGAGCGGAGGTCAGTGGCTCGCCCACTATCTGCAACGCAACCCCGCAGTTCGGGCTTCCGAGAGGTTTCAGCG
>CAZYKP010000252.1:0-1973 GCA_964648025.1 uncultured Pirellulales bacterium | reverse complement strand
TACCACAGGTACCACAGTTCCCTCCCATTGATCGCCGCCCCAATCAACTTTCTATCCTGTCAATCGCACGGCCAACATGTTGAAGCCCATGATCTGCTTTGGAAGGGGCTCGATGAGCGTGACAGAGCTGATCGCTGAACTCACTCGCCGTGGGGCGGCACCGGGGATCCATCCTGTGGCTCCAACGCCCGACCCAAATTCCTGCTTCTCTGCACTTGGCTGGCCACCGGGAACAACGTTGTCTTGGCCGGCGACACCGCCCGTCGTGTCTGCCACATTCGTTTGGAATCACCCGAGGAGACTCCCGAACGCCGCAGCAACTTTCGGCACCCCAATCTCCTAAAACACATCCGCAGACATCGTGGCGAGTTATTGAGCGCGGCCCTGATTGTGCTGACGGGCTACATCCGCAACGGCCGCCCCAACCAACACCTTCCAGCCTGGGGTTCTTTCGAAGGCTGGTCGGAGTTGATCCGTTCCGCTGTTGTCTGGGCGGGGCTACCCGATCCAGCAGCGTCACCGAGTTCAAGACGGACGGCGTTTTGAATCTGCGAAGGTCAAGAACCGGCTGGCTTGGCGGGTCAGTCACGTTTCCGACGGGCGGAATGGCCACGACCATTTGGGGGGTCGCACTTGGTCGGAATCGAGTGCGACCGCATCAGAGACTACAAATACAGGGGTTTCGTCGAAGTCGGTCGCACTGGTCGCACTGGATCCCGCTGATCCTGACAAAAATTTCGACCAGCAGCAGGGTCCGGAAACCGCCCCCCATCAGCAGGGAAACACGACTCTCCCCCCTCCTGAGAACTCCCCTCGAGAGACCTGGATTCTTTCCGAACAGGGGTTGCGGAGTAAACAAAATTCTGGAGCAGCCGAAAGTAGTGCGACCAGTACGACCAGTGCGACCCCTCCCCTGAGTGGCAAGCAAGAGGGATCGGGCCGATGACTTTGGATGAACTTGTCGTCGAGCTTTCTCAACATGGTATTTACCTGACAGTTTCGCATGGCTCCGAGGTCGTGCTTGATGCCCCCTGTAACGGGCTAAGCGAGGACCTTGTTGGAGAGTTAGAGCGACATCGCTCTGCCATAACATCTCACCTTATCCAGAAGACCGCTCGTTCTCTGGTGGAGCAAACTGTGGTCCGTGTTGCGACTGCGGGCCGGGACTACCAGTCCACACCCAAGGCCGAAGCGAGCTGGTGTGAAGTCGAACTAGGCATCGAGCGCGCCTGCAAGGCGAATGATCTGCAGGCGTTGCGTTTGGCTCTGCGGGATTATGAAGCCTTCGCTTTCGCAGAGTTCGCCAACCGAAGCTGTTCCAAGAAGAGTTTTAGTTAGGGACTCGAGTTTGTTGGCCGGGCGTGATCTTTCGGACGACCAGACGCTCGAGGCGTGGTTTGAATCGTTGCCCGTTGATCGTCGGTGGCCGTCGACTTGACTTTCCCCCACAGGACCGTTGAAGAAGTCGATCCACAGAGAAGGAGCCCGATTGATCTGAGCGACTGTAGTTGCCAGCCCACAGGCTTCCCAACAACCTTGCGAGGATGAACTTCCGTGAACGACCAACGCCCCACCAAAGAACGAATGGCCTGGCTGATCGAAGATAACGGTGGCAGGATCTTTCCAGCACCGTTCAGGCGAAGGCTGGCTCAGGCGGCCAAACTGTTGCTCCGCAGTCTTGGGCTGCGAGTGGTTGCGATGCGGCCGCCGAGAAGTGAGAGCGGCCAAACTGGTAGTCATGACAAAACTTCGTCGAGCAACAGTCCTAAGCACTTGGCTGGCTGACGGCGATCAGTTGGGCGCAAGATATCGAGCCAGCTTGCTTGAAGACGGTGCTGTTTTCTTGAATTGCGCCAGCGTTCTGCTGGGACTTTCCGAGGTTCAGGTGGGCCCACACTGGAGCTCACCCATCAATCTCGATATTGGTCCAACCGCTGGCCACGAACGCGGCCCAGTGAGCAGGTGAGGCAAAC
>CAZYKP010000251.1:0-2088 GCA_964648025.1 uncultured Pirellulales bacterium | reverse complement strand
CCCTCACGAGTCCCCTTTCGGCTACGGGTTCACCCACTCATTCTGCGGAAGAACCAAAAGCTGATTGGCCATGATACGACCGAAACCTTGGAATTCGAACGTCCCAAACTCCGCGTCCGAGTCACGAAATATCCGAAATATGCCTGCGCGGAGGCTCCGACCTGCGGGGTTGTCTCGCCTGAACGACCAACCGGTTTGGTCGAAGGCAACCGTTACGATACGAGTGTCGCCGCGGAGATCGTGACGGGAAAGTATGCCTACCATCTGCGAGTCTATCGAGAGCAAGATTCTTTTGCTGGAAGTGGGTGGACTCCAACTCGATCCACTCTGTTGAACATTCTCGTCTCAGCCGCGGCGGTGATCCGCCCTCTGATCGATTCCTTCAAGCAATGTGTGCTCGAGAGCGGAAAGATCGGAACTGACGAAACACGAACCACCTTGCTGCTGCCTGAGACGATCCCCAGGCCTCAAGACGGTGACCCCACAAGTGAGCGGATCCATGAGGTCTTCAGCCAAGCACGGAGCGAAGGGAAACCCAGTGTCTCAGGACGGATGTGGGCTTACCGCAGCCTGACCGTCCCGCTGAATGTGTTCGACTTCACTGTCAGTCGGCATCGGGATGGTCCTGATTTCTTCCTGGAAGGTTTTCAAGGAACGTTGTTGGCCGATTGTTATTCAGGATATCAGCAGATTGAGTTGCGAACAGATGGAGCGATTCGGCGAGCAGCTTGTGTAGCTCATGCGCGGCGGAAGGTGTACGACGCTCGCGAGAACTATCCGAAAGAGGCAAGTTGGCTGTTGGCACGGTTTCAGCAACTCTACGAAGTGGAAGATCAAGCCAAAAGGTTGAACTCAACAGACCGAGTCCAGCTGCGCCAGAGCGAGGCGTTGCCAATTTGGAAACCGTAAGGGAACTGGCTGGAAAGTTCGCAAGCTCGTGAGATTCTTCCCAAGAGCAAACTGGGTCAGGCTCTTTCTTACCTTCGCAATCATTGGGGGCCGTTGCAAGTTTACTTGACCGCCGATTTCCGCAGCGGTGAAAGAACTCACATTTTTTGAGTTTCGGGGAGGCGGTCAACGGTACTGAAACTCGATTTGGCGTTGGTTGAGCCAGGCAATGGTCGGGCATTCGGCATCAAGAGCAGCCTCTCGGAGGATTGGGTTGTGGCTCCGGCGATCAAATGTGATGCGCAAGCGGTTGGGTTGGGTTTCGACGACTCCGCTGGTCTCAACGAACTTTCGAGACAACTGGTTTGGTTTGGCCTTCTCAAATCCTTTCAGTTTGCTGGCGAGCCAACGGTAGCACCCGTTGGCGATGACTGTCAGCGTCACGTCCAGATCCACGTTGAGGCGTACTTCGCTGGACAAGTTGTCCAAGTGAAAGAAGTCCACGTTGGTTCCCAACCCATCTTTAATGCGGTTTCTTCTAGCGTAGTTGGTGATGATATCGCGGGCTGTTGCTCCAGGATGGTTGGTCAGGAACAGCGTCGGTCGTTCGCGGCCCAAGCCAGTCACCGCAACCTGTCGAATTGCCCCCTCGTACCCACGCAGTCGGATCATTTCATCCAGATAAAGCACCCGTTTCTGCCGACGTTTGGGAATGTCAATCAACGCAGGTGTCCAATCGCGCCGTTCTTCAAGGCCTCGGAGAATCGAAACTCCACGGCGACGAATTGTGACGAAGAACACTCCACGCGAGTTGAGCTCTGACAATTCGGAGTACGTAGTGAGCTTGGAATCGAAATACAGCCATTCCGGATTCCGCCCGGTCAAGTCGTTCCAATACTCGACGAAACGAATCACTTCCTGGTGTTGCTCAGCACGTGTGGGATTGGCATTGGCGTAACAAATTACCTGGTTTTCGTGCTCCTGAGCGAACAGTGCCTGAATACTGGGGCATGCTTTGCCACGGCACGGCACATAGTGGTTTTCCAAAACCGCTTCTTCCCCGCGGTACGGTATGGGATGAAAGTCAAGTGAGAAAGACTTCGCTTCCGGGAGCAGTAACGGCAAGAGTTGGCTGACCCATCCGCCCAGGGTAAACGCATTTAAATTTAGGATGGGATGGCGTTGAGAATTTGCTTCAAA
>CAZYKP010000250.1:0-2140 GCA_964648025.1 uncultured Pirellulales bacterium | reverse complement strand
GGAAAGTCGACGAGGACGGGCGGAACTGCGTTTGGCGGAGCGAGCGGAACTGTGGAAGGCCAAACCAGAAAACCGTCACCTGCCCTCGTTGTGGGAGTTGGCCAGCATTCGGCTTCTGACTGAGAAGCGACGCTGGTCCGAACCGCAACGGCAAATGATGGGTCAAGCCGTTCGATACCATGGCCTTCGGTGGACAGCGGGATTGGCAGTGCTAGTGGTTGCAGTCGCGATCCTAGGATGGATGATTTCGTCGGAGCGGAGACGCAGTCAGACGCTGGCCATGAACACAGCCGTCGACACGCTGCAAAAAGTCGGCGGTGAGGCCATCCCGTTTGCGATCGCCGACCTGAAACGTCTCCCGCGGGACCTGGTGCTTCCCGAACTGCGCTCCCGTCTGGCCAGCAGTGAAGGCCACCGCAAGTTGACTGTTGCCTATGCGCTGGCGGCGTACGACGAACTCGACGTTGCGACTTTGGTGAGCGCTGTTGAAATCTCAGAAGCACGGGAGTTTGATAACTTTGTCGGGGCCTTACGCGAGGCAGGGACCGACGCCCACACTGAGATCGCCGCCTACCTCAAGGATGCCCGTCAAGATGATTGGGTCCTCAAATCCCGGTATGCCCTGCTGGCGTTACACTTGGGGGATGCGAGCATCGCCGTGGACATCCACCGCGACCGCCCCGACCCGACCCAGCAAACGGTGTTCATCCACGATGTGTTTCCGGCCTGGCATGGAGACCTGACGAACCTGGCTGAGCAGATGCGGGACGTGGACGACGCACCACTGCGAGCCGGGATCTGCTTGGCTTTGGGAAACCTGGAAACTGTTGGCGCGGCAAAGCAGACCTGCCAAGACCTGCTGAGCGAGTGGTATCTGGAGTCACGGGAGGGGTGCGTCCACAGCGCGGCAGGCTGGGCACTCAGGCAGTGGAAAGTGCCTTTGCCACAAATTGCTGCCAGCAGAACGGATCCGCCGGACCGAAGTTGGAAACTCACTCCGCACGGTTTCACCATGGTCCGAATTCCGGCGGGGCAGTTTGAAAGACCCGATGGTAGGACCGGCACCAAGCAGTTGGTCACGCTCACTCGCGACTTTTGGCTCAGCGACACGGAAGTTTCGGTAGGCCTATTCAAGCAGTTTTTGGAGGACAAGGGTTACAAGGGACCCAAGCCGACAGATTGGCGAGGGATTGATCCGCACGTCAGTCCCAGCCCTGACCATCCCGTTCAAATGGTCAGTTGGGAGGAAGCCGTTCTGTTCTGCAACTGGCTGAGCCATCGAGAGAACCGAAGCCTGTGCTACAAAGTTCAGGCCCTTGTTGATCCGGGGCGTTTCAAGATTGAGCATGTCCCATCGGGAACGGGTTATCGCCTGCCCAGGGAAGCCGAATGGGAATATGCCTGTCGGGCGGGGACGACATCCGATTACGGCTTTGGCGACGACTCGGCGAGGTTGTCGAAGTATGCGGTGTTCAGTTCGGCTAAGGCAGAACCTGTCGGGGACAGGATATGCAACCGTTGGGGCCTGTTTGACATGCACGGGAATGTCTGGGAGTGGTGCTGGGACTATGGCGAACCCTACCCATCAGGGCCACTCACTGACCCACTCGGACCGCCAAGTGGCGTGGACCGGGCGTACCGGGGCGGTTGCTGGCGCTACGCGGCCAGGGGCTGCCGCTCGGCCCGCCGCCTCAGGGGCGGGCCGTCCGACCGGTACTACGCCCTGGGCTTTCGTGTGGCCCAAGTTCCGTCCGGCAGGTAACAAGCCAGGAGAAGCGGAGCCGAGAGCGGAGGCGACGGGGATGGAAGCGCAACGCAGCGGAGCGGAGTGAAAGCCCGTCCCCGTAAGCCGGAGAGATCTGGTGGAGCGGAAGTATTGGTCATGGGGTTGTGGGGAGGTATTGGCTAGGTGAGCCTAAGCCCTCGCCGGAGCGAAGCGGAGGCGCGCGACGTTGGAGGGTTCTGGGCGACAGCAGTATCACTCTGCGCGATCGAAGCAGGCATGCGGAATTAGCCGGCGTGATGCGAATTCGTTGGGTGCTGCAAGCTCCGACCGATCAACTCGCGGGCCTCCACGTCACCTTCTGAGCGGGCTTTCATGAGGGCAGCCTCCAACAAGCCTTCCATCTCCTGCAAACGG
>CAZYKP010000249.1:0-2166 GCA_964648025.1 uncultured Pirellulales bacterium | reverse complement strand
AGTTGGTCGGGGAGACTGGATTCGAACCAGCGACCCTCTGCTCCCAAAGCAGATGCGCTACCAGGCTGCGCTACTCCCCGGACCATTGAAACTAAGAGGTTCTGGCCTGTCTGGCAATCTCCCCCGGTGGAGCAAAACGGCGACAAGGGGCCAGATTGGGCGTAAAGGTCCCGGAATAGTCTCGAACCGTGTTCCCCAGGCGTTCTGGGTTCGATGCAACAAATGAATAAGAAAAGAGCCGAGCGCCTTCGCGGCCATACCAAACTCGGTCCGAAAGGTCGCATGAATGATATCCGGACCAAACTTGAGATAAGGTCCACAAGCCCGGAAAATTGAGTAGCGCCTGGATCAAAGTTGGGGGCAAGCCTATTCTGTCCCTACCCCTTAGAACTGGGCCATTAATCCCGCCGCCGATCACTAGGACGTCAAAAACGTCCTGGCTGAGCCTCTCGATGTTAGCCTGTCTCAACTGCTTGGCGGTGAACTCCCGAAGCTACTCGGCTGATAAAGACGCCCTCAGTCGTCGTCGCTAGCCCAGGCCTTTGCCCGTTCGACCGCCTTTAGCCAACGGCCGTGAAATCGGGTGCGCATTCCTTCATCCATCGACGGTGCATACCGCTTGGAGAGCTGCCATTTCTTCGCCAATTCGTCCCGGCTTTTCCAAAAGCCGGTAGCTAGCCCAGCGAGGTAAGCGGCACCCAAGGCCGTTGTCTCTGCAATCTTCGGCACTTCTACTGGAACACCAAGGATGTCGGACTGGAACTGCATGAGGAAGCTGTTCGCCGAGGCGCCCCCGTCGCAGCGCAA
Organism: uncultured Pirellulales bacterium; assembly: GCA_964648025.1. Classification (GTDB taxonomy): domain Bacteria; phylum Planctomycetota; class Planctomycetia; order Pirellulales; family Pb10988; genus CAZYKP01. The sequence goes on along the minus strand of CAZYKP010000249.1, from coordinate 1,359 downwards.
CTCCTTCAAGGAGATGCCGGAGTCGCGCTCCATCGCCTCGACTACATCGCGGGTCTGATAGCACATGCTTTCCAGAACCGCCCGCGCGAGGTGCGCGCACGTCGTGCCTCGGGTCGCGCCGAGAAGGGTGCCACGGGCATAGGCGTCCCAGTGCGGTGCGGCGAGCCCAACCAGTGCTGGCACGAAGTAGACACCTTCATTGCTGCTAAGGGAGCGTGCCAGCCCCTCAGTTTCCGCCGCACTCTTAATGATCTGCAGACCGTCTCGCAGCCACTGGACCCCAGCGCCAGTAATAAAGATGGCGCCTTCGAGCGCGTATTCGACGGGATCGTCTCCGACGCCCCAGGCGATCGTCGTCAACAGTTTTTCCTTGCTGTGCACCGCCTCGTTGCCGGTGTTCATCAGTACGAACGAGCCTGTTCCATAGGTGTTCTTGGCAAGGCCTGCGCTGTAACAGGCCTGTCCGAACAACGCTGCTTGTTGGTCGCCGGCGATGCCCGAGACCGGAATATCATGTGTGCCGAAGAATTTGCCGGCATCGGTGTGGCCATAGACGCACGAGGAAGGCTTAACCTCGGGCAGAATCGCTCTCGGGATGTTCATTAGCTTCAACAGATCGTCGTCCCACTCGAGCTTGTAAATGTTGTAAAGCAACGTTCGGGACGCGTTCGAGTAATCCGTCACGTGCGATTTTCCGTTGGTCAGGTGCCAGACCAACCACGAGTCAATGGTTCCAAACGCGATCTCACCCTTCTCCGCCCGGTGCCGAAGCCCAGGAACGTTGTCGAGCATCCACTTGACTTTGGTACCGGAGAAATAGGAATCGACCACAAGTCCGGTCTTCTCGCGAACCATGTCTTCTAGGTTGCGCGACTTCAGCTCGTCGCAGTACGCCGCAGTTCTCCGGTCTTGCCAAACGATCGCATGGTGAACCGGCTCACCAGTGTTTCGATCCCATAGGACAGTTGTTTCCCTCTGGTTCGTGATGCCGATGGCGTTCACATTACTTGCACTGATTCCCGACTTGTTGAGGGCGTCTTCGATGACTGACAAGGTCACGTGCCAAATCTCATCGGCATCGTGCTCAACCCAGCCCGGTCTCGGAAAATGTTGCGCAAACTCGGAGTACGCGCGACCCCGCACGCTGACCTCATGATCAAAAATGAGAACCGTCGAGCCCGTTGTACCCTGATCGATGGAAAGGACGAATTCCTCAGCCATTTGTTTTTTCCTCCCACCGCGCGCGCTGCGTTCGCTTTCTATTTCCGCGGCCAATTTAGCCTAACCTGTGCCTGCACTAGAGAAAAACTGAAGACTATTGCTACGTAGTGTCTCAGTTTAAAATCCCTGCCCACTTAG
>CAZYKP010000248.1:0-2229 GCA_964648025.1 uncultured Pirellulales bacterium | reverse complement strand
ATCGTGCATTGGCCAAAAGTCATACAGCCGGGTCGAGTGATTGAAGACTTTATCAACTTTCCTGATGTGGCACCCACATTGATGGAAGTTGCCGGCTTCAAGCCCCATGAACAGATGACCGGACGCAGCTTTCTTGATCTCCTCAAAAGCGATCGATCCGGTTGGATCGATCCAACACGCGACCACGTTTTGCTTGGCAAAGAACGTCACGACATCGGCCGCGCCAACGAAGATGGAACGGATCTGGGCTACCCGGTACGAGCGATCCGCACCAAAGATTACTTTTATGTATATAACTACAAACCGGAACGCTGGCCTGTAGGAAATCCTGAATACGGATTCAAAAACTGCGATAACTCACCGACAAAATCTTTCCTACTCAAGATACCGAAAAACAGCCCCGACTATAAATACTACGAATTGAGCTTTGGGAAACGTCCACAAGAGGAACTCTATCGCATTAATAAAGATCCTCACTGCATGGAAAATCTGGCTGGAAATCCAGAATATGAAACCATCCGGGCGCAGCTCAAAACCCAAATGGAGCAAAAGCTGACTGAGCAGGAAGACCCTCGTGTCTTAGGCCAAGGGGATATCTTTGATCAATACCCCTATATGTCCCCAAAGCGTAAGGATTTTGATTACAGTAAGAAACAGAAAGTGGGTCAGGCGGATTCAAGGTCCTAAGGAATAAAGTGCGGAGGGGCGAGTGTTAGTCAATCTTGCGATCAGACTAACAATGCAAGAAAAACCCAACCGCCACCTCCGCAGAGAGGACCGTGATGTCATTCATCGGATGAGTCAACGGGGATGTTCCCAGACCGAGATCTCTGAAGCCATCGGCTTTGGGCAACCAACCATCAGTAAGGAATTACGCAGGAATGTGGGCAAACGAGGCTATCGGCCGAAGCAAGCCGATGAAATGGCTTCGAAACGGAAAAGATCGAAGAACCCCCGCCACCGAGTGATCGTAGGTGAGACTCGAGATGAAGTCCTCAAGCGATTAAATCAACAGCACAGCCCTGAGCAAATCCACGGAGCTCTGAAAAAGGAAGGTAAGCCTGCTCCAAGCCACGAGAGCATCTACAAGTTCGTCGTTGAGGACAAAAGGCAAGGAGGCTCCCTTCACAAGAATCTTCGAATCAACGGCAAACGTCGATACAGGCGACGCTGCAAGGCGAACCGCACGAAGATTCCTAACCGCGTGCCTTTGGAGGAGCGCCCGGAAGAGGTTGATCGCAAGGAACGGTTTGGCGATTGGGAAGTGGACCTTGTGGAGGGAGCCAAGGGCAGCGGATACATCCTTAGTCTTTACGAACGCAAAAGCATGTATGCGGTGCTGAAGAAACTGGAGACCAAGACCAGCGCAGAAACTTCGGAAGCGATCATCCATGCCCTATCCTCTTGTCCAACTCACACGCTCACCTATGACAACGGATCAGAATTTAGTCAGCATGAGGAAGTCAGCCGTCGACTTGAGGTGGAGGGCTACTTTTGTCAGCCATACCACAGCTGGGAGAAGGGCGGAGTGGAGAACCTGAATGGATTGATCCGGCAATATCTGCCCAAGGGCAGCTCGTTTGCAGAGCTTGATGAGGAGAAACTCGATCGGATTCAGGGCAAGCTCAACAGCCGGCCTCGCAAAGGGCTTTCCTATGGCACACCGGAGGACGAGCTTGGCCTGGCGGCGTAGTGGTAGGGGCCGAAGCTGGCTCCGTTCCAGTCGAATCGGCTCGTCGCCGATTTGACTTTCACTCCGCCATATTCGGCCCCTACCACTCCAAATGGAAAGAACAGGTTGCGCACTAACAACAATAGAATAAACTAAGGCTAACGTCGCAAGCTACTCGTGTCTCTGAATTGTATTCCTTAGCTCTTTGAATCCAAGAAAGGCAGTTGAGAGCCCTGCTCGCTACAGACGATTAACAAGGTGGAGTCTAACTCGCCACGCGCCTCCAGCTCTCCGCGAATCATCCCGACGAGTGCGTCGAAATTGTTCACCTCTGCGTAATAATTAACAAGCGTTTCTCGCAACTGCGGAGTATCGATCCAGTAGGGAGGGATGGTGAGTGTATCAGGATCAAACTGAGAGGCATCGCCCGTTGAGAATACGGCATGTGAGTCTTGCGAGCAGATGAATAAGCAAAAGGGTTTGTTATCCTGAGAACGGCTATCCAAAAATGCTTTAGTGGACTCTAGAAAATACGGATTTCGATCATCATTTTTATC
>CAZYKP010000247.1:0-2301 GCA_964648025.1 uncultured Pirellulales bacterium | reverse complement strand
ACATCCACGAGGAGGAAGTCGAGACCGTGGTGTCAAAGGGCGCGGCGTGGGCGGCATCCCCGGCAAGAAGTCCTTCCACGAGGTCGTTGACTACCTCCACGTCGTCGAGCGACTCGGGGAGCTGTCCAAGACGTAGCTTCGGCGGAGCGAGGAACGCCGCCGCGAGTGGCTGCGCGAGCAGAAGCAACTCCTCAAGCAAGGGAAGATCGAGGAGATCGAGCAGGCGGTCCAGGTGATCGGGATGCGTCCGGAGTTCGATCTGGAGAGCGAGGCCGCCTACTGGGCGCGCAATCACACCCGGCATAAGGTTTCCGTTGGTGTGGATCGAATTGCTCGAACTGATCTAAGATCCTCCCACATGGTCTGGTCCGGACGGTTCGCAATTGATTGCCAAAAAAACACATGGAGGACGCGATGATCACGATGTTGCTTCTAGGCCAGCAAGTAGCACTTGCAGAGCCAACACGAACTCCAGAATCCACGCTGGAGGATGTGCTCGCGCAAACGTTCGTTCAGCACCTCACCGATTGTGACCCAACTCGCAAGAACCGCCTAATGAAAAGATGGACCAGCAAAGGTCCACACAAGATTCTTTCGACCGACCTCGGTCGGGTCTCTGGCGACGGAACCGTTGGCGTCCTCGACAGCGAGAATAACACCAACGTCTATGTGTTCGACGAGACTCGGGCTGAGGAGCTGGTGAGCTTCGCATTTGAGACCAATCTCGAGAATATCACGACTGCCGAAGTGCAGGACTTCCGAGGGAACAGACGCTCATCAAGGATGCTTGCGGACCTGGTCCCAGTCGAGAAGGTGTTTAGCCCTCCGGAAGGAAATCAATCCTACGTGTGGAGCCGATCGACCTGCGACTCGATCGCCAAAGCAGCGATTGAAGCCAAACTTCGCTTTCCTCTTCGTCGGGCGCGCGCGTGGCTTAAAGGAGACACCAGCCGGCAAAGTACAATGACAGTAGTCGGTGGACGGTTTCGAACACTCTGGGACCACTTGCTGAATGACCTTGAAGCTCCGGGGGCTCGCGTTCCAACGTTGCTGGCGCTCTGGACGCGCTACGCGAGCCGCACAGGGTTAGACGCCTCAGCACGGTATCGTGTTCTAGATACATTTAAGGGATGGTTGGTGTTTCAGAACACTCAGCACACAAGCGCGAATGGCGGCAAGTTCTCCTTCGACGGAAACTTTGTCGTCGGCGACATCGCGCTCGAGCTGATTCGGCGTGGGACTTCAGAGTTACAGGGTCGTAGCTATCGGGTCCTATTGGCCACATCAGAGCCCGTCTCCTTGATTGAACTCCCCTCACCAGATGAGATTGCAGATTCAGTGTTCAATCTGGCGCCACTTAGGCCCAGTGGTGCTGTCTCTTACGATTCAGCAGGTCGAGCGGACCCCATGCCCCTCCTGCTCCCCCACGTCACAGAGGAGCTGTGCCAGCATTCTTGGAGGCTTCGGGCGAGTGAAAGTGGACCACAATTCAGCCTTACGATGCCGATCTGGAACTCGGCGACGAAGATTTGCACCATCGAACTAAAGCCGGACCTCTGGAAACGGCCCGACAGCGGGCATCAGGTCTTTGAGCGTGAGCTGGAGTCAGGCCTCACGGTCGGGGAACTCCCGCTGGCTTTCAGAGTCGTCATCCCTATAGAGCGAGCAGGCTACAAGCCGAGAGACCAGAGAGAGCCTGCCGATATCGATGACGTGCTAACGGTTGAAGGGGGATGGCCTGGAAATCGTGAAGGCCACCGAGCAGTAGGAGATGGGCGACCGATTCTAGTTGCACGGTGCCAAAGTGTCGGCGGAGGCACGCACAGCTACCAGTGCCCAATCAACCATGGAACCAATCGGGTCTTTGTCCAAGCGTACGCTCAAGAGGGAGATGTTTTCAACCCGAACAAGCACAAAGCAAGAGTAGCATACCAAGTTTGGTATAAAACTGGACAGTGATCATCAGTACCTTACCACCAGCCGCATCGACGGTACTTCCCCGGTCGCCACCTCGAGCGGGTAGCGGACCGAGTCCCCCGCATCCTTCGTCGGGTCGTCGTACCGACCGTTGAACTGGTCGCAGAACGCGATGAACCCCTCGCACCGCGGGTGCACGAGAAGGTTGGGGGGCGCCGTCCTCGTCGACGTCGCCCAAGAGAGCGTTGATGAGCCACAGCCCGTGCTCCACCGAGCTCGCCGACCCTCGGTCGATGGCCAGCGGAAGCGTCCCCGCTCGAGCTTCTTGTCTTCACCCCCGAGCACAGCCCGCTCGAGAAGTACAGGAACAGCAACACGAACACG
>CAZYKP010000246.1:0-2317 GCA_964648025.1 uncultured Pirellulales bacterium | reverse complement strand
AAGACTCTTACGAGTTAAGTTTTGCTGGTTAGGGAAGCCTCGTCCGTCGCCTCAATCGCAGTCTCGGGGAGCATCAAGAGCGAACCTAGCAGAAAACAGAGCGCACCCTGCAGCGTGAAGACCACCGCCAGTGTTGCCATCGTGTCATCCACGGGCCCTGGCAGAAGAATTGAAAAACACGCTGACACCATGAAGCCTACGCATCCCAACAAGTTGACGAACACAACCCACCAGGAAATGTTTCGAGGATTCCAGCCCCAGTACGAGTGGCAGCTCTCGATGAAAGCGAGATAACCCGACGCGAGGAATAAGATCGACCCGACAATATTCGGCGCCCAGATGACCAGGTCCTTCTCGGACCAGGTGAGCCCCGGAATCATCGCGTCGAAGGTGTTGAAATTGAAGAGGATCGTGCCGATGAACTGAAAGCCGCAGCTGAGCCAGCCAATGTCATGCGGTCGGAAACCGATCAATTTCACGCCCACAGATTGACCTACGCCGTCGATCGTGGAACTAGGTGCGTTAGCAGCTTGAAAGAGTTGCAGGTATGCGGCGGTTGTAAACGGAATCGAGCCGGAGAAGTAGATGGCATTGATCGTCACCGCGCTCCATTGTTCCGCGAAGGGCGGCAGACTAAACACGCTCGCCACGCCGAACAAGATGGAGCCGATTGCAAAGACAATGCCGATCCACCAATTGAGCTTCCGCGGCATCCACAGGCATCGTAACCAAACGTGGAACTGGAGCGCCCTCTCATGCTCGTGCTGCGATAGCGCTTTGCGATGATGTCGTGATTTCCATACCCGTAGCGAGCCGTCATGCCGACGGAAAACACGCTTGGTAATAAACGGCGGCGGTCCCGCCTTCTCGACGAGTTCCTCCGCCTCGGCACAATGGTCTTCCACGGAAACCCTGGCGGCTAGTGATGAAAGCCCGATGCTTCTTCGGCCGTCATTGGTTGCTGGATCGGATGCTTCTCGAAATAGGCAACCGCTCTACGCATGTCTTCAAGGAGGAGTTCACCTAGATCACGACTCACACCATGTCGGACGAGAATCCGCTGGATGGCGGTATCCTGACAATTGGCAGGCAGCGAATACGCGGGAACTTGCCAACCGCGGCATCGCAACCGGTCCGCAAGGTCATAAAGACTGAACCCAGGGTCCGTGTCGTCCTTCAGCTTCCAGCAAAGCGCTGGAATGCCCTGATCCATTTCACCACCGTAGAGGATCTCGAAAGGCCCCATCTCGGCAATCTCGTTTGCGAGCCGTTGGGCTGTTTCGTAACATGCCGAGTGAACTTTGCGATAACCCTCACGCCCCAGACGCAGGAAATTGTAGTACTGGCAAACGATTTGGCCGCCGGGACGTGAGAAATTCAACGCGATATCACGCATGTTACCACCCAAGTAGTTGACCCAGAAAACGAGTTCCTCGGGCAGGTCGGTCTCCTCACGCCAAATGACCCAACCGACACCGAGCGGCGCAAGACCGAACTTATGGCCCGAACTGTTAATCGACTTCACTCGGGGAATCCGAAAGTCCCAGACAAGGTCGGGAGCGCAGAAGGGCGCAAGAAAGCCGCCGCTCGCCCCATCGACGTGGATCGGAATGTCGAGGCCTTGCTCTTGCTCCAGTTTGTCCAATGCCGCCGCCACCGCTTGAACGGGTTCAAACTGACAGGTGAACGTGACTCCTAATGTTGGCACGATGCCGATTGTGTTCTCGTCGCATCGCTTGAGCACTTCTTCCGGCGTCATCACCAGACGATCGTGTTCCATCGGGATTTCGCGATGCTCGATGTCCCAATAGCGAGTGAACTTGTGCCAGCAAATTTGTACTGGGCCAGTGACTAAGTTCGGTTTCTCGATCGAGGCGTTGGCCGCTTTCCGTTTTGCCTCCCAACGCCGCTTCATAGCCATCCCGCCGAGCATGGCCGCTTCGCTGGAACCAGTCGTTGAACACCCGATCGTGTTCGCCGCCGCAGGAGAATTCCACAGATCGGCCAACATGTGGACGCAGCGGGCTTCGATCTCGGCCGTCTGGGGATACTCGTCTTTATCAACCATGTTTTTGTCGAGGCAGATGTCCATCAGCTTATGGACTTCGGGCTCGACCCACGTTTGGCAAAAGGTCGCCAGATTCTGCCGAGAGTTTCCGTCGAGCATTAGCTCGTCTTGAACGATGGAGTAAGCGTGTCGAGGATCGTTCTCTTGCAGCGGAAATCGGTACTTGGGGGCCGAAACCGACGAATCAACTGACGCGAAAATGTCGTCGTCAAGCATCCCTCGAACCGCGTCCTTATCGTGCAACGCCAT
>CAZYKP010000245.1:0-2356 GCA_964648025.1 uncultured Pirellulales bacterium | reverse complement strand
CGCCAGCCAGGGGACCGGACTGACTTTACTGAGACCCTCTATTGGTCCGCCGCGACTCGCACCGACGAGAAAACCGGCACCGCCACCGTCAAGTTCGCACTCTCCGATGCCGTTACCTCCTTCCGCATTTTCGCCGATGGTTTCCATTCCTCGGGTGCCTTGGCAACTTCTCAAGAGCTCATCGAGTCGGTTGAGCCTTTCTACATCGAACCCAAATTGCCCCTGGAGGTGACCGCTGGCGACCAGGTCCTCTTGCCTTTGGGGCTGGTCAATGCCACCAGCGGAAACTTTAACGACGGACAAATCACCTTCACGGCTCAGGATCTGCCCCCGGGCATCTTTCAGCTGGATGATGTCCCTGCCGGTGGACGTGTCCGCCAGATCGTCGACTTGCTCATTCCCGCTGGCATCAGCGGCTCCCGTGATGTCGTCGTCGCCGCCAATGCTGGCCGCTTCTCGGATCGCGTCACCCGTCAGCTGTCCATCGAGCCCCGTGGCTTTCCCGTCGAGCTGGGCAGCGGTGGCATGCTGCTTCCTGAGGGCACTCAGACCTGGACGATCAACATTCCTGAATCCGTCGTCCCAGGAAGCGTCACCGCTGAGGCCAAAGTCTTTCCCACTCCTCTGGGCAACCTCACTGCTGGACTGGAACGGTTGATCCGTGAGCCTTCCGGCTGTTTCGAGCAGACCTCCAGCACCACATATCCGCTGGTGATGGCTCAACAGTATTTCACCACGCACACAGGAGTTGATCCCGCCTTGATCGAACGCAGCAACAAGCTGCTGGAAAAAGGCTACAAGCGGCTGACCGGCTTTGAGTGCAAAAACGGCGGCTACGAATGGTTTGGCGGCGACCCAGGCCACCTCACACTAACAGCCTTTGGCCTGATGGAGTTTACCGATATGGCGGAGGTCTATCAGGTCGATTCCGAGATGCTAGCCCGGACCCGTCAGTGGTTGCTCAAGCAAGGTGATGGCCAAGGATCTTGGAAGAACACCCGTCGTGCGTTGCATCGTTGGGTGACCAATGAAGATGTGGTCAACAGCTATGTTACTTGGTGTTTGCTGGAGTGTGGGGAACAGGGTTTGGAGAAGGAGATCGCCTGGGTCAAGAAGGCCAGCCTGCGGAATGAGAACAGCTATGTGCTGGCTCTGGCGGCCAACGTGCTGTGGCTCGCTGGAGACGAGCAGGCAGCCCGGGCAGCGATGGATGATCTGGGGGCTCGCCAGACCAAGGAGGGCTTTTTGGATGGGGCTGAGCAATCCATTGTGGGCAGCCGCGGGGTGAGCCTGAATATCGAGACCACAGCTCTGGCGACGCTGGCTTGGCTCCGAGATCCGGATTATGCGGACTTTGCCCACAAGGGGATGATCTATCTCACCGAGCAGTGCAAAGGCGGCCGGTTTGGCAGCACGCAGAGCACGGTGTTGGCCCTGCGAGCGATTGTGGCTTACGACAAGGCCACGGCCAAGCCGAAGCATCCTGGCCAACTCCGCTTGATTGTCGATGGAAAGGCTGTGGGGCAGCCGTTGGCCTTTGAGGCTTCCAGCGAGGGGGAGCTGGTGTTACCGGAGTTTGCCCAGCTGTTGGGTCCTGGTGAGCACAAAGTGCAAGTCGCCATGCAAGATGGCTCCTCGATGCCGTTTGCTGTGACGGTCAATTTTCACGATGAGACCCCGGATAGCTCCCAAGAGGCCACGATTCAGTTGCAGGTGAAGCTTACCGAGACGGAGTTAACCGAGGGAGGTATCACCGAGGCAGCGGTCAAGGTGACCAACACCGAGGAGGAGGTGGCGACCAACCCTGTGGCGATCATCGGGATCCCAGGAGGACTGGAAGTGCGGCATGATCAACTCAAGGAGTTGGTCAAGGCAGGCCGGATTGCCGCTTATGAGGTGCTTGGTCGAGAGGTGGTCCTTTACTGGCGAGAGCTGGAAGGAGGCAAAAGCGTGGAGTTTCCCATCTCGCTGGTCGCGGAGATTCCCGGTCGTTATACAGGGCCGGCCAGCCGTAGTTATCTTTACTACGGTGACGAGCATAAGCACTGGGTGGCCGGATTGAGTTGCTTGATTGCCCCTCGTCAGTAAGCCTGGTCGCCGATTCCCTGCCAATCCATCGCTTACATGACACAGGCCCGAGCTGGTCGATGCCCGTTGCCAGCTCGGGCGTTTTGTTTTTAGTCGGGGTCATGGGATTTCGTGCTGGTACGTTTTCATGACGCTGTCGGCCAACAGCGATTTGTTACCGGCCATTTTTCAGTCAAGGCTTTCCGGGGAGTCCATCAGTTGATTTGAGATGACGGCTGCCGTCTATTTGGCTTCTCTTTCGATCGAGACTGATTGGCTGAAAGCCATA
>CAZYKP010000244.1:0-2374 GCA_964648025.1 uncultured Pirellulales bacterium | reverse complement strand
ACGGCAGGTGCACAGAAACCCGAACAGCGTATCAACGAAACAGCATCGGATAGCCGAGTTGGCGAAACGTTCGCCAGAGTTGGTTTTCACGAGCTTGGCCCACTTGATGGATCTTGAGTGGCTCCACGAAGCCTATCGCCGCACCCGGAAAGACGGTGCGGCGGGAGTCGATGGCCAGACGGCTGCCGACTACGGAGCGGACATTGATGCCAATTTGCAGTCGCTGATGGACCGTGTCCGTTCGTGTTCCTACCGCGCACCACCGGTGCGTCGGGCGGAAATTCCGAAAGGCAACGGCAGCGAGACTAACCCAAATAGTTGTCTGGGATGGCCAAATGGTAGGGCTCCCCCTTGTTTGGGATCTTGCCCCGGTCGCCCTCCCGGCCCCCTCGCGGGACGCTTGCCGTCGACGAACCAGAAGCGCTGTTCGCCTGACGTCGAGTCGCACGCGGTCGTCACTGGAGGCTGCTCTCAGGTGGGTGTCCACCGGAATGGGTCGTGCACCAGGCCGCCTATTCGTCGTGGTCTGACTGAGCCCCGACCACTGCCGCATGCTCCTCGACGTACGCGATGAAATCCTTGCCCAGGACGTAGTGCCTGCGTCCCACTCTGCGAACCTTGAGACCCTTCTGACGGGCTTCGCGCATGGCCGCTTTCCCCAGGCCGGAACGCTCTTGAAACTCGGGAAGCGGATACATCACGTCCGGGTGAATTTCACCCAGTTTGCGAGGGTTGCTCCCGCTGCTCGATTTTGCCTTTGCGTTCATGTTTCTTCGAGTTGCGGCTACAGTTGGAATACCTCGATCAGTGCGATTGCCCAGAGTTATTTCAAACTTCAAAAATGAGCAACCGAGTTCGATCCGGCTGTCACAGAGAGCCCTTGGATCGTTGGGATGAAGAGCAGGGACATCTCTGCCCTCAAGGCTGTTCCACAGCGATTCCCTTGGCAAACCCGCAAAAGCGGGAAACGCACCCCCACAGGAGCTCTTCAGTCCCGACTTGGACACAAATGCCTGTGCAAAGTGTCCATCCGGGTTGAGAATCCGGAACAGTCGATGTCCTCAAAAAAAAGGCCTCAGAAAAGCTATCGATCTCGAGGGGATCTCAGGGCGTCCAAGAACAAAAGGGAGGCCAGCGGCGACGAGAGTAGAGCAAGCGAACCCCAGGCAAGCGAACCCCAGGCAAGCGAACCCCAGGCAAGCGAACCTTAGGCAAGCGAACCTTAGGCAAGCGAACCCTCCGCTGAAACGAACACACTCAGACCAATTGGTGTAACAGCCCAACCGAATGGACGCTTCTCAGGAGAGAGGGACTTACCACCCTCGTGCGTGCTGACCGCCATCTCCAGGGATTTTGTTACAATCAAGAACGCCCAGGGTCAGTAGGTGCACAATCCCCCTCACCCAAGGGGAAAAGAGCCGGGATTGTTCTTCCTTTGGGAATACTCCAGTTGGAGGTGCTCCAGTTGGAGGTGCTCCGGTGGGGACGAATCCTGTTGGGGAGATTTTTGTTGAGGAGACTCTTTGGCTGGGGGGGTGGATTCTCGGGAACCATCAGGCCGCATCATTCAGGTAGATATCCGACTCATGACCCCAAATCCCACAATGGGCCACGCGCAGCCTGACTCGGCGGAGACGGAGTTGCTTTTGCGACAGGCAGCTGCCGGGGATGCTGCCAGCTTTGAGGACCTCTTTAGCCGCTATCGCAATGACCTCCTCCGTGTGATTGAGCTGCGTATGGAAGCGGGATTGCGTGCCCGTTTCGACGCCAGCGACGTCGTCCAGGAGGCACAGTTTGAGGCCTTCCGCCGCCTGGCCGATTACCTCCGGCGACGGCCAATGCCCTTCCGCCTCTGGCTCCGCAAAACCGCCCAAGAGCGGTTGGCTCGCGCTCGCCGAGAGCACGTCGCCACTCAGGCACGCAGCTTGGCCCGTGAAGTCACTTTGCCCGATCAGTCCTCGCTGGTGATCGCCGAACAGTTCGTCTCCACCAACAGTAGCCCAAGCCAGCAGATAGCCCGGATCGAAACGGCCAGGTTCCTTCAAGAAGCCTTGGCCCGACTTTCCGAAATCGATCGAGAAATCCTCTTGATGCGGAACTTTGAGCAGCTTTCCTACGACGAAATTTCGGTCTTGCTGGGAATTGAGGCCGCTACCGCCCGCAAGCGGTTCGGTAGGGCCCTACGACGTTTACGTGAACAAGTCGTTGGAAGCCCCCTGGCAATCGATCATTCCGAGCCTAGCAAAACCCCACAGCCAGAAAAGCATCAGCCTCGCAGCTAACAACCGTCCGTTGACCGACTTGGGAGCTGTTGACCTAGGAGCTGTTGACTTGGGAGCTGTTGACTTGGGAGCTGTTGACTTGGGAGCTGTTG
>CAZYKP010000243.1:0-2444 GCA_964648025.1 uncultured Pirellulales bacterium | reverse complement strand
GCTCAGGCCCTGGTCAAGCGGATGGAGACCGAGCAGGACTGGAGGGCTCTGGAAGGGTTGGGCAAAGCGTTGGGGAGTCTCAGCTCCAAGCTGGATGGGCCTGCTGCCAAAGACTTGGCTCAGGCCCTGGTCAAGCGAATCAAAACAGAACGGGATGCCACGACCGTCCGCGAACTTATCCAGGCGTGGTTGCCTCTGGCTCAGCGAGGGACCCCTGACACGCCGACCCACATGCAAGAGGTTCTTCAGGTCCTCCAGCAGCCCAACGCTGTCTTGGCCAAGGATACGATTCTCAGCCACATCGAAGGGCTCGACGAGGTCAAACCTCAAATCTTTGATGGAAGCGTTTGGAAGCTGGTGGACTGGCTGGAGCAGTCTGACCAAGGACAGAAGTGGGACCTGAACCTGGACTTTCGCCTGCACGGGTTTTCTTTTTTTCGCTAGCGGCAGTCAGACTCTGGATTGCTATCAAGTTGATCAACACCGGCCACCTTAAGATCACCATGCCAGGGTTCTACGAATTCCGCACGACAGCCGATGATGGCGCTCGCCTTCGCCTGGATCTGAACCAAAACGGTGTCTTCGACGGTCCCATCACTGCGGTCGGCGGGGAAACACTCATCGCCGACAACACCCTGCACCCGCCGGTCAACTTCTTCAGTGGCCCGGTTACGCTTCTCCCCGGGCATTACGCGATCAAACACGTGTGTTTGAGCGTGGTGGAGGCGCGACCGGAGAACTGGCGATTGCCAAAGACGAGGGTCCGTTCTTTCAGTTCGGCGATCAAACTTCGCCGGACGCCCAAGATGCCACAGGCCAGTACGGCGTTTGGGTTGTCAAAGAGAAGCCCATCCCCGAACCAACTTCCGCAGTGATCCTCTTGGGATTAGCGGGGTTTGGTGTCTGCCGTCGACGCAGAAAGTAGGGATTGACTCGGAGTCGTTTGGAGTCAGATCGACGACAAACGGGAAGCCGGGACCACTCAACCCCAGACGTCCCAAGCCTGGACGACCGAAGCTGACAGGTTACCCTGCCTCGAAAACTTTTCCGAGCACCAACAGAAACGCCCGTTGCTGCCGACTTGGTAGCGACGGGCGTTGTGCGTTGGAGCCTCGGCGCGCGGCCACAGCCGGTCTTGTTGACGTAGCGAGCTGAATCCCATACCCAACACGCGGTCAACTCCAGGCCAAGAAACGCGGCAGCAAGAGTAGCGACATGGCAGAAGCTCCTGCAGTTCCGCAACCGCTGGAACGACCCAACCAATTCGTCCACGTGCATCAGCCAAAAGGTCCTGTATTGATCGGAGATCAGCAAGTGTCAGAGCATTACAATACCTCCCTGGGTGATGGCAACGAAAACGTTTCCATCACAGTGGGAAAAGACATCAATCAAGTCACTGCTAAGAAGATCGAAGGCAGCTTCAACCGAGTAGTCCAGTCCCACCAATCTGACGAGGTCAAAACGCTGCTTCAGCAACTCTCCAACGAGGTCGCAAAGATCGCAGCCCAGCAGTCCACGGACGATGCCGACGCAACCGCCGACGCTTTGGACACACTCACCAAGGAAGCCACCCGTTCGGCTCCGCGGAAGGAATGGTGGGAACTGAGTGCCCAAGGTATCCGAGACGCCGCGCTCGCTGTGGGAGCCATCGGGAGCACTGCCGTCGAGCTGACCAAGAAACTCTCCGGGCTACTCTTCGGCTGAGGACACTTGAGCGTACCAAGCTGGATGGTTGGAGGGAAAAGACAATTCAATGCATTCGCGGTGCCAGCATTTCACTTCGGATGCCGTCGAATCAGCTGTTGGTTGACTCCTGGGGATCTTGCCCCGTTCGCCTTCCGGGCTCACTTCCGGGTCGCTTCGGTTCTGAGCGGGGACAGGTTCTCAACAACCGCAAGCGAGCAGTGTGGCAGCGGTACCGGGCGTCCTGCCCGCGAAGAACCGTTCGATTGTGCTGCTGGGGAAGCAGCGTGGCCAGGAGCGCTCAGCGGGCTCGCAAAAGGGGGATTCGCCCTGACACTTGTGACAGATGCTTCTCGCGTGCGGCTTCTGGGCCCGACGGGGCCGCCAATCCAACAGGTGCCGTTTTCCTCCCAGCTCCTCAGGGAGATTTTTGTCTGGCTGCGGCTTCTTTCCATGTGCGGTCCACCGGCCATCGGGACCAATCAGCTTCCTGGTCGCGGCAGCACCGGGACACGTCCGGCGGAGTGTGAGACCAGGGAGCATTGGGTCCTCACCAAACAGGGTCTGCGGAGAGTCGATTTCGAAGGGGCTGAAATAGGTACCACAGTTCCCTCCCATTGATTGCCGCCAAATCAACTTTCTGTCCTGTCAATCGCATGGCCAACCTGTTGAAGCCTATGATCTGCTTCGGAAAGCACTCGATGAGCCCTGGGCATGAAACTCTCACACCTGCGTCGACGAGTCCGTGCCGGGCGATACTT
>CAZYKP010000242.1:0-2654 GCA_964648025.1 uncultured Pirellulales bacterium | reverse complement strand
TTCTCACTGCTAGCACCTATTGTGCTGTCACTCCACTGACAGCTTCAAAGCACTGATCTCACCACACAGGCATGGCAGATACAGCCATCTGCCACTCTTGATAGTAGGATTTCATTGATCCTACTGACAGTTGGGGAAAAGCTTGGCTCCTCCGGCAATGCGGAAAGGCTGGTCGATTCCCAGTTGCCAAAGCACGGGTCGTTCCGGTGGCTTGCGTGTCTTGCACGAGCAAGAATTTTCCGAGGGGAGCAGAGGAAAAGCTTTGAGGGTGCCGAAGGTGCAACCTGACGACCGTTGAGCTCTCGGGCCGGAACTCGAAGTGTCCCAAGCGATCAAGCAGACTTTGGTGCCATGAGGTCGTTCTGCGGTCAGTCTGCGTCCAACGAGGCAAAGTGAGCCGCCTTGAAAGTCATCGACGGTCGCCCTCCGCTGGCTGCGAACCCTCAAGCAGTTTTGCGAGCACTCATGGCGTCGTTGCGCTTGGGATCGCAGGGACCCCCATCGCCGTCGATCGTGATTCGTAGGACCATTCTGAGCGGGTTTTTTGATGATGTCTTTGAGTGGGTTGTCGTGGCAACCATGGTCACGCACTTGGCGAGAGACCAAGCCGTCTGGATGGTTGCTCTTGGAGGAGACCGGGATGGCCTCCATCATCTTTCGTGGGCTGTCCCAGATGTGACCGGGCCCACCAGTACGTTGGTGCGTGGACCGATCACTGAGCCTCAGGTCAGGTTTCAGCTCGGGGCGACGGCCTGGCTTTGTTTCTGATGAGCGGAGGAACGCAGCCAGAGGCACCACCGTAAGCCACTTCCGCGAAAATCAACGGTGCCCTCGAGGAAAAACGACCAAGGCGGGAACGGATGGCCCCTGAGTATTTCCAGGAAATCCTGCTTCCATTGCGGCAGTTGGGAAAAGTTCGCAAATTGTAGGCCTCAGACGGGAAATGCTTGACAAACTGTTTCTGGCCCTTACCATTGCCGGGGACGCGAAGCCCCCTCTCGCACCCTTGTCCCGCAGAAATCCTCCTACAACTTTGTAACACCTACAATTTTGTAACACCTACGACTTTGTAACATCTACGACTGATCACCAGCACGCGGAGACCTTCCAAGTCTCACCACCTCATGAGATTGGTGAGATCGTTGCTGCAAGCAGACTTACTGATTGCCTGAATAGTTCTCGACGAGGTCATTACGGAAGGACCGAGAATCCGGGCTTCTGTTGGTCGCCCTCGATCAGAGCACTCTCTGGCGCTCGGTAGAGCAACACCTCACCCCATCAACGGAATCGCTCTGACTCGGAGACCCGACACCGAGAATCTCAGTTTAAGATTCTTCCAGATATCGTCTCTCGTTGCTCGCATGTTCCTTGAAACGCGTCTCTCAGGAGGGGCCAACCCCCAGGCAACCTCCACAATCACTTGACTGCGATCCCCGGTTTTCACCCTCACCTTGGAGTTTCCCAGATGCCCCGTCATTTCATCCTTGCTGTGCTGGCGATTCTCGCTTCCGCCTCGCTTGCTTACGGCCAGCTCAACATCACCGAAATCATGTACGACCCCAACAACACGGAGGATGATTGGGAATGGATTGAAATCGTCAACAATGGCGCGGCGATCGACTTTGGGGTCACGCCCTACGTCGTCGACGACATCAACTCTGTGGCGTTGTCGGGAGCCAACATCACCTCCGGCTCCATCGGGACAGGCGAGGTGGCGGTCCTCTACAATGCTGATGATCTCTCCGCATCAACGTTCCAGCAAGCTTGGGGTTCCGGGTCCAACTTGATCCCGGTGAGTCAATGGAGCGCCCTCCAACTCAACAACGGCGGAGACCAAGTCGGCATCTGGGATGATTTCGGCAGCTACAGCGGCGACAACGAAACACATGCCAACGTGGTTGCCGGTGTGACTTACGACGACTCAGATCCGTGGCCCAACAACAACAATTCCGCCTCGATCGAGTTTCAGGGCGGCGATCCGGACGACGGAAACAACTGGATCCTCAATCAAGACGGTGTTCAAAACGCGTTCCAGAGTGCTCCCCTCGCCGGCTCGCAGATCAACAATACCAACGATGCAGCTAACCCAGGCGTTTTACCCACCAGTCCCCCAACCGGCGGATTGCGAATCACCGAGGTCATGAACAACCCAGCCAGCCCGGAAGACGATTGGGAATGGGTTGAGATCTTCAATGGCACGGGGGCGTCGGTTGATCTGGCCGGCTACGTCATTGACGACAACAACAGCATTGCACATCCCTCGGCCAATATCCTCTCTGGGATGATTGCTGCCGGTGAGCTTGCCATTCTCTACAACGCGGATGATCTCAGTGCTACGAACTTTGCAGATGCTTGGGGCGATGATTTGAATCTCATTGCAGTGACCAACTGGAGCGCCATGCAGCTGAACAACAGCGGCGATACCATTGGCATCTGGGACAACTTTGCAGCCTACGCCGGGGACAATGTGGCCCAGAATAACGCGATCGAACAGGTCACCTTCGGAAACATCGATGACGGCATGACTTCGCTGAGTTTCGACGCGCAAGGCAATGCTGCCCTTTCGACCGATGTCTTCAACGCCAACCCAGCCTTCGACTAAACTTCCCCAGTTTTTGTGGGCGCGGATTTAAGAGTGATTAGGATGAATCCAG
>CAZYKP010000241.1:0-2732 GCA_964648025.1 uncultured Pirellulales bacterium | reverse complement strand
TTAGAAAATGCCAGCTAATCAAATCGCTCATGTTGCGCTCCCATAAACGATGCATGACTGTTAATAGACACTTCTCAACCTCTTTGATACATCGCCCACACTTCGTGTCCGTTCCACTAACCGCATCTTCCCCCGTCTCATTGGCATATGACTGACGACCACGGCCAAGCTGGTATTTCAGCCGAAGCAGCTACGCCGTGAAGTTCATCGTGCTTCAAAGCCAATCGTAAAGATACACAAGTTCGCCGCCCACCTTCACGTATTCGTTAGTGAGCTTGTCCAATACGCGTCCGTCCGCCGCAACGCTATAGAACGCCTTAAAGTGCGCGTTCTCAGTAGTCACGGATTTCGCCATGACTACTTCGTATCTAAATTTCGGATCTCGAACCTTGTCTTTTATCGCGTCCGCGGTATCCACGAACTTGGTGATGGCGTTTCTGAATAAGTCTATCGCATTCTTCTCAGAAAGCCCACCTTTTACCTCCGTTAGGATGAACTTCTTGTTGTGTGTAGCCCAAATAATATCCGGGCTCTTGTTGGCGCCTTTTGTCATACCTAGTCCTGAATCAAGCGACCGTTGATTGAGGTTTTGTCGTTTTTACGTCGGGTGCTGAGGACACACCGGTAGCACGCTTGGCTGCTTGTCGTTCGTGGTTGTTTGCATCGCGTTTGTCGGCAGGTTAGGCGTTATTGCGGTACCGAGACATCCACACCTCGGCTTCGTGGGCCCAGAGGTCAACAGCGGAGCGGCCGGCGGATGTGATCGTGCATTGTCATGAGCAGGTCCACCGTTGGACGATAAGTTAGCAGTCTGAACACGCGTTGTCTCGACGACCGAATGACCTGAGCAGGAAGGAGCATGAGCGAATTCAAGTATGTCCAGAACTCCATGCGAATCACGCGGTTACGTGCCGCTCGGCGGATTCGTTTCTGCGCTTCGTTGCCATTGACACGAATCATCAGACCGCTCCAGGTCTTCAGCGTCCAAGCCAAGGATGCGAACAACATGTAAGCCATGTTGCTTTCAAGGTTGTCCAGCGGCGCGCTCAGTGCACCACAGGCTTTCAGCTGGCTGATCGTATTTTCTTGATCGCAACGCCGGTTGCTCCCACGAATCACTTCCCGTGCCGGTACATCGGTAGCCGATTCGTTTGTGATGTAAAAGAAGTATCGCTCTTCGGAGAACAGCAACTGTTGCCCACTGGTCACATCGATGTCTTTGCGAACGACGACCATTCGGTAAGTCTTCTCACATGCCGTGGGACGGTACTCGAACTCGGCATAGCTTTCTCCAGCAAGCCGTTGATTGTTGTAGCCGTTGGCCTCGACGATTTCTTCCCGGAAGTTGGCACGTTTGGCACGTTCAGTCTTGTCGGTCGATCCTTGGGTCGGACGATCGAGCCGTTTCCATGCAGTTTTTCGCAGCGAATCCGCGATGCGGCAGAGGTTTCGGTGAGCCGAAAAGCCGAGGATGAACTTCACACCCGATTGGTCCCAGCGGTCCAATTGCTCCGTTGATGAAAATGCCGTGTCGCCACGTAGCACAATCTTTCGAAAGCCAGCTTTCTTACACTGCTCGATTGCCAAGTCATAGAAAAATGCCGAGTCCTTCTCACTTGCGCTGTTGCCACTGCGATTGTGGACGTAGAGCAGTTCCTGGGTTTCTGCAAGCGTCACGACCAGCGGATGGTACCCCCACTGGCCTTTGCGGTTGATGCCGATCCCCTGTTTCTTTTCGCCGCCAGTTTCCACCATTGTTCCATCGGCTTCGATCGTGGCACAGTCGAAGAAGCAACTCTCTTGCTGCTTCCACACGGTTTGCCGAATACGATTGATCGCCTGCATGACCATCAACAATTGGGCATGGCTAAACCGTCGACAGAAGTCGCCAGCGGTCGTCGGATCGGGGATCCGTTCTGCGCCGAGCGCATCGAGGAAAGCTTCGTCATTACGGCGATGCTCGATGTGATCCAAACAAGTTCCACCGGCGAGCAGATTGAAAGCGACGTTGAGGATGTGATCGGCTTCATCATAGGGCTGGTGAAGTTTCAGCACCTGCGCCGACCGATTGAGCTCTTTGCGGACGCCAAGAACCTTGATCAGTTCGACGATGGCGGCCAGTCCACCGCAGTTGACCGCCTGTTGTTTCTCAGCGAGTTCAAGTTTTGTGGTGGCGGGACGAATCATCGGTGACTGCCACGTCCCGTGCTCGACCGAAATCCTGCGAAGCAATTTGCGTTTGCGTTTTCGCAGTTGCTGGCGTACTCTGACGTTCACTCGAAACCCTCCGTTGCGTGAGTGCGTTGAAGTCTTAGTAACCTCCAATACACCCGCAAAACGCTGAGGGTTTTCGAGTTTTCTAAAACAATTGCGAATCAGCCATCGCTTGATTCAGGCCTAGTGCGCCGCCCGCGACCTGCGCAACGTTACTGACCGAGACCCCGTTTTGATAGATGTCGACGGAGCCTCGCACGACTTCCGCGCCTCCGGGGAAACCAAATAGCATTTCTCGAGGTGGACCCGAAACATGACTCGAAATGGTAACGAAAGCAAATAGTGCATTCTCGCGCCGGCGTTGGCCATGCTGCCGCAGGTCGTGACCAGATCGTCTCAGATTCGCTACTCAGTCGTACCAGACCAGGCAGTTACGCCATCTAGGCGGTCGATTAGCGTGGCCACAAAAACGGATATGTCGTTAGACGGCCCGCGAAGATAGGGAGACAACGCTTCAC
>CAZYKP010000240.1:0-2736 GCA_964648025.1 uncultured Pirellulales bacterium | reverse complement strand
CCCCGAGTTCCAAGCCCCCGAGTTCCAAGCCCCCGAGTTCCAAGCCCCCCATTCCCAAGCCCACAACTGAAGTGGGTGCTTGTCCTCGGGAGAAGCGTTTGATTGTAAGGGATCGACCTGGGCAGGCAAAACCGCTCGGGCGTTGAAGGGTCGTCTCGGGATTCCCTGAGGTCGCCAACACCGTGGTGCAGGTCATCCCAGGCGGCGGAGACCTTCAGACAATCCGTTTGGCTCTCTCACGAGGTCCGCGGAGAGGACCGGCTGAGTTCTCTCAGAAGGTCATCTCCGCGTTGTTTCGCTTTGCTCTTCTAAGGGGGATATCCCACTGATCAATGATTGAGCCCAGTCACGGTCGTCCCGACGCTGACGGATCAGATGGAGACGATGCCTGTTTCTTGAAGAAGGCCTCGATGGCCTGCCGGTAGTGGCCGGGATAGGCGTCGTTGACATCTTGCAGCATCTTTTGACGATCTTTGGGGTCGAGAGTTCCCCATTCGCCGCGGTTGCGGAACTTCTTGCTGGCAACCTCACCGGGACCCCCTCCGCCGGCGGCGGAGCTATCGCTTGCTGGCGAGGAGGATTGGTTGCCACCGGCTGGACCGCGTTGGTTGCCTTGACCCCCTTGGCCGCCCCCGCCGCCGCCACCTTGCTGTTGCTGCTGCTGTTCCTCGGCCTTGCGAATCAAGACGTTCAAGTTGTCGATGATTTCCTTTTGCCGCTTAATGACCCGGTTGTCAGCGACGCCTTTCCCCAGACGGTTCTCAACGTCCTTCATCACATCGCTCACGTAATCCAGTGAGTCCGTCTTGAGACCCGCCAGGTCGAACTTCATCAATCCAGCGACCGACTCATAGCGGACAGGAGGATCGACCACATCCTCCAACAGGGTGTCGATCGCCTTTAAGCTCAGGTCCTTCTTTTCCTTGTCGATCAAGCGACGGTAGACCACTGCCTGATAGAACAACAATGTGGCCGGATCGACAACGTCCTCGGGGGTCAGACCTTCCAGTTGCACCAGGGACTCATCATAGAATCGCTCACGAGCCAACCAACGTCCGTAATAAAGCCTGAGGTTCTCCAGGGCCCACTGGGGCAGGGACCCGGGCTGGGCAACTTGCCCAGGCTGATCGCCCATCGGACCCTTCTGGTTCAACCACGCGTGATCGGGCAGATCAAACACCTCACTTGAGGAATCGCACAGATCCATCAACTCGGCGACTCGGGGGTCGCCCAGTGCGAGGGTCCGGCAGAGCTTCTCCAGGAGAGCCTCCGGCTGCATCGGGCGCCGATCATCCGCCTGAGCGGCATCACCCCAGAGTTTTTCTGCCTCAGCCAGGCGAGCGGCGTCTGGGGCAGCCTGCTTGAGCCAAGAGAGAGCCTGTTCCTTGACTTCGCCCTGCCGGGGACCCTTGAGAGTCGGCACCTTCGCAAAAGGATCGGCGATGCTGGGCACGCCGAATTCCTCATCCAAGTCTGCCGGGTTAGGGTCGTCCTGACCAACAGCCACACTCCCCGCGGCCAGCACCACAGCGAGTATCGTTGTGGTGAGTTGCCCTGACGGGGACAACCATTCGAGTTTCATCATTACCGTTCCTCCAGTGGGGATTTTGGTCTGTGCAGGTGAACGATCTCGCGGTCGCCTCGGGGGCTGAGGTCATTGGCATGGGTGTCATTTCTGACATGCGATCACAGCGCCTTCTTTTGAACGCCGGCTGGTTTGAGCCACATTTCGTTTCAACACCAGCTCGTTTCAACACCAGCTCAATTCAGCAGTGGTTACAGTTAGCGGTTGCGACCCAAGGAGAGGTCTCGGGTGACGCCTTCGATCCGCTCCTGGCGGCTTCCCAGGCGACGGACTTCTGTCCGCACCTCGGGCTGTTCATCGATTGGGATCTCACCCTCTTCAATCATTTCATGGAAATCTGTGGTTCTGTTGTTGAGCCGGATTTGCAGGCTGCGAATCATCTTCAGTTCGGCGATCATATCGATCAGTGGTTGGTCGGCTTGTTGGCCTTGCTGTTGCTGGCCGGACTGACCTTGTTGTTGCTCGAGTTCCTCTTGGGCCTTTTTGAGCGCCTCAATCATTTCTTGAAGGCTTTTGATGATATCTTCTTCGATGCGGACGGTGATCTTGTCGGTTTTGGTTTGGGCGAGCCGGACAACGACTTGGTCCATATCGTCTCGCATTTGCACGACCGCTTCTGGGAACGCCACTGCGGTGCCGTCTTCTGTGAGGATCTGCAGGGCCTTGTCGGCGTCGACAACAATTTGGCTCTCCTCTCGGCTCAACCGTCCGCTGGCGATTCGGTGATTCCGCCGCAGGCGACCATCGCTTTCCAGTTGTTCGCGAGGAATCTTTGCCAGCACCAGTGTCCGCTCGTAAATTCGAGTTTGCCTCTCCAGCATTCTGCGAAAACGGGCTTCGAGCATCGCCAGCATCCGCTCTAACTCCTCCTCGCGGAGCTGCCGGAGGATTTCCTCAAGTTCTTTCTTGGCTTTTTCCAGCTCATCAATGGCGGCCTGCATCTCCTCAATCGCGCCCTTTTGCTTGGCCTGTTCCAGCTGGCGTTGGGCTTCCCTCATCCGCTGCTCAGCTTCGGCAACTCGTTCTCTGCCGGGCATCGACTCCTCTTGGCCGCCTTGTTGTCCTCCCTGCTGACCCCCTTGCTGACCTCCCTGTTGCCCTCCCTGCTGACCGCCCTGTTGTCCTCCCTGCTGACCGCCCTGTTGTCCTCC
>CAZYKP010000239.1:0-2743 GCA_964648025.1 uncultured Pirellulales bacterium | reverse complement strand
TCAAGATGGGCGTGCCTGCTGCAAAGCAGTATTTCTCCACCCACACCCCGTTGCGATAGGTGTGGAGCTGACCTTGAGCGTTTGTCGTCAACCTCTCGCCTGTGGAGGTCGTGACATACTCAGAATGCAAACCCTGGCCTTGGGCTCGCTGGCCGATCGACTTCCCTTGTGAGTCTTCCGCAGATGCTGGAGTGCCTTGGCCTGAGCACGTCCGATGGCCTTGGAGCTGGAACTGCTGGTCAGCCTACCGCCAGCCTCCATCAGTTGAACCCATTCGTCGGTTAACACACCCCCTCTTAGAATCTCGTCCGCCCGTCCGGTGGCGGACCTCACGCTCGTCAGCGTTCCAAAGCCGCGGCTGTGCCAACGCTGAAACCTCTCGGAAGCCCGAACTTCGGGGTTGCGTTGCAGATACTGGGCGATCCTGATCGAGCCGGCGATCTCCGCCCCCAATGGTACCGCCATGTCCACTGCAAGCCCCAACTCCCGGGCAATCGGTTCTGAGAAACCTATCGCCTCGGCTCCTTGCTCCACCCAGTAGGAGGTGAAGTTCAGCCGAGCCTCCCCGTCGTCGGCCTCTCGGATCAGGGCTACTCCAAAGTACAGCCCCCGGGCTCCGTTGAGCACGTTGTCGAAGCCGTGAGCAATCAGAAGAACCCCAGTCACCTTGCTGACTGCTGGCTCTGGCGAGAGAAAGGCCCCCGCTCCCACGGCAATCTCCGTGGCTCCTCCCAAGAACTGGGCGGCAAACCCCGCCCGTCGGGCCACCGGCTCGACCCAGGCCGTGCTCCACAGAAAGGAATCCAACACCCAATTGGGCTGGGCATCCAACACACTCTGAACGGTGTCAAAGGCCGCCCGTCCAACGAAGTCCAGGGTATTCGAGAGAGCCTGAGGATTGGTTCCTGCGGTCAGTATCAGGGATGGCCCCCACAGGAGGCTTTGCCCGACCACGCTCTCACTCATCAGCCCGCTGGGGTCGGTCACGCCCACCGGAGCATTGCCCACGTAGCGATAGAGATTGGCATCTCCGGAGGCATAGGCCAGCGAATCTTGGCTCAGCCACGTGCCGATCTGGGGGTCGTAATACCGACTGCGGTGATAGGTGAATCCAGTTTCCTGGTCATAGTCCCGGCCGGTATACCCAAAGGCCAACTCCAGGCTTTCGTCGGTGTGCGCTTACGAAGGATGCGTGCAGGGACAAAATGACTAGTGTTGAAATGTGACAGATAGCCAATCAAGTGCCAGTGACTATCCCCTCACCATTGACTCGGTATTCGACATTCCATCTCAGAATAAACTGTTGACTATCTTGCCACTCTTGAATTTCTTGGTCGAGCGTTTGGCGAAGGAAAAAATCTGTCACGACTGAGGGGTCATCCAGGTAGTCGTGGAGATAATAGGGGCAATCAAAAATACCTACGTCCCATTCAATGACAGTAAATTGTTTGACGTGAATCTCGGATGGGGTGAATGACATTTCACCTTTCCAGGCTTCGAGCAATTCCCATTGCCGATCCAGCGATTCAGAAGCCAGGCCCGGCCCTCCTCCCTCTACACTCTTGGCAGGCACCATTGGATGCTCTCGAAACTCATGATAAATCAACTCACCCGAGTGGCCAAATGCTACCAGCAATACCCCATGCTGTCGGACTCCGAGGAGGATCTGCGCTCCTGTAGAACTGATTCCAGGAGCAAAGCTAACATCATCCTGAGGTTGTAGTGGGTACAGCTTTTCGGCTCGATCTTGTTGTTGACTCATCTGTGGTCCGGGCCTCTTGATGTGATCGTCAAAAATCGCCGACCAAGGGATTCTTCGTTTGGGCGAATGATTTCCCAATCTCTGTCAAGTTTCCAGCCATCTTGTTTTAAGGCGGTTCGAAGATCGTTCGCGAGACGTTTGAGGGGAACTTCACGTGCAAGAGCAGGTGAAATCGGATAATAATCAATAGTGATTGGAATATTGTCTTGTTGGACCCAGCGGGCATACTCTGCTAAGCGATTGGTGCGACTTGCGTCACCGGGTTTGAGGAGTTGGCCTGTTTCCGAATGACGCACAATGTAAATTCCTCCAGGAAGGTCTTTGATCTCTGGGTGCGTTAACGTTGCCGGGTTCGAAAGGTCAATGGGAATTGGTTCGACACCGTCAACGAGATAGGTTCTACCAACGGGTGCGCCTGGTGTAGGGTTCAGCTGATGTTGCGCCAACCGACTCCAAGGAAGCAAACTCGGGGTAGGAGGTCGCCCAGGTATTGGTGTCACACCAGCGTCCTCGAACAACCGAGCCATGACCCTTGGAATGGCGTCATCAGGTACTCTCCCCGATAACAAGTGTCGCACGGGGTCTTCATACCCCTCATCCACAGCCCGTCCAATTTGACCTGCCCCCCCTCCTCTCAGACGAGCCAATCCTTCCTCCTGAAGTATGTCGTTCACTCGCGTTGCTGAGTATGCATTATGCGCCCAGACGCTGAACCCCCACTCCGGCATCCCGACGAAGTAAGTATGATAATCCCCCACCCGCACATTGAACACCGCCTCATCCCGCCCCGTCTCCCGCACTCCCTGCACTGTCACCCATCCGCCACCTTCGTGCGTGGCCACCTCCTGTCCCTCTTCCAGGTGTTCCGCCGGCACCCAACCCCGATCTCTCACCCAGAAGCGGTGTAGCCGACTCGTGCGAATCAAACGTCCTCCAAATAGCACCTCCCAAATCTCAGTGTGCCCACAGAACAACTCCTCG
>CAZYKP010000238.1:0-2789 GCA_964648025.1 uncultured Pirellulales bacterium | reverse complement strand
TTCCCGAGGATGTGCATGCGATTCCCGGAGGCGTTCTTGATGTGGTCGGCCGTGTCCGATAATGTCGGCCTTCCAATGGATTCCCACGTCTGCTTGGAGACCAGTGTGATGTCCGATGCGGAGTCGAGCTGGAGCCTGACATCACGGTCGTTGACGTTCACCGTGATGTACTTCCGCTTGGAATCGATGGCGGCTTTCGCAGTGTGGAATACCGCGTTCGATCGGCGAGTTCCCTTCCGAGAGCTGTCCGAGGACTGCTTGCCGGCGTTCTTCGACGGACGGGAAGCAGCGCTGCAATAGCCCTCCTTGTGCCCGACCCTCTTGCATTCGCTGCAGCGATGACACGAATACGGACAATCGCGAACGAAATGCATTGCCCCGCATTGCCAACAGGGCCTCCGAGGTTTGTCGGCTGGCTTCGACGAGGTCGGTGGGTTGGAGGGTGGCTTCCGCTTCGGTGAAGGGCGTTTCGGTTTCGCGGCCACTGCGTTGACGTTGCCAGTGACTCCCTGCTCGACCAATTTGGATTCCCGCTTCGTCTTCACGTAAATCTCGATGTCTTCCCGCAGCTGTTGCCAAGTGAGGTCCTTCTCGCCATTCATTCGACGGAGCACGCGATTCCGGATTTCCGTGGCTTCGGGAGCAGAGAGGGAGTTGGCCAGCAGAAGACACTTCATGTGATCCTTCGAAAGTTTCTCAACTTCGAAGCGCTCGCCACGTTCATTGATATAATCAACGTGGTCGAGCAAGTCTTCCGCCGGATCCCAACTCAGCCTCAAAGCGGTGTAACGTTCCGTGAAAAGCGTGGAACGTTTCCCAAACAGCTTGGTAAGCTGTGCCACAGTGTCCGCCAGACTGCAATCTTTGACCTCCTTGGGCAGGATGTGGCGACAGTAGCGGCTGTAGAATGGCTCCTTGAGCTTCTCGGTCAGTAATTTGACCTGAACCTCTTCGCCATACGCCCCGGCTTCTGTTTCAATAATGTCACGATATCGTTTATACCACGATTCAAACGTGACATCATTGTCCGGGTCGTAGACGAAGTCACCAATTCGTTTGCTCAAGGATTGCCAATTCACTTTGCCGGTTGTCGCCACTGTAGTTGCCGTGGCAGTCGGAATGATCTGTTTCAGGAAGTCCTGAAACTGCGACTGCTGCCTCTCCAGCATTTGTTGCTGGTGCTTCAAGATTTCCTTGAGTTGATCGGCAGAGATAGACATCGTTCAAAATAGAGATTCAATACAAAAAAAAACAAAACAGGCGTCGCCAGTTGTTGCGTTATGAAGTACGGTAGAATGAGACAACCGTGTTATAAACACAAGTTTATTCGCAACAAGAAACAAAATAACAAGAACAGCAATAAGCAAAAGCACAACAGGCTCAGATGAGCATAAATCGAAACGACTGGCAAGGTAGGGTTGCGCACCGGTATTTATACCTTGGCGAGCGGAGCCTGGCGGCCCGCTCAGCCAATCGCTGGCGAGCACGTGAAATCGAGTGAGGCCGGTTGGCACTCGATTGGGCGTTCTCGCCAGCACGTGAAAGTCTGGGTTGGTCAGCCAGCACGTGAATTCTGGCTGGGTACCCAACACCTCCCCTTTTTATTGGAGAGGTTGCGCAATCGCCAACCAGCGGCGATGGCTCAGTGGTCCAGAGCGCCCGCTCCAATCATGGAGGTGCGCGTTCGAACCCCGCCCCCTACCAGGCCGTCAATCCAGCTCCAACATGTGTCACAGTGGTGTGTACGACTTCGCCCTCATGTTGGTGATGCTCAGTCGGTCCGTTGGTGGTCGTTGGCGCGTCGGGTATCGTGGTTCAGTCAAGCTTTCCGCATCTGCCTCCACTGGTTGAGTGCCCGCGTTCACTGGTGATGGCGATGGCAGCTCGTGTAACGGCGGTGTGGATTCTGCTGGAGTTGCGGCCGATTCAGGTGGCTTTGATTGCAATGGCTCCAGCTGGAAGACGTCGTTGAAGGTCTCGAAAATTTGATCCTCAGAAACCCCAGCGTCTTCCCGAAGTCGCAGCTGGTTAGTGTGCCGTGTCCACTTCAGTCGTCCAACTGCAACCTCGTATTTGACTGAACCAATCCGACGGTGGATTCGTCCCGCAGTCCAAGATGGCGGCTTGCATCGGTAGTCTAGTACGTAGACTAGGTCGCCAACCTTGAAGCTGCGTTGACGAGCGCCATGCCGACGATTGAACTGGTGTTCCATGGCCTCATTCCGTTGATCGGACGGCTTGGACGGCAGCATGAGGTCCAATGATGTTCGCAAGCGTCGTCCGAGGAATGCTTCCGCTGGGCTTCGGCAGTTCGGCAGTGCGGAGTTCGGCGTTGATCGATAGTGCAGCAGGAATGTCTGCAATGTATCCACTGTTGTCCCCTCCCCTTGGAGTTTGAGAAGCGCCCGTTTGAAAGTGTCCACGAAGCGCTCGGCTTGACCATTGGACTGAGGATGGTATGCCGGGGAACGCAAGTGATTGATTCCATTCCTACTGCAGTAAGCGGCGAACTCCGCTGACGTGAACTGAGTGCCATTGTCGGTGACGATGGTCTCAGGCATGCCAAACTGCGCGAAGAGTTGTCGGAGCTGTCGAAGAGTGGCAGAAGCAGTGGTGCTGTTCATGATGGTGATTTCCGACCACTTGGAATAGGCGTGCAGCGGCCTAATGACCGATCGCTAGCAGCACCTTGTGATCGGTCAGCAGCCGGAATCGTCGGCCTTGAATCATCCGGTGGAACTTGTTCAGCGCGAAAATCAAGGCAAGGCCTTCCTTCTCGATCTGGCTGT
>CAZYKP010000237.1:0-2799 GCA_964648025.1 uncultured Pirellulales bacterium | reverse complement strand
GGAAATTGGGGTTGGGAAAACGATCGGCAAATTCGCACTCTCTTTCGACCCCAGATTGGTCCAATCGGAGGTGACCGAGGCACCGTTATCCGAGGCGACATTCGCCCGGCGGTCGCGATCCGAAACAGACCGACGAGCTAGGAGCGTGCGATGAACCCATACTTCTCAAACCTTTCTATCCTTCTTTTCCTTGTGGTTCTGTCACCGACCGTCGAGGCTGGCGCGGAGAAGTCCGTATCGTTCTCGGCCTCGACTCAACGCGTCGCGCAGCGAGGTGACAGTTCCCCCCCACGGCGAAACCGCGAGGACTTCGCTCAGGGCTACTCCGACGGCTTCTGTCGTGGCCTGGCGGATGGCCGCAAAGATCACCACCAGCGGCGTCACTTCCAGATCCCCAGCGGCCTTAAGGACAGCGCTTACGAGCGTGGATTCCGCAAGGGCTACCAGGATGGTTTCGAACGGGGAAAGAGCGAGCCAAAGCCACGCCCGAGAACACCGTTTCGCCGTGGCTGAACTCCCTGAAGTGAGCCTCGGCTCTTGCACCTCGATCGACTGTGGATCATTCCTGCGACCCACCGGGCGTTTGCTCCGGTGGGTCATTTGCTCAGACCAGTTGCAGCGATCTGGATACACCACAGCTGTGATCGGCAAGTGGCATCTGAAGGTGTCGCCAAATTCTTCGACTATCTCGCCAAGGGTGGCATATTGATCGGCCGGATGTTTAAGCCACCTCAATGACTTCTCCAGGCCGGCACCCAATGAGCAATTAGAACTCAACCATTGCGGGAAAGTCGGGGAGAGGTGTGGCACGACAGCCTCGACGTTCGCTTTCGCAACGGGCTCAATCGGGTCCGGATCGCGTGAAGATGTTTTTCCTTTCCTCAGCCCTTTCAGGGTATCCACCTTCGTAAGCACGTGCCAGGACTCAGTCCTGGACGTGACCTCGTCGGAACATCCTCCTGAGTTCCCCCAACTGTTCGTTGATGTACCTCCGGCTATGTCCAGCCTCGATCACCGCGTCGATGACTTGCTGAGATCTATTACTTCTGGAGAAGCATCTCGCTTGGACCATGGTAACAGGGACCGGGCGTAGAATCCGCCCAAGTCTTGTTCTAGGAGCCGCCCAGACTCCAGGCTCTCATGCTCTCATGCTCTCATGCTCCCGTTGCCCCGTTTCAGGCTCCCAGGGTGACTTCAGTCGAAAACTCTTCCAGCCTCAGGGGTGGGCAATCTGGATATCACACTTAGGTAATTGCTTTTGGAGCTGCTCACGACCTTGCTCTGTGATTTGCTTGCATTCGCTGATGCTTACCCGTTGAAGACTGGGTGAGGTTCCCAACGTCTGAAGTTTCTGATCAGTGAGCCAAGTCAGATTGGCAAGCGTCAGCGTTTTCAATTCTTTAAGCTGCACAACCGCATGCAAGTCGGCGACTTGTTGACAGTGCCCCAAGATCAACGCTTCCAGAGTCTCACACCGACTCAGTGAGAGAAGATCCTCGGAAGTCAGATGTTTCATGTCCATCAGAGCAAGAATTTGTAGTTGCTCAATCTTGGAGATCTCCTCAATTTCGAGTGACCCGTAGTCGGGTTGAAACAAAGTCAGGTTTTTGAGAGACTTGATTTCACATATTCGGCTGAGCCCCTTGTGGGTGACTTTGGTGTAGCCGAGCTTGAGGAATTCAAGCTTCGAATTCACAAGCGGCTCTACCGCACTGTCAGTGAGATCTAAGTATATCATGCTCAGCGCAACTAGTTCAGGAATTCGCGCGAGTTTCGCAACACCTCTCCCTGTAATCTTCGAGTTACGGCTGTCGAGTACCAGCCGGGCGAGATTACTCGCTTGGGCAAGCTGTGCTAGTCCCTTGTCGGTCATCCTGGGGCAATGCAAGGTCAGAGCCCGGAGTGAGGGCATGCGTCCGATGAAACCCAGGCAATTGTCTGAGTTGGTATGGAGAGAGAGTTCACTGAGGTTCGGAATCTTGGAGATCCACTCGATGTCAGCGCTCGGGACCGGTACGCCGTACAACGGGAAATCAAGCCTTGACAGTTGCTTGAGCTGAGGGAGCAGCGCTAGCTGGGATGAACCGAGATCAGTGGTCTTGAGTTTCAAGTGGAATACGTGGAAAGGCTCCTCGGGCAGCTCATCAGAAGGCTTCACGGTGCGGGACGAGTTTGAGCCCATCATTCGAATGATTACGGTTCCTCCTCCTCTGAGGGCCGCGGCGGCGATCGCTCGATCTGGTGAGGTTTCTTGCTCGACACGCTCAATGGTGACGACGATTGTGTCCCCGCGTTTGAGCACGACTCGGTCTTGACTGAGCTTGATGCCATCGACGGGAGTCTTGAGTCGTATCACATACTCGCCTGTCCAAACGTCGACTCCGCCTCCCCCGAGCCGTGTCTCGAAACTTGCTACCTGTTTGCCGCTTTTGCGAACCGAGATTTCCAGGCCTTCGATCTCACTGCGGACCACAATCCTGCCCCTGTCCGTCGCGATCCACAGGACGATGCCCAGGGCGGCAATGAATGCCGCGGCAGCCGTCAGAATCAAACCCCACGGGCGACGAAGGCCGTTGCGTTGAACTACGGGTGTTGCTGGTGGCGTTGGTCTCGGCTCGTCACTCTCCTCCAGCCGCTTCTTCCAGAAGGTGATGCTCTCGGGTAGGCCATCTCGGGAGCGGGGACCGGGCAGCAGATCCAGAAAGAAGTCCGCATCCTCCTCGGTGAAAGACCGAAGCCCCCGCGGCACGATGGTGCGCTCGGCAGTCGGGACAACCGGTCCCTGCTGCCAGTGCAGCA
>CAZYKP010000236.1:0-2815 GCA_964648025.1 uncultured Pirellulales bacterium | reverse complement strand
CAAGCCCCCTAAAGGTTCTGAAAGCCCGTAGGGGGTGCGGAATGTGGGACTAGTGGTCGGTTTCCTCCTGATTTGGCAGTCGGTTCCCGTGGCATCGGGGGATTCACGTCCAACCGACTGCCAAAATCAACCGACTGCCAAAATCAACCGACTGCCAAAATCAACCGACTGCCAAAATCATAGCAAACAAGGCACTAGCATCGAAGCAACACCTTTGTGCGGCCCACCTCGTCTTGAGGTGGGCCGTTTGCGCTGTTGAGGACCGGGTGGGGCAGAACGCTCGCTGAGCTGACGCCAGGACGTGGGCAGAAAGCACAGCCCTAGATCACCCTCAACCTTCCGCCACCCTGCGAACGAGGTGATTGCCCCCGAACAGTTGGGGTTTCCGACGTTGGCACCTTAGCTATGCTAGTGAGAACATTGTTCGCGCCGCGAACTATTTTCAGCAAGTTTGGTGGCGCCTGACCAGGTGGGCTTCGTTGCGGTCCAAATCAGTGGTCGTTGGCTTGCACACCTGCGTGGATGAGGAGTTTGTGCAACTCCGCGTGTTTCCGGACTTGCTGGCTGACCCATCTGATGGGCTTCCAGCTCAACGAAATGCGAGATGGTCTGATCGTGCCAACTCAAAGTGGCGTGCCGGTGGACTTGGGGAAGGCTTGCTTGAGGCTGAGGTCTGATGAGTGAGTATGATTGGGAAAATTCTTTGGGACTTTGGCTGACGAGAACCACACAGGCCTATCATCGAGCTCTCAGTCTGCAGCTGGCCTCCGAGGGACTCACTTGGCGACAGATTCAGGTGATCGGCTGGTTGAAACTGGAGACGGAGCTCTCTCCTAAAGACCTGTCCCAGCGTATGGTGGTTGAACCCCCTGCCTTAGCTGGAATCCTGGACCGCATGGAACGCGATGGGTTAATCACTCGGCATGCTTGCGTGGATGACCGCCGAAAGAAGCTGGTGCGTCTGGCCCCCACAGCAGAACCACTCTGGGATGTGATCGCCGCAGCTGCCCGAGAGCTACGCTCCCAGGCGATCTCGGGATTGACAGCGGATGAAGTCGAAACACTCAAACGGCTCCTGCATACCATCCACCAGAACATCGAGGGCTCTGGCTTTTATGGTGACCCCGCAGCAACCAGTGTCAATGAAGCGACGCGATGATTCATGCCCTCTTGCTCCTGAGGAAAATTCTTGCCCGTCCCAAACACGCGAGCCGCCGGAACGACCAGTGATCTGCCAGCTGTTGATCGATCAGCCTCGCCGCTGTGCCGGACGAGCCAAAATTGTCCTCAACCTCAGTAAGAAGTTGATTCAACCTGGCCCGAACTCTCCCCGCACAGCCTCAGCGGTGGTGGCCCTTCTGCTCGTTGGCTTGTGTTGCCAGCTGGCCTGGGGCCAAGGCCCAGGTCCGTCTTTGGTGGTTGTTGCCTCGGCGATTCAGCGGGAAGTCAGCCCTGGGCAGACCTTTGTGGGCATCGTGATCCCTCTGAAGAAAAGCATCATCGGCAGCGCCGTTGATGGGCGAATCAAAGTCTACGAGATCAACGAAGGAGATTTTGTCAAAGAAAACGCCCCCTTGGCGGTTCTGAAGACCGAGACCATCGGGAAGGAGCTCGAGGCAGCAAGAGAATTACTCAATGAGTATCAGGCCGAACTGGAACGGCTTGAGGAGTCCAGTGAATATCGAAAAGCCGACCTCAGACAAGCCATCGCCCGGAAGGAGGCTGCTGCTGCACGTCAGCGGTTGGCCATCCAACGACACCAAAGGAATTTGCGGTTATTTGAGTCTCGGCAAGCGGTGACTCAGGCTGAGATCGACGAGAGCCGGTCTGCCCAGGATGTCGCCAGGGCAGATTCTCAGGCAGCCGAGGCAGCCCTGAAATTCCTGCAGGCGAAGTATCGTCACGATGAGACGGTCCAACAAGCCAAACGAGATGCCCAGCAAGCAGTTGTGGAGCGGCTCGAATCTCAAGTGGCCAAACACACAATCCGCTCACCCTTTGACGGTTATGTCGTCGCCGAACACACTGAGGTCGGCGCATGGGTCAACCGAGCGGACTTGGTCGCTGAAGTTGCTAAGCTTGATGAGGTCTACGTCCGGGTCTCCGTTCCCGAGCGGACCATTCCCTACGTTCCCCTGCAGGCCACCGCTCCGGTGTTTCTGCCTGCCCTGGCGGATCGGGGACGCAGCCAGCACATTGGCACCGTTGAGGCCATTGTGCCGGAATCGGATCAGACTCGAACTTTTCCAGTCAACGTTCGAGTTGCCAATCCTCCTGATGGCAAAGGTCGCCTGCTGAAGGCTGGGATGATTGCACGGGTCACCTTGCCCACCTCTGCGGTGGCCAATCGGTTGCTCGTGCCCAAAGATGCCTTGATCCTCCAACAAAACCGGCCGCCGGCGATAGTTGCAGTCGACCTCAACCCGGAAGACTCGACCCTGGGCACGGCCAGGTTAGTTCAAGTGGAGATGGGCGTTGCCACAAGCGGCATGATTGCCGTGACCCCGGCCGACCCGAAAGCTCTCTCGGCAGGCGATCTCGTGGTTGTCGAAGGGAATGAACGGGTGATCTTCGTTCCTGGTCGGCCGCCGCCAGCGGTCAAGATCCTCCAAAAGCTTCGATCACCCTCTGAGGAGTCCCTCAACAATTCCCAGGAGCCTACAGCACTCCGAAAAAGTCGGAATAACTGAGAGTGCCTTGTGTGGAAACCCCTGTGGTGGGGATGACTGATTCCTTGAACTGTTCTTGACCATCGCCTGTTGCCTTGTTTCCTATGATTTTGGCAGTCGGTTGATTTTGGCAGTCGGTTGATTTT
>CAZYKP010000235.1:0-2907 GCA_964648025.1 uncultured Pirellulales bacterium | reverse complement strand
CGGAGAGTGAAGCTCAGAAACAGAGCTTGCGGTTGCAGTTGTCGTTGTTGGACCGGCAAACGGTTGCCGTGCTGACACGGTCTGGAGTGCCCGAAGGTCTGGCGGAGAAGTCAGTGGCTCAGCTTGAGAATGGAAGCAGCCGGCGTGCAGCGTCCAATGGACACCACAGCCGACGACAGCGCCGCAACCACAAGGGGCAATTTGCTGACCGTCGGCTGCAGGCTACATCTTGACAAATTGGTGATCAGAAACCCGATATGCCCCGGCGGCCGCGCGCCGTCGGGGATCTGTCCCGTTTGTCTTGCTATCAGCAGGCATCGGAACGGCTGAAGTCAGCGCATGGACTGGCTGGGTTCGCGACGGATTGCTTCTCGCTTCTTGCACCGGGTGTTCTGATGTCTTAGCTTAGCCGTCAGGCTCCTCCGCCTCGACTGACCGTCCGTCGTTGCCAGCAGAACGGTCACTAGAGACTGAGCCAATCGGTTCGGAGAGACCAGCTTGCGGAATGGTCGGTTGAGACTCTGGCTGAAGTGGCTTGATTGAAGGAGTGACGGTCATTCGGAAGCCAAGACTGGTGAACGTGTCCGTCGGGACAAGCCAACCCCGATCCGATGACCGACTGTACCAAGCGGCGCCATCCCAACCTCCACCTCGGAATACCCGAGCCAGTCCCATCGGAGGTCCGACAGGGTCCGTTACCCGAATCTGAGCCGCATCTGAATACCAATTATGGCACCACTCATAGACATTCCCGTGCACATCGTACAACCCGCGCATATTCGGACGCAGCTGTCCAACCACCCTCGGTTTTGTGTTCGAGTTATCTTGGTACCAGGCGTAGTACCGAAGTAATGATGCATCGCTTCCGAACGAATAAGGTGTCACGGTCCCAGCGCGGCAGAGAATTTCCCATTCTGCTTCAGTGGGAAGTCTAAAACCGGCTCGCTTCAGGACCAGGTTCCAGTCTGGATCCCCTAAACCCTTGCGAGGGTAGAATTGGTCACCCTCCGACAAGCCACGCTGCTTGGTCAACCACCGACAGTAAGACACTGCCTCCAACCAAGTCTCTCCAATGACTGGTTCGTTCGCTGACAGTTTTCTCCCGAACTGCTTTTCCCATCGACGCCGACACCGCCCCTCATCGAACGTCTTAAACTGAGACCACGTGATCTCCCGATCAGTTACAGCAAACGGTCGAGTGATTCGCACAAGCTGCTGGTGCTCGTCGGACTGGCGGTGGGGTTCCTCGGAGTGCGACCCAATCAGGTACTCGCCTGGAGGGAACACAATCATCTTCAAGTGAATGTTCCGCCCAAGCGCTCTCAACGTCGCGGGGTCCCAAGGAATCTCAAGCGTGTACCACTGGCGATCTGGAGAATAATCCACGGGCGTTTGATCAACCTTTTGGGCAATCTCCTCCTGGCCCCAGCGACGCAGTAACCATCCCGTTGCCCCGTGGATCCCCGAACTGGGATCACTCGCATACCAGTCCGCCAAACGGTCAATCAGGGACTGGCGCTGGGCCTCCGGCAACTCCTCCAGCGAAAACTCACCCAGGGCCAACAGCAGCCCGTAAACCACACGGTCCTCCAGCTCACGCTGAGTGCCCGTCTTGGTCTGACGTCTCTGGTCTGCCGCATCCAGACATTCCAGAAGTTGCTGCGTCTGGATCCCACGATCTCGGCAGCGGTGGATGAATTGAGTTAGCGACTCCGGATCCTCCTGCACCCGAAGGACATCGATGATTTCCTCCCGCCTGCCCGCTCGCAACAGTGTGATGGCCGAGCCAGCACGTTGTCTGCCCAGAGCCAAGCGCTGGTTGTGCTTGAGATCCTCGGCAGGCTGCTGCCTGACCAGGTCCAGCAGTTGCCCCTGGGAATCCTCGTCGGCGTTGCGGGCAAACACCGGATAGACGATCTTGTACTGTCCCGCAGTCGCACGGGTCAGCAGCCTGGCCAACCTTTGGGCATCCCCGTCGGCAAATGTCACCAGCGCGTTGGCAGCCGCAAGCTGCTGGCTCTCCGACCGGGCTGGATCATCAAAGACCGTCTCCAGCGGATCTATCAAACGGTCCTTCACCTGGCCGAGCAACTTCCAGAGGATCGGCTGGTAAACCGGATTCTCCGCTACCAACTGCTCAACCAAAAACTCCGCGTACTCTGACCAGTCCTCTGCATCGGGTTGGTAACCGGCTAGCGCCAGGCCAGCCCGAAACCGGCGAGAATCCGATTCCGTCCCCTGGGGATCGCGGAGGATCCTCCACAGCTCTCCGGATAGTTCCTCCTGGGAATCCGACAGCGCAGCGCGGATGACATCCACATAAGCCCAGTCATCCGTACCAAGCAGGGCATCTTTGAGCACGGCCACTTGCGAGGGATCGTGATGAACCAGAGCGAGCCGGACATGAAGTTGCTCTCTCGCTTCTTCAGGAGTCTCGGCTGCCTTCTCCACCAGCGTCCGCAGTCGCGGTTCTGCCCAGGACCGATAACTCGCCACCTGCTCGGCGGTTTGGAGCACAGTGCCGGAGTCGGCGATCAACAGGCTGTTCACCAGGGCGCGGGCCTGAAACCAACTGTAGGTCGCGTACGCTCCCAGACCCAACAACAACCCCAGCGCCAGCATCATCGCTCCCCGAACACACCAGACACGCCCGGCTTGCGCCATCATCCTGCGTTGGGGGCTGGTCCACTTTCTTCGCTCGGTCAAGGTCCCAATTCGTAACAATCCGAATAGTGACGGCAGGTAACGGGCCTCCCGCTTGTTAGACCACAATTCCGCATGTTCGGCCAACAGAAGTTCCGCGCGGCCCTTCGCGGTTTCCTTTTGCTTGCGGGTGAGCCAGTCTCGTAACACAGGAACGAGATAGTCGTGGGTCAGTTGGTAGTACTTGGCATCACCATCGGCCTG
>CAZYKP010000234.1:0-2944 GCA_964648025.1 uncultured Pirellulales bacterium | reverse complement strand
GGCGTGTTCGCTGGAGGCTCAATCGCGGTGCAGACAGAAGAGGCACCGCAACCCCGTAACCCCACGAAAGCAAGAACTCCTAAGCCGCCCCCACGGCTCCCCCTAACGGAGTTCTGCTTGAGAAGAGGACCACCAATAGTAGTGGTCGTCTTCACCCCACAAAACCCAAAGGTTCCCACTCTGATAGGCTCTGCTTCGCCTGCCGCCGGGCGGCAAAACTGTGTTAAATACGCCCAGTTCGTCAGTTCGTTTTCGCAACGCCAAGACCCGACTGGTTGCGGCGGTCAACTTCTTGTCTGAGGATTGCCACTGATGTCGTTGATCTTACGGTTTTGCTGGTTAGTAAGCTCTTTGCTGGCAACTATCGGTACCTCAGTAGAGGCAGGGCCAACTACCCGAGTTGTCTATGACGAAGCCAAGCAGGGTGATCTGAGACCGGTGCCACCGACAGCCAAGCCCCTCCTCCGCATCCAAGAGGTCGGCGTGGCGGTGATTCGGGGGCACGGGCGTGATTCCGTTGATGATGGTGATGCCTTTGTGTTCACCGTTTCAGGTGAACGGCCGTTTGACTGTTGCGTCAGCGGCGACGCGGCCGAGTTCAAGAAACTGCGAGCGATCAAGCCAGACGGAACCATCAAGCAGATCGCCTTTGGCTCAACCAATCCCGCTTTCGGTGCTGAACCCAACATCCATCAAACCCGACTTCCACCAGGAACATACCACCTCGAACTGTATTTTGGGCCTGGGGGGGCTGCAGGAAATTGGGTGGCCAAGATCGCACCCACCGATGCGGACGCCCCAACATTCCTCAAATGCAACGAAGCCACCCAGCCGTTCACCCAGGAGAAGATGCCCCAAGTGAACTGGCCCGGGCTGATCTCCATCTTCCACGGTCACAACTGGGGAAAGGACGAAAAATACTTAACCGCCATCCAAGAAGCTGGCTTTGGTGCCGCAGGAGCGACGGAATGGCAAATCAATCAGTGTGCCGAACATGGCCTGAAGGCGTTCGTCTTCATTTGGCCCCACGAAGCCGGCACGATCCCCGCCAAACATCAACACAACCCCAACGTGCTTTGCTACTATCTCTCCGATCGCATCCGGCCCGCTCAATGGGCCACCTGGGCTGCATGGGAAAAGCTGGCCTTCGCCGGAGACCCTCAGCACCCGGCGATCTTCACCATCAAGGGGACCTGGGGTGGCATCGATCGGTTCTGCACCTACGTCAAAGGCAGGGCGATGGAGTTCTATCACTATCGCTGGGACGGCAACCGACGCCCGGAGTTGCACTACGCCATTTTGGAACAGTTCCGCAAGGCCTCTTTGGCCAACGGTGATGTGCCCGTTTGCCGGATCGTGGAGACCCGACCGGAGGACATCCGCAAAACCCGGCAGACCTTTTACTCCTCGCTAGCCTATGGTGTCCGTGCTTTTCGGATGGGTGGTGCTGGCATCTTTGACGCGAAGAACCGCGACCAGCGAGGGGTTCCCACCAGAAACCAATACGGCGATGAGCTCAAGAGCATCAACGCAGCCATCCGCGCGTACTCTCCAGTGTTTGTCCAGGCACGCTGCCAAGGGGTGTACCATGTGGACCCGCTGCCGGCTGGTTGCCCTGCAACGCCGCAGGATGCCTGGGTGACCATCAAGGGTCAGGAAGTGCTGGTTGGCCTGTTTGAGGTACCCGACCCCAAAAAGGCGAAGAAGGCCAAGCAGGCCTCTGCCGAGAAACTTCCAGCCAAGAAGGACAGGGCCCCGAGCTACTTGCTGGTGGCCAACCGAGATGCCTTTCACTCACAAACCGCAAGGCTGAGCATTCAGGGATCAGCCCGCCTGCAACGGATGGACAAAACCACGGGAAACTGGGTGGAACACCCGGCGGAATCAATTGGTGGGCGGACCTCCGTGGTTGTCGAATTGGACAGCGGAAGCGGAGAGTTACTCCAAGTCGTCCGAACTGCCGATTGAGCCTCGAAAAACGAAAACCCTTGGGAACTCGGCCTGAATGGCCAAAGGGTTCCCAAGGGCATTGTCTCAGGCGGTGCAAACCCGGCTGAGTTCAGTCATGTTCAGAGACTGGTATGGCTGGGTCTTAGCGTCGTTGGCGGCTGCCCCGTGAGGCCAAGCTCAAAAGGCCAAGACCGCAAACTGTCAGAGTTGAAGGCTCGGGAATGACTTGGCCCTCGGTGGCACCAGTGATCTCAATGCGGACTTCCCAATCAACGCTGGAGAACGCTACTCCCTCAAAACCTTTGAAGGAGTAGGTCCCCGCTGGCAAGTCCAAGGCTTCGGGATCAAACAATGGGGTAAACGGAGGGAAAAAGTTGAAGATGCCCGTGTCAAAGGCCGGGTTGGCCCCCGTGCCAAAATCCCCTGCATTGGCTCCCTCATAAAGGGCTTGTGCTTCCAGCGCTGTGCCGTCCGACGGGCTATCCCCGAAGAAGTTGAAGGTTGCCGGGACAGTAAAATTGAATGCCTCTTGGTCGTCGGACGGTGGTTGAGATGGCGGTTCGCCTTCGCCGAAGACACTACCGCGGATGATGTAGACGCCGTTCTCGTTGGGCAGAGTTCCGAGTTCGCTGAACGGCTCGCCGTTGAATTCACCGCCAACGTCGCCATCGACGGTGTCGTCGTAGAAGACGACCTCAGCCAAAGCACTCGGGCCGGAGAAGCACACAGCAGCCGACAGAGTGATCGCTGCCAATCGCAAAATCACAGATTGGGACATTCGGTTGTTCCTCAGGGGTTAGAAAAAAGGGTGAGACAACGGGGGTGGATCGAGAGTGTTAGGGCAAGATACCTTGCGGGTAATGATATTTGGGAAAATACCAAGAAAGGTGTTCCTATGCAATCAATTCATAAAAGATTCACGAAAGGCCACGCTTCGTCACCTAGCAGCCTGTTGATTAATAGCGATTAAATCGACTTGGCTGACAGTTTAGGG
>CAZYKP010000233.1:0-2989 GCA_964648025.1 uncultured Pirellulales bacterium | reverse complement strand
CGACACAACAGCCACGAGGTGGTGATTGAGGCACCTGGTCACGCTATTAGCGATGCGACCTCAGCAGCGATGTCCGAGCATCAGTCTTGGCTGAGGACGTATTATCCGCCTTAGGAAACCCTGAATAGCCAAGGAAACGCCTAGTAACGCCTGCCTGATGGGGCGTTGGTCTGCTAAGGCCAGTGCCTCTCGGGCTTTGGAGCGTGCAGCATTCGGTCACTGGATCGCTGGGAAGACGCTGGAGGTGGCAAGCGGTGCCGACTTGGTTGGCATGTGATCTGATCTAAACTTCCCCAGGTTTCGTGGTCGCGGGCTTAAAGGTGGTTGAGGTGGAGCCGAGATGTTTTCACTATGTCGGGTGAGGGGTTGCTTTCGTCGAAGCTGGCCGTCGGTCGCTCACTCTCTGCTGGCAACTGACGGCCGGTGACAGAGAAAGCATCCCCGGCGGTTGCTTTTGTGGCAAGGTCAGTGAGTCTCACGCTGCCTCCTCGTACTCGACAGGACTCATCCCTCCCAGTGATGAGTGACGGCGCTGGCGGTTGTAGGACACTTCGATGTACTCAAAGATCCTCATACGTGCCTCCTCTCGTGTGTTGTATTGCTGTTGATAAACCTCCTCTTTCTTTAAGGTTGCAAAGAAACTTTCCACCACTGCGTTGTCATAACAATTTCCTCTCCGGCTCATACTACAAGAGATGTTATGACTCTGCAACAATTCTTGAAAAAGATGACTGCAATACTGGCTGCCTCGATCTGAGTGATGCATGAGTTGGTCAGCATCTGGGATTCGAGTTCCCAAAGCCATCGCCAACGCACTACAAACCAGTTGTCGGTTGATCTGTTCCGACATCGACCAACCCACGACCTTTCGAGAGAACAAATCCAAGGCACCTACCAGATACAGCCAACTTTATTCGCTCAAGATATACGTGATATCCGACCATGCGGAGCCGTGGGACCTCTTTACGGAGGCGATCCAGCTCCTGTTTCTCGTCTTCACTCACCTCGCCGTTGGTGGATTCGGCCAGTTGCCGCTTCCAGGTTCGCAGCAAATTCTCGTTGATACACTCTGCTCTGAGCCGCCTGGGCCACCGTATACCCCTCTCCGATCACCAAGCGGACCGCTTGCTGCTTGAACTCGGCACTGTGTCGTCGTCGCTTTTTCGCCACGTTTTACTCCCTCCACGAGCAGTCTACGCACTTAACTGAGCGCCCACGACTCCCGGGGAAGTCCAGATGTGCCATGCGGGTGCTGTGCTGCGTGCTGCGACGGACACGATGGCGAAGCTGGTGGTGAGCGGTGGCAAGGCATGGCGTCGTGCGAGGTGTGGCTTCAACCACTCGCCGCCGCCCCCCGCCACACGCCGTGCCACGCTGTTGCTTGTCCAAGGCCGGCTCATCCTCGGCATCGCCCTTGCGGTCGCGGCGGGCAAAGCGAGCGAACGAACAAAGGCATCGGCTGGTGGAAGGGCGGGCTTTGCTCGATTGCTCGCCGTGCGGTGCTACCTGCCCATCGACCGCGACGGCATCGGCGAGCATTGCGAGCGAACGAACAAAGGGAGCGGGTGAGAGCCCTGTTCGTTCGCTGGGTTCTCAGCCAGGACGAGGTGCTGGAGGACACCCACCAAGCTCCCAGTTTGCCGGCGGCAGAAGCGAGAATCGCTGCACAAGCCGATTCAAACCACAGACTCCCGATGTGGATCGAGTGGCTTGATACCTTGCGCTTCAAATGCCTGCTCTAGAGCCTCAAGGCTCCTCGATTCCAGATAAGCACGTTCTTGGTTATTAATCGGCAACAGCCAGAGGTAGCGAACCGTCATCCCATCCAGGGATGCGATCTCCACTGCCGGATCGAGGATGTACGGACGGCTGAGGAGGAGGTTAGTGGATGGAGAGTTATCAAGCCAAGAACGCCCCAGGTTGTACACGTCGCCAGCGTCAAGCGGGTTGTTCGGAACCGCATGCCGAAACACGACTTCTGCAAGGGTCGCGAAATGAGTATCCATCAGGCACGGCGAGACGATCAGAAATTCACGACGATCCGGCTCGCACCGTACTCGCCACGCCCCTGCTGTTACATAAACCCATACCCCCCGTTCGGGAATCAGTGGATCAACTCGAACCGCCCACAGGTCATCTACAACGCCTCTGACGAACGGGAAGTCAAGTCGCACGGCGTGGAACTCGTTAAAGTCCCACGTCCGACGAAGATGACGGATTACTTGATCATCGATTTCCACTGGCACTACCCTCCGAACAGCCCTTGCTTCTGCCACCAAAGCATGCCGGCCATGTATTGGC
The DNA here is from genome assembly GCA_964648025.1 of uncultured Pirellulales bacterium. GTDB lineage: Bacteria > Planctomycetota > Planctomycetia > Pirellulales > Pb10988 > CAZYKP01. The sequence goes on along the minus strand of CAZYKP010000233.1, from coordinate 688 downwards.
GGGTGAGGGCATCGACTTGTGCAGACACGGCGTTGCCTCCCGCTTTATTGCAGCTTACACAGAGCGTCGTGCTTGCAGATCCCCGACTGGCAGCGTAGGCTTCTCGCTCCAGTTGGGTCATCCTGATGCCCGGCTTGCTGCTGACGCCGTCCCCGATGAACCAGTGAATTCCGAGAGCGGGATCGTGTTCGGGCGAGGCAGGCAGTTGCGGCTTCTTGCATGTTGGGCAGGGAAAGCCGTGGTTCGCGGTTTTCAACGCCGTCATATCCGCCGAGTTCATCGGGTTGCCATACGCACTCCGAGTGTACGCGATAGATGGCGTGACGCTCTCGATCTGCTCCAGCAGTGCCTTGCCCGCCCCCGTCTTGAATTGCTTCGCCTCAGCCATCACCCGGGCCATCATAGCGTCAGGCGATTCGTGGCTGAGGAGGGAGCGAATCCGATCCCTCGACCAGTGTGCGGCCCAAGCATCTCCCGTTGGTCCGTCAACGTATCGGTGAGCGCCGAGATCTTGGATACGCTTACGGACACTGGCCGGCAGTGACTCTCCGTCAACCACAACGCGGTTCAGTCGATCCGAGAGACGTTTCGGTGCAGTTGGGGTGTCGTAGACGTTATGCGCCCAGACCCCGAATCCCCACTCGGGCTTTCCGACGAAGTAAGTGGCCAGTTCGGCAACGCGGACGTT
>CAZYKP010000232.1:0-2994 GCA_964648025.1 uncultured Pirellulales bacterium | reverse complement strand
GTGGCGGTGGCTTTGGACACACGCTTGAGTCCCTGGCCAGCTACCGGCAGAAAGGCAGCTCCCGGGTGGCTCCCCTCCAGGTTTCTTGGAAAAAGCGAGAAAAGATTCGCATCGATCAGCCGCGACTCATGAACGTTCGGAACAATTTCCTGGGGCTGGTTCCATTGGTGTTGGCTTGGGTTCGCTGAGCTGCCTTTTTCAAGGAGAGGAGGCCGTTGAACGCAAGAGGAACCGATCCATGAGTGACACCTTCGTATCTGGTCGCCTGGTCGCCAGCCGACGCCTGGTCCTGAGACAGGAACCCTGGGGACAGGCACTGCGAATCCTGCTCGACCACAGCCGAGGCTGGCTGGTCGCAGAGCTGATCAACCACGACCAACAACAGGGCCTCGAACACATCGCCTTCGATCTCCAGTGGACGAACACACCTCCGGTCGGCGACGCCCGTCCGCCGCTGGCAAGCTGGCTTGTGATTGGGCTGCGTCATTCGGATGAGGCCGCGCTGGAAGCAGGTGCTCTGGAATTGGCTGAGAGACTCGGCCCCGGATCCTTGCAGACGCTCCTCATTGTGCAACTGGACCTGGAACACCGAGGCAGGTGGTGTGGCCTCGTCCACGCGCCGCAGGGCATCGAGCCTCTCGATGAAATCCGCTGGATCGGTCCGGGCATGCTCACGGTCTCGAACCTTGCCGATGAAGATCCCTCCGAGGGTGAGGGTGAACTCGACCTGCGTTGGAGCCGGACAGCCGGGGCGTTGGGCCCAGAGGTGGTGCTTCGTCTGCGACAGAGCACCGTGACCCTCATCGGGGCTGGTAGAAACGGTGGGTTGATGGCCATGCAACTGGCGGCTTTGGGGGTGGGTCATCTACGGGTGGCCGACGCCGATGTCTTGAAGATCGAGAACTGTGATGCCATGCCACATGTTGGCGTCAACGACGTCGGCCAATCCAAATTGCAGGCCCTCGCTGGCCGCCTGAGGGAGTTCCGACCAGAGATGAACCTGACCTTGCTGGAGAAGCGGGTCGGGCAGACCAAGACGGCTACTTGGCTTCGGCAACGCAGCGACCTGTTGGTGACCTGCGTGGACAGCGACACACCTCGGCTTGCGGCAGCCACGATCGCCGCTCGCACTGCCACGGTGCATCTGGATGTGGGGAGTCTCGTGGGCGATCACCGAGCATCGCCGCAACGCATTGCTGGAGACGCCCGTCTGTTCTTGCCGGGGGAAGGCTGTGTGGCGTGCGTCGGGGGCTTGGCCGACTTTGAGGCCTCGCTGCACGAGCTGACCTCCCCAGACAGCTTACCCTTTCGGTTACGCACAGCCTGGAACGAGGACGGGCGTGGAGGGAGTCTGATCTCGATCAACTCCATGGTCGTGGGGGCAGGCGTCCAAATGTGGCTGGATTTGCTGGGCGGCAGGCTGACAAGCTCCTCCTGGCAAAGGATTCTCTGGAACCCCGGTCGTGGGCTGGAGGTGGACTCGGGAGCTGTGGGGGCGGATCCGAACTGCCGCGTTTGCCGACGCGAGCCGCTGTGGGGATGAGTCCCTCGCAGTTTCTTCGATTTTCTTCCGAGAAAGTCGGGTGGGCGGATTCTTGAGCTGCCTTTCTTCTTGTTGGAAGGCTCGGCCGTGGGGCGGTTGTTCTGTCCCGCCGGGCTTTCATCAACCACAGATGTGTGACCGGAGTAGACCTATGTCGACGACCACTCAGATGCCTCCTCCCAGGGCCAAGACCCGGGAACTCGCCGTTCCGGGAGGTGCTTACTCGCAGGCCCTGGGGCAGAACATGACCCAGGTGCAACACGAGATTCAGGAGAAGCGTGAGCAAGCGCTGGAGCAGGAGCGGCTTGCGAGGCTCCGGGAGCTGGCTCGGCACGACTGATCTCGTGGTCACAGCGGAAACGCACAACAGGGCTCGGTGGCGTCACCGTTGCCGCCGAGCCCGGAGCGTACGCAGGCGACGGCGGAACGACACCGCTGCAGACGAACTGAACCCGCTGCACTGCCCAGGAGCAAAGATCTCTCGCGGAGAACCGGCCGGGCAGTGCTTTGTTTCACAGGTGAGCAAGCCAATCACAACCAGCACTTCCATTCAGGTAAACAGGGGAAAGTCATGACCGAGCCAAAAACACCATCGGTGGTCGACCAGTGCGATTCCATGCCCCAGGGTTGTCGCCGATTCGAGCTGATGCGGTACGCTCAAACGGTCCTCAAGGAAACCAACAAAGCGCAGGCACTGCGTAAGATCATCGACAAGGCGGCCGAGAATCTTTCTGAAGAATCACGACCTGCAGACAAGCTGATCAATGACCTCACGGCTGTTCTGATTGGCACGGACCTGCGCAGCGGCCGCGGCCGAGGAAAGTATTTCGTGGGTTACCAAGAGGGGTATAAGGGGGCAGAAGGCTTTGCCCACGAACTGCGAGATCCGTACTTTCAAGTCCAGCACGCGATGGCCGGTGTGGTCATCGGCTACAAGTTCGGATTGGCAGGTCAGTGGTGGGCGATGGCTTGGGAACAGGAGGAGCAAGACGACCGACTGTACAAGCTGACTTGCCCCATCGGGCGTGAGCTGCGGAACACCAACTATCAGAAACTCGGCCAGCGGGTCTACGACGCCATTCGCGAGCAGCCGACGCGAAAGAACGCGAAGTAGCAAGTCGCTCGTGCTGGTCAACTGATGCTGGCCTTTCTATCGGCCAGAGGGGAAAACGCAACGGGAGGGCTCGGTGACGCCGCGTTCGTCACCGAGCCCGTGTTGTGCGAACGTGACTTGTTCTCCGTGGGTCGAGCCGGCACGATGAGAGACGCCTGTCCCCGGGAAATCCCCTGCTTCCCAAGAGAAACCTTTGCCGAGAGAAGCCGTGTCATCCCTTCCCGACCGTGGATATCCACCCTTTGAAGCTGATCAGGGGTTGGATTGGCTCGTGGACCGAACAAATCCTCGCCACCGATTGCGACCAGAGGCGTTCCGTAACCAACGGCTTGGCAAC
>CAZYKP010000231.1:0-3029 GCA_964648025.1 uncultured Pirellulales bacterium | reverse complement strand
GCTTCTTGATCGATCCGGACATGGGCACCATGCTATTCATGTTCTAACCGACTAGAGCGGTTCACGCTTGGTTTGGGCACAGTTCAAACCGCCTACGCCGAGGAATTCGCTTCCAAACTGGAGTGTTGTACCCAACCCAAGCGGAAACCGCTCTAAAAGAAGTCACTGCCTGGCATCAGCGGCACTTCCTTCGCAGAGGCCCGCGGACCTCCCAAACACTCCTGGTTGTTCTCCTGACCCACGATCGATGGGTCGACTGCGCGAATAGACTTTATTCCCCTCCACAAAGTCACGTCTCCTGGATTCGACACGAGAATTACTCGACCAGAAAAAACTTCCTTTTACCTGTCCAACAATACCTGCGTTCCCGGGTAAAGGATTAATAACGCTTTCAAAAAAGTGAATTGATCCGTCGGCAAGAGGGGGCGAAACGGTCTCCATGTTCCTCGGTTCGTCGTGAAACGTCCGCACACCGAACCACAAACACCTTTTCTCTCATGCGGACCACTTGTAGGAGGATGCTACCATGCTATTCAGTTTTTCGGTTCGTAATCGCGGCTGGGAAGCCAACCAGACCCAAGTTACCTCGACACAGAAGTTCCAGCAGCAGACTCGCAGACCTCGTCAGAAGAGATTCTTGCCCTGGCTCGAATGCCTCGAGGAGCGTGCGGTGCCTGCGGTGTTCACCGTTTGGCATCAAGCTGACAACCTGAGCACTGGGTCGTTACGCTGGGCGATCGGAGAAGCAAATGCCTCACCCGGCGCAGACCTCATTCGCTTCGCCCGAAGTGCCTATGGTCAGATCGAGCTGAACTCGGCTTTGGGCCAGATCCAAATCACCGATGACTTATTTATCAATGGCCCTGGGGCGGATCGGTTGAGTGTCAGTGGTGGAGGCGAAACCCGGGTGTTCGCAGTACTGCCCCCTGTGTTTTCCACCCCCACTACTAATTCGGAACTGGACACGGCACCGGAGGTAACGATTCGCGGGCTGACCATTACCCGGGGCAAGGGGACCGATGCTCCTGGTTACCTAGCTGTGGCTGGGAACGGTGGCGGCCTCTACATTTTAGGGGGCAGCGTCCACCTGGATCGGGTCGTCATGGTCAACAACCGAGCCGAAAACGATTTTGCCGGGATCGGTGGAGCCGTGGCAAACGTTTCGGGGCACCTGACGGTCACGCGAAGCGACTTCGTAGACAACACGGCCGAAGGACGCCTCAACGCTCTCGCCGGTGCGATCGGGGCCGACGTGGCGATCGCACCGGACGGAGCGAGTCTGAGCGAGCGACTACCTACCATTGTGATTCACAGCAGTTCATTCGTAGGGAATACCGCCCGGTCAGTGGTTGGCGTGATTCCCGACACCGGGAATTTCGGCACGTTTGGCGGGGCCATCTCGTCAACTGGTCCCCTGACGGTCCACCGCACAGATTTCATTAGAAACACGGCCGAGAGTGGCTCGGGTGTGCCAGGCGTTGCCGTTGGAGGCGAGGCATTCGCCGGGGCTATCTTCTTCACGACCTTCTCATTCCTCGGCGATGCCGATGCAGACCTCGACATTCGCCACAGCACCTTCATCGGGAACACTTCCCGTGGCGGCGACGGTATGATTGAGGGAATTCCTGGTGGTACCGCCAATGCAGGGGCAGTGGGGGTTTACAATCTGAACGCCCAGTTGAACACCACTATTGTTGGGAACATTTTCTACGACAATGCGGCCGTCGCTGGAGCAGGCGGACCTGGGGCCGCTGGTGGGCTGGCTCGGGGCGGGGGCGTGGGCGGGTTTGGTACGGCGGACCTGTCTTTGATGAGGAATGAGTTCATCGAGAACCGAGCCCAAGGGGGCCACGGGGGAAGCGACGGCCCCGGTGGGGACGGTCGCGGCGGTGGTCTCTTCCTGGGTTCCTTTCTCGCCTTCGGAGTTTTTCCTGCCGGTCCCCCGACCGCGACGTTGTCCCGCGACATGTTCTTCAACAACACTGCCGTTGGCGGTAACGGGGTGCTCGGCGGCGACGGCCTCGGCGGCGGCATTTTTAACACCGGGACCGTTGACTTCAAGCAACTCCTGGTTGTGAGTAATCTGGCCCACGGCGGTGACGGTGCCACTGGCGGCAATGGCCAGGGAGGTGGAGTCTTCAATGGCCCTTCGGGGGAAGCTAAGATCGCTCGCACGATCTTGACGTTCAACCGTGCTGGAGGTGGCGACGGGTCAGACGGACTTGGCCAAGGCGGAGGGATCTACAATGACGCCGGTGGGAGCCTCGCTCTTGATCCCTGGACGGTTCTGCTCACATTCTTCAACGATGCCTCAGATGATGAAGATGACATCTTTGGATCTTATGTTCTCCTTTAACCGACTCAGGGCCGAACCCCATCTCAAGCCGTAACAGCTTGTTCGGTCAGATCGATAACTCGGGGGCAGGACGGTACACACCTCCGCCCCCGCATAACCGGAACCCGTTTCATGTTGCGGTTGCTGAGGTCGAGTGAGACAACTCGCCATGGCGTCTTAGGGTTCGGCCGTGCCTGGTTCCTGTTTTACTTTCGAACACTCCGCTCCCCCTATTTTCGGTTCCTCGTGAGTTCGATTTCGCGAACCAGCCAGGGTATTGAACCCTTTCATAGCCAAACTCCACTTGCACTTTCCTTGCTTCGGTCTGATCGACCGGAAGCAGTAAAGCGTCGAACATGCGGTGTTCAAGGCAGATTTGAGTGCGCTGAAAACTGGGTCAATGAAACACCTCCATCGACACAACCGTTGGAATCTTGCAAAGGGATTCACCGCTGAACAAACTCGCTCAACTTCCGCGGTATGGGTGGATCGGTGCTCGGAGTGAATCACGTACGGCATCTCTAGAAATCCGCTCCGCGTGTCAGTGCGACGATTAACGGCTGTAGTCTTATTGGTGTCGAACTGTATCAGATTGATGATGAAATTCGAGGGTTTGACGTCCTGGACCGTCGACCATTGATTGTAACCATTCGGTAAAGCCGTGGGCGCACAGATGCGAAGAGGTTTTCAAAAC
>CAZYKP010000230.1:0-3049 GCA_964648025.1 uncultured Pirellulales bacterium | reverse complement strand
CTTGTCGGGTTTCTTCGCCACCGAGGACATCACCCTTGACTTTGTTCCGTTGGAGCGTCCTCCGTGCCTCCCCGAGCCGCCCTTGGCTGATCTGCAAGGCGACGTTGTTGAGGACTCGGTTGCTCGGGATCTTGACAGTGGGATCTTGTTGCCGGAGTTCTTCCAACAGACCCCTGATCTCTTCGCCAGTGCAACTCCGGTTGTGCGCCCAGACCCCGAACCCCCACTCCGGCTTCCCAACGAAGTACGTCAGGAACCCGCCCACCCGAACATTGTACACCCCCTCATCCCGGCCAGTCTCCCGCACCCCCTCAACCTTCACCTACACTCCCGGCCGATGCGTCGCTACCTCCTGACCTTCCTCCAAATACTCCGCCGGTACCCAACCTCGCCCCCTCACCCAAAACGGATGCCGCCGGGTGGTGCGGATCATCCGCCCACCAACAAAAACCTCCCAAATCTCAGTATGCCCAGTGAAAACCTCCTCAACAACACACTCTTCAATCTCGCCCTCGGGATCATCTTCCCGACGCGAGAGCACCACATCGCCCGGCCGAAGCTCCTCGATCCGTTTGTGTCCATCGGGCGTCAAGATGGGCGTGCCTGCTGCAAAGCAGTATTTCTCGACCCACACCCCGTTGCGATACGTATAGAGCTGCCCCGAACCATTGGTCGTGAGCCTCTCTCCTTTGGAAGTGGTCGCATAACCAGGATGCAGTCCCTGTGCTTGGGCTCGCTCCCCGATCGAGTTCCCCCGGTGCGAACTCCGCAATTGACCCAGAGCCTGGGCTTGATGGCGGCCGATCGACTTGGAGGTGGCACTGCTGCCCAGGCCACCGCCCGCCTCCATCAGTCGAACCCATTCGTCGGTAAACACACCCCTTCTGAGAATCTCGTCCGCCCGTCCGGTGGCGGTCTTCACTCCAGTCAGCGTTCCAAAGCCGCGACTGTGCCAACGCTGAAACCTCTCGGAAGCCCGAACTGCGGGGTTGCGTTGCAGATACTTGGCTGACCGGCCACTCGGGGCTGGCCGACGCCGAACTGCAATTGCTCACCGGCCACGCTCGCCGGGAGACGCCGGCCGTCTACCAGCACGTCGCCCTCGACGGCGAGTTGGAGCAGCGGTATCAGCAGGCGATGAAGAAGGTCGACCTCTGCCCGACGCCTTGCGAGCTAAACGAGCAAACGAGCAAACGGGCAAAGGTCATCCGAGGTTGGCCTGAACCACTGCGAGCAAAGCGAGCAAAGTCCCCGCCCACCCTTTGCTCGCTTTGCTCGTTTGCTCGCAGCCCCTCCCAGCGCACCGACTGACCCTTTGCTCGCTTTGCTCGTTTGCTCGCAGCCCCTCCCAGCGCACCGACTGACCCTTTGCTCGTTTGCTCGCTTTGCTCGCAACGCCGAGCCAGAACAGCCTCGGCGGGCGTTGCTCGCAGCGGTCACGGCGAAGGGCTGATGCATGGCGATGTGCCTGCTTGTTGAAGATGTGCCTACTTGTTGAAGCCGACCAGCGCCAGCGGCGAGCGTGTCGCAAAAGTTGCAATGCAAAAACCTGGCCCAGAACCCCTCGGCGCTGGTTCCATCGGGCCGGGCTGGATACGGCGTGACGGTCGGAGTCTCGTTGATGACCGGCAAGCTCTCTGACGAGTCGCTGTTGTTTGCTGTCGAGCAGTCCATCATTCCGGCAGCTTGAAGTCTTGCGTTGGATTAGCCTTGCTTGAAAGGGCCAGCCTCGTGCCTCTACGAAAGCGTTGGACTGCATCTTGCCCCAGAAAATGGTTCTTGGCGAAGCTACACCTCTCCTTCATCAGCTTCCTGAATTCCTTGTACAGTTTGAGCGCCAACGGGGTGTCGTCACTCATCCCGAACCGTCCTCGAATGATGAAACTGTCGCCGTGTTCACCAGCCGCCCACAGGCTCAGCGACTCGGGGTTTTGTGACGGCCCTACCAAGTAGGAAACTCCTCCATCGGTATGCCGTATCTCCATCCACCCGACCTTCGCCCCAAAAGGCATCACTAGTACGCTCTCTTCCTGCATCTCGCTGCCCGACTGGGAGATGCCAAGGTCAGGCAACTCATCGAGAGTAAACGTCGCAATCGCATCCGGCGACGGATACCTTCTGGCTGGAGCGTACTGCACCGGCTCCAACTGGTCCAATGCAGCAAGAACTTGTCGCATGTCGGATCGGGTCATGAAAAAGTACACGTCTTTCTGCATAGATGATTTCCTCCGTACACCAGCCGGTCATCCACCTTTCTTGAGATAGTTTACCAGCGCTGTCGGGTTCGCCGCTGCAGGGATCGCAATCGGACCCTCGCCGCCACTGGGGACGTGGTAAAACGATCCGTTAGGCGTCTTCGGGATCAGGATCATCGTGCCGCCTTCCCCAATGCTGTCGAAGTGCGCCCGGATGCGCAATGCAGAGGGAACTTCCTGCGTAGGGTGCGGAACCAACCGGCCTTGGAGCTTCATCATGGTAACGGTGTTGATGTGGATGGCTGGATCGGCCAATCCAGCATCAGCCGCCAGACGAGCGCTCACGTCCAAGCGACCGATCCGAGTCCCTTCGGAATCAGTGATCCACCGTTCCCCACGACCGTAGGGCCGAGGGCCGACAGGGACATCGGCACCGAGTTCAGCGAAGCCTTTCGCCCACAGGGTATTCAGTCCTTGTGTTGTCGGGCTTCCGGTTGGGCCATCGGGATTGGAAACTTGGATTTTCAACCCCCGAGCCTCCATCACTGGTCCCAAGCCGTCTGCGTGCTCAGCGAACTGACGAATTGCCATCTTCTCAGTAGCTGAGAACCGCCGACCAGTAGCTGCCTCGACGCTATTGGCCCCTGTCCAACGGACTTTGGCTTTCCCGGCAGCGACTCGGGCCTGCAAGTTCTGAATATACGCTGTCCCGTACTGGGTCAGTTCGGCATCGGATAGTCCGGCTAGCAAGCCATCGTAGGCATTGTGCGCCCAGACGCTGAACCCCCACTCGGGCTTCCCGACGAAGTAAGTGGCCAGTTCGGCAACGCGGACGTTGTAAACCCCCTCAGAGC
>CAZYKP010000229.1:0-3085 GCA_964648025.1 uncultured Pirellulales bacterium | reverse complement strand
TTTTTTTGTTGTGTGTTTGTCGCCTGCAGTAGTGCGGAGTGAGACTTTTTGGATTTGTATTATTCGTCGGTTTATTCTGTGTGAATGACGCCTGCAGCAGTGCGGATTGAGGCCAATTTCCATTTTGATCACGAGGCTCTCTCAAGGGGCTTCGTGAATATTTGTGCATTAAGAATAATGACTGTGCAGTTCTTTCCAGTTGTCTAAAGAATCCATCAGTGCACGGCTGTCACTTCCTGATGATGCGTGGCCATTGATTGAGGATCTGTCCCGCAACTTGCAATGGGAGGCGTCGGAGAAAGCGGCGTAGCACATCGACGCAGAGAAGGAGCACGGGTCGCATCACAGGCAAGCCTCGGGGATGACAGTGGCTTAAGCAGGTCGATGCGATTTCCTGCGAGAACTCGCGAATACTCTTAGCGAAGGGACAGGAGTCGGACAAACTTGCCAAGCACAACCTCAACACACCAAAGCTGGTTTGCTGTTCACTCCCGCTATTTGACATCCCTGCCGCATACGAGCTGTTCTGCTGGGGCGGCTAGCTTGACCAATTCACGGGTGTCAGATCAAACTCTGTTCCATGGCACTTGAACCCAACTCCACCAACATGGTGGCTTTCCACGAGGGACGGGACGATGCTGGATTCAACTTCTCCTGCAAATGCCAGACATGATGAGCAGAATCTTCCCTGGCGACCATCTCACGAAATTTTTGTCGGTCATTACGAAGCCACTCTTGTCTGGCCAATCCACTTGCAGCCGGAACGTTGGGAGAAAAGTCGTGGAGAGCGACACTGCCAAAACCCTTCCTTAGATCCGCAACAACCTGGTTTTCTGGATCGGTGGGTCGATTTCATCTGCTCCAACTCGAATTGGGCCGAGCAAGATAACCGGGCCTATCCCTCGGGAAAGCTGGAGTATCCGGAGCGGGCCTATTCGGAATTCTGCTACTTTAATCCGTTCGTCAGAAATTTCCTCTATGTCACCCGCGACGATATCCGCCAGGCCCAGGGAGGGGATGTCCGCAACCGCAACTTGCGAATCATCAAACGTACCGATCTGCAAGACGCCAACGCCAAACTCAAAGTCTTGTACAATATGGACGATATCCCAGATAACTATCGGGATATCGAGTCCACGTTTCAGATCCAATCCTGTTGGCTCTATCTCTTTGATACCCAAATTGCCTTAGCGGAGCTGCGATTCCACCACGAATCGTCCGTTCCCTATCAGGGCGAATCTGTTGAGACCGATTTCAATCCAGAATCGCTCAAGCTGAACTTACGGATGACCCTCAAGCTCCAAGATATCATCCGACGAGTCTATTCCCCGTACTGGAGCGTGTTTGAACCCCCCTGGGATCCAGGAAAAAGGAAAATTGACGATCCGCATGTGCCGCTGCGGCTTTCTCTGGTGATCCCAAACCAACCGGCCGTCCATTCCTACTTCGGCGGCTTGAGCACAGAGAAGTATACTTCCGCAGAGATCCAGTCTTGGAAAGGTGGGCCACTTTTTGAGCGGTTGGATGAAGCCGATCAGCAACGGCTTCGCTGTGGTCAAGTTAAACACTTGAGCCCTCAGGGAGTAGAGGTTCTGCAGGAAACGGCATTTGATCGATTAGAGCCAGAAAACTGGCCGGCGGCATGGGCCTACCTTCAACACCAACGTCACGTCTTCGAGCACCGCGAGCCCTATGCCGTCGAAGTTTGGCAGGAACTGCTGAAACCCATCAGCCCCACCCAACTTTCTCTGACCTCGATTTCTAGCAAGCAGAGTTCTTCCGGTGAGCAACATTCAGGTGGTCCACTGCGATTTGAGCAAGTCCAAGACGATCGCGTCCCGATTTTGAGTTACATCTCCATTGAAGATCCACAGACCGACAGTCCAGAAAGTGAGAACCAACCGCGAGCGATTCGACAGATCAGCACTGGAGACTGGCTCCGCTTGGCCAATATCGATGACCAAGGCGACTCAGCAACTTATCCCTATAGCCCTAGCTTTTTCGGTGATGATAAAAACCCCCTCATCGATTTCAGCTACGACCGGTTTTGGCACGCTACGGGCAAACCGCCTGCTCAGGATCAGTCCCACGCCACGCGTTGGTTATGCTCCAGTTACTCTTTCGTTGGTGTCGGAGAAGCATCCAACCGGGCGTTTTTCACCGATGAACATGCCGGTGCACTGTGTCACTTCCGACACCACTATTTCGCTTTGGCTTTGATCGCGCTTTTTCACCGTGCCTCGTTGATGAATTACAAACATCGCCTCGCTGAGACCTCCGACGCTCTGTTGGTCAAGGATTCTCATCCCGATGTTGTGGAGTACCACTTTCGGCAAGATATCGAGCAGTTGGCCAAAGAGTTGATGAAGTTTCGGACGCTCTACTGGTTTGCTGAGGTCAGCAACCAAATCCAAGGTATGGAGCTATTTGACCTCTTCCGCAAGCATCTGAACTTGGAGCATCTCTTTAACGCCGTGAGCGGCGATATCGAAAATGCCACCGCATTGCTCCGGCAATGGGATGCTGACGGCCAAGCCCGTGCCGGAACGAATCTTGCAGTTGTCGGAGCCATATTGACAGCGATTGCCCCAATGCTGATTTGGTTTGACCATCAACTCGGTGAAAGCGGCATCTTTGGATCCGACGGCTGGACTCAAGCCTTCTCGACCGGCTTCGCGCTGCTCACACTGACCAGCCTGCTACTGCTCTTTGTGCGGCCCCCGGTTCATTGGCCTTGGATGCACGAATGGTTTTTGCCGTTGTGGTTTCGGCTGGCAAAAGACCGCAAAGCCCGCCGCACCTACCGGAATCTGGCTCTCGGAGGCCTCGGCTTCGTTGGAGCTTTGGGATTGATCCTGACAAGCATCTTTACGCCCGGCACCGCCCAGGAAGGCAAGTCCCTCGAGCCGCCAGCAGAGAACTTGGTGGCACCCTCTGCTGAAAACAAGCCAGTGCCTCAACCTCAAGGTGAGCAGAAATCCGAATCTCGTTGACCGAAAGCTTTTTGTTTCAGGTGGGGTTTCGCCATTTCGGAAGTGTTTGCCAGAAAGCGAATTCGAGTCGGGCAACCCTAGAGGCCTAGGGT
>CAZYKP010000228.1:0-3110 GCA_964648025.1 uncultured Pirellulales bacterium | reverse complement strand
TTTGTCAACGAATACAAAGCCTTAGGCCGGATTTTCGCTGCGAAAAATCGCCTGGGACCAGAGCTGCAACGGAGACATTGCAATTGACCCCGTTTTTGTTGCCATGACATCTTACCCTTGCAACTCGCGGCAGGAATCCATGGCCATAACGCTGAGCATATACAACCGGAAGGGCGGGACGGGAAAGAGTACCGTCAGCTTTATGCTTGCGGGCACGGCAGCGAAATCCGGAAACAGCGTTGTCGTGATCGATATGGACCCACAAGGGTCGGTCACGAAAGGGTTCCTTGGAAAGGCTTCCAAAGATTCTCTTCCCCTCAAGCAAACGGTAACTGCCCTGTTTGACCGTTCAGTGTTCGACCCAGACATGACCCAGTTAATACGCCCCACCCGGTTTGAAAGGCTCCATCTGTTACCCGCGAATGATTTTCTGGAGAAATATAAAACGCCTGAGCCGCAAAAGTCTGGCATGGACCAGTTTGAACTTCGAGAAGCGATTGCCAAAGTCGAAGCAGATTTCGATCTGGTGATCATTGATTGCCCACCGGACTTGTCGCGGCTGAGCTGGATGTCTCTGATCGCGAGCGACTATATCCTGGTGCCCGTACCCCCTGAGGACTTCGGGTCCCAGGAGCTCGACAAAGTGCACGCCCTGATTCAAGCGGCAAGGCAGTTAAATCCTGGCCTACACCGGCTCGGTCATGTGATAACCAGAAGGGACACCCGCTTAAAGAGCCATGAAGCGTACGAAACCGCTTTTCGGAAGTCATCTCCTGAACTCTTTTTCCAAGTGGTGGTGCCCGAGCGTTCAGAAATCAAGTCAGCGATCACCATGCAACAGCCCGTGGCCTATTGCTGTCCTGAGAAGTCCGACTCGGTTCAGGCATTCGATGCCTTATGGCAAGAAATCCGAAGCAAGGTCGAACGACGAGAAAAAACCAAAGCGAGGTAAGGATGGCGAGCTTCCAAAAATTCCTCAAAGAAAATCCGAACACGATCGAAAACTCATTCATCATCGGTGGGAAGGTTCATGGGAACGAGGATTCAACCGTTCTGACCCTTCCTACCCCCACCCCGGTCCAAGGCAAGGATCTCGGCAGATCTCGGGAAAAATACTTCGCGACGGTCAACCTTGACCGGATAATTCCGGACCCGGATCAGCCTCGGAAAGAGTTCGACCAGGAAGCTCTCGAAGAGCTTGCGAAGTCAATCCAATGGAAGCAGGTAAATCCGATCAGCGTTGAGTTCCACGAAGATAAAGACCGCTGGGTAATCCTTGCTGGGGAACGTCGATACCGCGCAGCCGTCATTGCTGGGCTGACAACGATCAAATGCTACTGTTATGAGACGCCGTTACCAAAAGCGGAACGCATAAAAATACAGCTAGTAGAGAACGTCCAGCGCGAAGACCTCAAGCCCCTCGAACTCGCAGCGGCTTATTCAGAAACGATGGAGTACAACTGTATGACGGGGGTTGAGTTGGCGGCGTACTTGAACGTCAGCTCTTCGAAGATCAGCAAGTATTTGAATCTCTTAGAGATTTCCGTCGAGATTCAGAAGTTGGTCAACTCAGGCGAGCTGAGTGTCGAATCGGCGTATGAGATTTCCAAGCTGTCGTTGCAGGAAGAGCAGGAGCAAGTGGCCGAACAGGCAGTCCAAGAGAAGTGGAATAGGTCCAAAGTTCAAGAAATAGTACGCGAACGCAATGGCAAATCTGCGAAGAGACGCGTCGTTAAGCTCAGAAACCCTCCTGGGAAATTGACCCACACCGAAACGCATGTTTCAGAGGACAAGATATTTCAACTCCGCATTCAGTATACGGGAATCACCACCTATCATGCGTTGGTCGCATATCTGGAAAACGAAGTGCTGCCCGAGTTTCGAGGACGAGCGAACCACAACGTGACCCCGAAAGGATGGATGGCAGCTTCGGTTGCATCTGGCGACAAGGGAACGAAGAGCAAATCGAGCGAGCAGGTAAGCCGATCCTCGCGGTCGTCTGAGCGACCTGCTTCGATGGAATAAATTCATAGCGACCTCAAGAGAGGTTGGCCGCCTCACAGAGAGCGATCGTCACGGCCAATGAACGGCGTCCCAAAAAAAGCGGAAAAGCCTGGACTTTTTCCGGCTCGTTTACGGATTGGAGGTGAGGCCGAGCAGGGACCCGGGCCCACAACGACGGTGGGCCGCCTGGGACTGCTGGGGCAGCATGCTGAACCGGGAGTCGGGGGGAGAGTGAGATTCTGAGGCCAGGCGGGGGCGACTCGCAATCAGTGACAATTCCCCACGAATCAATTCGGGGGCTTCTAGCATCAATTGCCGTGACCGCCTTCAAAAGAAACGCGGAATTACACAGGCATCAACTAGCAGAGACGGTTAGCCCTTCCGCCTTGAGCTGTAAAATACCCTGTTTACGAATATTTTTCGCAGCATTTATATCTCTGTGGTGCAGCTCAGAACAGCTTGGACACACCCACTCTCGGATGTGTAGTTCCATACTCTCCTGAACTTTACCGCAGCAAGAACAGGTTTTTGAAGAAGGAAACCATTTATCTATTGTCGTCGGCTTATATCCCCATAGATAAACCAAGGGGGTTTACGGCGACTTTGCTAAACCCCCCGCCTGACCGGCCCCGGCTACCCCGACCACGGTAGCGATTACACGTTCTGTTCTTCACCAACATGGGAGGACTAATCATGCCTCCTATCTGGAAACGACTGTCTAAACCCCCCGCCTGACCGGCCCCGGCTACCCCGACCACGGTAGCGATTACACGTTCTGTTCTTCACCAACATGGCAGGAGTAATCATGCCTTCGATCTGGAAACGACTGTCTAAGCATCTGCCGATCGGCTCGGTGTCACACCGACCGCGAGGGAAGCAACGCTCGATGAGGTGGGCGGCCAGTTTGCTCGAGTTGGAGCCACGCCTTACCCCCTCCGCTCCGACCCTGGTTGCCGACATCAATACGGCAACATTGCCGTCGTTTCCGTCTGAGCTGACGGCGGTCGGCGACCGGCTGTACTTCCGTGCCAATGACGGCACCAACGAGACTGAGCTGTGGGTGAGCGACGGGACGTCGGACGGCACCCAGCTGGTCAAGGATATCT
>CAZYKP010000227.1:0-3212 GCA_964648025.1 uncultured Pirellulales bacterium | reverse complement strand
AGGGCACACCTTAATCAAGGCGGTTTGTGGTCCAGTAAATGGGGTCCACCTCAGTGAGCATAAGAGGAACTGCATCAAAGTCAGGAACATCGACGCGATCGCGTGCAGCTTGTCCCTTCCCAAATGTTTTTTGGTGTGCTCGGTCTCCGATGCGTTTCCATCCCCCTCTTCTGCATGCTACTACCCCTCTCGGCTTTCCGTATCGACCAATCCGTTTCCTGCCTGGCGTGAGAAGGCTAGCCCGCGAAGATGCTGCCCTCTTGACGTGAGGCGATTTCTTAAGGAGCAACCTGTGACGAAATTCGCCAAGTCTTTTTTGATGGCCGCTGCCGTTGTGGCAGTGGGCTCGCTGAGCGTTCACGCCCAGGACCTGGAGTGGGAGCCCGCCTCCGGCCCGGACGCCGATTTCTTTGACGCAGCCAACTGGACACCGATCTCCGTTCCGGGAGCTAGCAGCTCGGTGACCATTGACCGTCCCAATGTTAGGGCGGTCATCGATTTTTCTGGGACGCGGACGATCGACAACTTTCAGATCGGCACCTCCGGCGCCACCGGTGGCAATGTGCTGTTCTCTGGTGGCACTCTTGATGTGACCATTACTGATGGTGCCAAGAGCCACATCGGTGACCAGGGCACTCTGGACTCCACCTGGAGGATGACCGGCGACGCTGTGCTCAACCTCGACGAACCACTCAGCGGCATGGGCCTGGGCAGCGACGGCGATGGTGAGGACCTGGAAATTGGTGCCCGCACGGCTGGTTTTCCAGTGCCCGACCGGGCGACCGCGATGGCCACTCCCAAAGGCACGCTAATTATGGAGGACAACACGGTCCTGCGGATCAGCGATGACTTGAAAATCGCCGCGGAAAACAACGGCAACGCTGAAGTGATCCTGCGAGACAACGCTGAGGTCAACGTCGGCAGTGGGACGGCTGTGAGCGAAGCTAGCGGTAGCTTTGGCTACTTGGAAGTCGGCGACGACGCTTTGCTGGTCATCGGCAACAGTGCTGGTGCCGGGAACTCGGCCCAAGGGAACAGCAATGAAGGCTACCTGACGCTCTCGTCCAACGGCGGGAACGCCGAGATGCTGGTCGAAGACAATGGCCGCGTGTACGTCCGGACTCTGCAGATGCGGAATCTGCAAACGGATCTGACCATCCAAGACAACGGTCAACTGCACGTCTTTGACGTCTTCAACTTTGCAGAGCCCGACTTGGGCGTCGCCACGCAGACTGACGAAGCCACCGGGTCCTACCGGGGATCTCAGTTGTCCTCGTCCGAAACCGGGGTGATGAACCTGACCCTCACTGACAATGCTCAGTTCTCCGTCGACAGTGCCCCAGCGGTCCAGTCGGACAATCCTTCGGCCGCCGCCCAATATCAGGGCCTCTCAGTTTCTGGCGGTGACCGCTTCCTCAGACGGACCAGCAGTGGTGGCGAGACCAACATCGACATCATGGATAGCGCTTCGTTTATCATTGTGCAGGACTTGTCGATGTCTCCGGCAACCAACTCCTTCACCAATGCCAATTCCACCCTGAGCGTGACCGGCCCCGATGCGACCGTTCAAATCCAACGGGACTTGTTCATGTCAGCTTGGGACCCCAACTTCGTCCCCGGCGCTTCGGTCGACCCCAGCAACCTGACGCTGGGTGCTGGAACCTCCACCCTGGAAGCCATCATCACTGGGGCTGAGCACAGCGTCATCGAAGTCGGCCGTGATGCCTTCATCGAAAACGGCAACCTCGTGGTCATGACCGACGGCTACACCGCCCAACTTGGTGATAGCTACACGCTGCTCACCGCTGGCAACTCCATTGTCGGGGAATTCGCCGAGGTCGATCTCTCCGGGGCTGAATTGGCCGACGGCCTGGCCTGGGATCTCACCTACGGAGCGAACTCCGTCGTGTTGGCGGCTGTCTCCACCGGCTCGACTGTGATCCCCGAGCCGATGACCTTGATGTCCGTCTTGGCCGGTTTCGCCGCTGTGGGTCTGCGTCGCCGACGCTAGAGATCTTAGGCCAACAGCAGTCGTCGGCGGTTGTGGGCGGGTGTGAGTCTGAACATGCACAGGCTCGTTTGACATCCCCCCTGAGCCCCGACCTCCTCGGCCAAGCATCCACGAACCTCAAACGAGTCTCCACAACACGACTGCCAGGGCCCACGCTCTGGCAGTCGTTTCTTGTTGTCAAACGTTGATTGTTGCGAGATCACTTACTGGCCGTCAGCGCCTGTGAGCGGCTGCTGAGGGATTGGCTCACCAAGTCGAGCCGAAATCCATGGAAAGGGAGTATCTGGGCGGGTCTGAACTCCAACAAATCGCTCCAACTTCGCGTTGAGAGATCTGTGGGACGATTTCCCTCCGAACCGGCGTGTTGCCGAGGAGATGATCCCTTCGCTGAAACTCTGGTCGAGAACAGCTTCCCCTAGGCCAGGATGGCCCAGAGCATACCCACGTGTGCCAACTGAAGCCCCGGCGACGGCAACCGGAAGCGGCCTCAGAGATTGTGGCGGCTTGCGGATCTTCACCAACGCCAGATCATGTCTTGGTGACTGAAAGACGATCTCACCGGCGATCGCTTCCAACCTTTTGAGTTTCCCATTCTGCCACTGGTAAGGAACAATCTCCGGATTGCCGCTAAAATCATCTACCACGTGATGATTGGTCAACAGCAATCCTTTGCCGATGCAGACACCGGTGCCTGAGCGTCGTCCGGCCTTCAACGGCACGACACTGGGAGCGGCCTGGGCAAACAGTTGGTCGGCTCTGTATCCTTTTTCCCGGCTTGACTGGAGCAATTGGGGCAGCGTGCCCTCAGCGACATCGGGCAGCACGCCGCCGGCACGCTGACGAGCCTCGGCCAGCAAAGCACTGGTGTCCTTTTGCAGGCCGGCATCCCGGAAGAACGGTTCGGCCTCGGCCAGCCACTTGGGGTTGGCGATATCCAGCCGCAAAACATGTGCGATGCAGTAGGCAGCGGCAAGGCGATCCTTCTCCCTGCGTAGACTCGGGCCAGACAACGCAGCGCCTCGAGACTGACATTGGTCCGGCCGGCATCCCGGTCAATCGCGGCCATCAGATGCCGCCGGGCGAGATCATTCTGACTGGTCACGTAGTAGTTCACTCCTAACAGGAAATCCAGTCCTGGGTGGTTGGGCAGGGTAAACGCATTTAAATTTAGGATGGGATGGCGTTGAGAATTTGCTTCAAA
>CAZYKP010000226.1:0-3279 GCA_964648025.1 uncultured Pirellulales bacterium | reverse complement strand
AGGCACTCAATCCAACAAGGCACTCAATCCAACAAGGCACTCAATCCAACAAGGCACTCAATCCAACAAGGCTCCCGGTCTGAGACAAAGAATCAGCCAAGAGCACCCAGGACCTCAGCGAACTCACTTTTTCCTGAAGCTTCGGGATTCTGGAGGGCTTCAGGATTCTCAGGGGCCTCAGGATTTCCCATACTCCAAGGGGTGCTCTTGGCGACGAAAAGCTCATTCGTCCTTGGTTTTTCCCAGAACAATGGGAAGGATTGAGCTCAGGATGTCAGGTCCTTCGGCGATGACGGGCCTAGTGCCTTGTTTCCTAGGATTTTGGCAGTCGGTTGATTTTGGCAGTCGGTTGATTTTGGCAGTCGGTTGGACGTGAATCCCCCGATTGCACGAGAACCAACTGCCAAATCAGAAGGAAACCGACCACTAGGATAAGATTCCGGGTCGAGTGTTGTGGCAGAGTCTGGCAGTTCTCTGGTCTGGCATTCCTGCAACCTGATGTTTGGTGGTTTTGAAGTTCGAGATGTTTCCCTGGTGATCATTGGATCACGTCTTTTGCAATTTGTTGGTCAGTTGGATCTTGTTGGGAGGGATTTGATGAAGCAAGCGTTCTCCGGCCACAACGTTGCTCAAGGGTGCTTGCGGTCTGCGGTGCATACGAGGAGTCCAACTGGGCTGTTTTCGCCCTGGTTGGGGCTGGCTTGTCTGCTTTTGATCGCTGGGGTGGTTGGTCCGCTGGAGTTGCGGGGACAACCGACCAGCTTGACGAACCTTCGCGGCGAAGGCTTGGATCCAGACGGAGAACTTCGCTCGGTCGGAAACCGCACTGTTTGGGTTCGGGATCGCGGTGGGACAGAGACAGTTGTCCGTGTTCTCTGCGAAGTCGGCGAGGATTCGGTGGTCTTATTACCCAGCGGAGAATTGTTGCTGACCCCCACTGAGGAGACTCGGGCTACGGCTCTGCGTTTTCAAGGGGCCTCCAAGAAGGAGTTGGCTGAGGCGTTGTTAGCGGGCAAGTTCCGGGGGTTTCAGGCCCGTCAATCGGCCAACCATTTGTATATTTACGACTGTTCCGAGGATTTTCTGGCCAAGGCAGCGGCGATCCTGGAGGCCACTCACGCTGGGGTGTATCAATATTTTTCACGTCACGGATTTTCAGTTAGTCCTCCTGAGATCCCTTTAGTGGTGGTGATTTTTCGCAAGCAAGAGGATCTCCGCAAATATGGTCACATGCCCAAGGAGATTCTCGCTTACTATGACGCGGTTTCGAATCACACCTACCTCTTTGAGGAAGCGGAGCAAGGGCATCTTGCACCTCATCGAACTCAGAGTTTGATTTTCTCGACTGTTGCCCATGAGGGTGTCCACCAGACGCTCCACAACATTGGTGTCCAGCAGCGTCTGAGCCGTTGGCCGATGTGGATCAGTGAGGGATTGCCGGAATACTTTGCACCCACAACCCAAGGAACAGCCATTCACTGGAAAGGCCTGGGCAAGACCAATGATTTCCGCTTTGCTCAGCTGCGGCCTTATCTTGCCGAAGTGCAACCTGAGACAGCGCGATTGGTCAAAGATACCGTTCACGCTCGCCGACTGGATTCCAGCGGCTATGCCATTGCCTGGGGGATGACTCACTACCTGGCCATACGGCATCCCGAGGCGTTTCTGAAATACCTCAAACTGGTCAGTCAGAGAAAGGCACTTGGCAACGGCAAGTTGCGGGGACTGGAAGAGGCCTGCCGAGAAGATATCCGGGAGTTCGCCAAGTACTTTGGGCGCGACTTCTCTCAGCTGGAGATGTCCATGGTGAAGCACTTGAAAGGACTTTCCTTTCAGGACCCAGCTGCCAAGGACAAGCACTATCTGCTTTTGGTCGAATATGTTGACAAACAACGCCTAGCCAGAAAGGCAGGGACGACCCTCTCACCAGAGGCCATCAGGAAGTGGCAGGCCACGCTTTTAGAGGACTTGACTCCCACTCAGCGGCTGACAGCCAAATTTCGCATCATCGAGTTTCCGACCAAACGTGCCGCGGAGATCTACGCCCGAGGATGGCTCCGCGGGGCGGGAACCAAGGTCATCAACGTCCCATCACGATAAGACTGTTTGCAAGGC
Source organism: uncultured Pirellulales bacterium (assembly GCA_964648025.1). Taxonomy (GTDB): domain Bacteria; phylum Planctomycetota; class Planctomycetia; order Pirellulales; family Pb10988; genus CAZYKP01. The sequence goes on along the minus strand of CAZYKP010000226.1, from coordinate 1,164 downwards.
TTTTTCTGGAGACCAGCACGTGGGAAACGTCTTTCCCGGAGTTCTTTCTCGCCGGAGCTCTTTCTTAGGAGAAGGCTTTCTTGATGGAGCCCTGGTTGAACCTTTTAGCCCATCCAGCTGTGAGCGGTCGCTGGTGCCGACTGCTGCCTACGGAAAATCTTGGCTCGTCCGGTTTGTGGAACGGCTGCAGAATCACCGGTTAGTGTGTCGTTGCAGCGTCTTGGCCGAGCAAGAGTTTTCCGAAGGCAGCAGTCGGGACTAAGGCTCACTGCAAACAACAAATCCATCGAAAACCCAATGATCACTTCTTCTTCGCGGGCTCGTTTGCGAGCTGCTCTGTTGGCTGGTTGTCTCCTGGGGATGCTGTTGGTTGTTGATCAGTCGCGTGCTGATCCAGCCCAGGAGATCAAGAAGTTTCAGGGGACCTGGAAAGCTGAGTCGATCCAGATCGGCGATCAGGTCTTTGATGAGGAGACTTTGGCGAAATTTGGTCTCAGGATTCAGGGAGACTCCTGGACTTTGCAGGTCGAGGAAAAATCCTATTCCTGCACTTGGCAGATTGATACGCTGCAGGATCCGCGGCACCTCACCTTTACGGTGCTCAACGACGGCGTCCAAGAACAGATCTACTGCATCTACAAACTCGAGGGTGACACCCTCACAGTCTGCCGTCCCTTCCAAAAGCCTCGCCAGCGGCCAGCCGCTTTTCAACCCGCTCCAGGCGTTGGCGTTGCCGTTTGGAAACGTGTCCAAGGCGAAGGGCACCAGGACAAGTGAGGTCTTCCGGTCCAACCGGTGTCTTTGGCAGGTCATCCCCCAGAGATTGCCGAATGGTCAGACAAGCCTGAAACGCGTGTGTTGGGATCAGTGAGGCCATACCGTTGAGATGAGTCCTCCCCCAGTCGAGACTGGTTGGCTGAAAGCCATACCCATCGTAGCCTACGGGCAACGCCCTAGGTGCTCAGGCTCGCATTTTTTTGTAGCTTTTCGGTTTTGATGGTCTGGGGTTTGAATCTCGAATCGTTCGCCCTCATCGACTCCAATCATGAGCCCCCGGGCAGGGGATCGGAGAACATTTCCCAACAACACCATCATCTCAATGGGCAGGAATGACGTGATCGTGTGGCCTTCGGCCACACGCTTTTTCCACACGAGGTCGCACAC
>CAZYKP010000225.1:1328-3327 GCA_964648025.1 uncultured Pirellulales bacterium | reverse complement strand
GTTTGCCTCACCTGCTCACTGGGCCGCGTTCGTGGCCAGCGGTTGGACCAATATCCAGGCTGATGGATCAGTTCCGACGTGAATTGGAGCTTCTCGAGAACAAAATGAAAAAAGCTGGCTCGGATTGCAAGATCAGCATCCTCGGTTGATAAAGTCTGGGTATGAGACTCATCCGACAAAGGAGAACCCAACCATGACCCCAAACCAACTCTTTCAAACGATCGCACAATCGGCGGAGCGACTCACCGCCTATGCCCAACAAAATGCTCAGCAAATGCCCGCGGCAAGGCAAGGGTTTGCGGACCTCGAGGGCAAGCTTGAGAAAGCCAGTCCCGAGGAGTCGCAGCTTTGGCCGCTGTATCAGCATTTCGTGCGTCTCTTGCGCGACAACTTCACCGGGCAGCTTGACCTTTCGATCGCCACACGCAGTGTCGACCCCAACACATTTGACTATCAGTCGTTTATCAATGCCAACAGGATCGTACTACAATCGGTGGACAAAGGACTCAAGCAATCCCAATCGGCACCCAATGAAGTAGGCACAGAACCCTCAGCAGAGTCTCAAACCGAAGAAAGGCAATCCAATGACTGATTCGCCATGCACCCTGCGAGAGGTCGCCTTCATCCAGTTGGTGACGTACCCCGAGATTGCTCAACAGCAGCTGATCGAATTCCAGGAAAGCTGTTCTTCTGACAACTCAATCTCCTTCGGACAATTGACGGCAACCAAGAAAGGGAATCTGCAACCGCAGCCCGATTCGGTGTCACTCGTCATTCAGTATCAACTCCAGCAGCCGATCGCCGAGTCGCAACTCGCCGAGGTTCTCTCGGACATCCGCAAACAACCTCAACCCCCTGAGGAAAGTCGATGGGGGGAAACCTGGTTCCTCTTGGCTCAAGCCGACGCACCGTCACCCGAAGCAATTGCAACTGGGGCTCTGCAGCAACTGCAGCACTCCAATCCTCGTCCGCTCCGAGGAGGACCCCTTCGGCCGGGCGTTGAGCTGTTTGTCGCCAATAACCGTCAGTGGATTGTTTTACTGACGCAGCCCACTGAGGAACTCGAACAGCAAGCTGCTGGCTACCTCTATGGGCCATTGAGACTCATCGAAACCTTAGGTCACCGAATTGGTTGGGTTCTTCAGGAGTACAAGAATTCGATCCGTCCAGAATTGGAGGATTGCCAACAACAACTGCAGGATGAGTTAGACAAACTCATCGAGCATATTGATCAGGCTCCACTTGATCCCGAGGAGCGTGATCTCCAGCGCGATCATCAAGGTGTGACTCAGACGGTGGGAGCTTACCGCCGATTAAATGAGTTGGTCAGCCGCGCAAGCAAAGTCGAAACGACCCTCCGCGCGAATCGGCTGACGTTGATGGGCGCGCACAGAGAGTTCAGTGAGGGGCCAGGACAAGCGGCTGTCACCTCGCGCTTAGACGAAGCGAATATTGCTGTGGGACAGATTGAGACAGATCTGGGTTACTGTCGTCCGTTACTTGAGTCTGCTCGTTGGACCGCGGAAAGCCATCAGGCGAGCCTCTTGGCTGGATTGAACTTTGCCGAACATCGGCAGAAGGCAGCCCAGGAGAATCTCAATCTGTTGCTGACAACGCTCGGCATTTGGGTGACTGTGCTGACCATTTGGGCACCGGACTTGGCGAATTCGGACGGGAACCTGCTGAGCCTCGCAGCCTGGGAGACCATGATCACAACGGTTCCTCCCGCCCTGCTGATCTTTGTCGGGCTCTGGTGGGTCGTGACCCTTCTTTGGATCGCTGTTCGGGCAATCAAGCGGTGTCTTCCGGATCCTCGGCTTTGGCTGGGCTGGGGAAAGGAAAGCTCATAAGCACCCCTTGGCCCGACAGAGGCTCCGCAAGGGAGCCCACTGACAACGCCCGACTTGACTGCCTTGCGAAGCCATGGGTTCCCCCAAGCTTTCCAAACAGGTCGGGCTTCGACGGCAAATCTCACGGACCCCGAAGAGCAACCTGCTGG
>CAZYKP010000225.1:0-1228 GCA_964648025.1 uncultured Pirellulales bacterium | reverse complement strand
ACCTGCTGGACTTGCCGTTGCTGGTTGTCTATGCTCACCAACAAGAAGCTGCCGAGCTACATTGGTGAGCCGACAATGAGCAATGGAACTCCCGTTGAGAGTGATGAGTCGAGCGGATTCTTCCCCTGCGTCGAGAGCTGTGCCACCTCACAACAGGAGGACACGGCGGCTCGACGCCGGGCGATTCTCGATTATTGGTACAACGGCCAACTCAACGGATTTCGATCCCTGGACAACGACGAGGACGCTTCCTTTTGGGAGGGGCACTTCTTGCACCTCTGTGTTGCCTTCAATGGAGCGATGCTCCAGATTGAGCAGCACGCCCGTGAGTCCAACGAAGCCGAAGCAGCAGCGATCAGCGACGAGGTATGGGAGGCTCGACAGTTCTTGGGGCGAGCCTTCTTTGCCCTCGACAACGTACGGCATTCCTCGGGCGAGTTCCGCGAGGAGTTGTGCCGGACATTCCAACGGTTTTACGACTGGGAGAACAACCGTCGCTTACGAGCGTGCGTTTACGTAGTCGCTGGTTGTCTCGTTTCCCAGAACACGCTTGGCTCAGATAAGAGTCGGTTGCTCGATTGTATCCACAGTTGCGTCCAGACCTGCTTGAACCTGAAGACCCCTTTCGATAGCGAGGAGGCATCATGAACGAGCCAATTGAGCCGTCCAGTCTCCACTCCCTCTTTTCCCAGTTGCCTCACCGACCAGCAGAAGCCCTTCGCGATCCGGAACAGTCGGCTTCCCTCCAGACCCCCTCTTGGGAGTCCGTGCGGGAGATGTTTGCCGATGTATTGCGCCCCCCGACTGATCCAGCATTGCCTTTGAGCCTGGGGCCCGTTGCCGAGCAATGGCAGGATGGTTTTACTGCAGAGCTTTCCGGTAAGCAGGAAGCGGATGTTCCAGCAACTTTGGATAGATATCTTGGCCAACTCACCGACTGGACGGCTGACGACCCTGATGCTGAGCAACAGCTCCTTACAATCGCCGCTGAACTGCAGACGGACCTGCGGGTGTGGGTTCCGGATGTCCGTAGGGCGATGATCAGCGCCACTCGTTCCAAGGGCTCCACCGACAGCCCGAATTCTTTGGGTGACACCCATCGGGCCTTGACTCGACTGGTTCGCTGGCTGCGAGAAGTCCCACCTGAGCCTGAAACTCGCTGAGCTGAAAAACTTCCTCCGCTGATCGGTTTCCTGCAATCTGGCGAACGGAATTGGCTACAGTCGGC
>CAZYKP010000224.1:0-3353 GCA_964648025.1 uncultured Pirellulales bacterium | reverse complement strand
CCAGAACCGAGACTGCCGGCCAGAACCGAGACTGCCGGCCAGAACCGAGACTGCCGGCCAGAACCGAGACTGCCTGTCCGGCTCCCTCGGCGATCGAGCCGACCCTCCATCCATTTGGGTTTTGGCCCAAGGCTAGGCTCTGTCTGAAAACGCCAATTTGGCTTGGTGTGGCTGGGCTTTGTGCAGCTGGGCTTCGCGCCTCTGGCTGCATCGGCGAATCACCTGTCAGAGACGTCTGAGTATGGGATTCGCCTGCTTCGCCCTCCTTGCCAGCAACTCGCCGATCGCGCCCTCGGGCCGACAAGCACGTTTTCAGACAGAGCCTCGTTTCGGGTCAGGCACGGACTCCCTCAGGACGAGTCCTGGTTAGCTGGCCGAGTACTTTACTCCTGATTAGCAGCTGCGACAACATCATTCCCACCAGACACAGGCCAGCGGCACCCCCGGAACGCAGCCTTGCTGAGGGGGAATTCAACGTCTCCTCCTCTTTGGGGGCCGCTCGTCTCGGCTGCCTCCGACCGATTGCGGCTGGCTAATGGTTGTTGAGTTTCTCTTCGGTTGTTGACCGAGGGCGACCGGTGGCAGCCCGCAAAGGGGGATTGAGGCCTGTCCTGCTGAGGTTGGGGAAAATCCTTGGCTCGTCCGGTTGGTGGAAAGGCTGCGGAATCAGCGGTTGTTGTGCCTATCCAGCGTTTTGGACGAGCAAGAATTTTCCCCAACAGCAGTAGTCGAAAACTTTTTCCAGAAGCAATAGACTGCAAAGGCGCGGCTGTCCGGGTGATCGTCACCGGCTGCCGGCTGTGATGGACACGTGTTGGTTTGGATTGAACACTTGCAGGTTTGACCTCGATGAGCACCACCCAATCCCCACAAAGCCCGGCCCCAGCCAGGCGGACCAGTTGGGGAATGATCTTTCTGGTCTTTTTGTTGCTTTTCTCCTTGGCAATCAACGTGGTTCTCTTTGTTGCCGCCGCCAGCTCGGTCAGCGGATTCGAAGGACAGTCGCTGCGGGAAAAGCACTTTGCCCGAAGCAAAACCGCTGAAGACAAAATCGCCCTGCTCCGCGTGGAAGGGCTGATCATGGAATCCGAAGACGGCTTTGTCGACAAGCAAGTCCAGCAGATCCTCGACGACGATGACATCAAAGCCATCGTCTTACGTGTTGATAGCCCTGGAGGCGCCGTTACCGCTAGCGAATATCAGTATCATCGGATTTCTGAGTTGCTTCAGGAGAAAGAGGTTCCCATGGTGGTCAGCTTTGGGTCGCTGGCAGCCAGCGGGGGGTATTATGTTGCGATGGCCTCGGGCAACCAGAAAGCTGAGTTTCTTGATCAGCCGATCATTTTTGCCGAGCCGACGACTTGGTCGGGCTCCATTGGTGTGTACATTCCGCTGTACGATGCCACCGGGCTGGCGGAGAAGTACGGAGTTCGTAACAAGACAGTGGCCACTCATCCGCTGAAAACGATGGGCAGTCTCATCCAGCCGGTCTCTCGCGGCGAGGAATTGGAGGACCCAGCCGAGAACGCCGGAAACTGGGAGAAAAAAGAACGGGAGGTTTGGCAAGGGCTTGTTGGTGCCGCCTTTAAGCTCTTCAAAGATCGTGTCCGCACCGGCCGCAAAAAGGATTTGGACCTTGACCAAGTGGCCACCGGCCAGGTCTTCACCACCGAACAGGCCTTGCAAAACGGGCTTGTTGATCAGCAAGGTCGGTTGGAAGATGCCATTGATCAGGTCATCACCATGGCTGGCCTTGACAAAGATGCCGTGCAGGTGGTCGAGTACAAAAAACCCAAGACTCTGGTCGAGCTGTTGATGGCCAAAGGGCCCACTCAACAATCCGCAAAGCTGTCGGAACTGCTCAAGCGGTTCGCCCACGCCGGGCGGCCGCAAGCTTACTATCTCTGGGGCAACCCCCTGTTGCCGGGCTTGGAGCAGAACTGATCCAGCCGGCACCGCCCGGAAGATATCGTTTGGATTGTTGGCCGCACTCATCGTTCCAAAACTCAGAAAAGCCGTGGCCACCTCCCAGCCTCACAACCCTCACGAAGCCGATCAGCCGACCGACGCCTCGCCGCAGTCGGCTGAGACTCAGGGCCAGCCGGCTGAGTCTTCGCCATCCGATGCCGAAACTCTTCGGCAAGACCCCACCGAGAGTTCACTGGCTGAGAGTGCACTGGCTGAGAGTGCACTGGCTGAAGGGAAGTTGGAGGTGGGTGGCAAGCAGGCTGGTTCGACGGAGGCGGGTTCGACGGGGGCTGGGGTTTTCCGGCAGCTTCCGGAGCGTGTGAGTTTGGCTGTCTTAGAGGTCTCCAATCTTAGTCCGACGTTGATTGCGGCGGACTGTGCAGCCAAAGCGGCTGGGGTGTTTATCCTGGCCATCGAGAGCACCGATGGTTCTGCCCAGTGCATTAAGCTTGTTGGGGCGCCTGCGGCTGTGCAGGAAGCGGCTGAGCAAGCCGAGCGACGTGCTCAGCAAATGGGCGCTGAGACGTCCCTGAAGATCATGCCGGCGCCACGGCCTGAGGTGTTGGAGTTGGCAGGGCAACCGCCGATTTATAATCCGCTGTTACAGATCTACGATAGCCGCATCCCGAGGAATCGTGCCATGGAGAGTTCCGACGCGATCGGTTTGTTGGAAACTCAAGGCTTGGTCGCGGCCTTGCATGCGACCGACACCATGCTCAAAAGCGCTAGTGTGAAGTTATTGGGCAAGGAAAAGATCGGTGCTGCGTATGTCACCATCATGATTCGTGGTGATGTGGCTGCTGTTCAGGCAGCCATCGAGGCAGGCCGCTCCACCGTGACCCAACTCGGCGGCAAGCTGATCATGGCCGACGTCATCACCCGTCCTCATCCCGAGCTGGCCGCGCTGCTGCCTGCATAAGCGTCATCGGCCCTGTGGCTGATGTTTTCACTCATGTCTGCCCCACATCGATGATGTCGGATTTTGGCCATCGCCGGCGATGGCCAATCCGGTGATTCACGCACAATGGCGGCCATTGTTTTGGGTCGTGCCCTTAATCGAGACGGTTTGGCTCGCGTTTGCTCGAGGTTTCTGCATCGGTGGTTTGGGGTAAAGGCCACGGCTGGTTTGGGTCGTCACCCGATCGAGCCTCATTGGCTGAAAGCCACACCCATCCTACCCTAGGGGCAACGCCCTAGGTATTCGGGCTCACATGTTCTCGCGGGGTCCCCATCGGAGAAGTGACCTCGATCCCTGATGATGGCTGCCGTCTGTTTCGCTCTTCCCTCGATCGCGACTGATTGGCTGAAAGCCATACCTATCGAAGCCTAGGGGCAACACCCTAGGTGCTCAGGCTAACGCTTTGTCTCCCAACCCTCAGGAGGGA
>CAZYKP010000223.1:0-3388 GCA_964648025.1 uncultured Pirellulales bacterium | reverse complement strand
CAAAAGTTCTCTTGGGCAAAAGTTCTCTTGGGCAAAAGTTCTCTTGGGCAAAAGTCCCCCCGGCAATAGTAACATCCGAGGTGTGAGCGTCTCACAGTGGCCTCAGTCGTTCTTGGCTCACTCCCTGAACTGCTCACGGAACTGCTCAACAGCGATGATCATCCCCTTGATTGGATCGGTCTTGAAAATCACCGCGAAAGCAAGCAGCCCACCCTCTTCATGAGGGAGATCATTCTTTGAGGTTTCGTGGACAGGAACTGCCAACGGGGCTTTGCCAAGGAACCCGAAGTCTTACCTCTGCCAGAGGCCTGTTCCTGATGCCGCCCGAAGCTGACAATTTTGTATGGTCGAGCTCACCATCAGCGGCTTGATTTGCCCACTTCTTCCGCAATGATCAAATAGGCTGGTGGCATCAGCCCTAAACGTCGGCCAACACCCGACTTACTATTTCGGCGGCTGTTCAACCGTGTGAGTGTTCAACCGTGTGAGTGTTCAACCGTGTCACCAGCTCAAAGCGTCCTCAGCCAACAGAGTTTGCCAGCCGAGGGGGTCGCTGAGACGGTTGTGCTCGGGCCACAAGTTCCGACAGAGTCTTGACCGGCTGAACGCGGGGGGGCCAACAAACCACAGTCGGGGACTTTCTGGTGAGGATGTCTCTGCCGATCAGCGTGATCTTGCCAGCCCACTTTTGGGCCTTCAAGCCCAGGGTCGTTTTGTTGGTGGTTTCAGGTTGGCAGGGGTTGTCTTTGCTGACTTTCAACTGGTGATTGGAGCGTCTCTGGTTGTGGGCGATCTGCGGTCACTTGAATCACCCCAACCGATCTCGCTGGACGGGAGATCGTCAGGTATCAACGGATCGATTTCAGGTCAGCGGCGTTCCATCAGTCAGTTCTCCAATAGCTCGTCCCTCAAGCAAAGTCAGCCGAGGCGAACTGAGAAGTTTTCCGCTAGTCGATTGTCAAGGAGAGATTGTCGGATGGCATGACCCATGTCCCACATGGAAGCGACTGCTATCCCATCCGACAAATCTTCCTTGACGGACCACTAGAGGTCGGTTTCCTTCTGATTTGGCAGTTGGTTCTCGTGGAATCGGGGGATTCACGTCCAACCGACTGCCCAAATCATAGGAAACAAGGCACTAGGGGGAATGTTCGTTCTGACAATCCGCTCTCACTCAACACTTGCTGGTTTTAAGGGGGCAGTGCCGTGAATTCAGACAACATGAGCCTGTTCGGTGGAATCATCTTTGGCGCCATCGTCGGGTGGATCGCTTTCAAAATGCGTATCTGCATGGTCGACGAGATGGTCGAGATCCTCGACACTGCCTTTATGAGGGGTATGCAAGTCCGCATCACCAAGGTCCTCCCGGGCGAGTTGTGGACAGCTGCCGCAGGGGGATTGATCGGTGGGTTCTTTGGGAAGGTGCTCTCTCTGGGCCGGTCGGACTTCTAGCCTTCTGGAGAGGATTTCTTCTTGGAGGACAGAGTGCCCTCCAGAAACGCCCAACGCCTCCCTCCCATGCAGGAGCGAGGCGTCCGGACAGCTGTTGACGAGATGAACAAAAAGAACCGGAGGGGCCAACCGGAGAACCGAAGGGGCCAACCAACGATTGGTTGGTTCTCAGCGATTGACCACAACGCTCAACCGCAGGCCGTGAATGAAGAAGTCTTTCTTGTCTGGCTCTCGGACTAGGTTGAAGGTGATTGGGTCGATGAACTGTGTGGCCAGGCCAATCCCCTCGCCAAAGTAAGTCCCACTCCACCCCACTTGCAACTCGATCATCCGGGTGACCTGATAGTTGGCACCCACGTGGAGTTCAGCAACCGGAAGGAAGTCAAAGTTGTGCTCCACATCGGTCACATCACCGGAGGCCTCTCGGTCGGTCAAGATCGGGGCACTACCCAGATCGTAACTGAAGGCGATTTCTCGAGTTTGAGTCCGCACACTTTGCGTATTGAAGGCTGCCATCAGTCGGCCGTCGATCTCTAATCGCGCGGCCCCTCGCTTCCAGGACCAGCTTCCGCCGATCTGCGGACCAAACAGGTGGTTGACTGCCTGAGTTCGACTGAAACCCTGGATCCCACCTGTAAAGCCAGAGTACTTGGTCGTAAACAGCGTGCTGCCAGGTGGCCACGGCAACACAGGGCGGATCAGGATGCCGCCTGGCGAGAACAGCAGAAAGTTCCCGGTGTTGAACTTGTCGTCAAACCGGAAGAAACGAAAGCCACCGCTGACCTCAACGACTGGACCGTGGAAGACACGCCGCAAGGGCAGCCGCCACAGCCGATTCAACTCCACACTGTAGACATCCGTGGTGTTGACGACGTTGTTCTGGGCCAGGATGCGGTCCCCAGCAACCCCTAGCAGCGGGTCCACCTGAATCCCATCAACCTCCTGAACGCTTTGGAACTCCACCGTGTTGTCGCCGTAGATGTTGTAAACAAACTCCCAGCCCACATCGTCCCGCATGTAGCCAAACTCAATTCGTGCCCCTTCTTGGAAGGAACTGCCAAACTCAGCTGTGGTCCCCCAGTCAATCCGCGTCCCAAAGGCGCTAAAGGGAACTGGGACAGGCGGGCCCAGGAACACGTTCTGAGGCACCACAACCCTGTCCGGTCCAGTAAATCGCTGGAGGGTAAAACCCACATCGGCGAACCAACCTTCGTTCGGCGGCGGACCTCCGTCGTACCCGCTCAAGTCTAGTGGGGCGAACAAGTCGCCCGTGGGAAACTCATCGATTCCCGTACCAGGGTATTGGGCCGCCGCCGGAGCTGGGCACCAGGCGGCCGCTAAGCTTGCCCCGATGAGGATCGCGGCCAAAAGTGTTCGATTCATCGCTCGGTCCCTATTCGCTCTCTCGCTCGGTCCCTCCGGGTCAGCCTGCTCGGCTACCAGCGAAGGTGTGTCTGCATGTCCCTGCATCACAGCGGGATTGAACAGCGCGCACACACAGACCTCCGGCAGCGGCAATCGAACCGCCCGTGCCGGTAGTATCGGACACAGTCATCAAGCGGGTTGAACTTCGCCAACTCAAATCCTCCCCTACTCAACCAAGAGAACCGTCACGATGGGCGGAAAACCCGATTGCTTGGAACCCGTGAACAGGCCAAACTGGAAAAGCCTGGTCAACTCGAGAAACTCGACAATCTAGGCATCCCATCGTCCTGTGTGCCCTCTCAGCCCGGTGATGTCCCCATACCTCTCAACGACCAGAGATGTCCCGAGCCCAGATAGTTTTTGGCCCGATGTTTTTTTTGGCCCGATGTTTTTTTGGCCCAATGTTTTTTTGGCCCGATGTTTTTGGCCGGATGTTTTTGATCGGATCTCTGAGACTTTGTGTGAGCGTCAGGAAAGTTGGTGATTAACCGGCTTGGGCCCAGAAGGCGTC
>CAZYKP010000222.1:0-3412 GCA_964648025.1 uncultured Pirellulales bacterium | reverse complement strand
CCAGTCATGGTGCAACACGATCCAGGTGGATTCCGGTGCTTCTCGGACAGACTGTCCGCGAAAACGTGCCGTCGATGCCGCGATAAGCCGATCCGCTGCCCAGGGAATCATCACCCGGAAGTAAAAAAGCCCAGCCGTGTGGCAGTGGGCACGGCGTCCGTTCTTCGGTCGGAAGTGTCTCTGCCGACCTGTCGACTCTCGAGATCCTCTGAAGTCTGCCTGACTCAGGCGATCCCACCCTCAAGGGACATCCCGAACGCTGGACATCCCCGAAGATCGACATTGCACGATCGACATTGCACAATCGACATTGCACGATCGAAATTCCACAATCGAAATTCCACAAGGACGGGAATCAACGTGAGCCATTCCATTCACAAGACTTATGACAAGTATGGTCTCTATGTCTGCGACGCTCAACTCACATTCCCTTGCTGGAATCAGCAAGCCACCGGCACCGGATTTGGGCGAGGTCCAAAAGATCTTGCCCTTTTGGGTTCCTGGAACCTATGAAGCACGCTGCCTCACCCAACGCAAGGGACGCACGATCAGCGGGCTTTACCACACAGACAATTTCTCCGCTTTCACCCAGCGGCTGCAACCCTGGGCCCAAAACCCTGAGGTCACCGGCTGCTACATGACCATCAACCCAGTCAAAGATGACTTAGTCGCTCGTGCGAACCACCGCTTTGAAGACTGGGCCAAACAAACCACCAACGACCTGCAGATTGTCAAACGGACCACCCTGTTGTTGGACATCGACTCCATCCGCGAGCCAGGAATCTGTGCCACGCCCGAGGAGCGGCGGTGTGTTGAGGACCTGACCACGGCCATCCGCCAGTTCCTCAGAGATCAGAGCTGGCCTGAGCCTGTGGTGATCGATTCTGGCAACGGGCGGTATCTCCTCTACCGCGTCGATCTGCCCAATGACGAGGGATCTCGGGAGCTCATCAAGAACGCGCTGCAAGCGTTGGCCAAGCAGTTTGATACTGACAAGGCAGTGCTTGATACCAGCCCTTTCAATGCTTCCCGCATCGCCCGGCTGCCGGGGACGATCAATCGCAAAGGCGATCACTGCCCGAGCATCGGCCGAGAACACCGACGTGCCTTGGTGTTGGAAACTCCGGAGATTTTTCAGCCTGTTCCGCAAGAAGCGTTGGAGGGGATCGCCGCGCAAGCCAAACCAACCAAAACGACGAAGAGACGACGGGCGTCGACTGCATCCACGAAACCACGAGCCAGCTCCACGGACCGGCAGAGTTCCGCTGCGGAAGTGTTGAACAATTTGCAGGACGCGGATCCTTCTGAAGAAGTGCTTCGCCGAGCGCGGGGGTATTTGCAGAAGTGTGATTCAGCGATCGAAGGGGAAGGCGGCTCACGAACGGCGATGTGGGTGGCGCGGGTGTTGTGTTGGGGGTTCGATCTGAGTCCTGCTCAAGCTCGGCCGTTGTTCGAGGAATACAACCAACGCTGTCAGCCTCCGTGGTCCCCAGGCGAAATTGAGCACAAGCTGCAGGACGCCGCAACCAAACCGTTCAGTCGGCCCCGCGGTTGGCTGCTGGAACGGTCACGTCGGCAATCGGAATCCCGCAAACGTCCAACCGTGATCCTTACCCCGGACGTCTCGGCTGTCCTCGATCAGGTCATCCCTGAGCTGGTCGAACATCCAAGCGTCTACACCCGCAGCGGGAAATTGGTGGAGCTGTTGCCTGCCTCCGAGGGAGGATGCGGGACGCCCGACGAGAACTCGACACTCCCTGCCGGTCCCACGCTGGCCGGTCCCACGCTGGCCGGTCCCACGCTGGCCGGTCCCACGCTGGGTGACCGCGTCCCCAGTATTCGCGAGATCCCCGAGGCTCGGTTGTTCGTGTTGATCTCCGAATCGGTCCGTCTCTGCAAGGTCAACGGGTCGGAGGAGAATCTCGAATTGCAACCGGTCACGCCGCCGACTTGGTTGGTCAAAGCTGTCGCGGCAGCCGGCCATTGGCCTTGGGCGCGGAGGTTGGTGGCCGTGGTCGATGCTCCCACCCTGCGTCCGGATGGCTCCGTTGTCCAGAAACCCGGTTACGATCCTCAAGCGGCGATCTTCCTCCATCCTCAAGGTCAGTTTCCGCAGATCCCCGAGCAGCCGAGTCGACAAGATGCTCAGCAAGCCGCCGCCACCCTGGCCGAGGTGTTTTGCGACTTCCCTTTGGCCTCTCGAGAACACCTCGCCGGTGTGATCGCAGCGATCCTCACACCACTGGCTCGCTTTGCGTTTCGGGGTCCGACACCCTTATTTCTGATCGACGCCAATGTGCGAGCGGCGGGCAAAGGAAAACTTGCCACCGCCATCACGCTGATTGCCACCGGACGGCAGCCAGCGATCGCCGCTTACTCCAGCGATGATGCGGAAACCCGTAAGTCCATCACCGGGATTGCCGCGGCCGGGGAACGGGTGGTGCTCTTTGACAACATCGCCGGGTCCTTTGGTGGTCCGGCTCTGGATGCGGCCCTGACAGGGTGCGAGTGGCAAGACCGGATCCTGGGGACGAACTCCCGACCGAAGTTTCCTCTGCTGTGCACTTGGCTGGCCACCGGGAACAACGTGGTCTTGATGGCGGATACTTCGCGACGTGTCTGCCACATCCGTCTGGAGTCTCCCGAGGAGAATCCCGAGAACCGCAGCGACTTCCGGCATCCAGATTTGGAGGCCTCCATTCGACGCAACCGAGGGGAGCTGCTCGTCGCCGCATTGACGATTCTCGTGGGATACATCCGCAACGGCCGACCCGACCAAAACCTTCCGGCTTGGGGCTCCTTCGAAGGTTGGTCGAGCCTGGTTCGCTCAGCAGTCGTGTGGGCGGGGCTGCCTGACCCGGCGGCGACGCGCAAAGACCTGGCGGAGCAATCCGATGCAACCGCTTCACAACTGGGTCTGCTGCTGGACGCTTGGGAGAACATCGACCCTAAGGGCGAAGGGCTCTGTGCCGCTGACGCGCTCCGGCGAGCCAGCCAAGATCCCGACAATGACTTCGAGCTGTTCCGACTTAACCTGATCGAAGTCTTCGGCACCCTGGGTGGCAAACTCCCCTCAGCCAAGTCCCTGGGCATGAAACTCTCACACCTGCGTCGACGAGTCCGTGCCGGGCGATACTTCGAGTGTGTGAAACCCAGGGATCGCAAGATCTGGCATGTGGCACAGGTGGCGGATGATGGTACCTGTGGTACTAACTTCGCCTCGTGTGGCACTAACTTTCCGTCGAGTGCCACACCACTTGAGCCTACGGAGACAGGGGTTTCGTGGACTCCTGTGGTACCTGTGGTACCTAAACCGGCCCTGGCGGAAAACGCGTCTGCTTCCTCAACCTCGGAACAGGTCCCCTCAAAGAACTCCCATCCGACCTCCGGAGAGTGTGAGACCAGGGAGCAT
>CAZYKP010000221.1:0-3437 GCA_964648025.1 uncultured Pirellulales bacterium | reverse complement strand
GATTGCCGAACGAAACGCCCTGCTTCGTCGAAGACTTTTCAGGGAATCAGTAGTGCCTTGTTTCCTATGATTTTGGCAGCCGGTTGGTTTTGGCAGCCGGTTGGTTTTGGCAGTCGGTTGGTTTTGGCAGTCGGTTGGACGTGAATCCCCTGATTCCACGAGAACCAACTGCCCAATCAGAAGGAAAGCGACCACTAGCGGCCGGACAACCACTTTTCAAATGGGTCTTGCTGTTGTTGCTGGCCGGGCGGACGTTGGTTTCCGTCTTGGGGTTGGTTTTCCTCGGTGTCTCCTTCGGCTAAGAAATTCTTGTAGTACAAGGCACACAAAAGCAAATCGTAGCTTGTTTTGGGGTCGAGCTGAAATTCCTCAATGAACAGCTGACCGAGGTGCCGAGCGATGTCCTCTCGACGTGCCGGTGTGAAGTGTTTGCGTCTCAAGACGTATTCGCTCAGCGCTCGGGAGAGTGTTCGGCTGGGCCGCGGGGTTCTTGGCAACCCGGCGGCCAGTTGCTTGACCGCCGGTTCCTCAAGTCGCACGACACCATAGAGCCGTCGTGGCTCCTCCAAGACAACGATTGTTCCGGCGGCGAGATCCCCCAGCCGCTGGAAGCGGCTGTTGCTGGCGGTGGCAAATAACCCCACAGTTCCCATCGGCGTCATCAACCAAGGCGAGGAGGCCAAGGGCTCCGGCAGCCAGCTGAGCCTGAGCAACGGTTGGAAGTCTAAAAGCCGAAACAAGTTGCGGACAACCGCTTGCCACCCAGCAAGCGGCGTCCCGTCCGCTCCGATGACCCGCAGCTGCAAGACCCGCTTGCCGATGGTCTGTCCGTTCCAAAACGCCTCCAGCAAAGCAGTGCCGAACCAGTACAACAGGAAGGCAGCCACCAGCAACGGCCCGGTCACCGCTCGGACGGCGAACTCTCCCCCGACGATCTCTGTCAGCAAAACGACCATGACAAAGGCGATGACCATCGCCAGAATGGCCATCATATCGATCAGAAAGGCGATCAGCCTGCGAAACGGCCCGGCGATTCGGTACTCGAAGGCGATATTCTCGGGGGTCACCAGTTCGATCTGAGTGTCGAACTTGCGGATCGCTTTCTGGGAAACCGGTACATTCACGACTGTGCCCTCTCTCCTGAATCAGCGGAAGGATCCATTCTGCTTCAACAGGCCATCATCCGCCACTGGGCCCAAACAGAAGCACCCTGCAAGAGGACCCTGTCAGGCTTGAACAACCAGAGCAAGCCAAGAGGTTTCGGCCAGCAGGCCAAGGCAGGCCGCAAGATTCCAGCTCAGAGGATTAAGCCGAGAGGATTTTATCGCGACCCTCGAGGATGCCAGCGGTCACGTTTCGGGTATCCACAATCAGCGGGGCATGCGTGACGACCATCTGGTAGTCCACGTTGGTGTGGTCGGTGACGATCAACGCGCAATCCACGGAGCTGAGTAACTCCGGACTCAGCGGCGTACTTTGCAAACTGGGAACGCGAAAGGAACGCATCGCCGGCAAGCTGGGGATGTAGGGGTCATGGTAAAGCAGCACCGCACCGCCATCCCCCAGAAGCTCCATCAGCCGAAAAGCTGGGCTCTCACGAGGATCGTCAACATCTCGCTTGTAGGCGACCCCTAACAGCAGCACTCGACTGCCGTTGAGGGGCTTGCGTTGAGCATTGAGCCCCTCAATCACGCGGGTGGCCACATAGTGGGGCATCGAGGAGTTCACCTCACCGGCCAGCTCAATAAAGCGGCTTGGACGGGAATGTCGTCGAGCCAGCCAGCTGAGATAGAAAGGGTCGATGGGGATGCAGTGGCCCCCGAGTCCGGGCCCAGGATAAAACGGCTGGAAGCCAAAAGGTTTGGTTGCCGCGGCGGCCAGGACCTCCCAAATGTCCAGATTCATCGCGGTTAAGAGGACTTTCAGCTCATTAACCAGAGCAATGTTGACCGCCCGATAGGTGTTCTCCAACAGTTTTGAGGCTTCGGCAACCTCCAGGCTGCTGACCGGCACAGTCTGGACGGTTACCTGCTGATAAAGCGTTTCGGTCAGCTGCAAGCTGCCACTGTCGAGGCCGGCAACCACTTTGGGGATCACCGCTGCTGTGTAACGCGGATTCCCAGGATCTTCCCGTTCGGGGCTGTATCCCAAAAAGAAGTCACGCCCGGCGGTCAACCCAGTGCTTTGCAGACGCGGGAGCACCACCTCACGTGTGGTCCCGGGATACGTCGTGCTCTCCAGGACCACCAGCTGTCCAGGCCGGAGGGTCGCGGCGATCTGATCGGCTGTCTGGGCCACAAACGATAAATCGGGTTCCCGAGAGGGTGTCAGCGGCGTGGGAACGCAGATCAACAGAACATCGGGTTCACCCAAACGCGAGGCATCGCAGGTGGGTTCGAATTGTCCCCGGGCGATCCATTGTTGGACTTGGTCACTGGGAAGATGCCGGATGTAACTCTCGCCGGTGGCCAGACGCTGAACCTTGGCCGGATCGGTGTCAAATCCTAGCACGGAGAAGCCTTGCTGAACAAAGGCTCGTGCTAGGGGAAGGCCGACATAGCCCAGCCCAACAACTCCAATCAGGCAAGAGCGATCCAAGAATCGCCCTTGGAGCTGCTCGGCCAGCCCAGATACCCAACTGCCAGATTCGCAACTGCCAGATTCGTAACTGCCAGGCTTGGAAGACTCAGGAGGATGGACCATTTCGGTCTGGGCTTAGCCGCCTTGGGATGCGAGCGGCAAGAGAAAATCGAAGGAGTTTTCCTGGGGCTCGATGGTCACCTTGAGAAGGCTGTTTTCCCCTTGGTACTCTTTGGAAATGTACTGCTCTCGCACAACGGTGCCCATATTGGGGTCACGAGGGCCATCTCGTTCGCCAGTGATTTCGACCACCTTTTCGCCTGCCTGGGCCATGATTTGGTAGGTGCCATTGATGATAGGGCCAGCATCGGGATGCTTCTTTCCGGTGGGGTCGCGAAAGACGATGTGACCTCGGTCCACTGGCTGGCCGTTCCAATTGACTTGGCCCTTGACTGGATACTTGGGTGGTCCGGAACTGCACCCCCACGTCAGCAGTTGAAGTGAGCAGATCAGCCCAAGCAGTAAGACGTGGAGAATGCGATTGTGTGTTGGAGACAACCGTTGTGTCATCGTGAGAAGTTGCCAAGAGTGCGGTGAGTCTGATTGTGTGGCCATCCATGGGCAAAAGGAACGCAACCCTCTGGTCCTCCGACCGATTGCAAACCAAAGAGGCTCAAGCCAGTCCTTGTCGGGGTTGAGGTGACCAGAGTTCCTTAAGGGCGGAGGGCCCTCCTGCTCCCCTCGGAAAATTCTTGTTCGGCCCTAGTGGTTGGTTTCCTTCTGATTGGGCAGTTGGTTCTCTTGGAATCGGGGGATTCGCGTCCAACCGACTGCCAAAATCAACCGACTGCCAAAAT
>CAZYKP010000220.1:0-3617 GCA_964648025.1 uncultured Pirellulales bacterium | reverse complement strand
GGTGCTCTAATTGTAGCTAAGTTTCCGGACGAAAAACTATGCCGGGAATCGCTGGTGTTTTGTGTGATGTGGGAAGAATTTTCCAATTCTTCCTCGTCGCCACAACAGGAGATTTCGAGTCAACCCGTCCATACCTCAAAATGACACCAATCGCAACCAAAGCACCGGATGCTCTCAAACTCGAGCCCAAGACTTCAAACACCGATCGACTGAACCAACACCCAAACCCGATGGCACACCCATCGTCGAACACCAAAACGTTGTCTACGAAGTCGCCGCCAATGCCTAAGTCACAAAATTCGCAGTACCGCCTGCGATCCAAAAACTCGCCTATGATGTCGGCCTGATCAACGCGATCGACGAACAACTGCGCGTTTTGAAAATTCACAATTACCATCACAAATCCGACAACGTGATGACGTCCTTGCTCAATGCATCGGCTGGCGGAAAGTGCTTGCAAGACATCTTTATCCTGGAGTCTGGCGAGTTTGTTGTTCATGTAAAGGTCGCGGTCGTAGAACAAGAGTAATCACCAAACCACTCTATTCCACGGACACGCGACCATGAAAACCATTGTACAGCGGCGCGACGCTGGTCGGGCGTCAAAGAAGATGGGTCGTCGAATGGTCGCATGGAGCTCCTCCTAGTGGAGTTGTCCACAACGACCTTCGCTTGGCGACGGGCGCGTTGCCTTGGCGGACAAGATGGTTAACAGTGCCTATCTGTTAACCTACCCGGCAATCGGCAAGAATGACGGATGAGCGATACCTGCACCCCGATTGGCGTTTCCGCAGGGCCACACGTTTGTTGGACATCCCATTCTTGTAATCAGTATTTAGAGATTGTTGGGTTATCAGTGTGCCACTGACATGCTGGCATGGCCAGTGGCACACTGCGAGCCACCCGTTTTCTACAAGGTCGCCGTCCTTTCCACTTGTTGACGTTCCGCTAATCTCATGCGAATGGCAGCGTGATGGTCCGACAGCGGCACGAAGTCTTCCCAGCCTTCGAGTTCGACTGTCACGCCATTCAGCCTGTATTCTTCCAGGTGGTGCAACAGGTTTTCGACCGCCGTGTGGTCAATAACATTCGCGAGCGGCGAAAAGTGCAGACGCAAGACTGTCGCGTCCTTCGGCACTTGCTGAAGTTCACGGATCACGTGGAATAAATTGAAGCAGTGAACCGGACGCTCGAAATACGCGCTGTAAATACCATTGTCTTCGTGTTCCTTCCGCGTCACCGGATTACGAAAAACGTCGATGAAGCGGCCGAAAACGTTGCTCTTCGGGACCCCCTTGTCAACGCCGCCGCCCAATCGATTGGCAAGACCGATCAAAGACATTCCCATCAGGAACTTCAACAGCACGCCAACGCCGATCCCAATCAACAGATCGGTCGAAACCGTGACGATCATCGTGACCAGAAATACGGCGAGCTGTTCGATGCCGATCGCGGCGGTGTGTTTCCAGACCTTGGGGCCGCACAACTTCCAGCCAATGAAGATGAGGATTGCGGCTAGTAAGGCCAACGGAACTTGATTGATCAGCGGTCGAGCAAGGAACATGAACACCAACAGCATGATCGCGTTGAAAAAATTGGCCCACAGCGTGCGTCCACCACCGATGATGTTGGCCGTGCTCTTCACGATGCCGGGGATGATCGTCAAACCGCCGACGACGCTTGAGGCAAGGTTGCATCCGCCCATCGCTTGCAGCGTGCCGTCCGGGTCGGATCGCCTCTTGTAGGGGTCCAACTTGTCGACCGCAACGATCGTGGCCAACGACTCGGTCGCGTCGATCAGCAGCAGGACGAACACCACGTAAGCCAACACGATCCAGGTGCGGGGATTACCGAGGATTCGCTCGTAGTGCGGCAGTTGTATGCCGCTGAGTGGATTGTCGGGAATGTTGATGCAGTACCCGAGGTGTGGTAGCGCTTCGTATGCCTCGATCTGTGCGGGTGTCAGTTCTTCCTTGAGCTGCGCGACCGCAGCCAGTTGCTCGTCGGTCAAGTCGTTGTTGCGGAGCTCACGCTCGAGTTCCGTATGCAAGGCGCCGATCGCCGTTCGCTCTTCGGGCGTGAGCTCATCCGTCGAGAGGTCCGCTTTCAGTTCGTTGTTGAGCCTCACGACCAGCATTTGGTGCTCCGGTGTTAGCTGCCGTTTCATCAGTTCACTTGCTTCGCGCTGTTCGTAGGTGAACTGCCCGTTTGGGATCTGAAAGATCATCTGAAACACCAAGCTGCCGATGATGAAGACCCACACCGGGGGCGGCATGACTTTCAGAAACTTGAACGGCAGCGAATTCAGAATAAACAGAGCGGCCGTGCAGCCGAGTCCGGTGATCATTGCTGGCAAGTAGATGTCGCCGACGTGTTCAGGAACTTCAAGGATAATTCCCCAGAATTCGTGGGATGCGAAATCAACGCCGAACAGCAACGGCAATTGTTTGACCATAATGATCAACCCAATCGCCGCGAGCATGCCTTCGATGGCCGCCGCTGGAAAAATCGCGGACAGCCGTGCGACTTTGAAGCGGGCCAAAACGATCTGCAGCACGCCCGCGATCGAAATACCGACCAAAACCAGCGGGTAGCCGATTTGGAGCAACTCTTGCGTGGTCTTGCCCGATGCAACCTCTTTTCCGACTTCGGCGGTGGCCAGCGCGATCATGCCGCTGAACAAGGCGGGAGCCAGTCCGGCCGCCGGGCCGCTGATGGTAACGAAGGAACCTCCCAAAAACGGCATGAGAAATCCCGCGATGATGGCCGAGATCACACCCGTGATGGGCGGCGCTCCCGACGTTATCGCGATGCCCATTGAAAACGGCAGCGAGACCATCGCCACCATGAAACCTGAGCGAAGATCGTAAGTCCAATGCTTCAAACCGCCCAGTCCGTTGCGCGGCTTTTCCGCGACTGCCTGGGCCAAGCTGGGGTCGACGCTATCGTTCGATTCGTCGTCGGGTTGATCGGTGTGCAAACTTGTACTCATGGTTATCTCCTTATTCCGCAGCCCAGAAATTGTGTGGGTTGGCTAATCAAGTCACGGGGGTTGGAGCGCAGGCTTCCTAGCCCCAAAACGGGGAGCGACACAGACGGTCGAGACCTGCACTCAACGTACCCATCAAGAAATTCCGCAATTGCGGAAACAATACGCACTGTCAAACGAACAGATGCGGCTTTGCGTCGAGAGTCCTAACCCAACGGCGGAGCACGAGGCGCGTGATCGTGAACGAACAGCCAATCAATCTGATGATTGACGTCGTCAGAAACGGCGTGGAAACCGACGTGGTTGCAGAGGCCGAAGCTCGGCTCGAGAATCGCAACCAGCTTTGACTCCGACGAATCTTCAAAATCATCGGAGTCAGTTTCCGCATCCAAAAAGACCAAAGGTCGCGCATCGTCTCCAAATGAAACGAGCGAACGCAGCGATACATTCCCCACTGTCAACAGCGACAGTACTAAGGGTATCGAAAGTTTTGGGTGGTGGAGGGCCATACGAACCAGTTTATCGTAAACAGCGTAGCCGGCCAATTGCTCTTATTCATTCTCGCTAGTACATGTTGTCAGCAAATAGTCTTGCATGTCAGTGAATATTTGTTTTACCTTCCTATCTT
>CAZYKP010000219.1:0-3951 GCA_964648025.1 uncultured Pirellulales bacterium | reverse complement strand
CTGGGTGACCAGTGTGAGTTACAGCCCGGAAGGGGATCGCTTGGCCAGTGGCTCAGCTGACAACACAGTCAAGATCTGGGATCTGAAGACGGGACAGGAACTCCTCACTCTCAACGGGCACACAAGCTCTGTGACCAGTGTGAGTTACAGCCCGGAAGGGGATCGCTTGGCCAGTGGCTCATCTGACGACACAGTCAAGATCTGGGATAGTAGCCTTTCTCCTTTCTCCAACCTCAGCACAATCCACAGTTGCCGCTTCGAGAGTGGCTGGCGGTTGTGTCTTTTCCATAGGCGAACGCTGATCGCATGAAATCCATCTACGCACTGCTCGTGGGGATCAACGATTACCCTTCACCAATTTCCAAACTCGAAGGGTGCGTCCATGACATTCAGGAGATGAAATCCTACCTGGAATCTCGTATCAGAACGGACAGCCCCAACGGAGACGAGTCACTCTCCGTCGAAACGCTGCTCGATGCCGAAGCGACGCGGGATGCGGTCATCCGGGCCTTCCGAGATCATCTCGGTCAGGCGAGAACCGACGACGTGGCGCTGTTCTACTTCAGCGGCCATGGTTCGCAGGAGCAGGCACCTGAGGAGTTTTGGCATCTGGAACCGGACCACCTGGATGAAACCCTGGTCTGCTACGACAGCCGTACCACGGAAGGCTGGGACCTGGCGGATAAGGAGTTGGCCAAGCTGATCAGTGAAGTGGCCGACAGCGGGGCTCACGTCGTGGTGGTGCTGGACTGCTGTCACTCAGGCTCCGGCACACGAGATCCGGCCGCGGCTGAAACAGCGACACGCCGCACACCAACCGACCTGCGAAAGCGGCCCCTGGAGAGTTTTCTGTTCAGCCCTGAGGAAATTCAAAACATCGCTGGCCGCCGTGATCTGGACGGGCGACGCTCGGGGTGGAGTTTTCAGGGCCAGCATATCCTGTTGGCAGCCTGTCAGGATCACGAGGAAGCTCGGGAAATCTATGGAGGCGAGGCCATTCGTGGCGCGTTCTCGTACTTCCTGGGCGAGACACTCCGCAACATCGAAGGGGACATCACCTACCGCGATCTGTTTGAACGAGCGGCGGCTTTGGTCCGCAGCCAAGTTCGCTGGCAAACACCGCAGTTGGAAGCTACCGTGGCGGCCGATCTCTCGCGGCCATTCTTGGGCGGGGCGGTCCGGCCGGTTCCGCGATCCTTCGTGGCGTCCTACGAGCGTGGGCGGTGGTTCATCGATGCTGGCCGAGTCCAGGGGATTCCCCCAGCAACGCGGGATGCCCCTGCCGAAGTGGCGTTGTTCGAATTCTCCGCAAGCGAGGAAGCCCTGCAGGATCCCACTCTGGCACTTGGCCGGGCGGAGATCACTGCCGTCTTTGGAAGCAATAGCCAAATCCAAATTACCGAAGGTGATATTATCCCCGAGTCGGCGCCCTTCAAGGCCGTTCTCGCGTCGTTGCCCACACCTCGACTGAAAGTCCGTCTTGACGGGGATCCTGCTGGGGTTGAACTTGCCAGTTCCTCCCTGGCTGATTCCCTGTTCGTTCGTGAGGCTGGCGAGGATGAGTTGGCGGACTACCGGCTGTTGGCCCAAAACCGACAGTATCTGATCGCCCGTCCCGATGATGATCGGCCGCTGGTCGGCCAGGTCGACGATTACTCGGAGCAATCCGCCAAGCGGGTCGTTGCCCGACTGGAACATATCGAACGCTGGAGAACCACGTCACAACTGGATAACCCCCAAAGCTCCATTCGCGCCGATGAACTGCAGGTCGAGATCCTCCAAGACGGCCAACCGCTGACGGACGCGGATATCCGTTTGGAATACACCCAGGAGAGCCGAGAGTGGATCAGTCCCGAGTTCACGATCCGGCTGAAGAACACCGGCAACCGGACGCTGTATGTTGGTCTGCTCGGTTTACCCCAGACCTTTGGCATCTCGTCCCTGTTGTGGTCCGTCGGCTGCCAACAGCTAGAGCCCGACGAGGAGACCTTTGCCAATGGGGGCGAGCCGATGGCTGCGGAGATCCCCGACCATCTTTGGCAACAGGGCGTCAACGAGATGAGGGACCTGATCAAGGTCATCGTTAGCACCACCAGCTTTGACGCCCGTCGGCTGGAGCAGCCGGATCTCGATCAACCCCGCAACCGTTCCGCAACACTCAGGAGCTTCGGGCCCCTGAAAAGCGACGATCAGCTCGGCACCTTGGAGCAACTCATGGAACGGGTGCAGACCCGGCCCCTTGTTCCGGCTCGGAGCCGATCGATCGACGATTGGCGGACGTATCAGTTCTCGCTGACCACCGTTCGGCCATTGCCAGCCCAACCACTGCAACCTGGCCACGGAATCACGTTGACCGACGGCGTCACCATCGAGCCACACCCTGCCCTGGAAGTCTCCGAAGTTCGCGTGGACACCGCGCCGCTGGCGATGCGAAGCTTGCTTGCTGCGGGCTCAGCCCTTCCTCGATGGCTCTACGACGATCCGAGCATTGTGCAGCCGTTGGAGTTTCAGCCCACTCGGTCCGTTGGCGGAGGTCTGAACGTCCTTGAGCTGCGCGGCATCAACGATCCCCGGTTGATCACTGCGGATTCCCCCCTCGCCATCAGCATCCCGCGTGCCCTGGCGCCGGGCGAGCATGTGTTGCCGATTGCCTCCGATGGCGAATTCTATTTCCCGCTGGGCTGGGGCGAGTCCGACGGCCAACGAACTCGTGTGCTGCTGCAGCGACTGCCTCAGCCGAAAAGCGAGGGCGCAAAATCCCTCGGCGGAGCTTTGCGAATCTTCTTCCACAAGGTCGTTGGGCGGATGTTGGGAAGCCCTGACCAATATCCGATTTTGGCAGTTGCCGAGGTGGACGAGCATTTCAACGTCCACTACCAGAGCGACCTCGCCCAAGTGCGTTCCCGGGTCGAGCAGGCCGATCGGATTGCTCTGTTTATTCACGGGATCATTGGGGAAACCCGCAGTATGGTACCCAGCCTCCGACGGGCGCAGGCAGCCGACCGCTACGATTTGGTGCTGACTTTCGACTATGAAAACCTCAACGAGCCAATCGAAAGCACGGCGGCTGCTCTCAAGGGGCGTTTGGAAGAGGTTGGTCTGAAGTCGGGTACTGGCAAACAGCTCGACGTGATCGCTCACTCCATGGGCGGATTGGTCTCTCGGTGGTTTATCGAGCACGCAGGCGGCAACCAGTTGGTCCGCCGTCTGGTGATGCTGGGAACACCCAACGGTGGATCGCCCTGGCCTGGCGTGGTTGATTGGGCCACCACTGCACTGACTGTGGGGTTGAATGAGCTATCAAAGGTTGCCTGGCCGGCGTTTGTTCTCTCTGGTCTGGTGCAGGCGACCCACTGGGCAAGAGTTACCTTGGAGCAGATGGAGCCCACCTCAGCTTTCCTGAAAAGCTTGCAGGCTGGCCCAGGACCGAAAATTCCGTACACGCTGATCGCAGGGAACACCTCCCGGATTCGAGCTGGAGCAAGCGAGGAGAACCGCAGGTCTCAACTCCGTCGATTGCTTGCACGTCTTTGGTCGGATCGAACGAAGTACGAGCTGGCGGATCTCTTCTTTGGAGGGTCGAACAACGACATCGCCGTCTCGTTGGAGAGCATGCAACAGGCACCGGCGTCACATGATCCTGCCTGGCATGTACATGAGGTGGCTTGTGATCACCTGAATTATTTTCAGAATGAGGCGTCACTGCAAATTCTTGCGCATACTCTGAGGAGCTGAGAGTTGCTCTTTGCAAAAGGGATTCGGGTCCACATCCTAGAACTTCAACGTTCGGTCGAATGTGCTTGTCAGCGGTGTGAGAGCTCATGCGTTTCGCAGCGAAACGCAACGATTTCTCATGATTGAGATCCCAACTCTGCACTGTGTCGTCTGAGGATCTCCTTTCAGTTCCAAACCCTTCACCGTGTGGTCCCCAGACCCAGAAGCGAGTCGCTT
>CAZYKP010000218.1:0-4027 GCA_964648025.1 uncultured Pirellulales bacterium | reverse complement strand
ACAAAGCGGTCAACGGGAGCCGCCGATGACGCGGGTCTTGAAATCATATTTTTTTGGCGGCGGCCCCGTTACCGCTGCCGTTCGTCCGTAGATGATCAGCGTCACTCGCAAACGCGCGTTCCGCCTTGAATTCAAAGGTTCATTACAATGTCCAATGTGGCCTTGCCGAAAATCTGGTCGCCCTATTTGGGCTTAGCATGCCTGATGACCGCATTATGCTCATGCACCGCGTTTGGCCAGGGAAATGTCCTGAATCTGATTCAAGGCACCGTGTCGAACGAAAGAGGCGAGCCGATCCCTAACGCCCGAGTCGACATCTCCACGGCCGCGCCAATTTCGGGTCCAGCAGTCTTTTGCCCAAGCTGCTATCTGGATTGCCAGAAGTGGACGACGACCAACGAGGAGGGGCGTTTCAAAATCGCTGATCTAAATCCTGGGCTTGAGTTTCGGATCGTCGTTTCAGCGGCTGGGTACAAGACCGCACAAACGGAACTCATTGCACCCCGAGGAACAAATCGCGATTTGACACTGCTAAAGCGGCCTGCCACCGTGGATCCTCAACGAGTCGTTACTGGAACGGTAAAGACTGACACCGGCATTCCAATTCAAGGCGCTCTTGTCGATAGCGTGAACACGATTGGCAACGACGGGTTGCGATGGTTTCATTCAAACGGTGTTGCTCCGGCCGTTACTGACTCGAAGGGTAACTTTGAGATTGACCTCGTCGATGGTGTGTTTGGCGTCGATGTAGAGATATCGGCGGAGGGATTGTCGAGCAGGAGATTCATCGACCTCAATCCCGCCTCGGATCGAAAATCTTTCGAACTTTCGGAAGGCGCTCACATCACCGGGCGAGTCAAAAGCAACGGTAAGGCCGTTCAGGGAATGACCGTCGCCGTGGCACAGACTGACCATTCTTACAAAGGCGAAAAGTTCTTTCGGAAAGCAGTACCAGTGGCTACCGACAATGAAGGAAGATTCGAATTCAAAAATCTATTTGCAGAACAAGAATACTGCGTCTATACGGTTGTTGGTGAAGGTGACCGATCAGACTCCGATGAAATCATCATGACTCAGAGGTTCGTTACGCCGCCGAATGGCAAGACACTGCACATCGGCGACTTGACCACAGTTGGCCCGGTTTCGCTTCGCGGCCGACTGGAGACGAGGGATCAACAATCGCTTGGGGATATAGTTCTTTCTTTGGGACGGCATCCTGCTTGGGATTTGATTAGAGTGCCAGTTTCAAGCGATGGCTCCTTTCGTATTGAAGGCCTCCCGCCTGAGGTCTATGAAATACGAATTGCGTCTAATCGATTTGATTTGGATGCTGGCAGGATTGACACGCTATTGTGGACAGAGAAGTCAATTAAGCTGTTTGTCGAAAAATCGATTGACGATTTCATGCTGCCAATAACTGCCATCGAAGATCGAAGTGGGGACCCGAAACAGAACGGCACGCATGTGCTTAACGGTCGCGTAACACTATCTGGCGGCATAGGCGCATCAGGAATCATCGTATCGGCTAACGATGGCAATTCGCCTAAAACCGCCACTTCCGACGATGGTGCCTTCACGCTCGAGTTCCCTGTGGGAACCGAATGGATCAAACTCTACAAGCCAGATCCTGATGGGATGCGGTTCTGGTATTTGGGCAGGTTTAAGCCGAAGCTCGTCGACAACGATGTCAACATTCAACTTGGTCCGGAAACGACATATGAACCCGACATGTTGTCAGGCAATCATTAATGCATAGCGGATCGGCAGTAAGACAACGGACGAACCAAGCGATGGACCGGAGTCGCCGACCGGCCGTTTTTCCAATGGATGATCGCTCGCGGCGACCGCGGTCATCGCAACCGTTAGCGGGGAGAAAGAATGGCTCCGGATCCTGAACCGATCAAGAAACTTGGGCTTCGCCAATACATTGGCGGGTTCGGTACGATGGAGATGGGGTTCGGTGTTTATTCATGGACCCGCGGGCAGGCTGTTCCGGGTGGCTACACGCAGACCTACGGTGCTGTCTTGTTCGGTGTCGGCTTGGTTTGCGTGTTAGTTGCCGTGCTCTGGCCGAGAAAGCGGAGCTAACATGAACTCGCGGCAGACCCCCTCCGCTTCAGCTGCGGGGGCAGCTGAAGCGGGCGTTCGGCGAAGACATAATTTGAGCTCCGCGGCACTGGTATCGGAAAGGCATGGCTCCATCTATGTTGTGTTCCCCGCGTCAATACACGTTCGTGTACGGATCTATTCTCATTGCTTGCTGGCTCTCCGGATCGACAGTAGTGGCCGAGCCCGTCGCCAGGGAAAAGCCTCGCTATCTGGTGATTACCGACATGACACATGACGACACCCAGTCGCTCATCCGTCTGTTGTTCTACGCCAACGACATCGATATCGAAGCCATCGTGGTCACCAATCAACGTCCGGATCGGGATCAAAACTCGACCGCTGGTTGGGACGCCGCACGGAAGATTCTCGCGGCATACGGCAAGGTCGTAGGAAACTTGAAGTTGCACGACCCGGCGTACCCATCGATGGATCGTCTGGAGTCGATCACCGTGCGACATTCGGGCGCGCCGACCATTTCGTTCGTTGCCAGTGACGACAAGTTCTGGGACTACATCGGCAAGGGGAAAAATAAAGACGGCAAGCCGAAGAGCACGAAAGCGACGGCGATGCTAAAGAAGGTATTCGCCGAGGACGACCCAAGGCCATTGCACGTGGGCCTGTGGGGCGGAGCCGTGCCGTTCAGCCAGGCCCTCTGGGAGTATCGACAGGAGGTCAACGCCGCGCGGTTCGACGCCCTGATGATCAAGCTCTACGTGTACGATGTCGCGGCGCAGGACGTGACCAACGACTACTTGGTGGACATGGATTCTGCCAACAAGTTCTTTTACGGCTATGGCAAGAGTGGTTTCAACGGGGAGCGAGCCATCCCCGCCAAGTATGCTTGCTTCAATAGCTGGGGGCTGTACATCCGAGATGGTTACATCGATAAGAACCGCATCAAGGATGCGGGCGGACCATTGACCGCGCTTTACGGAGGAGGCGGCGAAGGCGACACGCCTTCGTTCTTGCACCTCGTCAGTTCGGTGCTGGGCCTGAACGATGCCACGGACTATCGACAAGCGAGTTGGGGAGGCAGCTTCGGCGAGATGCCGCTCATCGGGCTGGGCGTATACACCGAGAGTCTGGCGCCGCACGATGCCTTGAAACGCTGGATATCAGCCGCAAGGAACGATTTCTACGCCCGCGCCGAACGGGCGGTGAAACAGCCCGGTCAAGTCAACCGCCGCCCCGATGTGACGCTCAACGGCGACACCACAAACCGCACCCTCCGCGTCCGGGCGGCGCGAGGGTCCGTCGTGAAACTCAATGCAGAGGGAACGGAGGATGCCGACGGCGATGCCCTGACTTACACGTGGGCGGAGGACCCCGATTCGGTCGGCCACAGCGGCCCGCCATTGACTTTGTCCTCCAGGAAAGGGTTGAGCACCTCATTGGAAGTTCCCGGGAACCGTTCGCATGACATCCATGTCATCTTGACGGTAACTGACAGCGGCAATCTGCAAAGCTATCGCCGGGCGATCATCGTGCCGACCGGTAATCCCAACGTCCCTGATGGTCCGACCGTGGCTGGCGGCAAGATCTTCGGGCAAGGCAAACCTTGGGGCAACGATCCGAAGGTACGCTACGCAAGTGCATTCGATGGCAACACAGACACGTTTGTAGACTTGGGCGTTGCGGAAGAAAAGTTCGTAGGTCTCGATCTCGGTCGGCTCCCTGGGGTCCCGCTTCGGGTGAAGGAAATTCGGTTCCATCCGCGGCGAGGGCTGGGAGGCCGGATGGCCGGCGGTAGGTTTCAGGGGTCGAACAAGAGCCCGACCGAGGGCTACGAGGATTTATGCACGATCAAAAAACCGGACTCCGGTTGGAACTCGATCTTGGTGAAGGATGCTCCCGCCTATCGATACTTGCGCTATCTCAGTCCCGAGCACGGAAACGCGAACGTGGCGGAAATTGAGTT
>CAZYKP010000217.1:0-4044 GCA_964648025.1 uncultured Pirellulales bacterium | reverse complement strand
CGTCTTGCCCCTCGTCCCGTTGTGACCTGAAGTAGTCGGCGCTGAGGAAGGGCTTAGGTTCCTCATGCTCCGTCAAGAGCAGCATCCGCTGATCGGCAATGAAGGGCCCCTTGTCCCGAGCCATGGTTGCTCCGGCAGCGCTTGGTGATCAGTTCAATGGATCCGGGTGCCAATCGGAACGTTCGCTGGGTTCAGCTCTTGGTTCTTGGTGGGTACTCGGCTGTACCCTCCTCCCACTCTGACAGCCAGCTCTCGGCGACTGCTGCCTTGTAGGCCTTCACGTACTGATTGGTGATCAGCAATACGTCCAGGGCTTGTTCGATCGTCTCGACTCGTTCAACAAACGGCCCGGAGCGCTGCTGCTCCGAGCGGACTTCTCCCGCGGATGACTGGCGCTGCTGCTCCTCCTGCTCAAGCGCCTCGTTCTCTTGAAAATCCTCCGTCGCGAACAGCACTGTGTCGAGCCGTTTTGCATCCCCTCGCTTCGCGGCCACTCCGCCTACCGAGCCCAGCCGCAGTTGCTTGACTTCCTCCACGCCGTTGTCGATCTCCACACTAGCGCTGATGGCCACCTGCAGATCCAGCGGTTCAGGTGCGTCCGGGAGCGTTGTGAGTCCTGCTCCGGAACCATACGCATTCCCGCTGGCAGCCAAGATTGCACACAAGGCAGCGGCTTGGGCTGAGTTTCCGACGATCCTCCTCGGATACTCCGTGCGGATTCTGTGACGCACTTCCTTCGGCGGATTCTCCAATCGCCACCGGCCTCGAAAACCTTCGTTGAACCTTGAGATCTCCCAGACCGCATTCAGGGCACGCACAAACGACGGGTCCGGTCGCTCGGGTGCAGTTTGCGTCACATTGATGTTCGTGAGTCCCAGAAAGCGAGGATCCGGACAGAACGGGCCGCCCTTGGGGCAGGGAAACAACTCAACGGTCAACACCCACAAAAACCCTTCGCGACCCTGCAAGTCGCAGGTCAGCACCGGCGTCGTCGCTGTGTGTGAGGCCTCCTCAGCCTTGTTCCGGCCCCAGCGGTCGAGGAGATCCTTCACGACCCAGAATCCTAAGGTCTTGGGTCCCGCGTAGCCGTAGTGTTCGGGAGGTCCTTCTCGATCAGGCACGTCCTCGGGCTGGCCTTCACCCCAGGCTTGATCAAATGCAGCCGTCGCTGCGGCGAACCGAGAGCGTGCCGCAGTTGGGGAACTTTTGGCGACGATCTGAGCCGCGGCGGTCGCTTCCAGCAAACCCTTCACAACCTGAACTTGAGCAGAATCGTCGAAGAACTCGGTTTGCTGGGGTGAGTCTTGAAAGTCTGCCAAGAGTCGTTGCACGCTGGGTAAGTCGTCTCCACGCCGCAAAGCTTGACACAGCAGACTGGCATCTCCGCACAACGCCTGAGCCAGCAGGGACCTGTCCATCTCCTGCAGCAACGTCTCAAGATTGCTCATGGTTGCCTTCTCCCTCGCTCTTGAGGTTCTCGATTTGTTGTTTCAACGCCTGGAGGTCGCGATGGTTGATGTTGGGGTCCCGCAGCAGTTCGGCAAGTTGCTCAGCCGAGAGTGTCTTGAGCAGCTCGTTGGTGACCTCCGAGAGTTCAACATTTCCACTAGGGGGCAAGTCCGTTGCCGAAAGCCGCCCCTGGAACAGGCCCAGTTTCTGGTTGTGGTAGACAACGATCAATCGCTGGTGTCTCACACTTTGTGAGTCATGGGCTACAACTAACCCAGCGTGGTACGGAAATGTGACGGGTTCCTGTTCCCCAGGGGGCCGACCCCCGAAGGGGCAGCGGATGACAATATCCTCTCGATCGTCAGACCAGCCCCAGTGTTGATTTTCTGCCAAAACCGCAGGCTCGTCTCCGAGCGCGCCGATAAGATCTGCCGGTTGGGTCGTGGAATTGCTGATCTCGGACAGTCGATCTTGCCACAAAGGAGCTACCGACGTCTCGTGAAACAACTCAGCCGATCGGACGGAAGTTCGAGCCGGCCGGCTCGTGCGAGCAGAGACATCAGAAACCTCAACATCGCTTGGGACGATGGAGAGATAGCACGTTGGCGGTGCTTGACTGTCTGCCAGTTCCGTATCGATAAGAAACGTGAACAGGCCTCGACCACCGGTCTGCCCGGAGTGCAGAACACGCCCGTCGTCAGCGGTGACCCGCCAGGTCAGGCCTTGCGCCTCGTGGCGAGGCAGGCCCGGCCCGAGGATGACACCAGAGTAGCGAGGTCGATCTTGTTCATCGCGTTCGACAGCCAGCATGAAGGCACACTGTTCGTCGCCGCTGATCGTCGCTTGTCCATAAGTAAACCTGATTCCCTCGGCCACGGCCATTAGCTGAGCCACGAAGGATTGGGGAGATGCTGTCGTCATGGTTTTCGCCTCCTGATGGCGATTGGGTTGTGCTGTGATTGGATCAGGCCTGCGAGGCGACCTCATCCCCTTGGCGGTCCAGAAACTCGACAAGCCTTCGCCGAAACACCGCGATGTTCTGGCGCGTCAGGCGGTTCGACGCCCGGCGATATCGGGCGAGAATAGGGTCCAATTGCTCATCCAGTTCCTGAGTCCAATCCAAAGATGCATCCAATCGATTTCTCAGGACGTCGTACACCGCATTTAAGAGCTCGTCATTATGCGGGTTCTGCTGGAACTGGTTCCGGAAGCTGTCGAAGGCTTCAAGGAGCTTGCCCAGAGCGTCGGGAGAGTCTGGCAAACTCACCCAGCCGGTGGGACCATGTGAGCCCGCTGGGACGTGCCCCACTTGCTGATGCGGTCTACGACGCGCATTAGGGACAAACACTGTGACAGGCCTCCCCGGCAGTCCGCAATTGCCAAAGGGACATCCGCCGCCAACACGAAAATAAAGCGGTCTCGGGCACCGGCATTTCTCATCTTGACACCGGCAGACAAAGTCGGGGTTATCAGGGCATCGGCAACGGAACATCTCGGCTTCTGATCGGCTATTCTCCAGATCGAACCACTGGGTCGGCTGAGAGACCACCGGCAAACCGTCTGGACGACAGAGACAACCGTTTTCGATGTCGACTTCCGTCTGGCACTTTGTGCATCGGGGGACAGGAAAAACCTCCAACCGCTCGCCGAGCGGGCCCTTGACTTCGGGCGCCAGCATGCCGCGGGCCCTCTCCCGTGCTTGCAGAGCGGTTCTCCAGACAATGGGGACAATATCGTCGGCTGTCACGCCCCCCACCCACAAAGTGATATGCATCACCGACCGGGCGAGGAATTCGTGCAAGCTCACGTCAAGCGGCCAGCTGCGCAGCCGGTGCCAGTCCTCGCATTCCCGCTGCCGAGAGGCGACATACGCTGCCCTGGGATCGCGAACACCCATTCGGGCCATGTGATCCAGGCAGCCACAGTTGCCCATCCAGAGTGTGGCAGCCAACTCAAAAGAGTGGGATCTCACCCCATCTTTGAGCCACTGTCTGTCAGCACGAGGGAAGATCTGCCTCCAGCGGCGCAGCGCGCCCCGTACAAACGGCTCAATCCTTTTGCCCAAGAGGGTCAGGATGTCAACCAGGTTCGAGATGTCGTTGGGGTTGACCAGAGGACCACCTTGCCAGGGACCTTCCGGCGGATGAGAAGGCAGTCCTGCCAACGCATCGATAGCCACATCGTCAAGCTGACAGACCCGTTGTTGCAGCCAGCGGAT
Organism: uncultured Pirellulales bacterium; assembly: GCA_964648025.1. Classification (GTDB taxonomy): domain Bacteria; phylum Planctomycetota; class Planctomycetia; order Pirellulales; family Pb10988; genus CAZYKP01. The sequence goes on along the minus strand of CAZYKP010000217.1, from coordinate 377 downwards.
GGTGTTGTCGGCACCGTCGTCCCCTGAGTCCCCGAGTGCATCCTCGTCGATGTTCCTGTCAGCATCGGCGAGTGCATCAGGGACATCTTGATCTGGGGGCTGGCAAAGCTCTTGTAGGAGCCGGAGGATCGTGTCCCGCTCCGGCCACTGATTCGTTTTGATAAAGGGCATCGAGTTTCTCCCCTGAGCCCAGACGCCGAGGCGTCATTCGGACAGCGGCCACTCACGCAGCCGTCTACATGCTGAAAAGGCACCTGAACGACAAACAGCAAAAACAATCTTAAAAAATATCCGGTCAGATCACCCCGTAGCACGAAGCCCAAGAGCACACATTCGGCGCATGCGCCTCCGCTTCGCTCCGGCGAGTTCCGCGTCCC
>CAZYKP010000216.1:0-4089 GCA_964648025.1 uncultured Pirellulales bacterium | reverse complement strand
ACAGTGTTGCCAGTGCCTCTTGGTCTGCAGCAGTCAGGCGGTACGCATTATGCGCTCAGACGCTGAACCCCCACTCCGGCTTCCCGACGAAGTAAGTATGCCAATCTGCGACTCTTAGATTATAGACAACCTCCTCCCGACCTGTCTCCCTCACCGCCTCAACGGTGGCTACACCTTCTGAATTGTGGGTTGCCAAGCTCTGCCCGACTTCGAGACGCCCCGCTGGTACCCACCCAACACCTTTCACCTTTGACCCAGAATGGGTGCTCCGCTGTGGGGTGGTCAATGCCTCGTTCCACTCAGCCTACGAGCCGGTTACTTTTTCTTCAGCCAAAGGAACTGTCATGATCCGCAAACGTAAACGTCAGCAGGAAGTGCAACCCGAAGCCAAAACCAGAGAGGACTTGGGACGGGAACATGGGCAGGTGTGGGACACCGCAGAATTGGCCAGGGATTTCATCGTCACGTCGATCATCCGCCCGCTCATCGTGGTGCGCAGGAAGGCCGATGATGTCGTGGGAACGCTGACGGTGCAGGAGATGCCACGGTTTTATTTTGCGTTCAAGCCCGACGATAACGGGCAACATGGAGGGGAATGAAAAAGCCCTGGCGGGTACGGGCCAGGGCAAGGGTGGTTGCTAAATTAGGAATTGGGGGTCAGAGCAGGATGGTGTTGGTTCTTGCGACCTAATCTTCCAACCCCTCAAGGAATTGATTGAAATCGGTAGCAATCAAATGAAGATTGCTATAGTCTGGCACTTCATCCTCATCGGGGTCGGCTTCTCTTTCGTGATCCCAAAAGTAGACCTGTCCGCAATCTTCCCCTGATACAGCAATACAAATCCAATTTCCAAACGGATCACTGGCAATAGGGATAAGGTCGGGCGGCATCCGCCCTTCTGACATTCTGCAATTCCTCTCAAAATTGATGTAGAATTCAGCGTCTTCTTGGATTCCGTGAAAGAAATTGATTTCCGAATCATTGTATGTATCTGATTCTTTGTCAAATCGAAAGCCCGCAGGCTTCGGCTTGCCACCGTTGTATTGGAGCAAAAACTGCCTATAAGCGGTCGGAAGCGTGAACCCCATGCGGTTTTCCACTTCGCACAGTTTCTCTTCCGAAAGAGGTTTTAACGAATCACGCATTTGTAATACCATACTATCCTCCATTATCTGCGATAGGCTCTTCCAATGGCTTGTTCCCAAAACTCCGTACCACCAGTATGCCTTGCCGCATTATGTAAGTCTGTCGGAACAAGTTGCATTAGTCCTGTATCTTGGTGATGATGCCAAATGTAACCAGTTGGCGTCTGATCGAAGCCTGCCAGAGCATTGGCTCTGGCAAAATCCTGTCTGTAAGAACCCGTCATAATAATTCGGACCTGATTTCGTTGTCCTGGGCCAGCGTTGTAGAGGTACGGAGAAAAATCAGGAAAGCCTCTTTCATCAAATCGCACTCCTTGTGGGTATTGTTGTCGGAGTGCCGCCCTTTCTGTCGTATTTCTAACCCCTTGGAATTGATAGTAGCGTCCTGCCCAACGACTTCCTCTTGGATAGGCATTGCCAACTTTTTGCACGGTTGAGGGTCTTTGGCTTCTTGTCGGAACTCTTGGATAACCATCTGCGCCCGTTGGCATTTGTCGTGTCGCATTCCAAGCATCAAGTTCTACTTGACTTCGGAACGTGCGACCATCGGCACTTCTAAAAACGTTGTTTGGGGCTCGGTTTGGAGCGTTTCTCTGGACTCCCCGAGCCCATTCTACGAGGTCAGGTCGTTGGTAGCGACTGTAATTACTACGGAGGATATTCTCAGCGACTAGCAAATCATCGGGAGATGGGTTGTTGGGCACCACGTCACATCTTGCATTATGCGCCCAAACGCTCAATCCCCACTCGGGCTTTCCGACGAAGTAAGTGGCCAGTTCGGCAACGCGGACGTTGTACACCCCCTCAGAGCGGCCAGTCTCACGGACACTCTGGAGCGAAACCCACAGCTCCTGGCAGTCGGTGGCCACCTGCTGGCCGACCTCCAACCGAGCCGCTGGTACCCATCCTCATCCCCTGCCCGCCGGGCGGTGCATCCGATGCTCACCGAACGCCGCTATCGTGGCGAGCATTGCGAGCGAACGAACAAAGAACGCCGGCGAGGACTTGGTTCGTTCGAGGCTTCAGTTCCGCTCGGGCGAGGGAACGGCGTCATAGTCCCCGATCTTGATGTCTTCGATCTTCTTCAAGCCGGTCGAGGTCGGGATCAACGTTCCGGCGGGAAATAGCCCGCTCACCGGGTAGGGCATGACGCCGGGGACAAGCTGGTGGACTGGAGCTTCCTCGACGGCGACGACCTGGACGGTGGCCCAGGTGTCGTCATGGGTGCGGAGCAGATCGCCAGCTCGAAGGTTGACAGCTTTCGTCCAGTCCTTGACTGATGAAGAAAAGGGGATTGGGCGTGGTGCAGACAGCATGGCCGTCCCGTCTATGGTGATGATCGGCTGGAGGATGTTCATGCTCGGGGTGTCCTGTGTGGACTCCTGATTAGTACCAATTGCCACCGAACAGATCGACACCGGAGGAGCGTGTGCGAAGGGGGGCGGCATCGCCTGCCCCCTCCATCCCGCGAAGCAACTCAATGTCGTCCAGTTGCCGCAGTTTCTCTTCAGTGACTAGCGGATGGTTGAGGACGACGGGGCTGACGACAACGGATGCCGGGATGCGTTGTGACAGGTGAATGTATCGGGTCACAAGCCCAAGGTTATTCTCAGCAGAAACATGGCATGGGCGAACATCTCGGTCCTCCAGCAGGCTTAAGAGGCCGTAGATGTTCCCCAGAATAAAGAGCAGATTCCCCATGAAGTCGTCGCCTTCGGGGTAGGGGATCGCAGCCCGGATCGTCTGGCGGTAGTCGCTGGGGATCGACGTGCGGAGTGTGACAGACTCCCACGCCGCATCCAAGAAAGGCCTGATGTCTCGCACGGGGGCAGTCGGCACTTTCTCCACCGCCTTCCGATACACGACTGCCTGACGCTCTGCACAGGCAACGGCGAATAGAAACGCCCGATCGCTGGGGAGAAGCTTCACAGCCTCCTCCACAGCGTACTGGTGGGCTAGCAGCGAATCAGGGGTCATCTTCAGTACCTCAGTGACGGCCAATCCGCCCGCCGTGGGCCGACGCATTGCCGGTTACGTTCGTGATGCCGTATTGCTGCTGCAACGGCTCGCAGCCCCCGCAGGCGTAGGAGCTCGACGCCTGCCGAGAGTTCCTCGCCCCTTCCCCGAGGTAGGAGATCGCCGACTCCTCGGCGTGGATGTTCCTGCCATGGGTGTGCAGCCGGGGTTCCAAGCCGGTCGGGACTTCCAAAGCCTCCCCGAAGTGTTGCCTTGCCCGAGCCAGACCACGCCCGCCAACGACGCCGCCGGCGACCGAGTATACGACCCGCCCCTCGGGGGTGATGGTCAGCGTCATCGGAACCCCATCCCCAATGGGGTGCCCCTGGAAATGGTGACCGTGAATATCATCGATTATCGCCTGCATCATGACGTTGGACATGGTCCGCAAGTCCGTCCGCATGGCGAAGCGGTCGGCTAGCCCTGCGAGGTGCGGCTCGGCCAGAAGGTCCGCATGGACGGCGTCACGAATGATCGTGAAGAAATTGCGGTACGGGCCGTACTCCCGCACGACATGGTCGATCAAGAGATTGCCGTGAACCCCTTGCCGCTCACCAATGGCGGCGATGCGAGCTGCATCTGCCGGTGAAAGTCCCAGTTCACGCTGTAGCCGAGCCTGAGCCTGGGCCGCGTCCAAGCCGTCGAAATATTGATTATGCGCCCAAACGCCGAATCCCCACTCCGGCTTCCCGACGAAGTAAGTGGCCAGTTCGGCAACGCGGACGTTGTACACCCCCTCAGAGCGGCCAGTCTCACGGACACTCTGGAGCGAAACCCACAGCTCCTGGCAGTCGGTGGCCACCTGCTGGCCGACCTCCAACCGAGCCGCTGGTACCCAACCTCGCCCCCTCACCCAAAACGGATGCAGCCGGCTCGTGCGAATCAAACGTCCTCCAAATAGCACCTCCCAAATCTCAGTGTGCCCAC
>CAZYKP010000215.1:0-4107 GCA_964648025.1 uncultured Pirellulales bacterium | reverse complement strand
TGGCCGGGTTACCCCACCACGCCGGCCTTGTATCCGGTTTCTGTTCGTCAGGTCCTACGGCTAACGGTTCCGCTCATCACGGTCCGTAGAGAACTTACATCTCCTAGAAACACAACATGCCAGGCGCACAAACAAGGCCACCTCGGCAGAGCCGGGGTGGCCTGTGAGTTGGTCAGGATGTTGCTCGGCCTGGATCACCCGAACCGAAGTCCAAGGCTCAGGCAACCAGACAGTACGCAGAGTCGCAGCTCAGCACCATCGGAGGGACTGAACTCAGAGATTTCGAGACTCACTCAGGGATTAATAGTCCCACCACCACTGCGAGGCGCGTTTGTCGAGGGCCTTGTCCCGCTGGGATGACACACTGGCATCGGTCTGGGTGGTCGAGGCAACCTGCCAGGCGTCGAGGTTGACCCCACCGCTGACGCTGACAACCCACTGCCGACCTTTCTGCACAAGAGTGGCTCGGGCAGGCAACTTAGCCGGCACCTCCCAACCACGTGTGGTCATCTGCTCTTCATTCAACAGGATCCCCCATTGGAAGCCTGCTCGCTCACCAAGTTGTTCCTTGGAGATGAGGGCTGCAGCAATGGCCAGGTCCATGCAGCCCTGCAGATTGGCGAAAATCGGCATCTTTTCGGCCAGCTCTGGGTAGTGCTTGGTCATGCTCTCAGCAAAACGCTGGGCCACCACATCGGCCTTGCGTCCGCCGACCTTACGGCCTTGCTGGTTGAAGAGCGTTTCCTCGGTGAGCACCTTCACGCCAGGACCGGTCAAATGCCAAGCGTCTTTCTCGGGGGTCACTTTGACTTTGTCGTAGTCAGGAGCCATCCACCAACGAGGACTGACTGTGCCGCCGGGACGAGCCATCTGCATGTAGCTGGTCAGCCCGCGGACCGGAGAACGCTCCAGCCCCATGGCTAACTGCTTCATCTTGTAGTCGGCGGTGGCCAAAATGTGGGCAATCCGTGTGTCACCCGGCAGCCCGGCAAAGCTGATCTGCTGGAGCCCATAAGCCTTTTCCATGTTCTGCTTGATCAGCCGGGGATTGCCCATTCGACCGCCGAGGGTGTTCAGATAGGCTTGCAGTTGCTGAACCCCCTGAGCGGTCGGATCAATGGAGACGCTCAACGGGCGGACCTGCTGTCGGTGCATCAGCCGCAAGGCGGTGACGAGGTCCTGCATCTGGAGAATGGGGTGACCATTGTTGGCCCCGACGACTTCTCCGGCTTCGTCGATGGCCCAAGGCTCAGCGGGACCAGCCAGGATGATGTCTTGGTGGGCTTTGTCGAGAAAGACGTACTCGATTCGCTGCAGGCCACCCAGAAACAGGACAGGCTGAGGAATAGGTTGCTTGTTGGTGATGGCCTCTTGGAGGGCGTCCCTCAAACCGGCCAGGGAGATCATCCGCATCTTGGTCGGCTTGGCCAGCTGGCCATCAAGTTGCTGCAAGGCCTCACGACGAGCTTCTCGCAGCTTGCCACTCTCGTCAACGCTCATCGCCCGGAGCACGCCGTCGGCATCAACAGCCACACCACCCACGGCGTTACCAAAGAAGCCTTGGTTGCCGCCTCCGCCACCATAGGGAGGTTGAATGAGGGCCAGCTCATCCAGGGTGAATCCGGAGTTCTGCTGCCACTGGACGACTCCGTCAACAAAGCCAAGCTCAGCCATTTCCCGGACAAGGGCCAGGTTGTATCGATCGGCAACCCGCTTGGCGACATCAGCGTGACCGGTATCTGCCATCAACTGGCCGACGGCGCAGTACACACCGCGGTGGTCGATGAAGACGGGGATCCGACGGTTCTTGTAGATGTTTTTGGGAAAGACTCCTTGCTTCCAATAGGCGTTGAGGTAGTCCAGATTCTTGGCCCGGGCTTGTTGAAGTTCTTCGGGGAGATCGGAGACATCTTGCCGACGCAGGTGCTCTTCGGTCAGCCGCAGGTGAGTCTGCAACAAGCGGACTTCGCCTTCCCAGGTCCACCCCTGAGGAAGCACCTCGAAGGGAATCTTGCGGCCTTTCCACTGACTGTTGAGCTTCACCAAGATTTGCTGCAACTCAGCGTACTGGGGTGCGGCAGCTTGCTCGGCAGCTAAAACTGGGGCAATAGCCAGCTCCACACGAGGAGCTTGCAACACGCGATCTCGCAGTTGTCCGAGAGACCCGCTCTTTTCGAGCTCGGGGTCTTTGAGAACCTGTTCGGTGTCAACGGTGATCCCGCCGACGGAGTTGCCAAAGAAGTTTCCGTTGTTGTTCTGTGCCCACGCTGCCGAGCTCGCCAACAGCCCGCAGGTAAAGGCCAAAGTCAACAGTTTCCAAAGGTGTGTCGCCTGTCGCATAAAACGGATCTCTCCAGATGTGTTGATCCCCAATGAAGAACGGCGTCTCCAGATTGACCGCCTGAATTTCTGCTACGGGTGGCGGGAGGAGGTGGATCGTCTGATCATTGGCCCGAACTGGGATGAATTCGCCGATCCTGCAGCAAGTCGGTACTCTGTCAAGCTGTCAGCACCCGGTCCGTCTCTTGATTCTCAGAAAGCTCTTAGGATGGAGAACCCTCAGTTGGAAGCTCTTCGAAAACCTCAAGGCAACCACAATAGCTGACTTCCCGCTCAAAACGAATCCCAACAATCTTGAGGAAACCTCCTCACGCTGATCACCCTGAGGCCCCTCAAGACCATTCGGCCCTCCGACAAACACCGGAGGCAGCACTCGCTGATCACAATCTCAAGTGCACGAGCGATCTCAAGTGCACGAGCGATCTCAAGTGCACGAGCAATCTCAAGTGCACGAGCAATCTCAAGTGCAGGGAAACCGACAACAGTCCATCTTGAGAACAGGTGGTCCGGGAACAACAATTAGAGCGGGTCTTGCGGCTGATGGGGTCGTTCGGCTAGGGTGCCACAGGGTCGTGCCTGCGCCGAAAAAACTCCCTCATTGATTCGGTGCCCATCCACCACCCGCTGTTAGCCCGGCAACGAAAATTGCTGTCTCGGGTTCATCCAGCCAGAGATCCAACGGCCCTTGCGAGCCTCTCAGCCAACAGCAGAGAGAGTCCCTCGGCCCCACAAGCGATCTCCCGCTTGGTTGGCCTTTCGCTGCAGATGAGGGTACTGCAGATCAGTTGCTGGTTGTCGCTGATCAGTTGCTTGCGGGAGCTCCCCAATAACAAGTGATTGACTATCAGCTGCTGGTCCCTAGAGTGGCCCAGGCCCAAGACAAGAGCCTGGCACCTGCAAGAGCAACCTATAGCAAGCAATCGTTTTCCGCAGTTGCTCCGTCAGCGGCAAAACGTTGGACTCAGGCCTGAGTGACCCGAGATGGCAGAGTCAACTTCAACGGCCAACGGATCGACGCTGAAAAAACAACACGCACGAAACACACGGCAAACAGTGGGTGGCCAAGCGAGGATGGCAGACAGCCACACAGGCGGGAGCCGGAGGATCAACCAGCCATGTACGAACGCTTCACCGACCGTGCACGGAAGGTCATGCAATTGGCCAACCAAGAAGCGCAGCGGTTCAACCATGAGTACATCGGCACAGAACACTTGTTACTGGGCCTGATCAAAGAAGGTTCTGGGGTCGCAGCCAATGTGCTGAAGAACATGGACGCCGACCTGCGGAAGATCCGCTTGGAGGTCGAAAAAATCGTCCAAAGCGGTCCTGACATGGTCACCATGGGGAAGCTGCCGCAAACCCCACGGGCCAAGAAGGTTGTCGAATACGCCATGGAAGAGGCCCGCAACCTCAACCATAACTATGTTGGCACAGAACACATCTTGCTGGGCTTGCTCCGCGAGCAAGAAGGCGTCGCTGCCCAGGTGCTGATGAACTTGGGCCTCAAGCTTGAGGAAGTCCGTGAGGAAGTCCTGAACTTGGTCAGCCCCGGCGCAGAAGGCCTTGAGGGCGGCGAACGCTCTGCCGCTGGGATTGGTGCCGGAGGTGGTCCCTCAGCCGCTCCTTCCTCCAGCAAGAAAAGCAAAACCCCTGCTCTGGACAGCTTCGGGCGTGACCTCACCGAACTGGCCAGGCAGAGCAAACTCGACCCGGTCATCGGTCGCGAAAACGAAATCGAACGAGTCACCCAGATCCTCTCGCGTCGCC
>CAZYKP010000214.1:0-4203 GCA_964648025.1 uncultured Pirellulales bacterium | reverse complement strand
ATCCCCCGATTCCACGAGAACCAACTGCCAAATCAGAAGGAAACCGACCACTAAGCTTCCGGCGGTGCTTCTGGCTGCACTGCCTCCGGTGATCACAAACAAGGGCAGATGGTTGCCCTGGGCCGAAACCTTCTCTGAGGATCAATGAACCAACAGCTCCACTGCCAAACCAAGTTCTCCAAGAGATGATCACCAAACCATCCTCAGTGAGAGCAACGTCACCAGGCTCTCGGGCAGTGGCTTCTTTCCCAGTTGTGCGGCTTGGCTGGAAGCTTTGGTCGTTCTCCCAGCTGCAGACAAATTTGCAAATCACACCCGCAACGAACATCTCCAGCGGCAGTCAGCCATCGAAGTGACCGATCAAAACCAGGTGAAATCCTAGGCGTCATTGGGCAGGAGGAAGTTAGAACAGACCAGGTTGTGTGCGTCCAGGTGGCCGAGGAGGTGTCTGGGGAGCCTCTAGCCCACCGGGAATTGGCTGTCGTGTCAACCCATGGGCTGGACTGGTGGGCCGACGGGTCTTCGGGTTGGGCTGGCTGTGCTGCCGATGCGAGTCTGCCTCGACGGAGTCGTCGAAATCGTCGGAGTCGGGATCATCAGGGTCGCCGTCGGGATAATTCGCCGGCAGGATGCCTTCCTCGCTAGGCCAAGGATCAGGCCAATCACGCCACTTGCTCAGGTACAACTGGTAGGCATGATCTGTCTCAGCCTGCCGGATCACCCACTGCTTGACCTCCTGCACCAGCTCTTGTTCCCTCGGCAAGGTGAGTTTCCCAAGCAAAACACGTGTGCGGAGAAACACAAAATAGGTATCCAGCGTATCGCACTTACAGTAATCGTTAATCTCCTGCACCCGGCCTTCGTCATAGAGGTCCTGCACCATGTGGCCTTGGACCTCAATTTTGCCAGGCTTTCCTAACAGATTGGCTGCCAAGTTGAGCCCACCCGGAAAACGAGTGGCCCCAAAATTGGTCATCAAATCCATCAGATCGAGATGGCTCTGGAGGTTGTAGCGGTTGCGGGCCTGCTCGTAAGACTTGGCCTCGAGGTTGAACCACTTGGGCACGGCGATCCCAAAGCGGAAAGCCGCTTGTTCCATCACGGGCATGTCAAAGCCACGCCCGTTGAAGCTCACCCACGTTGGGCACTTGTATTTCTCCCAGCCCCTCCAAAACTGCTGGGTAATCACATGCGATCGATAACGAGGGCTGTCCAGCACCGAAATGCCCTGCAACCGAAAGTCAGGCCCGACCTTGGCAACAGCCACACTGATGGGAAGCTGAAACGTATAGGGAATGAAGTCCGTCCCCTGACTCTGAAGAAGCTCAGCCCGGTAACGTGCAGTCGCCTCGTCGGGATCCAAGTTCCGGTCGGTGTAGCGGACGCGGGCGATCAAATCCCCATCAGCGACTGTTTCGGTGTCGAAGACGAGATACTGTACCGAACTCATGGTCAACCCCATTGCACTCAAGCGGATTGATGCCGCCTGGGTGGTAGTCACCGAATGTTCAGTATAACCGTACCACAGTTCGACCAATGGGGCGACCGGTCTTCTGCCAGTCCCGAGCGTGAGCTCAAGGTCCTCGCGTCAGGTTGTGCCGGTCGTGTGAGACGGGAAGAACAGCCCAAGCACAAACTCGCCGCAACCACCACAGCCAAAAACCGCAGGCTTCGCCCAACCCCCCACTTTGAGCTGGCACTCTTCTGTTTCGGTCGTGTCTGCTTACGGTTGTGTCTGCTTACGGTTGTGTCTGCTTACGGTTGTGTCTGCTTACGGTTGTGAGGGCAGGACGGTCCTCGAGCGTTTTGGGGTTTGCTTACCAAGAGGGCTCCGGAAGTGTCACCCCGAATTCATGAGACAGATCGCCTTCTGGAAAGAATCCTCCTCTGTGAGTTGCAGATGTCATGTTCACCCACTCAAGCAAGGGCCTGATAAACAAAAGGTCGCACCCAGTCCCAAGCAAGCTATTAAAACACATAGCTGGGCCCTCACCAGCCATCCTGCCTCTTGAGGTCCTCGCTCGGAGTAAAAGGTTCAGCACCCATCGGCCAGGACGGGGTTACAATGCTGTGGAAAGCGTCAACCGGTGATCTCGGAAATCAACTTGACGTCTCTTCACTCATCAGCAAACTTTGATGCAAAGGACCTGAGCCAGAATCCGGTTGCCAAAATCCGGCGAACGGACTTTTCAGGTGCAAAACGGTTCCGCTCGCGACACACACAACGTCTTCACAACCCTCCTCTAGGGCCTCCGATGGTGGCGGCAGGCTCTGGAAAGGTACCCACATGCTCTTTAACTCCCCCAGATTCGACCGACCTCAACAGCTCAGCAGCTCTGCCGCAGGGCTCCAACCTGCTGCTGGGCCACAGCAAGACGGAAGGCTTTTGAGGTCACCGCAACGGAGAGGGTCTCGGGCTGGTTGGTCAAGACTTTCCGCGGTTGCCACCCTGGCGACGCTTGTTGTGGCTGGAGTTGGAGGTTGGTCGGCGTTGAACTGGCAGGAGGATGTGGATCCCACTGCCGGAGCGATGCTCACGCCGGTTACTCGTGGCCAGTTCGTTCACCAGATTTTGGAACGAGGTGAGCTCGAAAGCGCTCAAAACGTGGAGATCCGCTGCGAGGTCAAAAGCCAAGGCAGCCAACGGACCACAATCATTTGGATCATCGAAGAAGGAACTTACGTCCAAAAAGGCGACAAGGTTGTTGAGTTCGATGCCTCGGCTTTGAAAGAACAGGAACTGCAACAACGGATCGTCTACGAAGAAGCCAACGCTTCGTACCAGCAAGCGGAGTTGGCTTACAACTCGGCGCGATTTGCAGTCAAAGAATATGCAGAGGGGCTCTTCAAACAGGAGCTGATGACCGTTGAGGCGGAGATCACCGTGGCCAAAGAGGATCTCCGCCGGGCGGAGGATTACGCCAAACATAGTCAGCAACTGGCCCGCAAGGGATACGTCAAACGGGCTCAACTTGAGGCTGATCAGTTTGCCATCGTCAACGCCCGACTGATCCTTGCCAACGCTATGGAAAAGAAACGAGTGTTGGAGACCCTCACCAAGGACAAGCAGATCAACGAACTGAAAAGCCAGGTGGGCACAGCGCAGGCTCAGTTCAATGCTGCCAAGGCGAATCTTCAGCTCGAAGACCAGCGACTGCAGAACATCCGCGATCAGATTAGCAAGTGCATCGTCTCCAGCCCTGCGGCAGGACAGGTTGTCTACGCCAACGAATTTGATCGCCGTGGAAACGCGGAAGTGATCATCGACGAAGGGGTCGAAATCCGAGAGCGGCAGGTGGTCATCCGGCTGCCCGATCCTCGCCAAATGCAAGTTCGTGTTGAGGTAAGGGAAGGCCGGGTCGGCCTTTTACGTCCGGGACAAAAGGCCATTGTTCAAGTCAAAGCCATCCGAGGGCTTCAGCTTGCCGGAGAGGTGACCAAGATCGAACCAATCCCCATCACGCATTGGGGCAGCTCTGTCAAACAGTATCCCCTCTACATTCGAATCGATGAGCCACCTGCCCGTTTGAAACCGGGAATGAACGCCGATGTGATGATCGTCGTCAACGAGCGATCTGATTCGCTCTTCCTGCCGATTCAGAGCGTCTACAACCACCAAGGTCAGCATTACGTCTGCTTACGGACCCAAGACGGCCCCGTCGCTCGTCCTGTTCAGGTCGGCCCGAACAACGAAAAGCACGTTGTGTTACTCGATGGAGTGCAAGCCGATCAGGAAGTGGTGATGAACCCCCGTCCGTTTTTGGAAGATCTGTTGTCAGAGGCCCCCGACGAGCAATCAGGCCCCCCCAGCCAGTCAGAAGAACCGAACAAGCAAGTTGCTCGCGGCGAGAAAAGCGGCTGGCAGCGGACACGCAAAGCAGCCCGAGGTGACCGACCAAGCGGCTCCGTTGCTCAGGGGCCAAACTCCACAAGCCCCACCAACAAAAGCGACCGCGCTCGATCAGATACCCAGGCAGACACTCAAACGGATTCCGCCCAGGCATCCACACCGGGACGGGTCCGCCATTTGGCCCAAGAAAGTCGGGAGGCTTCTTGAGTTACTAGTGCCTTGTTTCCTGTGATTTTGGCAGTCGGTTGATTTTGGCAGTCGGTTGATTTTGGCAGTCGGTTGATTTTGGCAGTCGGTGGGACGTGAATCCCCCGATTCCATGAGAACTTACTGCCAAATCAGAAGGAAACCGA
>CAZYKP010000213.1:0-4500 GCA_964648025.1 uncultured Pirellulales bacterium | reverse complement strand
CATGACTTGGGCTCCACAACACAGTGGATTGCCGAATGCTTTTCGGAGAGTCTCTGACAGTCTGTCCGAGAAGCACCGGAATCCACCTGGATCGTGTTGCACCATGACTTGGGCTCCACAACACAGTGGATTGCCGAATGCTTTTCGGAGAGTCTCTTAGACGGCGAACTCGGCCAAAAACTTCAGCTGGTTCTGTTGTGCCTGGTAGATGATGAACTCGTTGTTGGCCACGCCGGACTTGCCTTCCTTACCAAAGATACTGTGGTGACCTTGGGGAGGCTTGGTGTAGCCGTTGCAGCGGGGAGCGACAAAGGGATTTCCCAACACAACATCGCAGGCAAACATGAATGCCCCACGCCCACGGACAACGCCGGTGCCTCCTGCCCAATAGGAGGAATGCAAACTGGTGTACCCGGCGGATTTTTTCCAGTCGTCGGCAAAGTACAGCCCCGGGCCGAACATGGCTCCGGTGATCGGCACGCCCACCAGAGTACGAGGCAGACGTAGGGCCTCACGGATGATCCCGCTGACGTTGACCGAACGTGTGCCGTGAAAGAGCAAGGCGGTATTGGTCTCTTTGTAGCGTTTCAGCTCTGCGGGGCCGAGATCGGGACGCTCGCCGGGCTGGAACTTGGGACGTTCCTGGATCTTGGTCCCATCGGACAAGACGGCCTGCTGGCTGCTGGGGATTTTTGGGGCGTCGTCGTGGCGGTTGACCCTCCAGAGGTTTTTGATCTTCATCGACCCCAGATAACCATGCCGGTTGGCCGTAGCTTGGGGCCACCACCCCATGAGAAAACGGCCCAGCTCAGAATCCCGAGGGATGAACTCCATGTCGATCTTCATCCCGGCAAAGGGATCGAACTCGAAATCCTCAATGTCCTGGTCGTAGAGGGCACTTTCAAAAGCGTCCAGATCACGCTGCCAGAGGAGGATGTTTTCCTTGGAGAGGATCCAAGTGGAGGCGTGAGCACCGACATGCTTCTTACGGGGGATTCGCTTGTACAGCAGCGAAGTGAGCTCCATCAATTCGGGATCGGCCACTTGAGCTTGGAGGTGATCGCCGATCTGGCCGACTTCCTTTTGGGCCTCGGTCAGAATCTGACGGGCCTCGTCGATGGCAGTCTGAGTGGGGATGCTATCATCGGCCATATTGCCCCGTGTGTAGGCCACCGTCGCCAGCGAGAGATCTCTCATCAGGGAGACCGTCTGCGGGTCGTACTTCTGCGTGGAGGGCGCGGCCTTTTTGGTGGGCGTAGGCTTTTTGTTCGGCTTGGCACCTTCGTTGATCTTGATGCTCCGCGCGTCGCTCAAGCCGGTGCTCCGCGTGGCCATCGCACGGACCAGATAGCAATCTTTGCCCGGTTTCGCTCGGAGGGTTCGCATCCCAGCGATGGTCACCCATTCGCCACGCTTGTCGTTTTTGGAGTGCAGTTGTTTGGCGTATTCCCCCTCGGCCTCCTGCAGGGTGCGACAACCGATAAACTGAAAATTCTTAGTCTCCCCAGTTCGGCCCCATTCAAAGTACGTGTACCAATTGTTGGACTTACGATGCTGAACGACAGCAGCATGGTAGTATTTATTGCTATCCTTGCCATCTTGGTCAAAACATCCCATGTCGCAAATTCGCGTATTCTGGAACTCGCCGTCATGGGTCGCCGGCGGGCCGTAGCACTTAAAATCATCCGGCCCCGAGTTCTCCGGGAAACTGTTGCGCTCCAGTTTGCCCAGGTATTTCGGTTTGGGGGAGACTGTCACCTTGGGCACCAGGTCAGGATCTGCAGCTGCTGGGGCACTTGACTTCGCGGCCGGTTGGCTGGCTGCTTGTTTGCTGACGGGTGGCTTGCTGACGGGTTGTTTGCTGGGTGTTGGTTTCTGCGCGGTGCTGGCTGCAGGAGTTTTCGGTTGGGAGGTGCTGGCCTTTGGCCTGGTGGTTTTGCTGCTAGCCTTTGGCCTGGGGGTTTGACTAACTTTTTTGCTAGAAGTCTTCTTAGTGCTGGCTTGATTTGTGTTGGCTTGACTTGAGCCGGTCTTGCTGGAGGGGGCTTTTTTCGTTGTCGTTGTGGCTGTTTTCTTGACGCTGGTGTTGGCTTTGGCAGTCGGCGTGGCTTTCTTGACGGTTGTGGATTTGTTGGAGGGTGTTGTCTTCTTGGCGGCGGATGTCTTAGCGACTGCGGTTGTGGAGGCTGTCGTTTTCTTGGCGGCGGATTTGGTCGCAGCGGTTTTCTTGGCTGAGTTTGTCTTCTTGGCTGAGGTGGAAGTTGAAGCCGAGGCCTGAGTGGCTTTCTTGGTTGTTTTCTTAGTTGTTTTCTTGGATGCTTTTTTGGTTGCAGTGGTCACGAGAGCATCTCCACGGAAAAACAAATCGAGGATGGATCAAAGACAGGTCCAGAGTGTGTTCACGGATGGTTGTGGGGTCTTGCTAGCTCCAAAGTCGGGACGGAGGATCTTGGGCAAGATGAACACCCGTTGATGGGCTTTTGGGACGGCAGCTTATGTGTACGCCCGAACGGTGATGATGTTGCCGCGTCCGACCACGTGGTAGGACTGCAGGCTATGGAGGTTGGCTTTCTTGAGCGTCTCTGGGTCCAGACGGACGACGCCCTGTTGGTCGAGTGTGAGTGTGAGGTCAGCAGTGGCCAGTCCTAAGTGAATGGGCCGAGAAAGGCGGATTTCCTCGTTCTCGGCATCGATGGTCACCGCCGCCTGTTGGCCAGGCTGCAGACCGAGGTTGGCCAGAAGGTCCGTTGGCAGAGCCAAACGCCCCTGGTGATCGGCCCCGTAGGCCCCGTCCAGGATGGATGCCGGCTGTGGGTTGCTCGAGGACAACAAAGCCGGGTTGCGAACCCCGTCAGGTGCCGGGCCAGAGTCTGTAAGACCAGAGTCTGTAAGGCCAGAGTCTGTAAGGCCAGAGTTGGCCAGACCCGAGTCTGCTGGTGTGGCGGCTGCCACGGTGTTGTCCTCGTCTGAGTCCTCCTGAGAATCGTGCCGGGGTAGCGGCCGATACATAAAGGGGTTGTCACCGATCTTGTGGTACAGCCAGGCGTGGATCGGGGCCCCCACATCCCGCAGAGTTCGTGTGTAGTTGTGCTGGCCGCCCAGTTCCGCCAGCACCTGATGGATGAACTCCTTCATATTGCGGTGACGTTCTCGGACTCCTTCCGCTTTCACCTCCAAGGAGATCTCAAAGGCAGTGAACATCCTGCCTTCCCGAAGCCAGTCCGCAGCAGCTTGGCGAATCTTGTCCTGAACGATCCTATCGACAGCCATCGTGTTGCTCCCGTTCCAACCATCCCATCAAAAGGTGTGTGCAGGACTTTCCTCCATCCAGTCCAGGATGCTGAACGTCCGCACATTCCCGGTGGATCAGCCGGCTGGCGGAATCTCCGCAGAGGTTCTGAACGCACGGTGGCTGGCCACGGCTGGCAACAGCGGTCAACATCACACCAGTGGAATCAGCCAGACTCGCTGACGTCAAGCAGGTTGACCAGAGAAACTTGCCATTTGTTGCTCAGGTTGGAACGGGTGTGTGAGCCTGAGTTGAACTCAGTCCCTAGAGGGTGTCCCTCAGTCAAAAAAGAGAGATGTGAAGAAACGGTCGAGGATGGAGGCTGCCGTAGGGGTCCGCCGATTTCTGGGGTGCGGATCTCTGGGGTGCCGATCTCTGGCACCGGACCATCGGCATGGAAGTGCGCGTCTCTTGGAGGGTGCGCCGGGGCGGAATGCCCCTGGGGGAACGAGATTCAGCAGGCGAACGCCAAACTGGACGAGATGGTGGCGGAACTCGGGGAGGTGGAGTACGCGGACATCGGGATCCGGCTGTTCGAAATCGGGATCGACGGCTGCACGTTCGGCCTCGTGGATGTGTCGCAACCCGAGGAGGGGCCGAAGTTCGCCGACCGGGTTGCCATGTTGCCGGGCGATTTGCTATTCCATGCCCCGTGGGATGGCAGCTACTGCACCTGAGTAAAGGCACGCCGAACCGTTCTCAGTTCTGATCGCCCCCCGACTTGAATAAAAACGAAGACCCTGGATCGGACTGACCGCCCGACCGGCGGATGCTTATCTTGGCAAAATTAGCCAAGCATTTGCCCCCCGCAGGTTGCCTTCCTTGGCTTCATCTGGCTGCGTCGGGATGGTTCTCTGATTGACTTCCCAGCTCGATGACCGGCGGGGCATGCCGGCTTCCTCGGATGCCTACCTCGCCGATGCCCCGCCCGCAGATTTCGCCGGCTTGCGGATCACGTTCGGCTGATGGAGCAGGCTGGCCCGCTGCCGCTCGTTCCAAGTGGGAGGTTCCTGGCCGGCTGCTGAGTCTCCGTTCGGACGAATGTTGGAACGTTTGTCGGTGGGCACGTGGAGTTCGTTGCCCCGCAGTTCTCAAGGTGCAGACCGATTCGTCCGAGGAATCTCATAACCGATCGAGAGGGCTCCGTATGCCGGTTGCTCCCACTGTGCTGACGTGGGTGTAGATCATGGTTGTACTGACGTCAGCATGCC
>CAZYKP010000212.1:0-4725 GCA_964648025.1 uncultured Pirellulales bacterium | reverse complement strand
CTCGTACAGGGGACTTGCACCCCACAACAATCACGCCCATGCCGGGCGTACACAAAGCGATGAACACGGAGCCGCCGATCGCGCGTTTGGCCAATGGAGAGTCGATTGCGGCGGCCCGGTTATCGCAACCGTTAGGCGGCGTGAGCGGGAGTCTTCCCATGACGCTGTTCAAGAGCATTCGCAATCGGTTTCGCCGCTGGCGGTATCGAGAAGGCAGAACACTCTCGGGGTTCATCGCGTGCGATGTCCGCAGGGACATCCAGATCGTCTCCGCTGCGAGGGTTGAGGAGGGGATCATCACCGGCCGCGTCCGAACGATGAACCTGCTCTACCTTTCCAAGGGTCTGGTTCCAGAGCCCGAGTTCGGTCCGCCGCAAGAACTCCGCATCGAAGAGATGTGGCACTGGACCGGGCAGCCTTGGGGCGGCCTGCCGGACGGAACATCACTTGCCGCACGGCTCATTGCCGAGTCCCAAGACGCCGAACCAGGCCCTGCAGCAGACGGCGGCGGCACTTAGGCTTCCTGCAATTAGTAGCTCACCGTGGCCCCCGCCGCTGCTGAGCTTGGCGTTCGGCTTCAAATTGTCCATCACCCACGAGCGTTTCGTCGGGTTGGGCGTGAAGCCTCAACGACGAAAGGCTCAGCCCCTGGGAGCACGGAGGCTGCGGAGGGTTTCTTCCCAATATGAGATGGAATCGGTCATCGACGACTTCGTGACGCAGGGTGCACAATCCTGAACCGTGAGGAGAGCTCATCGCTCATGCGGAAGAATATCAGGGGCAGTGGTGCACATTCGGTCTAGGTAACCCTGCGTACGCATTGATTGCCTCTGATACAGCCGAGCAGGTATTCGCGAAGCTGGAGGAAGGCAGATTTACTCCAAGCACAGCACTTTCGTACAGAAGGGAAGGTTGTTCCGATGCCAGCGACTATCGCACCATCATCCCTGCCGGAATTCCGGCAGGGTCTGCCCGGTGATTTTCGGAGGGCGGGGCGCGTGTATGCGATCGCATTCGACATGGACATTGAGGCATTACGGGCCAACTACGGCGATCCGTGTAACAATGCCTACCTAGAGATTCGCCGCGTTCTTCAGCGACACGGCTTTACTTGGCAGCAGGGAAGTGTCTACTTTGGTGGCGATACAGTCACTGCGGTGACGTGCGTCTTGGCCGCGCAGGACCTCGCGAGGTCACTTCCCTGGTTTGCCGCTTCCGTTCGCGACATTCGCATGCTGCGAATTGAGGAGTTGAACAACCTGGTGCCTGCAGTGCAAC
This sequence comes from uncultured Pirellulales bacterium, assembly GCA_964648025.1. Lineage (GTDB taxonomy): Bacteria > Planctomycetota > Planctomycetia > Pirellulales > Pb10988 > CAZYKP01. The sequence goes on along the minus strand of CAZYKP010000212.1, from coordinate 3,447 downwards.
AGGCCAGTGGGCAGGAATAAAGCCGAACAAGGCGCTGCAGCCGACGGCGGGGGGCTGTGTCTGCTTTCTCGAGATTAACCTCTTCAGTCGCCCCGCCGCTGCTGAGCTTGGTCGTTATGCCGCTCAATCATCCGCTCGTGAATTGAACCTTCCCAGGAGGGTAAGACTCGTGACACTCATGTCATTCGGACGCGCGACGCCAATCCAGATGGACATGCTCGCGCTCGTCGGATATGAGTTCGCTGAGGGCGACATGAAACCTGTCACAACGCAGAATGCGCGAAAGCGTGCAATGATGTCTGGCCTTCAAGACCTTCGGCGAGCCACAGAAACAGACTTTGGATATGATGCCGCTACTTGGCGTGACTTCCTGATAGAATCGGGCGACGAGTTTGGGTACACGCACCCATATGCGTTTCGAGGCGTTGACCGTGCAGTTCGGGCAGCATTGGCTGATCCTGAAGTAGTTGCAACACTTGGATTGCTTGCGACGACTTGAGCCATCGCATCCCAAATGGCACGACGTCGTGGCATAACAAGGCGTTGCATGTGCGTACTGGAAATGGTTTGTTGACAAGCGGGTGGGAATCCCGCCAGGGTAATCTCTAGCCAAGAGCCCTGGATCGAGTGTTGCAGCAGTGCGTATCAGGCGCGAGCCGAAGTCTCTGGTTCAAGCGTACACAGCAAAGACGTCAGGATGAACGGACCGGGCGTGGCCGTCCGGCTGTCAATGGTATCCAGCACCGAAAACATTGGACCTCTCGGATCAACGCCCAGGGTTTGTGCATGCCTGAAGGCAACACCGCTGGCCGCGTCAAGAGGCGAGCTGCCAGTGGAGGCAACGAGTTTAAGGCACCGAGTCGAAGGCCCATTCGCGCGTCACACCATGTCAACAAGGCAACCAGTGAGACCCATCGAGTTCTTAGGAACACGTGAGACTCCATTGACGGGAACTTGAGTATGCCCGACAAGTCGAAGAGACAAGAATGGCAAACGACTCGGTGGGAGTCGGATGACTGCGTAGTACCTGCGAAGCCCAGGTAACTCGGGTGGAGGGAAGGCGGTCACGCCATCACGCGAAATAGACCGAACATCGACCGTACTCAGCGACGGGCCCTCGGTGCTAAAACGGCTGGAACGCATCACCAGACGAGCCCAAACGCACTCCGAGGAGGTCTTCAACAACCTCTTCTCGCTGCTCGACTACGAGCTGCTCTGCCTTGCGTTTCGGAAGCTCAAGCGAGACAAGGCACCCGGGGGTCCGGAATCTTCAAGTGCACTTCGGTGATGACCGGGAGTTGGCAACGATCACTGAAGCCAATGCCGAGGATTTCGAGCTCTATTTGATCGGCGAGGGTCTGGCCTCAACCACGGTTCACAAGCGGTTGCAGTTCGCGCGGATGTTCTTTCGAGCTGCGAAGAAAGCCAAGCTGATCGAAGAGAACCCATTTTCAGAAGTCAGTGCCAACGCTGTCCTCCAAAACGATCGCCAGCGGTTGCTCACACGGGAAGAAGCCGACCGACTGTTGGCAATCTGTGATCCGACTTGGCGAGTCATCGTGGCACTCGCCCGGTATGGTGGTCTGCGATGCCCCAGTGAAGTTCTGTCCCTGAGGTGGGAGGACCTCAATTGGGAAACCGGCCGGATCCACGGTGCAATCGCCGAAGACAGCACATCACGTTGGCAAAGCAAGCCGAACCGTTCCCTTGTTTCCCGAGCTGCGCTCGATCCTGGCCGAAGCCTTTGAATTGGCGCCGGAGATCGCGGAGTATGTTGTTAATTCCAGGTACCGCGATGCGGCCAACACACCTGGCGGCTGGAGGAACTGCAATCTGCGAACCCAGTTTGAACGGGTCATTAAACGTGCTGGGCTGCAACCTTGGCCTCGCTTGTTCCATACTCTGCGGGCAAGTCGTGAGACGGAACTGGCGAAGGACTACCCAATCCACGTCGTCACCGCATGGATGGGAAACACCCCTCGAATAGCGATGAAGCACTACCTCCAAGTGACGGACGCGGACTTTGAGAAGGCATCCCAACTTGCAGAGGGAGACGGCTCAAAAAGCGGCGCAGCACATGCACGCGGGGAAGGAGCACGGAGTCGCATAAAAAGCTAAGCCCCTGCGTTAGCAGGGGCTGATGCGAATCAGTGCGATGAGTTAGGTCAACCTTCCCAGTCTTGTAGCGAAACTTGCCAAGAATTTCTGCACTCGGATCTCTGATGTGTCGGCCGAATCTTGTCGCTTCTCTTCCGCGAACCGATGCGGTGGCTCGCTGCCTGCGGCGACGGAGGATCTGCTGGCCATTGATGAGTTGAAGCTCTCCAGAGTTTCTTCAACCTACCGAACAACCAGGACCCGCCGCATGAGTTCAGAGCTCTTGCGACGGGTCGTGGTTGGATTCGGCTGTTCGGTTGTCGGCCAGTCCTGCGAGGCTTTCGGGGTGATCGCCCGACCTCAACTCATCGGCAGCCGGTTTTCCAAGACAACAAAGAACCGCGAGGAATCGTCGATCACTCGTCCCTGTGAGTTCGTTTTCAGAAGTCGTAGCGTCACGCCGTTCTGAACGTTGCCTCCGATGACCCCGATCATGCCCGGACGCACGAAAGCGACCATGTCGGTGTGGCTCCGGCCTCTTGCTTGCCGGATTGCGGCTTTGTAGTCTACCCACTTTTGCATGGAGAAGCCCAACAAATCACCGGCCTTGGGAGAGTAGTTCTCGACGCGGTGGCCGGAAAACGCTTCGTCGGGGTCTCCGCTTCTGAGGTTGTTGACGGCGAAATGGATGTATCCCATGTGGCGTTGACACCGTGGGAACTGACGCTCAGTGACGCCTCCCGCTCGCATGCAGTAACTGATGAACGCTGCCGACCAGTGCTTGATGGACTTATCGCTGGTACGACCATCGCGGCCTTCGATGCCGAGTCCGACTTTCCAGTAGTGGGCCACTCGCTGACAGTACCCGGTGTCTCCGCCGGTGTGTCCGCGCTGAAGCACCTTGTCCCCCCAGCATCAGCTTGTGCCCGAAGAACTTCCACTCATCCAGCGCCACCCGAACCACGCTGGCGATGGTGCCAGGCTGAGGTGAGGCCAACAGTTCGTGGGAGATGGAGGTTGGGGGGAAAAACGGCAACATCACGCTCATCGGGCTGCTCCTGAGAAGAGTTAGGATCGTTCAACGAATCGTTACGATCCCCAGCGTAGAGGGGGGCGGTGTGTTTCAGAAATCTTGGCAGAAAATCTCGAACTCAGCCGAGGAGCCCACGTGGCAGGTGTTCAGAAACACAACTTACGAATCGTCAATCGCACCGATCTGCAAGACGCCAACGCTAAGCTCAAAGTCTTGTACAACATAGACGATATCCCAAATGACTATCGTGATATCGAGTCCACGGAAGTGTTTGCCAGAAAGCGAATTCGAGTCGGGCAACCCTAGAGGCCTAGGGT
>CAZYKP010000211.1:0-4913 GCA_964648025.1 uncultured Pirellulales bacterium | reverse complement strand
GGATGTCCAAGCATAGCACTGCAGAGGATGCCAAGTCCCTCTGGGATTGGATCTATCTGGACTATGACCAGGAGAACACGCGAGACTTTTACTGGATCTGGCGATTCGCGGTGGAGATGCCGGAGAAGGCGCGGGAGAAAGCGTCTTGGACCCAGGCGATGTCGATCCTCTACCGCCCTGGGGATGGTACAGCAGCCGGCACGAAACGTTCAACGGAGATGATCTATCGGAGCTGGTCGGGGGCGGAGATTGGTCGCCCAGGGATGCAGGAATACTCCGAGGACGGTGTGCCGGAGGCGACTGCTGCGATTCAGGGGTTTCAATCCGAGTTTGCCGGCCTGGCGGCTCGCCGACTCTCCTCAGGGGCAGTGATTCTTGTGTCCGCTGTCCTGGAATACCTGACGTTGGGCTGGAATGCTCTCAACAGGGGTTGGTCCTGGAGGGAGCGCGTCCGGGCCCGCAAACTCTCAGGCAACTTTATCACCCTGCCTGATTCACCCTCGGAAAGCGGTGAAGCTCTGGCGATGGCGAGGTACACGGTGACCAATGTTGAGTACGAGCTGTTTGATGCGACCCATCGCAATCGTCGGTGGTGGGATCCTGAGAAACTAGTTCAAGCGGACTGCCATCCCGATCGGAGAGACGGCAAGGGTGATGGTCGGTGTCCAGCGGTGAATGTGAGTTGGTACGATGCGTGGGCGTTTTGCCGCTGGTTAGGGCCAAGTTACCGGTTACCGAGGGAGGAGGAGTGGGAGTATGGGTGTCGGGCGGGGAGCACGACAGATTGGTGCTTCGGAAACGATGAGGAGCAACTGAAGGACTATGCCTGGTATGGCGAATCTCGGGGTAAGGGCAGCACGCACCCCGTTGGCGGCAAAAAGCCCAACGGTTGGGGTTTATACGACATGCATGGCAACGTCTGCGAGTGGTGCGATAGCTGGTATGAGGTGGGCGTGGACCGGGTGTGCCGGGGCGGTAGCTGGGGCCTCGAGGCCAGGAACTGCCGCTCGGCGATCCGCCTCAGGCTCGAGCCGCTCTACCGGAACATCGGCCTGGGCTTTCGCGTGGCCCTAGTTCCGTCCAGCAAGTAAGCAAGTCCAGGAGCGGAGTCAGGGAGTGAGGCCCCGAGGCCGTCAGAGGCGGAGCCGTGCCGAGGTGGCTGAGACCTAGCTGACGAAGCGGGACAAGTCAGGTTAGCTCAACAGGAGGAGGGAGCTTGACTAAGTGTTGAGGAGAACAACTTGCCGGAGCGGAGCGGAGTGAAAGCCCGTCCCCGTAAGCCGGAGAGATCTGGCGGAGCGAAAGTGTGGAAGGGTTGGAGGCAATCAGCGGGGGGCTCAAAGAGTTTTTGGAAGCCGGGCCTTGCCGGAGCGAAGCGGAGGCGCAACGCGTCGGAACGGTCGGAACATGAGAAGGCAACTGCGGGGCAACGACGGCAGCCACGCCCGTCGCCATCGGATGGTCTCCGATTGGGTCAGGGAGTGGCCCATGTTTGCTGAGTTCTTGTGAATCGACCTGCCTGGCACAGGGTGCGTTCAATTGTGGAACTCGATCGCGGTGCAGTCGAGGCCACTCCGGTCGATCAACTCAAGAGCGGCAGCCTCATGTCCAGTCTCGGCCCGAATCCGAGCGACCAGGAGGTATCCTCTCATGCGGCGTGACCGCAGGGTGAGGTCGCCTCTGGAACGGGTGACGTGGGACTGACCGTAGAGGAGAGCTGTGTCGGCAAGAAGGGTGTCAATCTCATGGAGCAGGTCGCAATTGGGTGCGACCCCGAGGTGTGTCGGTCGTGTAATGGCGTGGCTCATGGTTGGGCTCCTTGTGGAGTTCGGAGGGGCGGCCTCGGACCCGCTCGAGTCCCCGGCCAACTACCGGCAGAAAGACAGCTACTCGGTTGGTCCCCGGGAGGTTTCTTGAAGAAAACGCCGAAAAGCCACCTCGACCGGTCGGAGCTGTTTGCGCCTGCAGCAATCGGACGACGCTTGACTCCCCCAGGCCTTGTTGTGGGCGCACGTAATTGAGCCGGCTGTCGCCGAAGGATCCGTCCAGGAGCAGCGGTTCTCTTACCCGATGGAGCTTTCGCTCAGCCGATCAGGTGCCTTTTCAAGGAAAGGGCTGGTTTCCAGCCTGTTCGGGTGCCTTTGCAGACTGGGATGCCCCTGGAGATGGTCAGAAGCCCCCAACCACCATCGCCAGAGCAGCCGTCGAACGGAGAGGCATCTGGGCACCTCACCAAAGTTCAAGAAGCTTGCGGCCGGCGGTCTCTGGTGAGAGCCTACGACTACGAAAAGTGATGGAGATGGCCTCCTCAGAGGCTGAACCAGCTATCCAGGAGTCACGTTGTGGCATCACCAGAACAGAATGGCCGGCCTCGGCCGCCGTTTATCTCGACCCAGCGGCTCTGGCGACTGGTTTGTCCGCCTGAGCATCAGGAGCAGTGCCTGCGACCGGAGAACCAGTGGACGTTGCCGCGCGGTCAAGATGGCGACTCGGAGACCGTCCGACCCATCGAGATCCACGGCGTCCCTCAGGGGGTCTGCCGCTGGGAGCGCGTGAACGATCGATCCAAGTTCCTGATGGATACGAGCATTAAGCGACTGTGTCTCACAGTGGATGCGGGCGGGGGCAAGACGACTGCGCTGCAGCAAACACAGTACCTGCGGCATCTCAGCGACGCCGCTGGTTTGGCGCTGTGGATGGACTTTGCCGATCTGCCCGAGGATTTCGATGACTTCCTGGGTGACGGGGGAGGCAGCTCGAAACTGGTGAAATGGCTCGGGAAGTCCCCAGGCATGAAGGGGCTTGATCGAGGAACCGCCCTGTCGCTGTTGCATCGCCGGGTCCGCCAGGGAGGATTGAGTTTGCTGGTGGACGCGCTGGATCAGTCCCGGGGCTTGGGGCCTCGCCGGGAATCATGCGTGGCGCTGTGCGATTTTTTGCTGCATTATTCCGAAGTCCGCTGTGTGGTCACCGGCCGGCCGTTTGCGATTCGCCGGTATTGGCACGAGTTGTTTGAGCCAAGACGGTTTGGGGGCCATGAACCTTGGGAGTTCGTGCTGATCGACGCCTTCACCGAGGCGGAGGCCAGGCAGTATGTCGGCGAGACAAAGATGGGGCTGCTCAAGCAGCTTGGGGCTGATGTTTTGGCCGTTCCTCGATCTCTACAAATGATTTGCAACATTTCCGAGACCGAAAAGGATCTGGGCGCGTTACGGACCAAGAGCGACGTGTATTGGGCCGCCTTGAATGGGATGTTGGTCCAAGCGCTCCAGGGGCTGCCAGGCGACGTGGGGTTGAGGGAAGAACAGGCGCGAAGGTTCTTTTCGCTGATCGGCTGGGAGATGACGCGGCAGGGGTTTGGTGCCGGCTCGGCTGGGGTCCGGGCGGGACGAGAGTACGAGGCGTTTGTGGGGCGTGTGTGGAGCAACCACTTGAAGCCTGTCAAAGACCCTAAACAGGAGGCAGAACGATCGGAACTGCGCGATGCCTTTGGCACGGAGACCATCGATCAGTTTCATGAGAAGCTTGGCCGCCTCTGTGCGGTGAACGAACACCTGACGGACCCTGCGCTGGAAGGTCGTCAGCATCCGGAAGCGGTCCATCTGTTTTGGCGGAATCAGACGCTGCAGGACATGTTTACGGCGGTATGGATGACGCGGTATGCCCGACCGGCGGAGGCGGGGTGGTTGTACGGCGAGCGGGCGAAGGCTGGGCGGAGAGAGCTTTGGCAACTGACCGCGGAGATGGGAGTTGCGGCTCGGGACAATCAAGTCTTTCCCGGCACGGTGGGGACGGTGTATCGGAGCCCTGTTGCCGGCCACAACTGGTGGCGTTGGTGGCGGTTGTTGGTACGTGCTGGTGGGCCGGCTCCAGCCTGTGAGTGGATCTATCGAAGTTGGCACGGGATGGTGGAAGCGGGGTTGGAGAGGAGCATTTCGAATGAGACGCAACTGCGAGCCGAAACAGCGGCTTTGCAACGCGAGGCTCGGCGGCTTGTTCAGGAAGCCTCCTCGATCCCAGCAGGTTACGAGGCCCTGCGTGATCCAGCGAACCCCGCCCGTGATGTTTTGCTTCGATTCCTGGGTGAGTTCCCGCTGATTCGGAGAGGAGCGCGTGGCCGTGAGGCCCAACGCATTGCGGAGGAGTTTGAGTCGAGCTTTCGGTGGGTCCCTGACAATCCGGAGGACAGCCTGGCTTGTTGGATGGGTGAGGGGGCATCACTCAAGAGCACCAAGATCCCCGGCCGGTTTCGCCTTTCCCGTTATCCGGTGACCAATGAGCTGATGGGATTGTGGGACCTAGGGCATAGGTCACGTGAGAGCGGCTACCACAAACGCAGCCCAGACCCACGTTGCCCGGCGATTCACGTGGATTGGTACACGGCGTGGTGCGTTTCGGTGTGGCTGGGAGGCTATCTCCCGACGGAAAAAGAATGGGAGTATGCCTGCCGGGCCCAACCGCTGTCGGGTGAGGCGACCTTAGAAAGTCATCCGCCCACCGACTACTGCTTTGGCAACAGAAAGCAGCAACTGCAGGACTATGCCTGGTACGAGGGGAATGCGGAAGGCCGAACCCACCCGGTTGGACAGAAGTATGCCAACAGCTTCGACCTCTGCGACATGCATGGCAACGTTGATGAGTGGTGCGATAGCTGGTATGAGCAGGGCGTGTACCGGGTGTACCGGGGCGGTGGCTGGTTCCGCGTGGCCAGGCGCTGCCGCTCGGCGTCCCGCGACGGGGACGAGCCGTCCTCCCGGGACGGCATCCTGGGCTTTCGTGTGGCCCAAGTTCCGTCCAGCAAGTGAGCGGAGCGGGAGAAAGGGGGAGCGGAGTCAGGAGGTGAGGCCCCGAGGCCGTGAGAGGCGGAGCCGTGCCGAGGTGGCTGAAACCTAGCTGACGAAGCGGGACAAGTC
>CAZYKP010000210.1:0-5223 GCA_964648025.1 uncultured Pirellulales bacterium | reverse complement strand
CCCCGGCTTGCGAGACCCCCAGGCCTGTGAGGCCCCCAAACCTGCGAGATACGCGGTCCCACAGCTGTCACGCACAGGAAACTGAGTTGTCAATCCTCAGCTCTCTGCTTTGGGAGCTGGTGTGGATTCCTCCTGGCCGGCAGCAGGCTGAGGCTGGAGGCCGGCCTTGTTGGTCTCTTGTTCGCCTGCCTGCTCTTGGGAAGCTTCCCCGCGAAGCTCTTGGACGGAGGTCTCAAGAAACAGGTACACTGTGGGCTCACCCGGAGTAGGTTCCACCGAGAAGGTCATCCCGCCAACAAGCACGACCTCATCAACAGGAACTCGCAACGTGGTCGACAGATGATGCGTCAGCAGACGCGGCCGATCGACGACCGAGGCGAGCCATCCGGCCTCGGGATCGACTTCCCTGCCCAGGTCGAGGCCTCGTTGGTATCGTGTCTTGGCAGCATGCGCTACGGGTATTCTGTGCCTTTGGGAGTCTGAACGAGCTGAAACGCCCTGTTGCCGACGCCGGCCCCGACTGTGCTGGGTCTGTTCGCTCTGAAGATTTTGTCTTTGCCTCCGCGGGGCTGACTGATCACCGTCTAAGTCTTCTGGGTCAAGGGGCTGGAGCCGCTGTTGCAGATCGAGATCGGGAATCGCTTCCTCCATGACCGGTGCCAGGCCAGGCTGCAGACGGGCGAGGCGGCTATTGACATCCAACATCACCACCTGTCCATCGGAGGCAGCCATGGCGGTCAGCTGAAGCACTGCTCCCTCAGAGACTGTCACGACTTCGGGCTGATAAGCGATCACCGGGGGATGCGTTTCGGAGCCCTCGCTGAAGACAGGTCGCACTTGGGTGACAAAGACCTCTTGTCCACCAGTTTGCGTGTGGACTGTTTGACCGTGGTAACAGGTGACCGCAGCTCGATATCCGCCAGGGCGGCTTTTCTCTTCAGCAGCAGCGGCCAGTTGCTTGTCCCAGGACTGCCGGTTGACCACCCCAAAGACTGGAGCCGGCGCTTGTTCTTTCTTGGCGAGCATCGCTGCCAACTCCGCATCGGTCAGCCAGAGCCAGTAGGCACGCACAGAGATCGTCCGAAGGGTCCCCCATTTTTTCCGCAGCAGAGACAAGAGCGACTCAATCTGCTGGTGTGTTGAATCGTCCGCCGAGACCAACAACGCATTGCCCAAACGGGAGATCGTAAACTCTCCTCCGGTATCCGCCCATTGATCTGGGGCGATGGTCTGGGTGATCGCCTCTATCAGGCCCTCAACGCTGGTCAGCGAGGCAGCCAGATCTCCGCGACCGCTGAACTGATACAACGCCTGGTTGGACCGATGCGGCACACGCAACCGACCCGGGACCACACTGGAATTGGATCTGACTCTTTGGCTTGGCCCGACGACCTGACCTCGGATCCGGTCGGAACCAGATTCAGGCACCGAGAACAAACCGCCTCCCCCAAAGCCGCGACTTTCACCGCCGACGCCTGAGCCTGCTGAGTTGGGGAAGAACAACTCCTGGTGCTCTTGAGCCTTGGCCAGATCGGCAGGGCGTATGGCTGCATAATTCGGAGCAATGGCAAACAAATCGTTGAGATCGTAAAACCGCACGGTCAATTCGATCATCCGTGCTCGCGCTCGCCCGCTGCCGATTTGCGTGACCCCCTGAGGCCGAACCGGAGCTCGGACTGCTTGCCTTTGTGGCCAGGCGTTCTCACGGGGTCCAACTTGGTTCGTTTGCAGATTCTGCAGTTGTGCTTGAAGTGCGTGGATCTGAGCCTGGAGTTGCTGGATCGTTTGGGCGCCTCCTCGGTCTGGCCGGCGTGATTGGCCAGTTTGTTGTGGCTGGCCAGTTTGTTGCGGTTGGCCGGTTTGTTGCGGCTGGCCGGTTTGTTGTGGTTGAGTGGGCTGGGGCTGGATGCCCACAGGTTGATGGCCGAGCTGCGCATAAGCTGGGCCAACAAGCAAAAGGGTGGGCAAAGCCCAGGGGACCCACACCAGAGCAGAGAGCAAGATCATTCGGGGCATCGAGAAGCTCCAGTTCGGCAGCAAGATGGCTCCAAGAAGGCCACAGGGCCAAGAGAGAGGTTTTCCGTAACCGAGCGTACCCTCACTTGAAAAGCCGTTGGAGTAGCCGGTGAGGTTTTGCTCGGCCAGGTCCTTGGGAACCGGGAGGCCGAAGACCAGACTCCCCTAAGGCTCTCCGGCTCTTCAAGCCAGCGGATGCCTGGCGCTTGCCTGGAGGTCCAGCTGGCTTCTATCCTACTGATTCCCTAAAAACTCTTCGACGAAGCGGGCACTCTTCATCCGGCGATCCGGGCTTCCGTTGGTCGCCCTGGGTCGAAAACTTCTCCGAAGGTCAGTAACGGGGTTCGTTCAGAACCAATTATCCGTCGTGGCAGTCTGAGGAAGAATACGCTGATGTCTCAAAGCATTTCCCAATCTGTGTTTCCTGCTCCTGCTTGGCTGGCTCAGGCAGTGCTCTCTGGCGTGTTGGTTGGTTGTCTTCTTGGGATCACCTCGTCGGGGGTCGTTGCGGCTAACAAGAGAGAACAGCCAGCCGAGAGAACACAGCCAGCCGAGAGAACACAGCCAGCCGAGAGAACACAGCCAGCCGAAATAGAGCAAGGTTTTAGTTTGCTGTTCAACGGCGAAGATCTCTCGGGCTGGGTTGGCTCGACTGAGGGTTACGTTGTCGAAGATGGGGCAATGGTTTGCCTGCCTGGCAAGGGCGGCAAGATCTTTACGGAGAACCAATATGCGGATTTCCACTTGAAGTTTGAATTTCAGTTGACTCCAGGAGCCAACAATGGGCTTGGTATTCGTTCACCGCTGAAAGGGGATCCAGCTTACGCAGGCATGGAACTGCAGGTCCTTGATGACACCGCCAAGAGGTATCAGAACCTCAAGGACTATCAGTATCATGGGTCGATTTACGGCGTCGTTCCTGCCAAGCGAGGGTTCCTCAAGCCAATTGGGCAGTGGAACCAGCAAGAGGTGATCGCTAAGGGGCCGCAGATCCAGGTCATTCTCAACGGCACAACCATCGTCAAGGCAGATATCGAAAAGGCCAGTACCCCCAAAACCTTGGACGGCCGGAACCATCCTGGCCTCAAGCGGACCCAAGGACATATCGGCTTTCTCGGCCACGGATCCCGTGTGGCCTTCCGCAACGTGCGGATCAAAGAGCTCTCCCAGGAATAAATCTGGCCGACAATCTCAAAGCAGTGCTCCCAACGATACCAAGCTTCCCGATCAAGAAATCCCGGATCTATGGAGCCTCAGAACAAGAGAGTCCTGTGAAACCGACCAGTGGAATCACTTCCGCCTGATATTCCCGACGTGAAGGATATCGTAAGAGGGATGCGCTGCATCCCTGGTACGATGTCTCCCACATGGCAAACGGATTCAACCCGAATCATCACGTTCTCTACCAGTCTGCCTGAATCAGTCTGCCTGTCTCAGTCCAATGGGGCAAGTGCCCAAGATCGTGGGGATCACTGCGGACTATCATCATCTTTCACACGATGGCTCAGGATTCTCAGGCCATCGAGCAGTGGCAAGTCATCGAACTGGCGGTGATGAAGGATCTGGGGGCTTTTCTTCGCAAGCTCAAGGCAACCTTCGAAGCGGGCCAGCGTTTGAAGGAGTGTACCATTGGTCTGAACCGGCCGACATTTCGACTCGGTCCCGAGGAACAACGCTGGACCAGCAGCGCCGGCACAGCCCCGATCGCGACTCCGCTGAGAGCAAGAAGGTGCCCTGAACCTTGCTGCCGCTCTGGTGTCTTTTTGAAGGCGCTTCAGTGGGCTGCCTTCGGCTTGGTGTCTGACTCCGGTTTGAAGGACAGACTCCGGTTTGAAGGACAGGCTCCGGTTTGAAGGACAGGCTCCGGTTTGAAGGACAGACTCAGGTTTGAAGGACGGACTCCGGTTTGAAGGCGTTGTTGATGCGCCGTGGGGCTCAGGGCTGGTCAAGGGTCCAAGATTCCGGAGACCACTCTGAGGCTTCGGACCTTTTGTTCGGCTTCTGCCGAAGGGTTTTCAGGAGATACCACATGTCGTTGTTTCCAGACGACTTCCCGGCCCAAAAGGATCGACCAAGCCCCAGACCCACCGGTCCTGATGTGCGGGGTCCGGGACCGGACTACGTGGCACCGGTTCCTCCGGAGGTTCCTTACCCGGATCCGGCGATTCGGGACCACCTTGAGGGGATGCTTTTGGGGCTTGCCGTTGGCGACGCCCTGGGAGCCAGTGTTGAGTTCAAACCTCCAGGGACCTTTGCTCCGGTTGTGGGCTACCGGGATGGCGGCCCGCACCGACTCAACCCCGGAGAATGGACCGATGACACCAGCATGGCCCTGGCCCTCGCTGACAGCTTGGCCAGCGGCTGGGACCTTGCCGACCAACTCCGCCGTTACGCAGCCTGGTACACCAATGGGGAGTACTCCGTCAACGGTCGGTGTTTCGATGTTGGACTGACAACCGCCCGAGCCATTCAGGAATTCAAGCTCTTAGGTGATCCGCTGAAGTGTGCCTCAGCACATGGATCCTCCAGCGGCAATGGCTCAATCATGCGGCTTGCCCCTGTCCCCATACGGTACCTTCGTTTGATCCGTATCAACCCGGTCTTGCTGGCTGAGTTGGGCGAGGCCTCCAGCATCACCACACACGCCAGCGATCAGTGCCGTTCGGCCTGCCGCTACTTCAGTGTCGTTCTGGCGGCGTTAGCCTCCGGCCAGCCCCGCGACGAGGTGCTTTCTGCCGATTGGCCAGTGTTGGCTCAGCTCCGCTCGGCAGCCCCGTTGCATCCCGAAGTGGATGAGATTGCTCGCGGCAGCTTTCGAGAACGCCAACCACCGGAAATCTGCGGGGCCGGATATGTTGTGCGGACACTGGAAGCCGCCCTGTGGGCCTTTCACAATGCCCCCGATTTCCGCTCAGCTGTTCTCCAGGTCGTCAATCTCGGGGAGGACTCCGACACCACCGGGGCAGTCTGCGGACAACTCGCCGGCGCGTACTGGGGCACCAGCGGGATTCCCAACCAGTGGGCTGGCGACTTGGCCCGCAAAGACCTCATCAATCGGGCAGTCGCTGGTCTCCTCGGCGAGCGAACCACACATTGAGACGGCCCTGACCGACAAACAAAACCTTAGACGCTTCCTGGCCAGTAAGCGTCTGGCCAGTAAGCGTCTGGCCAACAAGCGTCTGGCCAACAAGCGTCTGGCCAACAAGC
>CAZYKP010000209.1:0-5273 GCA_964648025.1 uncultured Pirellulales bacterium | reverse complement strand
CAACCGACTGCCAAAATCAACCGACTGCCAAAATCCTAGGAAACAAGGCACTAGGTGAGCTCCACGAAGAACGCTCCGGCGGAAACCCCACGCAATCTGCCAAGCCAGTTGTCAGCTTTTGACGCGTTCAATGTATTCCCCTGTCCGGGTATCGACGCGAACGACGTCGCCAATTTCCACAAAGGCGGGGACTTGGATCTCGGCACCGGTATCGGTCGTGCAGGGTTTTGTGAGGTTGGTCGCGGTGTTGCCCCGGACAGCGGGCTCGGTGTATTCGACTTTCAGTTCAACGTGATTCGGAGGCGCGAGGCTGATGGGGTTCCCATTCCAGAGGGTCATCTGACAAGCCATTCCCTCTTTGAGGTACTTGTCGGCTCCATCCATCTGATCGGCTTCCATTTCATATTGTTCGTAACTGGAATTGTCCATAAAGACAAAGGTGGTGCCCTGTTGATACAGGTACTGGACGTCGAAGTCGGTCACGTCGGCGGTCTCGATGCTATCGCCGCTGCGGTATTTCCGCTCCAAGACGGTATTTCGCAGCAGATGCCGCATCTTCAGGGTGTAGACTGCTTGGCCCTTGCCTGGTTTGACGAATAAGGCCTCTAAGACGACGTAGGGGTCGCCCTCGATTTGGACCTTCATACCCTTCTTGACGTCGCTGATATTGAGTGTGGACACGGTGAATTCCTGCGAGCTCAACGCTGACTTGGAAATGGTTTGGCTTGCGGGTAATTGTTCCTGCCGAAGACGAGATACTGTTCTGCTGGCGGCACTCATCGCCGATCGCGTCGCTCACCTTTTCGTTAAGCACAGTTCCCGGATCACTAAGTTTGAGCCGCTCTCTGAGTTTGAGCTGCTCTCTGTGTTCGGGCCGCTCTTGAGGGAGGGCATGGGCCAAGCCCGGCTGATTGACCGGTTGCTGGCAATCCGCTGTAACTAAACAGGCAACGACGTTGCTCCCTTCCTGGGACGTTTGTTGAAAACGGCGACAAGCGTTTCGCTCCGGATTGACTTTCTCCAGCAGAGTTTCAGCAAGCTTTTGCTAAGATCACGATTGTTTTTGACCCTCGGTGGTTCTCGCAGAATGGGCTCTTGCTGGTTGAGGAAATCTTTTCTGAGGAGCACATGTTCCATTCAAGAATCACTATACCGCCAAAGTCCCCTCATGACCCAGACCGGTTCATCTCGACCACCCCATCAAAGGCCGGGAAACGTCATTTTTCCTTTGCCGAATCATGCGGACGCCGATCAGCAGTCGGACCCAGCATTGAAGGTGACCAATGAGGGACCAACGGAGGAGTTTGCCACCGGAGGTTCCTCGGGAGGGCGTCGGTTGGAGCAGGCAGCCGTAGGGACGCAGCGTTGGCAAGCGATTTACAGAGCGGCCGTTGGAGATCCGGTGGAGCTGTGTCAACGGTTGCAGCTGTCGGAGTCTTGGCATCAGGGAGCGCTGCGAGCCAGCAAGTTGTTTCCCCTGCGGGTTCCCGAGCCTTACCTGCAGCGGATTCAGACACGGGATCCTTTTGATCCCTTGCTCAGGCAGGTTCTTCCTCTCGATGTTGAGTTTGACGAGGCCCCGGGCTACTCTGCGGATCCTTTGGACGAGCAAGCAGCTGTCTTGGTGCCTGGGTTGCTGCAGAAATATGCCGGCCGGGCGTTGTTGGTCACCTCGGGGAGTTGTGCGGTACACTGCCGCTACTGTTTTCGGCGTCATTTTCCCTACACTGATCTCCCCCCTGGGAAGGCTGCCTGGGTGGCGGCTGTGCAGCAGCTTCAGGCCGACCCGACCATCAGCGAGGTGTTGCTCAGCGGGGGAGATCCGCTGTCGTTAACCGACAGCGCGTTGGGGCATTTAGTCGGCCAGCTCGAAGGCGTTGCCCACCTGCGACGGTTGCGAATTCATACTCGTTTCCCCACCATGATCCCCCAGAGGGCCACCGCGGACCTGCTGGAGCTGTTGCGTTGTACGCGTCTGCAGGTCGTCATCGTCCTGCACATCAACCACCGGCAAGAGATCGATCAGCAAGTGGCCCAGATGATTGATCGCTTTCATCAAGCTGGTTTTTGGATGTTTAACCAAGCCGTGCTCCTCCGAGGAGTCAATGACACAGTCGATGCTCTCACGGACCTCTGCTTGGCATTGGTCGACCTCCAAGTGCAGCCCTATTACTTACATCAGCTTGATCGCGTGTTAGGAACGGGACATTTCGAGGTCTCGGTGGCTTGCGGCTTGCAGCTGATGGCCGAGCTGCGGCGTCGTTTGCCTGGGTACGCCATGCCGCGATATGTCCGTGAGGAACCGGGACAGCCACACAAAACAGTCCTTGCCTAAGCGTCCTGGGCCTGCGGGAAGGCAGAAAGACCCCAATTCAGCCTTGGTGCCCAGGAAGAATGGCTGGCGGCAAGATGCACAGTGGCCACTTGACAGATGAATCGCAAGCGAGTTTGCGGCGAGCTGACAATTCGGCTTGGCTTGAGGAACGGCGAGGAATATCATTTCCAGGGGGAAGATGTCAGACTCAGAGTTGTTTGAAGGCTTTCTCCAGATCCACTCCGGACTTTGATCCGGGACACTCGGGGGCGAACAGGGTTCGACTGGACGGTGAGAAGCCCCGGTGGCGTGTCGTGGTTGATCAGCGGTCCACGTAAAAAGCTGATCAGCATCTTCAATTGCCGAAGATCAACTCGTTTTGGCTGCCTAAGAACAGGTAACCCTGGCGCCGACCTTCATCGGAGGGGTCGGGTCGCCAGTCACTATCCGAATCGCAACTGGTTCATGACGAGCACGGCCGGTTGTTAAATCTTGTTCTCATCTAGCCAACTGAAAGCCTGTCGTTCGGCGTTGAGGTGGCGAAACTCAAAGGAGCGACTACACACGTAGAAGCCGTGGTGGAAACGTTGCAGGACGCGGGTTCAATTCCCGCCGCCTCCACTAGACAGCCACTTGTCCCAAGCGGGCAAGTGGCTATTTTTATAGCATATCCTTATTTTACAGGCATTTCAGAACGAACGCACGGGAGGGCGGCCTCTGGAGTTTCCGATAAAGTTTCCGATAACGGCCCTCGGGAAGATGGAAAGTTTCCGATAAGGGCCACGTTAGGTAGACAAATGACAACTCGTTCGAAGCAAAGTTGGAGGCCTGACTCAAGGGGTTACTACCCCCGTCAATTGGGCTGGAAACTCAGCCAGTCTGGCAAACTCGTCCAACACAAGTTTTTGCTTTCAGCGGATCTCCGCGAAGCCAAGCGCGTGGACTCCAAACTTCGTGAGCTTTGGGATCATTACGAAAAGCGTGCGAAAACCACCGGGCCTAAACGCCGTCTCGGTGAGGGGTTTGAGCCCTGTTACGCGGAAGGACGCCTCATTTGGCCCCGGTGCCTGCTCGAGGTCGCCAAATGTGTTGCCAAGGGCGACTCGTCTGTTGTGGTCGAACCCCTGCCGCAAGAACCGCAATTGCGATACATGGAGCGGATTCGGGCTCTACAAGTGGCGTTCCCAGTGCTGTGTTTTCTCCCCAGCGATGACGAGGGCTACGAGGTCGGGTCGCAGTCCTTGCAAAAGCTTGAGCAGGGTCTCGGGGCCGCTGAGCCATTCGTTGGGTCGCTTCCAATACGCTCTGGTCCGGAAGTGATCCAAGCCGTTGCTGACGCCGAAGCGTTGCTTGATCGGGTCGGTCTTGGTTGCAGCTCCACAAGCCCGCCCTACCTGTTGGGAGGCACCGTCGACGCCGGTCAGAAACAGACCGCCCCTGAAGGCCATCTGGAGACACCATCCTCGGCCACGACTGTGCCAAGTGGCAGATCTTCGCCGTCCTTGCATCGAGCCATGAGGGTTTATCAACAGCATCTCCAACACGAGTATCATCGCCCGGAACTCAACCAAATCTCAGCTTGGGGCAAGACCCAGATTCGACAAGTCAATACCTTGCTCCAGCATCACTCTGATCAGCTTCTCTCGAGGCTCGACGCCCAGGCGGTAGATGAGCTGTTTCGCTACTGGCGTCGACGGCCGTGCAAGATCGGTACTCAAGTCCCCATGCGGCCTAAGTCGGTCGGCAACTACATCAAAACGCTCAAGAGTTTCTTCCGGTGGCTCCACAAATCACCGGATTATGATTGGCGGAAACCAGCCGACTTTGAGGAAATCGATACGCGTGTCCGGGTGCTGACTTCCGACCATGCGAGAAAAAGCCTTGACCAAGTTGATGTGTTCACCCGCGACGAGCTGAGACTTCTCATGCAGTATGGGCAGCCGTTTGAACGCATGCTGGTTCTGCTGGCTCTCAACTGCGGATTTGGACGAGCGGAAATTGCTTCATTATTGGTTGGTGAAGTTCAGCTCCGCCGTGCTCATGACCCGCGGCAACAGGAGGTCATTGATTTTCAGACCACAGCCGATGACTCGTTCATCAAGCGCGTTCGCCGAAAGAGCGGGGTGTACGGTGAACACATCCTGTTTCCGCTAACTGTCACAGGGCTCGAATGGGCCATTCAACGCAGGCAGCAGTTCCCCGGTTTCTCCGACGACGCTCAACTGCTGGTCAGCGAGCAGGGGAGCCCTCTCGACAAGCCAACCAAGCAGGGAAACGCCAATCAACTGATCCCGAACCACTTTGACAGACTTATTGAACGCCTCCAGGGTGATGGTCAGAACATCCGGAAGCTCTCCTTCAATAAGTTACGGAAAACTGCCAGCCAACTCATACGCAACCACTCGGACGGGGAGACGATGGCGATTTTTGACTGCCACGGAAGCCCTGTGAAAAGTGACCCTCTCTCGGACGTGTACAGTAACCGACCCTTTGGGAAGGTCTTTCGTGCAATCCGCAAGGTCCAAGACTATCTCACCCCGGTTTTCGAGGCAGCAGGGCCGACTCCGTTCGTTGTTCAACCGCAGGCCTACACTCCGCGATCGACTCTCGACGAGATTCTCACTCTGCACAAACTGGGGAGGACCGGGCGTGCCATCGCAGCTGCCGTTGGGGTCTCACCCGCCACCGTCAGTCGCCATCTCCAACGGCATCGAGAGGCTTCTCCCAACGATGGCCCGCCTGTGGACAACCAGGCCACCGCTGGTGCGTGATGCATAGCTGACATGTAGTTCCTGGGGGAGTGACCCGGTATCGTAATCGGCTAGCGACCGAACCCCGCCAATCAGCTCTGCCACCCACACACGTGTGACTCCCGTAAAATCCGCTCCGGTCCTGCTCAGCTCACTCAGCGATTCGGGTCGTCGGCTCAGCTGCATCGAATCCAAGGTGAACGATCCCA
>CAZYKP010000208.1:0-5284 GCA_964648025.1 uncultured Pirellulales bacterium | reverse complement strand
AGTTGTTATTTCATTTATTTCTATCTCCGCATGCTTCTTTTTGTGCCTAGTCTTCGTTGCACTGTGCTTGCCCGATGAGAGGGCATTGAAACAAGCACAACCTACCCTGGGGCATCCCAAATAAAGCGCATGTTGCACTGTGCTTGCCCGATGAGAGGGCATTGAAACTGTACTGGTTAGTCTGACACCCGCCCCAGAAGACGGGGTTGCACTGTGCTTGCCCGATGAGAGGGCATTGAAACTCGAAGGTTCCGGTACCGCACTAACTGGTGGCCCACCGCGTTGCACCTTGCTTGCCCGATGAGAGGGCATTGAAACCGGTTGCCTCGAGGATGGTCTGGACGGGCCAGGACTCGTTGCACTGTGCTTGCCCGATGAGAGGGCATTGAATCGAGGAACGTCGTCCTCCATCCGAAGCACCAGTAAACCTGGAGGGTTGCAGGCGTTGCACTGTGCTTGCCTAAAAAGATCTCACCGAAACGAGATTCTGGCTCCAATCGAGCTGTTGTAGGTTGCTTGCTTACCGAAAGGTGAATTCACCCCATCACCCTGCAGGCCAATCACGGGCGGTCCATCTGCGACAGTTACGTCGCACTCTGCTTCGGGCCAAAGAGTGGATTCAAATGCGACCATTCGCGATTCCCCTGAGTTGATCTCCCGATTAGCTTGGCAAGATCAACTTAAGATCATGTCTGGTTTTTTGCAGTGGTTATGAAGTCCAATCTAGATGGTTTCGTTTTGACGTTCAGCCAATGGCGGTGTCCTTTCTCGGCCGACCCCGCCCTCAACGCTCTTGTTCTGACAATGTTCGTCAATTGGTTGGTCCACTATCAGCCGCGACTGTTTGGGTTCGCGGCTGCTTGGATTCTCCAGATTCTTCTCGATGACCCGAGCTGATCATTTGCTCAAGGGAGCCCAGATTGATGGTCTTCGATTGGGGCCCAACCAAATTTCTCGCGGCACCTACAGTGGCCCTGCCCACTCGATCCCATTTTCTGAGATTGTTGTCTGACCAGTCCCCTCAGCAGCGTTCCAAGAGATGAACATCAACGGAAGTGACACCGCGGGAGTGGCTGCATGCGATGGGTCGTGGCCTATGACGTTCGTCAAGACCGCATGCGGCGGCGAATCGCCTTGCGGCTCGAGCGATTCGGCTTCCGCCGGCAGAAATCCGTGTTTGAGGGCGAACTGTCGGCACAAGCGATGAGCGTTCTGCTCGATGAGTTGGCGACCCTCATCGAGCCAGCGCATGACGTTCTCACTGCCTGGCCCTACTCCCAAGGGAACACCGGCGGTGTGCTGCACCGCGGGGCACCTCGTGCAGAGACGTCTCGCGATTGGATCATCCTGTAGTCGAACGTCCTGAGATTCTGTTCCTAGCCATTTGCCTTGAGAGATCGAACCCGACGGCAGTCACATGAGCACAACCTTGCACGAGATTCAGCGATTCCTGTTCTCCCAAGCTCGCAAGTTTCCCAACCGACCCCAGCGCGATCTTCTGCGGCTCGTCACTGATTGGTCTGTCCTGGAGTCGGCCTGGCGGAAAGTGCGCCCAAAAACTCGGCAATCCAAGGAACGGGGTGGCACCGGTGGCGGTTCCCACAAGCGCAGCGGACCAACCGGTGATCAGCGGGAGATGCTCCTGCAATTGGCGGCCGATCTGCAAGCTGGCTGCTACGAGCCGCAACCTGTGCGGCGTTTCAAACTGCCCAAGGCCAGCAATCCTGAGAAGTTCCGAGAGGTCGCCCAGTTGGCCGTCCCGGATCGTGTGGTGCACATGGCCCTTAAACTGGTGTTGGATCCCCTCGTCGAGGCCCGATTGGGAAAGCAGTGTTTCGGCTTTCGAGCAGGCCGAACACGATTCGATCAGCTGCAAGCGGTTTGCCGGCTCGTCCAGAACAACCCCGAAGCCTACTCCGGAGCGCTGGCCAGCGACATCGCCTCCTGTTTTGACAAACTTGATCATCGCCTGCTCCAGGAAGATTTTCAAAGTGTGGTTGCCGACTCCGGCCTCCACGCAGTCTTCCACAACATCTTGCTTCACGTCGGCCAGGGCGTGAAGGGATTCTTCCGTCGGCGGCCTGTGGGTGTTCTCCAGGGCAGTCCTCTCTCTCCGTTGTTGGCCAACTGGAACCTCTCACGGTTCGACCGAGCTTGGCAAAGAATGCACCGTGACGAATTCCCTATCTTTCGCTACGCCGATGATCTTGTGGTGTTGACGAAAGATGTCGACATGGCCCAGAGGCTGCAGAAATCCCTGAGACGGTGTCTGCAACAAACCGCCCGTCTGGACCTGCAGTTTGAAAAGACGATGGCATTCTCCCTGGATGCCGGGGTTCCGCTTCTGGGGCTGGTCGTGCGAAGGCACTGGGATACGTTTCAGAATCAGAAACGCTGCCGAGTGTTCGTCGACCCGGACGGCGTTCGAGAGGTTCTTCAAGACATCCAGCAGTGGGCGGTCGGATTATCCGCAGACTTGCCTTTGGGACAGCAGTTTGCCGTGATGAACCAGCGACTGCGAGGGTGGTTTGAGGCCTGGCAATTTAGCTATGACGCACCTCATGCCTTTCAGGCTGTTGATGAGCATCTCTTTCGCACGCTACGACCTCGGCTCAAGGAGCTGCTTGGCACTTCCAATGCCAACGTGCAACGGGAGTGTCTGTTCCGATTGCCCTCAGGGCATCAGACATGGTCTGCCGACGGCGTGCAGGTGTTGGTTCTTTCTTCCCTACCTCGAAGACTGTACCGGCCCAAAGTGGTCCGCGCTCCATGGGAGAAGCTCGCAACCCAAACGGCTACAGGCCCCTTTGTGCCCAACCTGTTTTCCGACGTCGGAGCAGAATGTCCCTCGTTGGCTGAGTACGGAAACGGTCCGGTCCCCGCCGACCTCGGCGATTTCGTCCTGCCCTCCACTGCAGAAACGGCTGCTGCTGAGACTGCGAAGGCCGATCCAGTCCCACAATCTCCGGCAGGGCGTCGGCGCGCCCGGCGGCAAGCTGACGTGAGCCATCATCTGGGCACAGATTCCACGCCGACACACAGCCCGAGTGCTCACAAGGCTCAGCAGGCGAGCTTGAATCAATCTCCTGAGGAAGCTGATCATGGCGAAGAAGCGACGGAAGAAGGCGAAGAGCAGTTGGGCACAAAGGCGACCCAAGCCATGCTGTGAGGTTGGAGTCCTGCATGCGTTTGGTCCCGGTGTGCTGTTCAGTGCGAACCATCAAGTGGAGTTTGTCGGCAGCGGGGACGGACGCCGACTCCGGGTCCCCCTGCGCCGGCTCCAGTTGGTGTGTTTGTATGGTGCGGTGCGATTGACTGCCGGGGCCGTTCGATTGATAACAGACGCCGGTGCAAGCCTGGCGTACTTTTCGACGGGCGGTCAGCGGTTCAATGGCTCCCTCCATCCTCCGGCGGGGAATTTGCGTGCTCATCGCTACCGACAATTTCTGGCCATGCAGAATCCCGATTGGATGCTGGACCGAGGACGGGAGGTTGTTGCGGAGAAAATCGACAGCCAGCTTGCTGGAATGGTCCACCTGTGGCGTCATGCACGTGTCGAAGACGGCCAGGGCCTGCGTGACGGTTTGCAAGGAGTTCGCCAGCAGATTGGCCAGGCCGCCACAGCAGATCAACTCCGCGGATTGGAGGGAACTGCATCACGTATTTGGTATCAGATCCTCGCCCAGGTTCTCCCGAACGGTTGGTCGCTTCCGGGACGAGTCAAACGCCCTCCGACGGACCCGGTCAACGCCTTGCTTTCGCTCGGGTACACGTTACTCTACCAACGAACTGGAGCAGCATGCGAAGCTTGGGGGTTGGATTCATGTTTGGGGGTCTTTCATGAGTATCGCTCAGGGCGTGCCTCCTTGGCCTGCGACCTGGTCGAATCCTTTCGAGTACCCTGTGTGGACCGGTTGGTGCTCAGGCTTCTCGGCCAGCAGGTTCTGACCCCCGGACATTTTGAGTCACCGGACCCAGAGCGAGGTGTGCGTTTAACCCCCGACGGATTGCGAATTTGGTTGGCTGAGTTTGAAACCCATCTGCACGGCGCTCCTGAGGGGGCGGCGAGCCTGCAGGTTCAGTTGGTGGAGCGAGTTCGGCGATTGACGGAGCAGCTTCCCGTGGCTGAGCTGTCAGTCACGACGGAGGACACAGAGCTGCCGTGATCCAACCGGAGACTCCCGTTCGTTGGAACAACAGGAACAAGCTGAGAGATTGGTAGTTTCAACGTCGACGTCTGGTAGGTTGGAGTTGAAGCGGTTTTTTGAAGTCCAAACTCACAAAGGAGCCGACAACGGTGGACGAGGAAAGGAGGCACACAGTCTCGTTTGTCGGATAGCGTTGGGTTGAAGGTCGCGCTTGGGCAGGGAATCAACCTTACTTAGCCTAGATGAAACAAGCCGAAACCCCCTGAGATAACTATCAAGAGTTTGCCAGGCAGGGGGAGGTTGTCTCAAATTGAATCGTTTTTGAGCCAAGGTGATCAGAATTCTGAGACGACCGCCACACAAAAACTCCCCGAAGGTGCGCAAAAGTCGCAGAATTAGGCGCGCACTGGTACAGAGACGTAACCTGTTGTGAGGACTCAACTTATGTATCGCAGTATCAGCTACCACCCCCATCACGTGGCTAGGGCGTATTCATTACCCCGTGCGCGGTCTGGGAAAACAGGCCACTTAACCTCTTGACAGATATGGGGTTACAAACGGTAGAGTTGCACTACGCTTGCCCGATGAGAGGGCATTGAAACGAGTTCCCAGGCAACGGTGTAATCCGACTGTCCTTCACGTTGCACTACGCTTGCCCGATGAGAGGGCATTGAAACGCGAGCGTCCGGCCCGTGTGGGTGGGGAGAGAGTTCTCGTTGCACTACGCTTGCCCGATGAGAGGGCATTGAAACTAGAAAGCCTCGGAATGGCACACCGATTACGAATCTCCGTTGCACTACGCTTGCCCGATGAGAGGGCATTGAAACGGCTTTGTAGATCTCCGCCGCCTCCTGCGGGGAGATCTTGTTGCACTACGCTTGCCCGATGAGAGGGCATTGAAACGGAGGAGAGCGTCATCTCACGGATGAATCAGATGTTCACGTTGCACTACGCTTGCCCGATGAGAGGGCATTGAAACATGACGGCCTCCCTGAACTCTTCGGTGTCGAGGTCGTAGTTGCACTACGCTTGCCCGATGAGAGGGCATTGAAACGAAGCCTCCGGGCCCTCCGAAGCCTCCGGGCCCTCCGAGTTGCACTACGCTTGCCCGATGAGAGGCCATTGAAACAAGAGGG
>CAZYKP010000207.1:0-5336 GCA_964648025.1 uncultured Pirellulales bacterium | reverse complement strand
CAAGCCCCCTAAAGGTTCTGAAAGCCCGTAGGGGGTGCGGAATGTGGGACTAGTGTGAATAGGTCGGAGTCGCGCGCGACTTCCAAACAGAGACTCTTGCCGACGCCAGAACGTCGCAAACCCGTGCGATTCCTGCGGATAACTCGCCTCGTCTCTCCCCCAACGCAAAACAAAACCCCGGGGTCGCGAATTTTCGCTACTCCGGGGTTCAAGTGGTGGGGGTGGGATTCGAACCCACGGCCTCAAGGTTATGAGCCTTGCGAGCTACCAGACTGCTCCACCCCACGTCCAATGTTCAAAAGATAAGAGGACTCTCACGCCGCAGAGGTTCGCCTTGAGTAAGAAAAAGCCGTCGCATGTGGCCCACCGTCGGGAACGAACCGAATAGGGTTGCTCTGGGACTGTGTACGCGGATTTCCGGGTCAGTTCAATCAGCCAAACGCGGTTTTACGATTTTGGCTGAGGGTTTGCTTTTGTGGGAAGGCCAGTGGGTCTCACTCCGTCAACTCGTACTCCGTTGGTGAGTCCTTGGGGCAACGATCTCGGCAAACCGTACCTCTAGCATCCTGCCGACGTGATCGGCAACCAATCACTTATCCGAGTTCAACAACCCCCAGATCAAATCTCAGATCCGTCGCCGTTTCTCGATCTATGGGCATGTTCCGGAGAAGAATCGGTGTCACCATGTGCCCGAAAGTCAGGTGGCACGATCTCTTGGTTTGGGCTGTCTCGCCCGTTGCGCCTCGGAACATCCGGTCCTTGGGAACTTCCCTTGCCTGAACTGAAATCCCCTGCCACACTCGCCACGCAGTCGCGTTATGAACAAATCATCACGTCAACAGGAGGTTGTCATGGCCACGGCAACGAAGCCGCAAAAAGAGACCCGCCGGGGGGATTGTTTGGAAGTGGGGTTCCGCGTTGCCGGGGGATGTTGGTGTTGGTGCTGTTGGTAGCTGGCGAGGGCTTTTTGCTGCCAGGGGAATTTCGGGTGCAGCGGTCCTTAGTGGTCGCCGCAACCCCTTCCGAAATCTTTCCTTACCTCAATAACCCCTCAAAATGGCCTTCTTGGTCAGCCTGGAATCCCAAGAAGTACCCCCATCTGAACTACCAGCATCAAGGCCCCAGTTCTGGTGTCGGTGCGGTGCAGACTTGGACCGAGCCGCAGATGGGTGATGGCCGGCTGGAAATTCTGTAAGTCGAGAAGAACCGGTTGACTAATTACCAACTGAATTTCTGCCAGTCCGATCAGCCGATCTTGGGGGGTTTTCTTTTGGAACCTGTTTCGGAGGGAACAAAAGTTACCTGGCATTGTCGGGGCCAATTGGCGGTCAACCCCATCGATCGATACTTCGGTTTGATTCTGGACGACTTCATCGGGAGTGATGTTGAGGAGGGACTTAATGGCCTAAAAAAACTTGTCGAGAGCTCAGGGCAGTGAGTACTCACTCCGCCTGAAACCGTTGTTCTTGGCAGGGATCGCCACGATCATGGTAGCCCAGCCGTTTTCAGTAACCCGGTTGGTTACCAGCGGTCAACTGCACCCTGCCAACCCATCTGGTGTTCTTCCAAGCGTAGAGATGAGGGACCAGCAGCCGCAGGGGCCAGCCGTGGTCGGGCGTCAAAGGTTGTCCATCAGCGGGGATTTGTCCAGCCTGCAGGACAGGCCACTTGTTGGTCTCCTGTTGATTTGGGGGAGGCGATCCGCTCGAGTGGTGTCCGAACTGACAACCCTGGGCGATGAATCGGTCATCAACAGGGTCCTGACGATGCAACAACGGGCAGAGTGGCAATCTCGAAGTCCGAGACCCGACTTCCTCGAACCGTCCAGTCAGGCCACCTTACCTCGCCGGCTCCGCCCTCGAGACTGCCCAGATTGAGGGAGAGCCGTCTGGGCAGATGTGGTTGGGGTGGCCGCTGGTTCAGCAACCGAACTCGTCGGGCCACCCGACCGAGCGACCGGCAAGGATTCAAACCAAAAGTCTAAGCAAAGGTCAGCTGGTGGTAACAAGGCTGCCTCGGCCTTCGCCTGGTGGTGTTCCTCGAACATCTCAGCGACACCTTGCTCAAACCGACTGAGTGCCACACCGAGCATGTCAAAGTTTTGCAGGCGGTCTGCTCGACTGATGGCTGCCTCAAGGCAATCCCATCGTTCTTGATAAGTATCGACATTGAAGTCAGGTGGAAAGAGCTTGCCAACTCGCGTCATCGTCTCGTGGATGAGTTGGCCGGCAGCCCGTTTGTCCCAAACTTGACCTTGAGTGGATCTGGTCTGGGTCTTTTCAGACTCCGTTTTGCTGGGAGGTGTCTCGGCGTGAGGCGAGCGTCCACGACGCCCCTTTCGTGTCCGTTGGGGGGTCGTTGGAGCTGGTGTGGACACCGGAACTGTGTCCATCACTTCAGGGGAGAGATGAGCAGTGGGGAGATCAGTGGTGTTCATTGTGATTCCTCCCAGTTCCTTTGGGCGACTCCTCGGCAAAACGAACGCAGAGATTACAATCGTTTGTTGCGGCCGTTCGTTTGCAATCGGTCTTCTCGTAACTGTACAAGCGTCTAAAGTGTGGATCAAGATGTTGGCTCTCAACCCTCTCACTTGAGATTACGAGCCGCTGTTGACACGTCTGGTCACACCACATGAAGTTTTCTTCCTTGTGGATTTTCCACAGGTGCTGCTTAGGGAGCTTGCTCCCCGAGTCTGCCAACCCCTTAGTAATCCATGGTAAAACCAGTTCAACAACAACTTCCCTCGTTGCGAAAAATTGCCCACAAGCTGCAAATTCCGCAGATTCAACGCCACATCTTCCTCTGCTGCGATCAGACCAAAGACAAGTGCTGTTCCCGCAAGCGGTCTCTGGAGGCCTGGGATTACCTGAAGAAACGCCTCAAGCAATTGAACTTGGACGGACAAGGAGGTGTTTTTCGCACCAAGGCCAACTGTCTGCGGATCTGCGAGGGAGGTCCGATCGCGGTGGTCTACCCTGAAGGCACCTGGTACGCCGGGTGTACGCCCGATGTGCTGGAACGCATCATTCAGGAGCATCTGATCGGGGGCCAGATCGTCACGGATTACCTCGTCACTCAGTGTCCCCTCACAGAAGAAGCCTCAAGGGAGCAGGCCTCGGTTGAGCGTCTGACAGGGCAACAAGAACAAACTGATCAACCGCGAGACCAAGATCAGCTCAACCAGAATCGCGTTGGGTTGCACCAAAGCGATCCCGACCAACCCGAGTCAGTTCGGTGGGAACCCTGAGGCAACTGCGACCGGTCCGCGGGCCAATAGCTTCATCCAGTAGGAAACCTGGTTCAGCACGAAATCGCGCTCGACCGGTCATCTCCTCGAGATCGTCTCCAAGAGGTTTCTGGTGATCAGGGGCTGCCGTTGGGGTCGATCCTCCCTCACTCGAGAAAGAACAACTGAAAGCCGTAGCTATTCTCGCTGAGTACGCGGTCCTGAGTTTGTTGGCGGGAATTGCCACGAGGTCTGTGTGATGATCTGGTTTGCCGATGTTGGTGGCCGTTGGTGATGGGCCGAGCCGATGATCCGGCATTTTGTGGTTGCCGTTGATGGTTGGCCCGTAGGTAGGTTCCAACCGAGGGCATGAAGGCCATCCGGTCTGGGAGCGGAGGCCATGCCTCAACCAACCCTCCCCCCTGGTCATTACAAAACGAGTTATCGTGTGGCCACAAGCACTTTTCGCAGGCTGATCAGATCGAGTTCAGTCTGGCATTCGACGAATTCGTATGGCAATCCCCAATGCTTAGTCGAATCGCGACGCCACTGGATCGACCGCAGCGGACATCCCGGATCACCGTTTAGGCCCATCACCACCGGCCACCAACGAGATCAGATCAGCCACGTAGACATGCCTCGTGAACGTACCAGCCAGTGCTTTTGAAGCTACTCACTAAGATAAAATGGGTAAGTCTTTCAGCCAATCAGTTTCGAATGAGGGAGGAGTGGAGCCAACAGTTGCCATCATCGAAAGGAACCACACGCGGATCGTCCACGAGGTCTCGTTCCACCAACGGACCGGGCCCAGATGCAGCCAGGTGGGTTCGATGATCTGAAGGTCCTTGACTGGGATGGAATTGACCCTCAAGGTAAATTGCTGGAAAATTTCCCCCTAAGACATGTCGGCTTTGGTCTCGCGGATTGGAAGACCAACCACCGTTGCGGCCCCAGAGGCGGATTCCAGCACCTGAGAAGGTTGGTTGAACCCCCGTCGGACGTAGCCCATCGCTAGGGGTTGCTGCAGAACCGGGGAGAAGACCGCTGAGGTCACTTGCCCCATGGTCTTGCCCCCAGCGGTCAGTTGCAGACCAAGCGGAGGCAGGCTGTTTGTCGCGGGATGCTCACTGGCGGGTGAGTCTGCAGAAAAGACGAGTCCGGTGAGTGTGCGGTTGACGTGCCCCAAGGCGTCGATGCGAGCGACGGTCTCTTGCCCCAGATAACAGCCTTTGCGGAAACTGATCGCCTGGTCATTTCGGTCGATTTCTTGGGGCAGGTTCTTCTCGGTGATGTCCATGCCGAAGAAAGGCCACCCGGCTTCGACTCGGGTCACCTCGAGGGCCGCAACACCACAGGGTTGTGCGCCAGCAGCAACGATTTGTTTCCAAAGGGAGAGTGCGTGTTCCTGGTCCGAAGCGGCGATGAGGAAGGCATCGCTGCCGGTCATCGGCACCCTGCGGAGGGAAAGCCAGCTGCCCTCAAAAGGGAGGTGAGTGTGTTCAAGAAGGGAGCGAGGCAGTGGATCAAGACCTGCGGAGACCAGGGATGAAGCAGCTTCTGGTCCGGAGATCAGCAGTTGCGACCATTCTCCGCTGCGATCGTGCAGTTCGGCGTCCTCGCGGAGGATGTACCGGTCGATGTGTTGCATCAAATGGGTTGCTTGGCCTGGCGTTGTTTCCAGGACGACCGAGTCTTGGCCGACAAAGATGAGCACGTGACCAACGGTGTGACCTTTCACGTTGGTGATAAATGCCTCGCAGCCCTGCCCGGGCTCGCGGTTTGCGATGTCATTGGTACACAAATTGTTGAGCACCTTCGTTCGGTCGGCCCCTCGGATCTCGATTTGTGTTCGGTCCCACAGAGGAACAACGCCCCGACCGCTGGTCAGAGCACGATACTCAGATGCCCGGTCGCCGAAATCCAGGACAACGCTGTTGGTGGAGTCAAACCTGGCTCCAAGGGGTGCGAAAACAGGTTTCAGTGCGGACATGGGGCCAACTCAGGCAAAAAGGGACAAGAAGCGAGCGAATTGTCAAACTGTTCTGCGTCTGCCACATTCTACTGATTCCCTGAAAAGTCTTCGACGAAGCAGGGCGTTTCGTTCGGCAAT
>CAZYKP010000206.1:0-5338 GCA_964648025.1 uncultured Pirellulales bacterium | reverse complement strand
CAAGTTGTTCACGCTCATGGCATAGTCGGGGTGATCCTTGCCCTGGGCTTTCTCTCTGATCTGCAGAGCCTGTTCAGCAAACCCTTCCGCGACAGCGAACTGGCCTGCTTGATAAAACCGCATCACCTGCGTGTTCAGTTCGGTTGCCCGAGCTGCCTGACGTTGCTCTTGGGGTGTCAGCTCTTGGCGAGCTTGTCCGACAACCTCGAATGACCGACAACTCGCCTCCCCAACGACTCCAATCAACCGGCATCCAGCAATCTCCAAGGAACCGTTGTTGATCTGTCCGATTGCCAGCAACTGCTCGTCCGGAGCCCAAACTCGTACCAAACCATAGCGATACTCGGCGGTGACTCGTTGCAGGTCGGTCTTGGCGGGCAGTTCGAACGCTCGCACTCGAACGGTCCTGCGTTGCCCCTGCCGGATGTATTGGTTGATGATCCTGACCTTTCCACCGGTCCTGCTCTGCTGAATCAGAACCACTGCCTTGTCGCCGTTCTCCATCTGGAAAACCAGAGCGGTTTTGATCTCCTGTTGCTTCTCAGCCGCCCAGTCCAACTTCAACCGCATCTCCGCCGTGGGGCCAAGTTTGAGATCCTTGGTCAGCTTGCCGCCTGGACCAAAAACCATCTGCCCCTTCTCCCAACGGACATCCCCTGCAACCTCATAGTTGTCACGGGTATCGCTGGAAAAATCGTCGGAGAACCGGATTGGCTCTGGCTCACCCGTCAAGCCAGCTGGTGACATCAGCACCAACGCTGAGACCAGCCACAGCACACTCAGTCTCATGATCGGGGCAACTGTCATTGCAAATCTCCAGGTGCAGCTCGCGAACGTGGATACCAGAACTGTGTGCTCAATTTGCTGACTCTTGCGGGAGGACAGAGAATGCAAACACCCGCATCGCGTCAAAGGTTTCGTCATTGCGAAGTCGCAGGCACAGGGCCCCTAAACTGGATCCGCGGTCAAGCTTCTCTGGGCGACCACGCTTCCCACCTTCAAACTCGGTAAGCTGGTCTCCATCAAACTCCCAGACCTTGCCATCGGAAGAGGTGGTTGGACGCCAAGGCAAGGCGGCCTTTTCGGCCCGCCAGGCTGAAAACGGTGGCAGCGGCTCATCGGAGAGCACAAGGGCGAACGCCTGCTGCCCAACTCCGTCCGTGAATCTCCAAGAGCTGTCCACCGCCGGAAAGGTCAACCTCTTCGGCAACCGGGCCGGGGGTTGATCTTCCTGCTCCGGAACACACAGCTGCACAACACCATCTGGGTTGCAGGCGATGATGTAGCCGTAGGCTGAACGGTTGAGGGTGATCTGAATCTGAATGCTCTCCCCTTCCGTTGCAGCCCTCGTTTTCAGGCCAAGTTCTCCCCACTTTGTGTCTTTCCCGTTGGGAAGCTTGCCCCAGTGGTCCACCTGAAACTGTTCGATTCGCAGTGAGGTATCCTGGCAGACCAATTCCCCACCAGTTGTGTCGGTGACTTGATTTCCGAACCGGTCACTCGCTGTGGCAGTGACGTCGTAAGTTCCCTCAGCGAGCTTCTTCGTGACCTGTGCGGTCCAGCCGTTGCCGTTGACCGCTGCGGTGTAGACCGTGCCGTCGACGACGACTTCAACATCGGCAGCGGCATCGTCCACCGTACCCGTCAGAAGCGGCGTCGGGTCGTTGGTCTCAAGGCGGTCGACGGTGACCTTGGAGACAGTTGGTTCGGAAGGTTTCTGACGAACAGTCGTGGACCAATATCCCAACCACGCGAGCAACAGGATGCCGATTCCCCCCAAGAGCACCCCGGCGGTCCACCGAATAGTACGTTTCCGCGTCCCTGGGCCGATGTTCGGCTGCGGAGACTCTGGGCGTGGAACTGTCTCAGGAGGGGGCAAAGGAGGTTCGGGGCCTACGGACGGGAACAGTTCCTCAAACGGCTTGGGATCGACTGCGATCTGACTCTCGGCCAGCCATGCCTGCAGGTCCGCCGCAACTTCGCTGGCCGATGCGTGCCTCTGTGCTGGGTCCTTGGCCATCATCCGTTCGACGATCTGAGCCACGCGAGGCGGAACCTCAAGTCGCAATTGGATTAAGGCTGGGGGATCTTCTTTGGTGTGACCTTGAATCTTCTCGATTAACCCGGAATGCTGAGAGTCTTGGAAGGGTCCCCGGCCAGTGAGCAAACCGTACAGTGTGCAACCCAGCGAGTAGATGTCACTGGCGGGACCTATGTTGCTCTGCCCGGCTGCTTGCTCAGGGGACATGTAGTCGGCTGTCCCCATGACAGAGCCTGGGTCGGTCAATGGAGATGCCTTTCCAGGACCAGGATCGAGGAGACGGGCCAGCCCAAAATCCATCACCTTGACCTGCCCGTTCTCGGCCAGCATGACGTTGCTGGGTTTGAGGTCTCGATGGATCAGGTCCTGTTCATGGGCGTATTGCAGAGCCTCGGCCGCTTGTCGGATGAGATCGACGGCCAGTGCAACGGGCAAGGGTCCTCGCAGGTCGATGAGTTGCTGGAGATCGATGCCGCGGATGTAGTCCATCACGAGATACTCCACCCCTCGATCCTGCCCCGCATACGTCGCCCGCACGATGTTGGGGTGATTCAGCCGACCGAGGGCCTTCATCTCCTGCCCGAACCGAGCAACGGCCGATTGGCTGGTGGTCAGCCGTTTTGGCAGAACCTTGATGGCGACCTTAGTTTGCAGCCGACGGAGATAGCCCAAGTACACCTCGCCCATCCCGCCGCTGCCCAATCGCCTGATCAGTTCGTAGTCGCCCAGTGTGGGCCAGGGTGGGAGGTCCTCAGGTGCAATGGAGATTCGGCCGGAGGAACTTTCCGACGGGGAGTCCTCTGCTGGAAGATCACCAGGAGGGCTTGGGGGTGATCCTGAAGCAGCGTGTTGCCCAGAATCGGTGTCCACGGGCTGAGGTGTGGTCGCCAGAGGATCTGAGATTCCGTGAGAGAACGCCTCCTCGATTTCCTGAGACCAATTCGGAAATCTCTTTCGGTACTCGGCAATGACCGCCTGCTGCCCTTGCAGGCGTTTGACCTGCAGTTCGACGATCAGCAGTTCTCGAAAAACCTGAGGCTTTGCGGACTCAGCAACGCCCTCAAGTGCGGCTTCCAAGGAAGGGCTGCGTCCGGCCCTTAACTCGGTCTCGAACCGATCCGCGAGACGGTCCAGCCGGGTATTGACGTTGGTCATAGCGTTAACCTGATCGGTGGGTGAACGGTGAGCCACGAAGACTTGGGGCGGAAAGGTCATTTGTCGGAGGGCTTGGAACTCACAGCCGCTCCCCAATGTCCACTCAACGAGAATGCAGCCCAGTAGTAAGGCGGCAACTTTTTGCCTGGCAGAGCTACTGCTTGAGGTTCTTGGGGATCTGTCGGGGTTGGATCAGCAGGGTCGAGCTTCTGCACAATTCCACGCTCCTTTGCCAGAGGAAGCTTTCCGCGAAGCATCGCCAATTGGGCATCCCGCAGAGCCTCCAGCTTGGTCATCTTCTTCTGCCAAAGATTCTTGTAGAAACGAACCATCAATGCTTGGGTCGCCGCATCGTCGACTTTCCATTGACTGGTGATCAGAGTTCGAGCACCTGCCAAGTGAAAGGCCCGTTGCAGTCCCATCACGCCCTCACCGCCGGCCACTCTCCCAAGTCCTGTCTCACAAGCAGAAAGCACAACCAGGTCCGTGTTGGAGAGATCCAGATCGATAATCTCTTCTGCTGTGAGAATCCCATCGGGCCCAACCGGCAAGCCAAGATCGTCTCTGGGTCTTGCCAGATTCGCCCCAGCACAGACGATCCCTGAAAGCACTAAAGGGTTGCGGCCAGTCGCTGTTGCTTGAAGAGACAGCCGGCGATCTCCTCCGTACGTCTGACCACCGATCTGGAACGGCTCCAGTCGCTCGAAGAGCCGGTTGGCTTCGGGATCGGGCTGAAGAACACTACGAAACTTCTCATCGGCGAAGAAGCCGTGCGTGGCAAGGTGGATGATCCCAGAGTTGGGCATCAGCTTGCGAAGGGCGTCTTCGCTGGCGTGTGTTCCCTGCAGGAACTGAGCTGGGGTGGGTTTTCTCCACAAGGCGTTGACCTGGCGGGCCTCTTGCTCCGCTCCCGAAAGAAACTCCCACTGGATCCGCCCGGAAGTCGGCGGGGCTCGGTCAGCAGATCGGGTTGCCCTTGCCTGAGCGAGCAGTTGGCTGCTCTTGGGGGATTCCAAGAGCCGGCTGTCGTAGTTGATTCCGCCGACCAGCAGCGGAGGTTGGGTTGTGGGGCGTTCTTCCTGGAGCAAGACCGCCAGTTGCCAAGCACTGGGGGCGGTGGCCAGAGCATAGTCCTCAATCAAGTAGGTTCCCGGTTTCCTGCCTGGCAGTGCCCCCCAAGGCAAGAAGTGCAGGTCACCGTCCGGCACAATCACCACGCTCTGGCAACCCTTGAGGTGTTCCTCGATGGGTGCCCAGAGTCGCCTTCGAAGCCATCCAGGCTCTGCTTGCACTTTGCCAAAGCGAGCGAGGTTGCCGGAATCGAACGTCTCTCGCCAACTGGCGAGGGCCCTGTCGATGTCTTCGGCTTCTCCGAGTCTGACCCAAGTCGCGGTGTAGCCCTGCGGGTTGTCGGAAGCTCGAAGGATGAAGGCCTCGTAATGCCACGAGAACTTCAACCCTCCTGATTTAGCTGGATCGAGCCTTGATTCCCGAGCTCGAACGATATCCACCACGGCTGTTTGGTCATCCAGGAATGCAGCCAGATCCTTGGGAGAAATTTGGGCTCTGCGTTGTTGCTGACGGAATTGGGCACTCACCTGGGCTAACTTTCGTTCCCGCTCCTCTTTCTGTCTGGTCAGCTCACCAAGACGCTGGCGTCGTCTGCGGAGGTCTTGCTGGGAGGAGGAGTGCGTGGGTGCCAGAGTCAGCTCCGCCAGCTGCCTGCGGGTTTGCTGAAGCTTAGAAACCAAAGCAGCAGTGTCGGGGTCGGTTGCATCAAGGATTTGGCGGGAGGCGAGCAAACGAGTGACAGGAGAAAGAGCTGGCCAGATGGTCTGGTAGGGTTGTCGCTGGTCTGCCTTGGGAGTTTTGTCGGCCACCGCAAGCCAATAACCAGGACCGGTGAAGTTGCCTTGCAGGAAGGCCAGAGCATCGGCTTCGGGCAGGGAGACCAGCTGGTTTGTCCGCCACCGGACTTTGATCAACAGAGCCTGTTGATACAGAGGCTCAGCTTGGTCGTACTTCCCTTGGCTAGAGTACAGGAAACCCAAGTTGTTCAGGCTCATGGCATAGCTGGGGTGATCCTGGCCCAGGGCTTTCTCTGTGATCTGCAGAGCCTGTTGATACAGTGGCTCAGCTTGG
>CAZYKP010000205.1:0-5391 GCA_964648025.1 uncultured Pirellulales bacterium | reverse complement strand
GTTGCCAAGCCGTTGGTTACGGAACGCCTCTGGTCGCAATCGGTGGCGAGGATTTTTCCAGTCGATGAGCAGATCCAACCCCTGATCAGCTTCAAAGGGTGGATATCCGCGGTCGGGAAGGGATGACACAGCTTCTCTGCTGGCTTGGACTCCATCGTTGGGTGGCGAGGAGACTTCGGTCATCGGCGGTGACTCTCGGCAAAGGTTTCTCTTGGGAAGCAGGGGATTTCCCGGGGACAGGCGTCTCTCATCGTGCCGGCTCGACCCACGGAGAACAAGTCACGTTTGCGCAAAACGGGCTCGGTGACGAACGCGGCGTCATCGAGCCCTCCCATTGCGTGTTTCCCTCTGGCCGATCAGTCGTGCCGGGCCAGCTCCCGGAGCCTCGCAAGCCGCTCCTGCTCCAGCGCTTGCTCACGCTTCTCCTGAATCTCGTGTTGCACCTGGGTCATGTTCTGCCCCAGGGCCTGCGAGTAAGCACCTCCCGGAACGGCGAGTTCCCGGGTCTTGGCCCTGGGAGGAGGCATCTGAGTGGTCGTCGACATAGGTCTACTCCGGTCACACATCTGTGGTTGATGAAAGCCCGGCGGGACAGAACAACCGCCCCACGGCCGAGCCTTCCAACAAGAAGAAAGGCAGCTCAAGAATCCGCCCACCCGACTTTCTCGGAAGAAAATCGAAGAAACTGCGAGGGACTCATCCCCACAGCGGCTCGCGTCGGCAAACGCGGCAGTTCGGATCCGCCCCCACAGCTCCCGAGTCCACCTCCAGCCCACGACCGGGGTTCCAGGCTGTGCGTAACCGAAAGGGTAAGCTGTCTGGGGAGGTCAGCTCGTGCAGCGAGGCCTCAAAGTCGGCCAGGCCCCCCACGCACGATCGGGGGTGTGTTCGTCCACCGGAGGTCAAAGGCGATAGGCTCGATGCCCTGTTGTTGGTCGTGGTTGATTCGCTCTGCGACCAGCCAACCCCCCTCTGGTCAAACAGGACTCGGAGTGCGTGTCCATGGCTCCTGTCTCAGGACCAGGCGTCGGCTGGCGACCAAGCGACCGGATACGAAGGTGTCACTCATGGATCTGTTCCTGGTGACGTGGATGTGTCCACTCTCTGAGAGAAAGGAAGCTGGGGGAACGGAGATCGGAATCAGTCCAGAAACAGCGGCTTGTAGAATTCCGAAGCGGACAAGGGCCAGCCAGTCGGTCATGTTGGATGGCTTCAGGATGCAAATCAAATAAAGCGAGGGGGCCAACACCTAGTCAACCGGGGGGGCATGAGAAGATTCAACGCAACGACACCAGTGGCCTCGCTGAGAAATCCGATCAGCGTTCTCGGACCCATGTCGCCGTGAACGTCCCGTCACCTGCCAGAGTGACAGTGAGGTGCGCAACTCGCTCTCGCGAGATCCGTCTCTAGGTTGAGTTCAGAACTGGAGGACGCAACGATGACTCAACAGCTTATTCGGAAACTGGCTGACAGTTCGGGACGCCAGCTCTCGGGTGGCCGTGTCCTACCTTAGGGTGCCAGGTGGCTCGGCGTCTTAGTGATGCCTTCCGGGGCACCCTGCAGGCAGGGAACCCCGCTCTCGGACACGCCCAGTCCAGGGTCACTCGATGACGCGGAACGGTTTTTGATCCCGACAGTGTTTCGGCAAAAAAACTATATGAATCATTCTAGGAGTGATATGTGCAATCTAGCACCTTTGCTCAACGAACAGGCGGAGTGGCTGGGCCATCAAGCGGAGTTTGATCGAGGCTGGGAGGAAGGTTGCGCCTGGGTCGAGACCAAAATGGCGGAGTCAGTCGAGGATTCCCTCGTGCGTCTCGAGATTGGCGAGCGACCGCACGAGCTGGTCGCAGCCTGCCAAGTGCCGGTGTGTGCGGCATTCTTGTATCACTGGAGCCGGGCGAGTCGTGATCCCAAGCAACAGCTCAGTGGTCAGCAAGTGCTGGAGAAACTCGAGCGTGGAATACGGCCGACAACCGAAAGCACGCGTATGGGCGGCGACCCGCTACGTGATCTGGTCCTTGTCTCGTTGATCGTGCGGGGATACCCGTGCGCACTTCAGCGTTTTTCTCGAGAGTATCGCTCGCTCTTCAATTCGGAAGCACAGCGTACGCTGGGGCACGTCCCCGTCATGGCGGAATGGGAGGATCTTTGTTCAGGACTTGCCTTACCCCGTCAGGCGGGATTGCCTGAGACCGCACCGCTGAGCGGGTACCACGGGTTTGGCTCGCTGCGCACCTGGCTCCGACCAGTTGCTCGTCATTTCTTGACCGACGTCTGGCGAAAGCTTCGCATCCGTCGAGTCGCAGAGCAGCACTATGCTGAGGAGGGACGATCTCACATCGACCACAGCGGGGAACTGATCGAGCCGTCGGTGGTCGACCAACTCACCAAGCTGAACGACCTTGTGCATGTTGCCCTGGACCAACTCTCATCTGATCGCCGTCGCTTGGTGATCTGGGAAGCTGCAGGGCTTTCCAATCGGGAAATTGCCAACGTCCGGGGAGTTAGCCCTGGGCACGCTAGCCGTCTTTGCCATCAAGCATTACTGGCGCTTCGTGACCAACTGTTGCAGTTACTCGACCGTCAACCCGCCGAATTCTTTGAAGGCGTGAATTGGCTGGAAAAGCTACGTCATTTGTCTCCCAAGGAAATACGCACGTTTGTACGCACTTTGTCCGAATTACTCGCTTCGGAGGAGGCCTCTCATCAGGCCGGATCAAACATGCCGACAGATACTGAAACCCACACTGCGGCGCCTGAAATGCTCCTGCGTCGAGAGGACTTTCGTGCAGTGACACTCACTGACGATCCCGATACAATCGCCCAGGAGGGATTTGACCGCGACCCGGATCAGCGTCCTATCGTCGTTTGCCTGGATGCCCGGGAAGCCCCGAACTCCGCAGCCGTGGAAAGTTGGGTGGAACGCTTGGATACCATGCTCCTCGAGCCGTACGAGCAGTTCGATGAGTATGATCCGGACGCGAAAGACCAGGCCGCTGCTTCCGTTGCACAAGGAGCCCTCGAGCCGCCGGTCGTGTACGAACCTCGCCGCGTCGTGCTTGCGACCAGTCATGTTTATAACGCCGTCCATCAGGCATTGCAGAAGCGAAGTGATATCACCTGGGTTCTCGATACCCAGTTAGTCGAACCGTATGACGCCTACCTTTTGTTTCTGAATCAGGCGATCAAGCGCGCGCTTCAGCCGAGGCCACGCAACCCTGCCCCCGCGCCGGCTCCTGGCCAGCAGCCCATTGGAAGGCTCCTTCCCCCAGGCCAAACCTCCGAGTGGGAGAGACGAATGCGTCAGTTGAAGACTTGGGCTCAGGGTGGCGAAGCCGGTGCAACCTCCTGATCCACTGAGCTCAGTATCCTTTGTCTCTGAGCATGTCGAATGTGCTTGCGTCAGCGCATCTCGGCGACATCCGACTGACTGCCGCGCCAACAGGCCGTGCAAGACGGTTTTCGAGAAATGGGCACTGATTGCTTCATTCCGTTGGACATGTGCATGATTCTCCTGGTCAAGAGCTGATCAGGGCAGGTTTTGATATGTTTTCTCCAAAGATCACCCTGAGATTCAGCGCCGATGGAACCGCTCCTGTTGAGCCTCAAACTTGGTGATCCCTATGAATCACCCGGATTGGCTGTCTTTGATTTGACGCGGAACCTGCCATCCATCTCCATCCGAGACCAATTGGTTCGAGCGACCATGCTTGGCCGCCTGTTGCCAACGTGGCTGCAGGCCGCCTTTGACAAATCACCCGACCAGATGCGTCCTGTGTTGGTGGTCGGCGCAGGAGTCAGCGGGATGGCGACGGCCATTGAACTGGCGCGTCGAGGCCTTGACGTGGAAGTGGTCGACCCGGATCCACGTCTGCCGTTTTCAGTTCAGCGTGGCTGTGACACCCGATGGCTGGATGCCGTTCAATACGATTGGCCCATGGACCACTGGAGGCATGGCTACTTTCCCTGGCACCGGTGGCAACGCAGGCGGCGTGACATTCTGCCGTTTCCATGTGGATCCGACAGGGCCCGCCGAATTGGAACTCGGTGGGTCACCGACTGGGTGGACCACTTGCTCGAGCAGTATGCCCAGAGGCTGACATATCGCTTCGGGGAGGCGCTGTACTGCGAACCTGAGCGCTGGGGAACGGACGAACTGGTGGCGTGGTTCTGTGACGCGGATAAGCCGGACGTGCAAATCGACTGGAGCCCTTACCAGGCGATTGTGCTGGCTTTCGGATTCGGGACGGAGGTATGCCGCATCGAGAACAGTCCACTGTTTGTCGGCTATCAGTTTTGGGAAACGGATCCGTTGGAACATCCCTTTTGCGGCTTGCCAGGCCAAGCAAACCAAGAGGGCACTGTTCTGATCTCCGGAACAGGTGACGGAGGGCTGCAGGATTTTCTCCGAGTGATGACCCGCCGGGCTTCGGCGCGACAGATTTATGATGATCTGGATTTACAGAATGCCGGGATCGACCTGAATCGGCTCGCGTCGGTGGACCACCGTTTCGAGCGGGCGGCCGCCTGGTCGATGAGAGGGTCGCAGGCCTTCACCCGCACGGAGTACTGTGAGGAGCGCCACGATGTGTATCAACGCGAGGCGCGGCGGATTTTGAGCTCCCAACTGAATTCAAAGATTCTCGGGATTCTGGCACAATCCCCGACGAAGACGATTCTCGTCTCTCGCTATGAGTACTTTGACTGCCTATATCCACTAAACCTGTTCCTCTCCATCTTGATCATTGAAGCGTTGAGACTGAGCAGCAATGAACCCTCGGTCGAGATTCTGAGCCCCTATGGTGTCAACGAAATTCGACCCCAGCCCCGGTGGCCTGGTCCCCAAGGGCTCTTAAACGCCCGGAGATGTCTTGGTCAACCCTGGTCCGTGACTGTGCAACACACCATAGATGGAACGAGCCGAGCGCCGATCGAGGCCAACGTTGTCATCATGCGTCATGGTCTTGACCAACGCGGGGATCTCTACCCCGAAAGGGAGGGTGAGCAGGCAGACCGCCAAGCGGTCACCGAACCCTCAACAGCTTCCTATCCGCGCCCGATGCCGCCGACCCATCTGTTCCAGCCCTAGAAGGGGAGGAGTCGTCGAGTTCTCTCTGCCTCCGCTTCGCTCCGGCGAGCCTGGCGTTGCCCATTCTCTGGGGCCTCACAACAACCTCACTCTGCTCCGCCAGATCACTCCGACTTACGGGATGGGCTCCGCTTGTTCCGCTACCATCCTGTCCGCCCCTGCCGGAACAACCCCGACGCGAACGGAAAAGTTGGAGATGGCATCTGCCGCGGACTCATCCCCACAGCGGCTCGCGTCGGCAAATGCGGCAGTTCGGATCCGCCCCCACAGCTCCCGAGTCCACCTCCAGCCCACGACCG
>CAZYKP010000204.1:0-5427 GCA_964648025.1 uncultured Pirellulales bacterium | reverse complement strand
TTATCAAAAAAGACTTCCCGGCGGAGAGGACCCCTGCGTCGAGGGTTCCGGGGGTTCGAACCGTGCTAGCCGCGGTGGGGGCTGGGGCGACGACGCGCGGCTCGTGCGCTGTGCTGTCCGCGACGAGGACCTCCCCGACGTCCGCATCAGCCTCCTCGGCCTCCGGTTTGCTCGAGTTCAGGAGACATGAGCGGAGCGGAAGAAAGAATCCGAGAGGGGGCAGGTCGTCGAGTTGTTGGGCGATTGGCCGGTCACCAAGGCTGGAGCGAATTGGCAGCTTTGGAGGGTTGCAGCCGGGGAAAACGCAGAGCCTTGAGGGTGACCTCCCCGGTGAGTTTGTCGGAAGCGGACGGTCCATTGCTGAAGAATGATCGAAGGACCATCCCTGGTGAGGCTGAATGCCCGAAGGTCCAGCGTATGGGATTCGGGCATCCAAGAGGTAGCAACGCTGCCGGGCTGTTTGAGCTTCCCTCCGGGGAGAGCATCCACCTCAATGTTTGTGGGTCAGTCCTTCTGCCCGTTGATGTGCTTCTGGAAGAATTTTAACGCCATCTCGCGGCGGGTCTGATCAAAAAATTGTCTGGGCACATGGCCGCCATCGGGGATGAACTCCACAGTCACCGGCAGCTTGGCTTTCTGGTAGAGATCTCGCAAATGCTCGCTTTGCTGCATGTGCACCAGCCGATCTTTCGTCCCATGGAAGATCAGAAGAGGCGCATCATCCTCAGTCACGTGATGGGCAGGGCTGGCAAGTCGAGCCCGAGGTTGCTGCTCGGCTGCTGGGCCGCCAAGCAGTCGAGCCACAGCCGAGTCGGGCCGATTGACCACCTCGGGACGGACTTTCAGTTCCAAGATGAAATCGGCCGGCCCACACATATCCAGAACCGCCTGGACTCGACTGGATTGATCCAAATTCCCGCCAATATCCCCCTCCAACTCCTTAACGTCTGCACTAGTCCCCAGCAAAGCCACTAAATGACCACCAGCAGAGATTCCCGCCACACCGATCTTCTCGGCGTTGTAGCCGTATTTGGCTGCATTGGCCCGCAGCCACCGGATGGCTCCTTTGCAGTCGTGGATTTGGGCCGGGAAAATGGCCCGGTCGGTCAGCCGGTACTGCAAACTGGCCACCGCGTAATTGTGCTCGTTCAACCACGTGAAGGGACACCGATTCTTGCTGCCATGTCGCCATGCCCCTCCGTGGATCCACACGATCAGGGGTGGGGCCGTCTCACTCTTCTTGGGAAGGTACAGATCCAACGCCAAAGGGGTCTCGCCAACCCGGGCGTAGGGAATGTCTGAAAGTTTCTCAGCACTGGCGACGCCCGTCGAGGCCAGCAACAAGCCACAACCAAGGATTGCAGGCAGCAACAGTTGTCGACCGAAGGCGACCGTCTGCCCCAAGGGCAGCCAAAGGCTCACCAGGAAGTGGGGAGGCCCCTTCACCAAACCTTGCTCACAATCCACGCTCGGTCTGCGACGAAACTGTGTCATATCCATCTCCAAAGGGTGTTAAAAAAAGTGCGGCAGTCGTGCTTGCCAGGCCCTCTGACTGAGGGGTTGGTTCCGCCCCTCTGGCCCGATGGCCTCTGCCACATAGGGAAGATGACCAGGATCAGTCTTCCTGATATGTCACGATGGTAACGTCTTGCTCTGGTGAGGTGGATGCTTCTATTGGTTCCCTGAAAAGTATTCGACGAGGTCCTTGGGGGTCTCTCTGGCGGGACGGGCGTCAGGCAGAGGTAGCATTCTGCAGAGGCCTTGGGATCGAAAGGTTTTCGATTGTGTTTTATGGTGATTGGGCTCATCTCCTGGTCGAGGCTCATTGGCTGAAAGCCATATCCATCGTAGCTTAAAGCGAAGCCCTAGGTGCTCGAGCTAAAATTTTTGAGATGCCTTTTCGGTCGGTTGATCTGGGATTTCATTCCATGCGGATCGCTCCACACCATTGATCGATCCCACATCGATGATCGTGTGGCCGAAGGCCACACATTGTTCACACTCCGTCAGACCTGCCGCTCAATGGTATTTGAATTGTCGAAATACGCATTCATGGTGTGGGATGATTCATCGTAGCCCATACGGATGGCCACCAACATCAGCACCGACCGGGAGATGAGCCCAATTACCATAGGACACAATCGAAAACTTTTTCATCCCAAGGTCACTGAAGAATTTTAGCCCGAACGCCTAGGGCTTCACCTTAGGCTACGATGGATATGGCTTTCAGCCAATGAGCCTCGACGAGTAGATGAGCCCAATCAACAGGGGCATCATCGGACCGGTCTCAGTGGCCTTGGTTCGCTGGTTCGGCCGCACTCAACTGGGGCCTTCGTGAGCTGGATGGCGTATGGTCTTATCCAAGTGGTGTCAAAAGAACCGCGATCAAGAAGACGAGCAGGAACGAGCCCAGAATTAGGTAGGCCAGGACACGCCCGGCGGTGTCGAGCTTCTTGGCAGCTCGATAGCCTCGCTGACAGATCAAACAACTCAAGGCGACATACAGGTTGAGGAAGGGAACGATAAACCCCAGTAGCCACCAACCGCTCATCCCGATGTTTTGGAGACGATAGTAAACCACCACTATGAGAAGCACGAAATACAACACTTGGATTCCCGCGAGAGCAGGTTCCGCATTGCCCACTGCCGCAATCGCGATCCCAAAGACCAACCCAAGCACAAAGATAATCCCTAGGTACTGGAGACGGTTGATTCCTCCAAAATCCTCAACAGCATATGGCTGGGTTTCCTGAGTTGGCTCAAGGGCCGGTGCCTGATACGGATTTTCCATCACGATGTTCCTCACAGCGAAGAGAACCAAGAAACGATCACGAGCAAACAGCACACACCAGTCGCCCAGGAAGGGCCTTGGTATGGCAAGTTTTTTGTTGATGACCTGAAAAGGCCTCGAAGAACGACTGACTCGAAGAACGACTGAGGAGCTGGGCTTTCGGATGCGCCTCTAGCTTCACTCCCTGAGTTGGCTTGACTCCTCGGTCATCACGAACGAGTGCAGGCGGTCGCCCTAAGTCGAAAACCCGTCTGAGGCATGGTAAGTTACCCAGAAAAACCGTTTTGCCCAAGCCTGGTGCTCCGAGATGGCCGGCTATTGTTTCGTGAGTCTTTGATGAATCCGACGAAGGCCTTTGGCGAGCAGATCAGGGGGAAATTCACCTTCTCGGGCGAGCAGTTAGCATGATCCGGCGGCGTGTGAGACGACCGGCCAGGTGTATCACCTGATGGGATTGCGCGATGATGACAATTGGGATCAATAACCTGAGCCAGTTCAAGTTTCCGAAGTTGAGGAACTGGCCGACGAGGCTGAGGTCACCGAGGACCAGGGCAACGTAAACTGCTGGCACTTGTTGAAAACAGGCCATCAGACCTGTCCCGAGCCAAATAACGCCCGCCACCGCGACGACCGCCAGCGTTGTTGAGGCGTTAGGGTCGACCTGATTTGGCTGAGCCCGGTTGACCACCCCCATGCCCACGATGGCGATGATCAGGCAGAGGCCCCCGAGGAACACAAGCAGACCCCCAAGAGTATGAATGTTTCGCCGAAACGATTTGAGATCCTTTGTGCAGCCTCGGGCAGACCCTCTCTCTCAACACCAGGAGGTGACTCTTGATAGGCTGGAGGGCGGTAAGGCGATTTCGCTCTCCTGTGCCCCGCCGACGGAAAATTGGCCCAAGGGCGACTGGTTTTGAATTGCCTGGTTTTGAATTGCCTGGCTTTGAATTGCCTGGCTTTGAGGTGGCTGGCTTTGAATTGCCTGGCTTTGAGGTGGCTGTTGCTGAGGGATGGGGCCCTGGGGCGATGGGTGTTGAGATGGCGGCCGACGGCGAAGCGGTGAGCGTTGAGGGTCGAAGTCCCCCTGTGTTTCGGACATCCCTCACTCCAGTGTGTTGCAACCATCTATCATCTCAATGGCACAGCGATTTTGCGAAAAGAAAACGCCTGAGCCAAACAACCCCCGATCTTGGCATCACAGTTCCTCACTAGCGG
This sequence comes from uncultured Pirellulales bacterium, assembly GCA_964648025.1. Lineage (GTDB taxonomy): Bacteria > Planctomycetota > Planctomycetia > Pirellulales > Pb10988 > CAZYKP01. The sequence goes on along the minus strand of CAZYKP010000204.1, from coordinate 1,421 downwards.
GCAAGGTCAACTCGAGCTCCCTGAACTTGGCATCGACGGGCAAATCTGACAAGCCTCAGCTTAACAAAGCTCCATATCCCGGCAAGATAACTGGCTTTAGCAAGGACCTGTTTGCTCATCGTCTTCGCAAAAGCTTTGAGTCGATCGCAGCAGCCATCGCTGGGAGAGTCTTTTGACCATCCAGGTTCGCCCCAAAACGTCTCTTGATGGCCCAGTTCATCGCGTGGTGGTGGAATGATTCCAAGAGCCAGCTCAGCAATTGGCAATCAGCCTCACAATCGATAGAAGGCTGGCGATCTGGGCAGCAGCCTCTCGTCTCGTCACCCCCTGGGCCGGCCTTTGTCCTGGCCGACCAAACTGAGGTCTTGCTACCGCCAAAAACAAGTATTGGGAATATTTGACAGGTTGCGTGGCAGGTCTTCAGAGAACTCTGTAACTTGCCTTTGGGCCAGGGAACTCCCGTATTGAGAGCTTATGAGCTGTCGAATGTGGCTGGCCCTCGACGAGACCGTTGGGCCCGGCACGATTTCACGCGGACAAGCACCTTGCCGCATCATCCTGCGATGGAACGTCGCAGGGCGGGGACCCGTCATGTGTGGGAGGCGGTGGCGGCTTTTTCGAGGCTGGGGCAGACACTGACGGCGACGGCTATGGTAGGCTTGACAAGCCTCTGACAGAATCGCCACAGGCAACGGGATGAGCTAACCAGAACAGCAGCCGCATTTCTTTCTCGGCTGGCGTTGTTGTGGCCCCTGGAGGGCGTACGCGGCTGGGCCGATTCTGGAGATCGCGGGGTTCCAAGTGCAGTCCTCTGAGGAATGTCCCAAGCAACCAACAAGCTCGTCCCCACGGGGGAGCCTCAAACCCGAGGCTGGGGACCTTCTGTCCTGATTGAGTTTGAGATTTTGGATTTGAGATTTCAAGGAGAACCGATGGCTACGCGGATTTCAATTCCTGCGGCGGTGACTTGCCTACTCGGTGGTCTGCTGGCGATGTCCCTCAATGGGTGCGGACCTGCCAATCCCGCCGCACTGGAATACCGCCTGACCGAGTGGAAGACGCTCCACCTCTCGACTAAGGAAGATGCCGACAAAGAGGTCGAGGTCCTCCAGGGTCGGCTTGAGTGCGAGGTGAAACGATCTGATCATGAGGGGCATTACGACGTGAGCTATCGCTGCCCAAAATGGAAAGTCTTAGATCTAGCCAAAGATGCTAATTTTCAGGAGTGGGAAGAATTTCTCACAACTCGAGGTTTTGAGACCTATCGCTTGACTGATGCCCCTCACACACACAGTCACGATGGCGAAGATCACGGCCACGACGAACACGGCCACGACGAACACAGCCACGACGAACAAAGCAACGACGACCAACGCAACCACGAACAACACCACGAAGAACAAAACGCCGACACACACGAC
>CAZYKP010000203.1:0-5491 GCA_964648025.1 uncultured Pirellulales bacterium | reverse complement strand
CAGCTGCCAGATCAACAGCTGCCAGATCAACAGCTGCCAGATCACTGGTCGTTCCAGCGGCTGGTGTGTTCTGGACGAGCAAGAATGTTCCGAAGGCAGCAGTAGGGCGACCACTTGTCCTTGTTCGTGATGACCAAAGGGGGGGCGCCAGAGGCCCCAACGGATTGCCGGACGAGACACGCCAGCTTCGTCGAAGGCTTTTCAGGGAATCAGTCGAAGTGCCAGGTTCTCATTGGAAAGTCTCCCATCCCCTCATTGATTTCGGAGGGATCCCCAGATGAGCGAAGGTCACACCCTGAAACAAGTCCAAACCCAACAAACTGACTCGGGTCCGGCCCAGTCAAATCCAAACCAGTCAAATCCAAACCAGTCAAATCCAGCTGGATCGAATCGGGGCCAGGAGCATCCAATCCAGCCTGAAGGCTATGCGATTCCTCGCAGGCAAATGTGCGAGAAGCAACTGCGAGGACGAGACATCTTTGATTCGCATGTTCTGGCGGCGATGGATTCGGTGCCGCGGGAGATGTTTGTGCCCCCGCAATGGCAAGAAGAGGCTTATGCAGACCGGGCTTTGCCCCTGTCTCAAGGCCAAACGATCAGCCAGCCTTATATGGTGGCCTTGATGACCCAATTGCTCAGCCTAGAGGCGGACCATCGCGTTTTGGAGGTGGGAACCGGCAGTGGTTATCAGGCAGCTGTTTTGGCCAAGATAGTTCGTGAAGTGTATACCGTTGAGCGGTATCAAGGGCTTGCCCAAGCGGCCCGCTCTGTCTTGCGGAAACTCCGGCTGACGAATGTGACATTTCTGGTTGGCGACGGCACCTTAGGCTATCCTCCGGCGGCCCCGTACGACCGGATCATCGTCACCGCAGGAGGTCCCCGGATTCCTCCTTCCCTGTTTGAACAGCTTGTTGAAGGAGGAAGGCTTGTGATGCCAGTGGGGGGTGGAGAACATCAAGTGCTGCAAATCATTGACAAGCAGGATGGCCAGATGCACCAGCAGCAGATGTCTGGGTGTCGCTTTGTCCCGTTGGTTGGAAGACAAGGATGGCAAGAAAAAACAACTCTTCAAGAGGCTGCATCTCAGTAGCGTGATCAAGGGCCGCCGCGAAGCGAAGAGCCTTCTGGGCGGCTGCTCCCTTTCTTGCTACTTCTTTCTTGCTACTGCTCTTCTTGCAGCTTCTGCGGTGTCTGCCGTGTGTCGCCTGATCCGACGAGTTCCAGAGGTCGGTCGCGGAAGCGGTAGCCAACGCCCCGGACGGTTTCAATGAGATCGCCTTGGCTGCCGAGTTTCTGGCGGAGGGCTTTGACGTGGACGTCGATGGTCCGTTCCATCGAGGAGCTCTCTTGGCCCATGGATGCGTCCATGAGTTCCTGACGATGAAAGGCTCGGCCAGGTTGACAGGCCATCGTCCAGAGCAAGCGAAACTCTGTCGGGGTCAACTGCAGGGGCTTTCCTTGCAGGCGAACGCGGTGCTGAAATCGGTGAATCTCCAGACCAAAGATCGTCACCGTTTCGGGTTGGTCAGCAGCGGCCCGCCTGAGCAAGGCCTTAATCCGCTGGATGAGAACCTGCATTTTGAAGGGTTTGGTGACATAGTCGTCGGCTCCCATCTGAAAGCCTGTCACCTCGTCCAACTCCTGGCCTTTGGCGGTGAGCATCAACACAGGGATCTGCTCGGTGGCTGAGTCCCCCCGAAGTCGCTTGCAGACCTCCAGGCCGTCCAGCACCGGCAACATCAAATCCAGAATGACCAAATCTGGCAGGCAAGCCTGCACCTGCTGGAGTCCATCATGGCCATCTGAGGCAGTCAGCACCTCAAATCCTTCACGGCTTAGGTTGTAGTGAAGGATCTCCAGCAACTCAGGCTCGTCTTCGATGATCACTAACGTTGGCTTGGACATACTCTGGGCACAACAATTCTTGGAAAGTCTTCAGGCCTTAATTCTTCGGACGCCAATTCCAGGTCGCAGGTCCCTCAGGGACCTGCAAAAGTGCTTTCGAAAAATGGTCATGAAATCCTTAGCAAAAATCTTAATAAAAATTCCATGCCAAGGGCCAGCCTCAGGAGATGCACTCGAGCAGTCCTCTCTTTGATTCCACTGCAGAAGACTGGCCAGACCGAAACGCTTGAACCGAAACGCTTGGCTGCCAGAGCTGCACGAGACGACTCCCTGCGTGAGACGAACACAAGCATCCCACAGAGGGTTGGCCTTGGTCACCGGGCCTCTCCACTGTTGGAGTCTCACTCAGGACGAGGTTGATGGCGAATGATCTCGCCCTCCACCAGGAAGACCACATCTTCGGCAATATTGGTGGCGTGGTCGGCAACCCGTTCTAGGTATCGCGTGGTGCTAAAGAGGTGCATATTGGGACGAACCAAATGCGGGAACCGCTCCATCTGGGCAATCAATTGCTCGATCAATTCCACATTGAGTTGATCGATCTCGTCGTCTGCCAAACAGACCCGACGCGCCAGGGTTGGGTCGAGCTCGACAAAAGCGTCGATAGCACGATGGAGCATCTCCCTCGCCCGGCGAGCCATGTAATGAAGTCGCTCAGGGATTTCCACAGTCGGACCGCGATTGAGGTCCGTCGCCCGTTCAACAAGGTTGACCCCAAAATCAGCAACCCGTTCGAGTTCTCCAGCGATTTTTAAAACCGCAGCGACTCGGCGTAAATCGCTTGCGACAGGGTGGTGCACAGCCAGCACCCGAACGCACTCATTTTCCACTCGGACATCCCAGCGGTCGATTTCCTCTTCGAATTCGGCCAAACGCGCCTGGGTGCCCCGCTGGGGGTGACGCAAATGCTCGACGGCTTCATCGATGACCTGCTCCACAAGCGCAGACATCGACATAATGGATTTCTGCAGTTGTTCCAGGTCGCGGGTGAGTTGCGTTCTCACCGACACACCTCACCATACCTGTCAAGACACCTGAGGGGGTGACAGGATTCCAGAGAAAATCCCAACACAGAATCAATAACCCCCGCAAGCAGATGAACAACCGGCCTATCCGGCTCCAGCCAGGTTTCTCTCGGGCCAGTTTCTCTCGGGCCAGTTTCGTCTCTTGGCCAATCTTGTCTCTTGGCAAGATCGTGTCCTTCGATCTCGCTCGGACTGTTCAGCTTGGGTTGGTTGGGCCGGCACAACGGGCCGAGGTTCGCTGTTGGGCAAGTTTCCAGCAACTTCTGCTTGCTGATAAAACGTTCAGTCTGAGCTGCACATCTGATTCGCTCAAGCTTATCCTAGGCTGTTCCTTGGGGTTTTGACCAGGGACGTCAACGGTAAGTTTTGTCAATCCGAAGCTCTGGTGGGCACCTGGGAAGCCAGAACCCGCAGAATTGCTGGAGAATGTCTTTCGCTCTTGCGAGCAATTTTTCAGAATCTTTTTAGCTCGACTGTTCCAGATTGTGCTGGAGGTTCCACCTGCGGGACCAACCACAAACCCTGCAACGACGTTTTGGTGGACAATGCCCACGTCTGGGACAGTCCCATTACGGCCAGTCTGGGTGAGAAATCCGCTATGGCGGGTAGGGTTGCCAAGTTCAGATCCTCAGCCGGTGAGCAGTCGCTGGCGTCTTGTTCTTGAAAACCCTGAGGCGGCGAGGGATTTTCCAGCTGCTGAGGTCGGTCGCTGAGTTCTCTCGCCCAAGCGGACCTGGGACGGCTGCTCTGCCGAGCGGCTCAAAAAACGCTCCGGGGCTCAAAAAACGCTCCGGGGCTCAAAAAGTGCTTCTTCGGCACGTATGCTTTTTACTTCGTCTGGGAGTGCCCAGAGCACGACCGCCGCAGGGCTCCGTGACGGACCTTTCCGAGAATCCATAGTTTCAGAAGAGACCGTTCTGCGGAGATCACTTTCTCGCAGAACACGACCTCTCGTCCTTGGCATCAGTTCGCATCGACAGCGTGGTTTGATGAATTCTCTAACGCGATTTGCGTTTTTGCTTGCTCTTGTGACCTTGGCCGGCCCGCCGCTTGGTGCTTCGGCGAACTCCCCAAAACCTCCTGCCAACATCGTCTTCGTGATGATTGACGATCTGGGATGGATGGATCTGGCTTGCCAGGGAAACAAACTGGTGGAAACGCCCCATGTCGATCAGTTTGCCACACAAGGCATGCGGTTTACCGACGCCTACGCAGCAGCCCCCGTTTGCTCACCAACTCGAGCAGCCATCCTGACTGGAAAATCCCCCGCCCGTTTGCACTTAACCAACCACACGCCCGACCGACCCGCCTTTACGCCTGCGGACTCCAAACTCTTGCCCGCAGCGATGCTCAATTATCTGCCCCAAGAAGAGCTCACCATCGCAGAGCGTCTGAAAGCTGCCGGCTACGCCACGGCCTTCATCGGCAAATGGCACCTCTCCGGAGGCGGCCGCGGCAAGCCCGAGTTGGAGCCCACCCGCCAAGGTTTTGATCTCAATATCGCCGGGTGTGGTTACGGTGGCCCGCCGACTTTCTTTGATCCTTACAAGATCCCCAACCTCAAAGATCGCCAAAAAGGCGAGTATCTGCCCGACCGTCTGGCTGATGAGGCCATCGGCTTTATCAAGAACAACGCTCAGCGACCCTTTGCCCTTTTTCTCTGGAATTACACCGTCCACTGGCCCATGGAAGCACCTCAGCCGCTGATCAAAAAATACGCTCGTCGCCAGGGCCCAGGCCTGAACGACACCCGTTACGGCGCGATGATTGAAGCCATGGATGCCGCCACCGGGCGTGTTCTGCAGACTCTCGATCAACTCGAGTTGACCAAGAAAACTTTGGTTGTTTTTACTTCTGATAATGGTGGTTTTGGTGGGGTTTCGGACAACCGGCCGCTCCGGGCTGCCAAGGGTCATCTTTACGAAGGCGGCATTCGGATTCCGCTGATTGTCCGCTGGCCGGGCGTTGTTGCTGCTGGCACGGTTTGCAAGACCCCGGTGATCAGCATGGACTGGCACCCCACCTTGGCGGAGGCCGCTGGTCTGCCGGCGGTGGCCCCCTCAGCGGCTCCGAGCAAGCTGGACGGTGTGAGCATCATGCCCTTGCTGCGTGGCAAGTCGCTTGAGCGTGAGGCGATTTACTTTCACTATCCGAACTTCGCTTGGCACCGCTCCAACCGACTGGGAGGGGCGGTCCGCCAAGGACGCTACAAACTCATCGAGCGGTTTGATGACAACTCCCTGGAATTGTATAACCTGGCAGAAGATATTAGCGAAAAAAACAATTTAGCTGAAGAGATGCCCCGCAAGGCCCGTCAGTTGCAGCAGCAGTTGGTTCGTTGGCGAGAGCAGACCGGCGCCGCCATGCCAACTCGGCGGGATGCACATTAATTGGGCAGTCCCCGAAGGGGATTTTCGGCGATCATGGGCTGCCCTTGGTATGGGTCCTCTCCTGATCGAGACTGGTTGGCTGAAAGCCGTACCCATCGTAGCCTACGGGCAACGCCCTAGGCGTTCGAGGTGGCATTTTCTAGAGGCTTTTCGATTGATTTGGGAATTGGG
>CAZYKP010000202.1:0-5518 GCA_964648025.1 uncultured Pirellulales bacterium | reverse complement strand
CAAGACCATCTGCAAGACGATCTGCAAGATGGTTCCTGAGAAGCGGACCAAGACCGTCTGCCACACCATTTGCAAGATGGTTCCCGAGAAGCGGACCAAGACCGTCTGCTACACCACCTGCAAGATGGTCCCCGAGACTCGTTGCAAGACCGTCTGCTACAAGGTCTGCAAGCCTGTGCACTACTGCAAGACCATCAAGGTCGAGAAGTGCATTCCCAAGAAGGTGCCCTACACCGTCACTCGCTGCGTCCCCAAGACCATCTGCAAGGAAGTGCCTGTGACGATCTGTTGCCCAGCCCCCACTTGCTGTGAGGCAGCACCCCACCACGAAACGCCCTGTGCCAACGGCATCTGCCACGGCTAAAGGTCTCGAGAACGTGGGGTTTGAAACCACTTGGAGGCTGTCGGTGCCCACCGGCAGCCCCCGCGAACCAAGGCGAGCCCCTCAATCACGTCTGAGCAACGCCTCAGGCATGCCTCAACGAGAATGAGGGAGAGGGCCTGGTCTCGCCCTTCAAGACGGCCCCAACTGGCACCGCCCAGTTGGGGCCGTCTGCTTTTCTGGGGCAATTCGCTTGGCAGTGCCGGGCCCGATGATCTCCCAGGACGGTTAAGGGCCTTTCAAGCTCAGGGAGGTTTTCTTGGGCGTGCCAGAGTGAGGCGGTGCGATGCAGTGCTTTCCCGCTGCCGACGCATGCTAGCTCAGGCTCCTCATGTCACCATTTCCGCAGGGCGACTCGCCGTCACGACCAAGGAGCTTGTGGACAGGCCGTCGAGACCCAACGCCGGATCTGGCCATCTTGGTGCTTCTTCTTCAGCCAGCTCACTCTTGCCGACCGAAGCACTCAAGAGATCATTCTCTTGATCATCACCCCTTTGTCGAACTGGACTCTCTGCCCGAGGCATCATTCGCTTCGGCAACAACCGCCGTCTTGGTTGCCGCTTGTTGTCCACCTCTTTGGGACATTTCTTGGGTAGCTTTCTCTCTGGCCAAGGCCACAGCATCAACTCGCCGCTGAGTATGAGCTGGAGCACCTTGACGGACGGCGAAATGCTGCTAAGATTCGCCCCATCCACTCATTGGTTCCCTCGCAACCAACCCAGCAGCAACAACCAACTCCATCGCCAGCGGTTCCCTCAGTTCCGGTTGGTGAGTCACGTTTCGTTGACCCCCTTGATCAGAGTCTTCCCAACATCAGCAGTCCTCCTCAATCTCGGACTGCCAACCTGAGGCTGTGTCACTTGAGGCTGTGTCACTTGAGGCTTGGGCGACCTCCTCAGGGCAGGGCATCCTCCTTGTGTCCAGCGTTTTCCGTAATCCCCCGCAGTTCTCACTCTCACGAGTTCTTCACCCGCACAAAGGCTTCGCCCACACGAGTTCTTCACCCATTCCCTGCTAATTCTTCAAACAAAGGAGACGTGTGATGTTATCTGTGAGCCGGTCCTGTCTCAGGCGGTCCCGCTGGACTGCAGCGAGTTTGCTGGTGACAGCCTTGCTGGGCTGGGGCCTCCCGGCGCAAGCAGCCGACTGGGAAGAGACTTTTGAAGGCGGTTTGGACCTTGATGGTTGGACGTTTCTGTCGGTCGATGGCGTCTCGCCCAACCAAGTGTTTGCTCCCCCTCAAGGCGCCACTGCCATCAACTCATTGCCTGGCGAGCCGGTGATTGAGGTCAAGGGCGGAAATCTCGTCCTTGATGCTGCCTCTCGGCCACCTGCGGCAGGCGGGCCATTGGGAAGCCCTCAAATCATCTTGGGGTCTCGTGCGGACACCTTCGGAGACGTCAAACTGACGTCCAACATTCCACTCTCAGCAACCGGGAATCAGGACATTGCCCTGCTGGCGCGATCTGATGTTGCCACTCTCTCGGGATATGCCTTTGGGCACGACGGCTTTGGGAAGGATTTTTCCATCACGAAGGTCGTCAACGGTGGTCAGGGGTCGGATTCCGGGACGCCAAAAACCTCAACGAAATTGGTTGTTCCTCAGGGTGACTATCCTGATGTCTTCACCGATTTTCAGGTCACCGGCTCGAGTACGCCTTACCTGAAAGGCCGTGTGTACACCTCCCAGGCACAGGATCAGTTTCTTGGGCAGCTCACGTGGATCGATCGTGGCTTTGTCGATGGGAATGCCAGTCCGACCGCCTTCACTGAAGGGACCTCTGGACTGGCTGTGCAGTTTCAAGATACGACCCTGGCTCCGCCGGGCGATCCGCTGTCCATGGAGTTCAGCTCCATTGGGTCTCGGGCGGTTCCAACCTCGGCGGGCAACGACTTTTTCGATTATCGTGACGACTTTAGCACAGACACCACCACCGGCCCGAATGCAAAATTCGACCGAATCGAGCCGCTGAATCAGGCCCTCCCCTTGGATGCCGTCACTGGCATTGCTGGCTGGAATCCCAACGTTGTTGGTCCGTTTCCCGCCAATGTGACAGTGCAAAACGGACAATTGACGGCCGATTCACCGGTGATGCAGGACGAGATTTCCAACAATCCCAATCTCGGCGGCAACGTCACCCTGGACCAGGCCATCGGCCAAGGTCGTACGTCCCTCTCCTACAACGAACGGGAGTTTTCACACTTCCGCACCATGGTGGACGTTCTCGATTTCAACCCGAACCGGGATGCCATTTACGGTCTCTCCGCACGCGGTACCAACCCAGGCTTGGGAACGAGTGACTCGATCATCCTGACGCTCAATGCCCAATTCAACGCACTTCAGATGCAACACATCGAAGGCGAAGTCCCGTTGCCCTTCAACCAGAATCCCGGGCAAGCATCTCTGGGTGAAGCGAATCTGCCTGGGGACCTTCCTGCTCAACAGCAAATCGATCCCAACAAAAACTATCGGATCGTCTTCACAGGTCTGGGAAGCCAATTGACTGCTGTCGTCTACGACTTGGCTGATCTCGACAATCCGCTCGGCGCCTTTGGGACCAACTACAGCGATACCATTTGGACCGACACCGACTCAAGCTGGGACCGCGGGGAAGTTGCCCCCGTGAATGTGGATATTCCCAGTCTCAACGGCTTCACTGCCGAGCACACCACCGGCCAGGTCGGGCTGGTTGTCATCGAAGAAACCGGTCCCGGCTACGGCACCGGGCGTCCGGAAGCCACCTTCGACAACTTCGTCGCCTCGGACCTGGGCTTCACCGGCAGCAATGGCGTCGGGCTGCAGCAATACCAACTGCCCGGCAACGGGCACTGGTTCGACGTGTGGGCCTGGGCCGGCAACGACGTCCCCGACGGTCAAACATTCGTCGCCGGTGGACCCGACGAAACCCAAATCGGTGAAGTCGCCCGCTTCGGGCGTTTCTTAGAAAAAGACGCTACCATCACCATCAGCGACAGCACCCCTGGCACCCAGGAAGCCCAGGTCGGCCAGCTCGTCTTCGATAACGCCGATTACAGCATCACTATCGAGGGGAGCACGCCTGCGGACAAACTCATCATCGAGGTCCAGCGACCACAAACTGACGCCACGGTCAACTTCACCGAAGCTCGCACTCGGGCAGCCATCGACGTGCTCGCCGGTCACCACGTCATCAACGCCGATCTCGAAGCCCGCGGCGGCGGTGATCCGACTAAGCCTGGCGGCCAATTCGACCTGGAGGTCGCGGCCGATTCGTCGCTGACGATCAACGGAAACATCCACTTCGCCGACGGCTCCAACTACTTCCGCATCGGTGACCTTACCAAATGGGGGGAAGGAACTCTCACCCTCAACGGGGATGTCACCGGCCAAGACCACTTCATCGCCGTCGAACAGGGAACACTGGTTTTGGGAGACGGGGTCACCTTGGGCGCCCTACGCAATGCTGCTCGTCTGGAGTTGGGTGAAGTGATCGGCACAGCCAATGTGCAGGGAGACGTCTCGGTGGAAACGCAAGAGGGCGGTGGAGAGATGGGTGTCCTCGCCATGGATCTCGGCGGCGACGTTCTCGGTCAGGACTTGCTTTCGATCACCTCCGGCAGCATCGACCTGACCAATATGCTTTTGGAGCTGGCTTTTGTCGGCGAAGCCAACCCGGCCGATCTGATCAAAGCAGGCACGTACACGTTGATCACTGCCGACGGCGGCGTAACTGATACCTTCACCTCGGTCACGGACTTGGGCATCTACGATGACTTAGTCGGCATTCAGTACACCCCGAACTCGGTGACCATCACCCTGGATCAAGACCTGGTCCTAGGCGATGCCACCCTCGATGGTTTGGTCAACCTGGACGACCTGGATCTGCTGGCCATGAACCTGGGAACGGAGGGCAATTGGATCCTGGCCGACTTCAACGGTGACTTCCTCGTCAACGAAGACGACCTCGACCTTATTGAAATGAACTGGGGAGCCGGCACCGGCGGAAACGTCCCCAGCTTTGAGGAAGCTCTGGTGATCGTCGGACTGGCCGACCCCAGCCCCACCGTCATTCCCGAACCCACCGCAGTGGTGCTGCTGGCTGGGCTGCTGGGAGCTGTCGGCCTACGCCGTCACAGACTGACCAAATTAGGGTAAAAACAATTTACACCTGAAGGGCAACGATACCACCAGGTTTTGAGGCGAGCGAGCGAGCAGAAATCGCCCATCAGAAAAGAAATGAGCCTCCAGCGAAGAAGCTCGGCGGAGACTGGCCGAGGCGATTCGCTGGAGGCTTTTTTGTGTGCAGCAGAAGCGGTGTAAGAAGAAAAGGCACCGCCGCTGCGAACCCCTAAGAAGCAGACACTCGTTCAGCCGCCCCCACGGCTTCCCCCTTGTTGAGTGCCGACTTCAGAAGATGACCACCCAGGAGCAGAGCTGTCATCTTCACCCCACAAAACCTCAAAGGTTCCCACTCTCTTGGGCTCACCCTGGGCGGAAAACGGGCGGTAAAAATTCTTCAATTGTTCACAATCTCTCTCACCTCGGGCGACGAGCTGTGGGCGGTTTGCCACCCCCAAGTTGATCAATTTGCTGACCTTTTGCCAGAAACACCGCCCGTTTTGGAGCTCAGGCCCGCATCTTCTTGAGTGCCCAGGATCGATGGTTTCGGAATCTGTCGGCGGTAGGTCTGCGGTGAATCCCGATCGAGACTGGTTGGCTGAAAGCCATACCCATCGTAGCCTACGGGCAACGCCCTAGGTGCGCAGGCTCGCATTTTCGAGAATCCTCCCGGTCGGTTCATTGTGGGATTTTGTCTGCCCTGGATGCTGGCTGATGGTCCCATTTGGTGGTTTGGTTTTCGCCGACCGTTGGTCCGATGGCGATCGTGGGTCTTCCCTCAATGCAGACTGAATCCCGAAACCCGCAAACGCCAATTGGATTCGTGTCGGACCTTGTGTGAAAAAAGCGTGTGGCCGAAGGCCACACGACTACGTCATTTCTGCCGATTGAGATGATGGTGTTGCTGGGAGGTGTTTTTCGATCACCGACCCGGAGGCTCATGATTGGAGTCGATGAGGGCGAACGATTCGAGCTTCAAACCCTAGCAGCCTGTTGAAAAAGTCGTATCAGTGATCATCATAGCAGATACGCGGAGG
>CAZYKP010000201.1:0-5977 GCA_964648025.1 uncultured Pirellulales bacterium | reverse complement strand
CCATCTTTCTGGTCTGACTTGGCTGGATCTGAGCGGCAATCAGATCGGGGCACGAGGGGCTGAGGCCTTGACCGGAGCTGCCCACCTCAGCGAACTTCGAGTGCTGATTCTCAGCAGCAACAACCTCACAATCAATTCCATGCGTGCTCTGGCAAGGGCAGTGCACTTTCCTCATCTGCGGCGACTCGATTTGGCAAACAACCCGCTGACCGACGAAGGAGTGAAACTCCTTGTCGAGGCAGGCAACTGTCCCAACCTAGAATACCTCGACTTAAGCAACCTCGGCAGTCAACAGAAACACGGACTTACCAATAAGGTCGCTGATATCTTGGAAGGCTCTGCTTGGCCAAACTTGAAACGGCTCACTCTCTCGGGTAACCAGCTCTCCGAGGAAGCTCTCCAGCGACTTCGTAGCCGCTTGGGTGCCCAAACCATCGTTGCCTAACAGCCTCCGGTGAGAACACGGCCCGGTGAGAACACGGCCCGGTAAGAACACGGCCCGGTGAGAATACGGCCTGGCAAGAACACGGTCTGGTGAGAACACGGTCTGGTGAGAACGCCCTCTGCTTACTCCGACGGTCTGCCTTTCTTGGGAGGGATTTCGTCCCAAAGAGGTTGTTCAGGGAGTTCAAACGGGGGGATTTTGACACCCATTTGCTTTTCGAGACGTTGTCGAGTGAGGGGAGGTTCTTCCCAGGCGCGTACCCGCATGGTGTAGCCGCCTTGCAGGACGCCCTCCTGGAAATAGTGCCAGTCGATGATTTTGTCGGCCTCGGCACGGACTTTCAATTTCGTTTGGAAGGCTTGCGTGCCAAAAGGCGACTGCAGGGGTTGACCGGTGAAGAAGCCGTCCTTGTAAGAGATAAAGAGAAGCCAGACCTCTTTACTGGTGCTGCCTTCGGTTGTGTCCCACAGGCGAGCGGTAAAATCCTGACCTCCGGTGAGAACCTTTTGTCCATCGGGGCTAAAGGCCCATGTGGCGATCGGGGCCTCGTGCTCGAGGGTCGAGAGAAGCTCTCCGGTCGAGGCATTCCAGAGTCTGGCGGTGTGGTCTTCGCTACAGGCCAACAGGGTGTTTCCCTTCGGGCTGTAACCCGCCGAGACCAAGGAATCTTCGAAGATGGAATCTTTGAGCTTGCCTGTGACGACATCCCATAACCTGACAAGATGATCTGAACCAGCGGTGAGGATTGTTTGCCCATCAGGGCTGAAGGCGGCGCTGAGCACCCCGGAGGGATGTCCAAGCGGTTTGCCAACAGGCTTGCCGTCGTCGGCTTCCCAGAGTCTGGCTGTGCCATCGGCACTGCTGGTCAGGACCTTTGTGCCTTGAGGGCTGAAGACGGCGCTGTTGACCGGGTCGTCGTGCTTCATTGGCTGGCCAACTGCTTTGCCGGAGGTTGCCTCCCACAATCTCGCGCTGCCATCGGCACTGGCGGTCAGAACAGTCTTCCCCTTCGGATGAAAGGCGACAGCAACCACCGAGTCCTGATGCTGGAGGGGTTGGCCAATCGGTTGACCAGTGGCTACTTCCCAAAGCCGAGCGGTGCCATCCTTGCTGCCGGTTAAGACGGTCTTGCCATCAGGGCCAAACGCAACAGCAACCACCGAGTCCTGATGTCGGAGGGGCTGCCCGAGCGATTGGCCAGTCGCGGCCTCCCAAAGCCTGGCGGTGCTATCAGCGCTGCCAGTTAAGAGCGTCTTTCCATCGGGACTAAAGGCCACAGCAAGCACATCGCCATTGTGCTTCATGGGGTCGGAGAGGGGCCAACCCTTGGCGACATCCCAAACCCAGGCTGCCTGGCTGCCGCCGCCGGTGGCGATCTTGCTGCCGTCCGGGCTGAAGGCCATCGCCATCACCGTGCCTCCATGACGCAGCGGTTTCTCAAAAAGCGGCTTGCCAGCGGCCATCTCAACCTTGACCGAAAAACCAGCGGCATCTCCTGGCGGGTTTTCCATCGCTTCCAAAAAGTCAGGAAGCTCCTCTCGAGCCTTGATCGTCGCTAACTCAAGCGCTTTCCCAAAGGGCACCCGTCGACGAACATTCGGGTGCAGGGGGTCACCACACCCCGCAAGGGTGACCACCAACCCCAGCAAGCCCAGACCCGGAGCCCAACAACGCCGCCCCCACAACCGAACCAAGTCAGCCACGCCGAGGCAAACCAGGTCCCAAGGCACCAGGCAAAAACGGGCCATATGGAACGATTGGGGCCCAGACCTCGCAAGATTGAAACTGAGTTGGTCGTCTTTCATCGTCGATCGGCCTTTGGGTGGCAGAGAAACTCTAATCGGAGCATCGAAAACAACGGCAACCGAAATCCGCAAACAGCTCACCCCCAAATTCAGCCACGCTGACTCCGAAAGGGCGGCTTGCCCAGGATTCTGGGGCTGACTACCATCGATTTTGAAGGTCGTCCGCAAAATCTCTGCCGGTTGCCTTCCTCCCAAAAACTCATTCTCGGCAGGTTGATTCTCAGCAGGTTGATTCTCAGCAGGTTGAAGCTTGGCTTTTTCTGAATTAGGCCCTTCAGAAAAAGCTCTCCGCCGAGAAGTCCGTTCCTCCAATCGAACAGCCCGAGCGTTTTGTGGAAACCTTCAGCGTCTTGCTGCTGTTTGCCGAGTGTGTCGTTGACGGGCGAGTCGACTTGAGTGTCAGTGTCCTGCTTTTTCCTAAGAACCTGTTTCCTCAAGAGACTGTTTCCCCAAGAACCTGTTTCCTCTAAGGATCCTTCTTGACGGGGGGTGTTGTCTGGGGCGCTTTCGTCTTCGCGAGCTTTCGTCTTCGCGAGCTTTCGTGTGCAAGGCTTTCGTGTGCAAGGCTTGTGTGTGCGGAGTTTTTTCCAAGCACGACACGACGTTCTCAACAAGACAGCATAGGCTGAATATAAAGACTGACCCGTTCTCCTGCGAATCCCCTGCCTAGGCACGAGGCGTCGTTGATGCCACGACCAATCATTGCTGTCGATAAATACGGATTCCCAATCCCTTCCACCTTTCATGACGTGCCTCGCCCCGGCGAATCGCTGGAAGCTGGACTTGTCGGCACCGGCAAGGGCCGGCGACCGTTGGTGGTCCCCCGAACAATCCAGGCGGTGATTCTGGTCACCATGGCTGTGATTGCCCTGGGGGCGATCTTTGGCCGGCAGGTTGGTTGTTGGGTTTGGGTTGGCTTGGCCGAACAACGACTGCGGTCCCATCGGGCAGAGTTGGCCCTGCAAGCCCTTGAGCAAGCTGAGTGGTTTCAGCCAGAGACACCTCAGGTCTTTTACCTCCGAGGACAGGCCTATCTCCAACAAAACCGGTTGGAAGCCGCCCTGGTGGAATTTGATGATTTCGTCCGCACGGCCCCACCAGGCAACTGCCAGCCCTTCATGTGCCGAATGGAGCTGTTGCAGCAATTGGCCTTTCGCCGTCCTGAACGCGCTCAGCAGTTCCATCAGGAGGCCATCGCCGATGCCGGACGAGCCATCGAGATTGTTCGGCACAGCCACCATCGTGGACTCTTGGCCTCATTGCTCAATGGACGGGCTTACGCCCGTGCCCTGGCGGGCGTCCAGCTGAAGGAGGGTCTGCAGGACATCGATGAGGCCCTTCAACATTTGGACTCCTTGCGTCGGCCGAAGCAAGCTGGTTTGCCAAGACGGATTTTCGCCGCTGCGGTAGACCATTTCCGCCGCGGCAACTTTCTGGACACCCGTGGGCTCCTGCGACTCAAGCTCGGTCAGGCCGAAGCAGCCAGGGATGACTTTGAGATGTCCCTGGGCTTGTTGGGTTGGGCGGAAGGTCCTCTGACGCAGTCACACGCTGATGCGGCCTACTGGCGTCTGTCCATTCGCCGCGCCCGCGCGGTCATCCTTCATCACCGCGGCGAAGCCTTCCAAACTCTTGGGCAGCCAGAACGTGCGGTTGAGGACCAACAACAAGCCATGGAGATGGGCTATGATCCCCCAAACGGCGTGTTCTGACTCAACTGTGACAGAATCTGCCCATCGCCACAACTGCCACAGACACAACCGCCACACACACTTGTGACAGATGCGCTTGTGACAGATGCACTTGTGACAGATGCACTTGTGACAGATGCACTTGTGACAGGCTAGCTTCCGGCAAGTTTGAAGTTTGACCTGCCACTGGGGAACAGGTCACCAGCAAGTTAGCCTTGAATATTCTTGCCGATTCGCCACCAGCCGTGAGGCTCCCTGATCAGAATCGACACCAAATTGCCCTCCTGATCGACAGCGGCTGCCTCACAACCCAGAGGGAGGTCCTGGTCATCAGCACCAACACTCTCAGGGCCTGGCTGGGAAGAATCCAGGCTTGAGGCAACTGAGCCGGGGTGATCGAGGCTGACGGGAACACGGCCAGTGGGAACACGGGAAGCCGGCAATCGAATTTGTTGCCCATGAAGCAGCCGTTGCTTTTCGGCGGCTCCCACTTCCAAACGAGGCAAGCTGCTGACAGCCATCAGCGGTGGGCTTAAGTGGCGGCGGATCACGTCGATTGAGAGTTTCCTTTCGGAAACTTGCTGCGACAAAATAGCTTCCGAGGCTGCAAAACTGCCAACTCGAGTTCTGCGGAGGGCTGCAAGAACAGCCGTTGTCTGGCACTCCGCCGCCAAGTCTCGCCCTAGCGCTCGGATATACGTCCCACGCCCGCAGTCCACCCGAATTTGCAACTCTGGGTATTCATAAGCTAGGAGGTGAATTGCGTAGATAGAAACCGGCCGAGGTTCGAGGTGAACCGTCTGGCCGCGACGGGCGATTTGGTAGGCCCTGCGTCCGGCGACTTTGAGGGCGGAGTAAGCCGGTGGTTTCTGGAGGACCTCACCGGTCCATTGCTGGAGGGCTTTTTGCAGGCTCTTTTGGGGAGGAATGGATGCGTGAGCTTCCTCGACCACAGGGCTGTCCAGATCGTCGGTGGGGCTTGTGCGGCCCAATAAGAAAACAGCCTCATACTGTTTTGGTAAGGCCTGGACGTACTCGATCAGACGGGTGGCCCGGCCGATGCAGATGAGTAGGACGCCTGTCGCCAGCGGGTCGAGAGTCCCTGCATGACCCGCTTTGGCTGGCCTGACGCACCCTTGGACGAGATTGACCACATCCCGCGAAGTCCATCCCGCTGGTTTCTCAACATTGAGCAGACCACAAAGAGGTTGCTCTGCCGGTTTCCCACCCATGACGCCGTTGCCTGGTTTCCAATCTGTGAATACCGCCCCATTGGTTGATGGCTGCCTTTTGGCTGATGGCTGCCTTTGGTGATTGAACGGGACACAGAGCAGCGAGGCAATGTTCAGGGGAAGAGAGCTTCGTTGTCAGGTTGTTTGTTTGGTCCTCTAGCGTGGTTGACAGGGGAGGCTAATCCAGCCTTCTTGGGGGAGGCTCGCCTGCTCTGAGGGATCGGTGTGCTGGGGTGATGGTACGACTGAGGGTTGTTGGAGCGCCAATTCAGCACGGCGGATGGGGATCTCTTGTGGGGCATCGATTCCGATGCGGACGGCCTGGCCTTGGACGCGGACAACGGTGATGGTGATTTGCTCACCGATTTGAATCCGTTCCTGGACCTTCCTTGTCAACACAAGCATTGGGTTGGTCTCCGAACCAGTGGTGTCAAGAAGAGCTACACCACTTGCAGACTGAGAACAATTCGGACTCGAGCGAAGAAATCAACAGTCCCGTACACGGTGCTGCTGGTTCCCGCCGCGAGGCGAGACGTTGGGACAACCCGATGCGAACTCCGTGCCGAAGAGGTCAGCAGGAGGGGAGTTTTCCGCAAGCCGTTGGTGAGAAAGGAGATCGGTTTGCTCAGCGGCGGACACCGATCTGGAGGCCAGTGAACCGGTTTACAATCTGAGAATCAAGGTCACTTTTTTGACAGGTTTCTGGGAACCTGTTGCCGAGTCGTCAAGCACGTAAAAGCCGTAGCAAGACTAGTGCCTTGTTTCCTAGGATTTTGGCAGTCGGTTGATTTTGGCAGTCGGTTG
>CAZYKP010000200.1:3491-6373 GCA_964648025.1 uncultured Pirellulales bacterium | reverse complement strand
AGGGCTTGATGAGGGTTTTGGAACCACCGGGAGGCTTGGGAGATCAGCTTCAGTGGCCAAAGGCAAGAAGAAGAAAATCCGTCGCAACGTCAGCCGTGGGATCGCACATATCAAGGCGACGTTCAACAACACCTTGGTGACAATTACCGACACCAACGGAGATACGCTCTGCTGGGCCAGCGCCGGAACAACTGGTTTCAAAGGGAGCCGCAAGAGCACACCCTTTGCCGGACAGTGCGCTGCCCAACAGTGTGCCGAAAAAGCTGCGAAATACGGTGTCAAAGAGCTCGAGGTGAAGGTGAAAGGCCCCGGCAGTGGCCGGGAAAGCGCGATTTCCGCCTTACAGGTGCCGGGAGTGAGCATCAAAAGTATCGAAGATGTGACCCCTTTGCCCCACAACGGTTGCCGGCCACCGAAGAAGCGGCGTGTCTAACTCGCAAACACTCAACTCACACACGCGGAACGCACAAACGCTTCGTTGATGAACTCTTAACGCACAAACGTTGGTTGAATCGGCAAAACCTGGCGAGTCAACGGGCTGACCAAGAAGAAAAGACTCATCGGGACTGCAGGGTCTGTCGGAGGTTCTCTTAGGCGACCCCCCAAACAGTCAGGTTATCTCGGATCAGGCTTCCAAGCGTGCAAGCCCTTCTGTGGCAGTATTTGTTTGCCACTTTTGTTTACTAGTTTTGGCCACTTTCCAGAAGTAGCGATGGCTCGTCGAATTGGACCGGCCTGCCGGCTTTGCCGCCGGGAGGGGATGAAACTGTTTCTCAAAGGCACGCGTTGCGAGACGCAGAAGTGCTCGATTGAACGCCGGGATGCCCCACCTGGGATGCATTTTCGTCGGGCGAAGTTGACCGACTATGCCGTCCACTTACGCGAAAAGCAAAAGGTCAAACATTACTATGGGGTGTTAGAACGTCAGTTTCGCATTTACTTCAACCGGGCCGAACGAATCAAGGGCAACACCGGTGACAACCTCATGGCCCTTTTGGAACGACGATTGGATAATGTTGTTCACCGTCTGGGATGGGGGCTCAGTCGCCGACAGGCTCGCCAGTTGGTCAACCATGGCCATGTCACCCTCAATGGTCACCGATGTGATATCCCAAGTTATCTGGTCAAGATCGGAGATGTCATCCGGGTCAAGAATAAGCGGAAAAGCTTGAGATTCGTCAAAGACAATATGGAACTGAGCACACCACGGATTCCCGATTTCCTCAGCTTGACGTCCGATCCCATTCCTGAAGGTCGGATCAACCGACTCCCCGGAACCGAAGACATTTCCATCGGCGTCAATACACAACTGATCATCGAATTGTGCTCGAAATAACCCCCTCAGAATCCTGAATTCCCTCAGAAGCCTGAGTGATCAGCTGAAGATCCCGGCCTGGCTCGGCAACCTCGAATTGGTTTGGCATTCTCGCTTAGCCCATCTTGTCCTCGTTGCCCGTCAAGGAAGACCCGCCAGATGGTTGATCCGACTCCGCCAGTCGGTCACCTCAACCAACGAAACAGCTCGGTGAGAAAAGCTGGAAAAAGAGCGCGGTGAAATAGCCCGAGCAGAAAGGCTGGAGCCGTCCCTTTCAATCTGACTTCGACAACCGACTAAGATGTTTTGGGACTTGCGGAGGCCAACACCCCAGAACGTTGGAATTTGACACTGAGCTTGGGTCATGTGGCTTTTGGTCAGCATTGGGAACTCTTGAGTTCCGCGAAAGATTACAGCGAAGAGACAGCGCCGAGACGTTGCACCTAAGCGACGGAGAAACAACACATGCGTATCCGCTGGCGTGGGCTGCACCTTCCCACTGAAGTAAAGCCGGACCCGGAAACCCCACTGAGTCCGACCTTTGGCCGATTTATCGCCGAACCGTTTGAAAGGGGGTTTGGGCACACCATTGGCAACAGTTTGCGGAGGATTCTCCTCTCAAGCCTTGAGGGCAGTGCCGTCACCCAGATCAAGATCCAAGGAGTTCAGCATGAGTTCTCCACCCTGCCTGGGGTTTTGGAGGACATGACCGATGTGGTGCTCAACGTCAAGAGTTTGGTCGTCAAGAACCACACTGATCAAACACGTGTGATCGTAGTCGAGAAGAACACACGTGGGCCTGTCTTGGCTGGAGAGATCAACACCGACGAGGCCGTCGAAGTCATCAACGGCAATTTGGTCTTGGCCACCCTCACCGACGACGTTCCCTTCGTAATGGAAATGGTCGTGGAAAACGGTCGAGGTTACGTCCCGGCGACTGAACACACCTCCCGGGATCGCGAAATCGGCGTCATCCCGGTCGACGCCTTGTTCAGCCCCGTGGTGAAGGTCCGCCACGAGGTGGAAGAAACTCGCGTGGGCCGCAAGACCAACTACGACCGATTGGTTCTGGAGATCACCACCGACGGCTCCGTCCAGCCCGATATGGCTCTAGTGGAGGCCTCCAAAATCCTCCGCAAACACCTCAACCCGTTCTTGCAATACTCCCAGCCCGGAGCCGCCATCCATACGCAGGCTCCTACCCCACTGGGAGGGATGGATCCCGAGTTGGAGCGGAAACTCAACATGGATATCGGGGCGCTGAAACTCTCCGTCCGTGCCACCAACTGCCTTGAAAGCGAGAATATCGCCTCCGTTCGCCAACTGGTCAGCCGCTCCGAGGACGCCCTGCTGGAGGTCCGCAACTTTGGTGAGACGACACTCAGAGAGGTCAAAACCAAACTGCAGGAAATCGGCTTGCACCTGGGCATGAGGGTCCCCGCTGAGGCTCCTGCCTAACACCCGGCTGGGGCTTATCAGCTACCAGGCATCAGCCACCGGGCATCAACCACCGGGCATCAACCACTGGGCATCAACCACTGGGCATCAACCACTGGGCATCAGCCAC
>CAZYKP010000200.1:0-3391 GCA_964648025.1 uncultured Pirellulales bacterium | reverse complement strand
GGGCATCAACCACTGGGCATCAACCACTGGGCATCAACCACTGGGCATCAGCCACTGGGCATCAGCCACTGGAACCTGCGGATTTCCATGTCACAACAAGTCAGCAATAAGATGTCCTCAAAGGCCTTCCAATCGCTGACTGTTGGCGGTCGACTTGGCCTGTGTTTACCAGTTTTATAGTTTCAGGGCCAGTGTTTTCTGGGCTTGTGTTTTCTGTGGCTGCTGCCTCCAGGAAGAGTTCCAGCCGTTCTTCCCCGTTGAACCTTTGCTTGAAACGACGATGCGACACCGCAAGAAGGGCCGGGTCCTCGGCCGCAATCCCAGCCATCGCAAAGCCATGCTCCGCAACATGGTCAAAAGCCTGATTTTGACCGTTGACCCCAAAATCGACGATTTGGTGGACGTCTCCAAGGACTCCCGCTTTCGGGCTCCCGAGGTGAGGGGCCGGATTATCACCACCTTGGCCAAGGCCAAGGAAGTACAACCTATGGTGGAAAAATGTATTACCATTGCCCGCAGGGCATTGAAACACGAACGTGAGGCTGAAAAACTCAAGCCCGACGTCGAGAAGAACAGCCAAGAGTGGCAACAATGGCGAAAGAGCGACCAATGGCGACAGTGGGCTCAGGCGATGGCTCCAGCGGTCACCGCCCGGCGACGGATTGTCAGCCTGTTGGCCGAACGCGGCGATAAGGACGATACCGGAGACAAACGCGTCGTCCGCGTGCTCTTTCAGAAACTGGCCCCGCGGTTTGAACACCGTCAGGGAGGCTACACACGAATCCTCAAACTCGCAAAACCCCGACTCGGAGATGCCGGACGTCGGGCGATCTTGGAATTCGTTGCCGAAGATTACCAGCGAAATGCCGAGGAAGCGGCCGAAGCTCCAGCTTTCGAGGACACCCAGGACGACCTCTCTTCAGAGGACACCGATCAGCCTCAAGGCGATCAGTCCCCCACCGAGGATAAGTCAACCGAACTAACAGCAGCCAACGAGTCTCAAGCTTCTCAAGATCAGCCCGAAGAAACAAAGCCTGATCAGGCAGAGGCTGGTGAAAAGAAGGAAGAGTCGGAAGCAACAGCAAACGCCGAGTCGGATGAGGCAGACAAGAGCGGCGATAAGAAGTAGAAAAGCGGCCCAGAAATTCTCCGCGGAAGGGCAACCTTGGCCGATCAAACTTTCACTGCCCACGTCTTGCAGGCGTGGGCAGTCTCATCTCGAAAAGACTGTCGGTGTTGATGGGAAGTTCTCGCAACAAGCAAATCCCGGTGACTCCAGCTGATCTGCCCACCAGGAAATTCTTTCAGGCTTTCCAAGTTCGCTGGTCCCGGTGAGAATTTCCGGATTCGTTCTTTCCGAGTTGGGAAGACCAAATTGAGGACCTTCATTTTCGGGGAACTCCCAGTCACTATTGGTGACTAATCCAACCTGCAGGAGGCAATTCCGTGCCGAGGAGCAAGTCGCCCCACAGTTCCCTTTCCGGTTCGGAGTCATCCTCCTTATCCCCTGTTGAAACTCACTCTGAGACGAGAACTCGCTCGCGCCACTCCTCCCGACGCGGGAAGACCGGCCGGAATCGCACCAGTGGTGGAGCCTGCGGCACCAACCGGCCCCTGGGAGGTGGGCTTCGGGAACCGGCCGGGCGTGTGACTTCGGATTCTTCTTGCGGGTTCGATTTCACCACGCAGATGTGGCGTCTTTGTCAGGATGCCGTTGGGCGAGTGCAGGATCTGGCTCACATTCAGATGTCCCGAGTTGCTGTGACCTTTTGCCAGGCCCGCAGTCGTTCGCTCTACGGTCTTCAAGCCAAGCTGACTCCCTTGAGGTTTGAGGGTGGTCGGCTTTACCAACAACGCGGCGGTCAAGTGTGGACCATCGAGCGAGTTCACGATCATCTCGGTCAGGAAGTCCTCTACATTTTGAGCTTCTATCTTCCCCGGTTTTTGGAACAGCCAACTCAGGAGAAGCTCACCACCATCTTTCATGAGCTGCTGCACGTGAGCCCGCAATTCAATGGTGACTTACGGCGGTTCCCGGGGAGGTGCTACGCGCACAGTTCAAGTCAAAAGCAATTCGATGCCTGGGCTGAACGGTTGGCCGCTGATTGGCTGTCTCAGTCACCGCCAGCTGAGTTGTATGGGTTCCTTCAGTACAACTTTGCTGATCTGCAGCGGCTGCATGGCCGAGTTCATGGCTTGAAGATCCGCACTCCCAAGTTGGTGCCTGTCTCTCAAAGGGTGTGATCCTCCAGAGGTCGATTGGCCGATTGGCTCCTGCTCGGCCTGGCAGCGACCCAACCTCCGGCAAGCGCCAAAATCGCCCCTACGATCAGACTGCCCGAGATCGATTCGCCTAGAAACGAAAAGCTCCACACTGTTCCGAGAATCGGTGTGGCCAGCCGAAAGACGACCAGGTCGCCTGGAGAGTGATGTTCCAGAAGCGTGTTCCACAACAGAACCGCTCCAGCCGAGACAAACATCCCTTGAAAGAGCACCCCAACGATAGTCGCAGTCTCCAGCGACTCCGGCCAAGGCTCGGCAAGCCAGGCCAGCGGCCCACAAATCAGCACTCCCCAACTCGCCGAATAGAAGGTCAACCGAGCCGCATCCAGCCTTCGCAGCAGATATTTGGCCAACACGATCCGAGCGCCCATCAACAGGGCCGCTGAGAGAACAAGGACGTCGCCCCACAAGCTAGGCGGTCTTTCTTCCAGCAAACGACCTGCCAGCACAGCCACGACCCCAGCAAACCCCAACAAGGCGCCGACCACCTGCCGGAACCGCCGCGGTGTCTCCGTCAGCACCAGAGGGGCCATTAGGATCGTGAAAAACGGGAATGTATGAATCAGAACCACCGCTCGTGCCGAGGTGGTCAAGTCGGTGCCCATGGTAAAGAGCGTCACTTGCAGAGCCACAACGGCAGCATTGCCGCTGATGAGCAACAGGTCCCCAGCGGCAATGGCCAAGCCCCCGCCCTGCCAATAGACCCAACCTGCCAACAGAGGCACAGCCACCAGAAACCGCAAGGCGACCACCCAAAGCGGCGTAAGTTGATCAAGGGCCACTTTGGCAGCAACGGCTTGCCCCGACCAGATCAGCGAACACACAACCGCCCCAATAATTGCTGCCCAAGATAAATGAACGTATTTTGGCAGCGTTTTTGAAGACATGATCTGGCTGGGTCAACGATGCCCGGAGTGTGGATCAGAGAGAGGATGGCGTGAAGATTGAAGACTTCCTGGAGGGAACGCCCTCGGTGGCCACAGAGGCCGTTGCCCACAGAGATCCGGTACTTCCTTCGTTTCTAAGCGATGAACGCTCAAGAGAAGCTGGGCATTACTGATTCCCTGAAAAGTCTTCGACGAAGCGGCGCGTTTCGTCCGGCAATCCG
>CAZYKP010000199.1:0-6392 GCA_964648025.1 uncultured Pirellulales bacterium | reverse complement strand
TGCCAACCAGTCAACCTGCCAACCAGTCAACCTGCCAACCAGTCAACCTGCCAACGAGCCGATCTCCTACACTTGGCAGACTCTGCCGGCTGACACCAACGAGGGTGTCAGCTCGGGCCGTTTTCAGGCTGGACGACTTGTGCGAAGGGAACCGGACTGTTCAAATATCAAAATTTGTTGATTTGTCGTCCTGAATCGGTTAAGTATCGATGAAGTTCGGCACGGCAGTTGTCGGCTGATTCCCCTAAGGCGAGTTCGGTCGGGCTCTGTGGAACCGCCCAGTTCCATCAAAACCGCGCTGGCTGACTCGATGCCGGGCCAGCTTGATCGGGGTCAGGCCAAGCTTCCTCGAGGTTGGTTCCATGGAGTGCCTCCGGCAGGCCGCTGCCGGGCGTCTCGAGAGAGGAACAGATGATGTTGAGCTTCTCGGATGAGCTTTCTCGGGGTCGACCAATCGGCCGCCGTGACTTTCTGCAGATTGGCCCGCTGGCCGCTGGCAGCTCGGCTCTCCCGTTTTTGCAGAACTGGGCAACCGGAGCGACCTCGGGGCCGACGTCCAGTCCAGTCACTGGCAAATCGGTGATATTTTTGTTTCTGCAAGGTGGCCCTCCTCAACATGAAACGTTTGACCCGAAGGTTGGGGTTTCCTCCGAGATCGCCAGCTGCGGTGGGGACATCGCAACCACAGTGCCCGGCCTGAGGTTGGGAAGCAGCCTGCCAAAATTGGCCCAACAGGCTCATCGGCTGGCAGTGGTCCGCAACTATCAGACCAATACTGGCCACGGTGGTACCAAGCCTGTTGTCAGCCAGTTGCTGGGCGATGCCAACATCGGCGCGGCTTACTCGCGTGTCGTTGGCACCAACCATCCGGTGACCGGGCTGCCCAACTCGATGTTTCTCATCCCCAAATCGGTGGACCCCAAGCAGAAGACATTGGGAACCCGTTTTGGCAAGTTTGATACGAGTGGGTCTCTGAGCCAAGCTTACGCGCCGTTTGTGCCGGGCGGGGGTGGGCCGTTTCAAGAAGCTCTCACGCTGAATCTCCCCCGTGAGCGTTTTGAAGACCGCAGGGAGTTGCTGCGTGGTTTGGATGATGCACGCCGCAAGTTCGACACCCTGAATGAGCTTCAAGGTCTCAGCGGGCTGCAGGCTCAGGCGATGGATCTGATTTCCAAAGGAGTCCGAGAGGCGTTCGACTTGAGCCAAGAAGACCCGAGGACGTTAGCCCGTTACGACACAAGCGGCTATTACGATCCCAAACAGTGGCTGTATGAGGGCGGCAAGAAAAAACGCAATAACATCCCCTGGTATACAGCTCACACCAAGACTCTGGGCAAGCTGCTGTTGTTGGCACGACGGCTCTGTGAGGCTGGCTGCGGGTTTATCACCATCCATTCGGAGTTTGTGTGGGATTTTCATGCTGACAGTAACAACGTGGCTTTGCCCGAAGGAAAGAAACTGGTGATCGAACCCTTCGATCATGCTGTCTCGGCGTTTATCGAGGACTGTGAGAATCGCGGCCTCTCCGACCAGATCTTGCTTGTCTGCGGAGGCGAAATGGGCCGGACCCCGCGAGTCAACAACCGTGGCGGACGAGATCACTGGGGCAAACTGGCACCACTCATGCTTTATGGGGGTGGGGTCACTGAAGGACAAGTCGTCGGCAGCTCGAACCGTGACGGCTCCGAGGCCCACGGCACCCCGCAGCAACCCGAGGACCTGTTGGCAACCATCTGCCACACTCTCTTCGATTTCAGCCAAGTCCGCCTTCTCCCCGATCTGCCCGCTCAGTTACGCAACAGCTTGGACAAGATGGAGCGGATGCCCGGGGTGCTTGCCTAGCTCGACTGTTCCAGATTGTGGCAGAGGCCCAACCTCTCGGTCCCTCAACTGATCCATGCAACAACATATGGGTGAGCCGGGCCACACTTGCCTCACAATGATTTGAGGGCCTGCTTGGTCGAAGTGGCCGCTCAAAGCCATCTGCCAGAAACCTTAACAACTTGCTGGCCAAGTTCCCCGGATTTCTTGACCAACGGCCGCTGATTGGGTTAGCTTGTTCAATGAGGTTTCTTCCTGAAGTGGACGACGAGTCTTCAACAATTCCCCCAGTGATGGAGTCAAGCTGGTGACTCGAAGGTTTGCCCCTGTTGTCATTCTTGTCGCGATGGTGCTGGTCGGCTTTGGTGCCGCCGAGTTGGAGGCGGCCGTTGTCGACCCCGCTTTGTTGCCCGGACTGGTGTTGGATGACTCGTCTGCCGAAACGGTGGGGAAGTGGCAAAAGTCGACCAGCGTCCGATCCTTTGTGGGTGCTGGGTATCTGCACGACCAGAACCAAGAGAAGGGCAAGAAGCTGGTTCGCTTCCGCACCCATGTCCCTCAGGCTGGGCAATACGTGGTGTTGATGTCTTGGGCCGGGACAGCAGGGCGAGCCAAAAACGTCCCGGTGACGGTGGCCACTGCCGAGGGCCTTCAGAAGATCACTGTCAATCAGAGCAAGCCTCCCAAGGTTGGACCTGGCTTTCATCGGTTGGGCACCTTTCGCTTGGAGCCAGCCAGCGAGGTGGTCATCTCGGTTTCCAACGAGGGCACGGAAGGCTTTGTGATTGTGGATGCCTTTCTGCTGCTAACACCCCAGCAGTTCCAGCAATTCCAACTCGACATCAAGAAGCTTGTTGCAGCCAAGGCCAAAAAGGCCCCACCCAAAAAGAAGAAGGCACCACCCGAGCCAGCACCGGTCTTGACAAAGAGTCCGCCCCCAGCAGGCCTGAGGCAACTGACCCCTGGTCAGCTCGATGCCTTATTGGCGGATCAGCTTGGTAAGATTGCTGAGGATCAATTGGCCGGTGACGATGTCTTTTTCAGGAGAGCCACTCTCGATTTGTTGGGCCGTCAACCAACGCTGAAGGAACAGCGGCAGTTCCAAGAAGACCGGTCCGCTGGCAAGCGAGCTGCCGCCATTGAGCGATTGCTGCAGTCGGACCGCTACGGGCGGAACTGGGCGAATTATTGGAGCGATGTGATCGGCTCGCGTCAGCAGGAGCCGCAACTGACCTTTCATGACTACCAACCCTTTCAGGACTGGCTGGCTGCCGAGCTGAACAAGGGAACGACCTGGGACGCGATCGTCTTTGCCATGCTCACCGCCGCTGGCAAAGTCGGCGATGCCCCGCAAGCCACCTTCATTGGTTTTCACCAGGCCAATGCCAATCGATTGGCTGGTGAGACGACTCGGGTCTTTTTAGGGGTGCAAATCGCTTGCGCTCAGTGTCACGACCATCCCTTTGTGGATATGCCCACAGAGGTGTTTCACGGCATGGCGGCCTTTTACGCGCGGACGGAGGCCAAGATCCCGCAGCTGCACAGCTCGGGAATCGAGATCAAGGGCAAATCCAAGGGAGAGCATGCGATCCCTGGACGGAAGGAGTCGATCGACCCGACTGTCTTGGGTGGGAAGGTGTTGGCGGCCAAGCAGTCGGATCTGAAACGTCGTGTTGCGTTGGCTCACTGGATTGTTGCCCCAAGCAACAGGGCGTTTGCCCGGGCGTATGTCAATCGCCTCTGGAGTCGGCTGATGGGGCGAGGGTTTTATGAGCCGGTGGACAACTTGGGGGAGGATGCTTATGGCGTGCTGCCGGAGCTGCTGGAGGCCGTTTGCGACCAGTTCATCGCCAGCGGCTACGATCACAAACGGCTCTGTGCTTTGCTGATGAACACGAGGTATTACCAGCGGGCCTTGTCGCAAGCTCCACCGACTGAGCCAGCCGGTGGGCTGGCCAAGCCCGCGGACCTGCTGAGGCGGTCGGTGACCATGAAGCTTCGCGGCGATGAGGTCTTTGATTGCCTGGCAACGGCGGTGGAGCTGCCCAACCTCACGCCTCCGCGGGCGAAAAAGACTCAGGCAGTTCGCTTTCCCCCGCCGCCTCAATCAACTCGTGATTTGGTCAACGCCGCTTTCGGATACGACCCTTCCTTGGCCCAAGAACGAGTCGTGCGGACCATTCGTGAGGCGCTGTTCTTGATGAACAACGAGCAGTTGCAGCAGCAAATCGATGCCTCCCCAGAAAGCAACACGTTTCTCGCTAAGCTCCTCAAAGCTCAGAACGATGACCAAGTGGTCATCCAGAGGCTCTTTCAGGCTGTGCTGGCAAGGCGACCAACCAGCCGCGAGCTCGCGATTGCCCAGAAGCATCTCAGCCAGGTCGACAATCGGCAGACCGGCTTCGAAGACTTGCTGTGGGGCCTGCTCAATTCGACGGAGTTCACCACCCGTCGCTGACAAGCGATTGCTTGGGTTGGCGGTCCATCGCTCGGACTGACCTTTGAGCAGGATACCCCTGGGACGGCCAGGCGTGTGATTGGCCAGTCAGCTTTTGTAGATTCTACCTTCAGCTTGCCGAAGAGATCATGATTCGCTCCTTCCTGAATGTCACCAATAATGCGCACGGCGTGCTGGCCCGTCGGGGTTTTCTCAAGCAGCTCTGCGGTGCAACAGCGACCGGGACGATGACCCTTGGCTGGCGGGATTTGTTGATTGCCCAGGCTGCGGAACTTCGGCGTCATGGCAAGTCGATGATTTTGCTCTGGATGGACGGCGGCCCCAGCCCTTTTGAGACCTTCAACCCCAAGCTCGGTTCCAAGAACCAGGGGCCCGCCAAGGCCATTTCGACGAAGCTTCCAGGGATTCAGTTTGCCGAGTTCTGGCCGAAAACCGCCCAAGTGCTCGACAAGATCGCTTTGATCCGCTCGATGCAGAGCAACGAGACGGACCATTTTCGGGCCATCAAGTTGGTCAGAACTGGGTATCCGCTCAACCCGACCTTGGCATATCCCACCTGGGGCTCGGTGGTGGCCCATCAGCGAGAGGACCAAGCGTTTGCCTTGCCGGCCTTTGTCCGCATCGGCAAGCCCCGGATCAAAACCCGCGATGTCGACAGCGGGGTCTTAGGCGCTCGCTACGAGTCCTTTAAGGTCGACGAACCTGGCGAAATCCCCAGCGACTTGCGTCCCCGGCTTAGCTCCACAACCCTCAATCGTCGGCTGTCCTTAGTCGATGAACTGGACGCGGAATTTGCTCGTGTCGGCGGTGCAACGCCTGTCCGTGAGAAAAAGGCAGCTTACGATCGCACCGCCAGATTTCTGCTCAGCCCGGAGTTGCAGCTGTTTGATCTCTCAACGGAGTCCGAAAAACTGCGGGATAGCTACGGCCGCACGACCTTTGGTCAGGGATGCTTGCTGGCAAGGCGATTGGTCGAGGCTGGCGTCAGCTTTGTGGAAGTTTTCAGCACCGGCGGACGCAACGACGCTGGTTGGGATACCCACAGCCGAGGCTTCCAAGACACGCCTCATCTCTGTGCCGAAGTCGATCCCGGTTACTCCACGTTGCTGACCGACCTGGCCGACCGAGGATTGCTGGAGAACACCCTTGTCGTCTGGATGGGCGAGTTCGGTCGCACTCCCAAGATCAAGAAGGACGGCGGCCGTGACCACTATGCCCAAGGTTGGCTGGCAGCGCTTTCTGGCGGCGGTGTGAAAACCGGCCAGGTTATCGGGGCAACCGACAAAAACGGCGTGAAGGTCACCGACCGCCCCATTGGGGTGCAGGATCTCTTTGTCACCTTCTGCCATGTGTTGGGCCTGGACCCGCACGATGAGTACATCACCCCTGAAGATCAGCCGCTCCAGTTGGTCAAAGGGGGCAAGCTCATCAACGAACTCTTCTCTTGAGATGCAAAAGTTGTCCACCCAAGGCGACCGTTGACCCCTCCGCCTCTGGCAGTCCGAGTCCCCTGCCACTGACGACGTGCCCGATCCTCGCGAAGCGCCAGAATTTGGCGAACTGCCAGAAGTTTGGCGACATGCCAGATCGTGAAGCGGCCGGTGAATTCCAGTGAATTCAATCCACCGGGCATAGCCGACTCTGCATGAATTGGTGAGAATCTACGCACTTCTGTGGCATCGACGCCCAGGACGGATGCACGGCGTTGCCGCCTGCTGCATCAAGTCGCCCTCAATCCCGGTGGAGTCATTCTTGATGAAAGCTCGATTCCTTGGCGGGTCGGTTGTGCTTGGGGCACTCCTTCTCGGGACTGCGTCCCATTTTGGGCTCAGTCCCACTCAGGCCGCTGAGGTGCCGGAGTGGACTGCCCAAACTCTCGACACCAACGTATCGATTGGGTACGGCCTAGCCCTGGAGGATGTTGATGGGGATGGGCGTCGGGACATCCTGTTGGTCGATAAGCGGCAGTTTGTTTGGTATCGCAATCCCGACTGGAAGCGGATCATCATTGCTGAGAACTTGACCCCTCGCGATAATGTGTGCATTGCCGCACGTGATCTGGTGTGAGCGTCTCGAAAGTGGGTGGAAAATGTGGTCGAGTGAGGGGAGGTGA
>CAZYKP010000198.1:0-6639 GCA_964648025.1 uncultured Pirellulales bacterium | reverse complement strand
GTGTAGCAGATGTCCTTGTAGACCTTTTCATACACGGGCTTGCAGACCGTGTAGCAAATGTCTTCGTAGACCTTTTCGTACACAGGCTTGCAGACCGTGTAGCAAATGTCCTTGTAGACCTTTTCGTACACGGGCTTGCAGACCGTGTAGCAAATGTCCTTGTAGTGCTTCTCGTACACAGGCTTGCAAACCGTGTACGGGACTTTTTTGGTGTGGGTCTCGTAAACATATTTGGTGCAAGGAATGGTCTTTTCCTCGCACACCTTTTCGTAAACGGTCTTATAACAAGTGTAGCACTCCTTCTCGTAAACAGTTTCGTAGCATTTCTTCATCACGGTGTAGCAGTGCTGCTTACAAGCCGGCAAACAGTCGGCCTCGTGCCCGCACAGCTGGTACCGGGCTGCGCCACAGTAACCGCCTTGGGCGGAGCTGGCGGCAGCCAACAGCAACACCACCGCCATCGTTGGCAAGTGAGCCAAGTTCCTCATTGTCCTCTGCCTCCTCCAATCAAGAAAAATGTCTCAGGTGGGCCTGGTCGCGTCGGGGGGGTGCTGGGTTCGGTTATCCGCACTGCCATCACCTGTTGTCTTAGGGGACTGTCAAGCTCAGCCCCCGTTTGCTGGTCAGATCCCCACTTTTTGGCGGAGATTTTTGGCTGAACGGCCTTCCTCAATCCGTCAGGTGGTACCAGCCTCTCAGGTGGTGCCAGTTTTTGACCGGGTTGCTCCGGGAAAGTCTGTCCCAGCAGTTCACCCGGGTGGCGGTGGTATCCGGGCTGTGCCGGAAGTTCCGTTTGGGCACGGGAAGGAACCCAAAACGCTGGTGGGCCAAACACGCCACTGTTAACCATCGGCCAATGACACCGGTGGTCATGAGTGGATCAAGGCCCCACTCCCAGCAACCGCCGTCGGATCCGAGTGATCCCACCCGTCCACGTCCAACAGCCCCATCCGCTCTCAACTATCGGACACCCTGGGCGCTTTGGCTGAACTTCACCGCTCCGGAAGCTTGAGAATCCTGCAAGTCGGGGGAATGCCTGGGGCGGTTTCTGGGGTTGGGTCGGGTGTTCTGCCTTTACGACCCCCCCGATGCCCATCCCAATCCCAACTCTCGTCAGAATCGAGTTCTTGAAGACCAAACCTTTTTCAAACATAATTTGCCCCCTATAAAGCTTGTTCGATATCGCGCTTGCCGACTTGAGGCTTTTTTCACCTCAGACTTTTGGGCATGGTTTTTGGCCGCTTGGCAAAGCTCCGTATACTGACAGGCAGCAGCGTTGCTGGTCTTCTGAGGCAGCGTGTTGCCAGAAGGCCTGGCTAAAAAAATGCCTGAGCAGCGGAAGTCCTAGCCAGGCCGAGCTTCTGTTCTGACTGCCTGCTGAGAATTCCTTCTCTATACTTGGCCCGGAATGGGCCCGACGGGTTCTCTAATGTCTGATGGACAACCCCCTGGCCAGCATGCTGAGGACGACCCCTGGAACGACATCCCAAAAAAGCCTGCTGATATTCCTGAAAAGCCTGCTAATTGCAGCGAAAAGCCTGGCGGGATTTCTGGGGTGAGGTTGGGCTCCCAATCAGCTCCGGGGACTCAGCAGGGCCAAGGAAGCATCGGAGAAAACATCCACGGGACGGCCGAAGAAGGGACGCCGAGCCAGGAGGCCTGGCCGTCTTTCGGGAAAAGCCTCTCTGCGTGTGAGCAGCTCCGATCTGCCAGCGTGCCCAAGGCGGTTGTCAGCCGCCTGAGTTTGTATCTCCGCGAGGTTGAGCAACTGGTTCACGCTGGGCAAGAACGTGTCAGCAGTCGTCAACTGGGGCGGTTGCTCGGGGTAACCGATGCCCAAGTTCGCAAGGATTTTGCCCACTTTGGACAGTTTGGCTACCGGGGTATTGGCTATCGGACTTTAGAACTTGCTGCGGCGTTGAAGACGATCTTGGGGACCGATCAGGAGTGGCCTGCTGCCATGGTTGGGGTGGGCAACCTGGGCAGGGCGTTGCTTGGTTACCGGGGCTTTCAACGGCGAGGATTTCGCATTGTGGCGGTCTTCGACAACGACCCCACCAAGATCAACACACAGTTGGACGGGCATCTGGTGTACCCGGTCGATCAGGTCCCCTTGATGATCCCGCGTTTGCAGGTCAACCTGGGCCTGCTGGTGGTTCCGGCTCCAGCAGCTCAGAGAGTGGCGGATCTGCTTGTGGTCGCCGGTGTCCGCGGCATTCTGAACTTCGCGCCCGTGACGGTCTCGGCTCCCCCGTCTGTGAGCGTCGTGAGCGTTGATCTCTCCGTCCACCTCGAACAGCTCGCCTTCGCTGTTCAACAACAACCTCTGGCTGGCTCAGGCCAGAGCGAGTCAGCCGAACCCGAGACACCCCGTCTCAGTTCGACCTCCGACTGAAGGTCCCCACTGGTTGAAACTGCGGCCGTCAATCTTCAGTGGGCAATGCTGAGGGGAAAAGCCCGCTTGCAAGCGGGGAAGAGGGCGTGCCGTCGGGCGCGAAGCTGTCCAAACTCACCAGTTCAGCCAACTCGGCCACCTTCTGGCGGAGATGCTCTGACCAAGCACGTTGGCGGAGATTGGCTTGCTTGCTCATCTGTTGTCTGCCCAGACCTCGGAACTGACCCAAATGGGCAGACACCATACCACCCTCACCCTGGTGTTGGTTTGGGCCAGTGCAACTCTGCACGCCCAAAACAACTTCCAAATTGACATCGACAGCACAACTGGTGGTCCGATCTCCACGGAGGCGGGCTTCACCTCGCTGGACGGCACCACAGGAAACGGAAACAGCGTTGTGGTCGATGGGACCACGTTCACGGTCTTCAGTGCCGATGGCTCACGCAATCGCGGTGCGCTCCATGCACTGACCGGGGATTTTGTCTTCGACGACGGTGCGGGGGCGGCGGTCGGCTTGACGGTCGACAGTTTGCCCTCTGGAATCTACCGAGCAAGCGTGTACGCACACGATGAAGACTTCCCGGCAGGCGACCAGATTGTGGGCATCACTCGGTTTGGGGCTGGCCCCGAGACGTTGTACACCGAATCCTTCGCTTCCAACGGGACCGATCCGTTTTCTTTCGTCTTCTCCACGGAGAACGTTCCCGATGGGTCCGGGATTTTTGCTCGCGAGAATAATGGCGTTGATCGTGCGCGTTTCAACGGCCTGGAACTGACCCAACTGCAGCTGACCCCGAGTTCCACCCAGTTCAACATCGACAGCACTGAGGGTGGGCAGCCGCTGAGGACGGAGTCCGGGTTCACCTCACTAGACGGAACCGGGGGCAACGGCAGCAGTGTCGTCGTCGATGGCGTCACCTTTGAGGTGTTCAGTGCAGGCGGCTCACGGAATCGCTCCAGTGAACCCAGCGACCTGACGGCTGACTTTGTCTTCGACGATGGTGTCGGCCAAGCGGTTGGCTTGACCGTGAGCGGTCTGCCCGATGGCATTTGGGAAGCTCAGGTTTACTCCTTCGACAGCGATTTCGCCGCTGGGGATCAAATTGTTGGGATCACCCAATTCGCGGCTGGCCCTGAGCTCATTTTCACCGACAGTTTTGCCTCCAACGCCAACGACCCCTTTACCTTTGTGTTCGACTCTTCGAGTTTGCCTGACGGTTTCGGGATCTTCACGCGAGAGAGCAACGACGTCGACCGATCACGGTTGAACGGCCTTCAGTTGACCATGCTTCAACCTGTGCCCGAGCCAGCAAGTCTGGCTGCGTGGTTCGCGCTGGGGTTGGTGGGGGCTGCTGTTCGCTGGCGAAGACCTTGATCCGTTAATCGTTCCAGTTCTTCACTTCGAGATACCCTGATGAGGACTGGCTTCCCCAAACCTTGTGGGGAGCCGGTCCTCTTGATTTGGACGATTCGAGTCAGCGGGAGTTCAGGCGCTCGGACGAGCTATGCCACCGAAAGAGGGGTGCAGATGAGCCAAAACATGGCCGTCAGTCCCGAGATCGTCTTTGTGGCGACCAACGGATTGTTGCCCTTCCGACAATGCCACCATCAGAACAGTCCGGGTAGAGTATCGGCTCCCCAAACCACCAACGAGTTGAAACGGGCGTGGGGGCACAAAGCCTGGGACCGCTTGAAGGATTTCAGCCCCAAATCTGGTGTAGGTCACCCCTAGGTCACCCCTATTTGGCCGTCAAGTTCAGTGGCATTGGCCGTCAGCCCGCCGGTGCTTCCCACAGGACTGTGCTCACGGGCGGAGCATGCGATCACAGGCCGAGTCCCGCTGATGGGTTCACCGGAAGGGTTCACAGCAGTTCCCAACCGACTGACGTCGGCCGTTCGCCGATGACCACCTCAAACTCAACCCCATGTTCCACCAACTTTCGTGACGCTCACACTGTCTCTTCCAGGACAAAGCAGCACAGGGAAAGAGGTTGGCAAAAAGCCTTGACCTCAGTACCATGCAATAGAGTCGGCGTTTACCCGGTGGTGTAATTGGTAACACTAGGGATTTTGGCTCCCTCATTCTAGGTTCAAGTCCTAGCCGGGTAGCTCTCAAACAGCACATGGGCCAAGAAGATCAACCCCGTCGAGTGAAGTCGGCGGGGTTCTTCTTTGCACATTGAAAGAACCAACCTCGCGAATTTACAACTCATGTGGGGGGTTCTTGCCCCGAACACTTTATCTTCACCTGGGGGACGCCATAATATGGCGTGATTATCAACCTCAGGTGGTTGCCACGGAGTGAGAAGGCACCGTTGGCACCTTGGCCCGCCACCGCCAAGGGAAACCTGCCCGGAGAACGACCACAGAAACGGGCAAACTTCGGAAAAGAAAACCTCAGCAAGCAAAACGCAAACAAGCAATACTCAGACGGCTGGCCTGACCGAACAATCGTCAAAGCCAAACAATTGCCGTTGAATCTGCGATGTTTGCACGAAAACTGTTGAGAGACTCGTTGTGGGCTTTCCTTGGATTGGAGACGGCCCGCTTGAAGTGTCCTCCATTGGCTGTTGCAGGTTGCGGCGGAGGCTCAGACTGTCCAGACCAGACTGTCCAGACCAGACTGTGCCAAGGCCACAACCTCTGGGTGGGCGCAAGGTCTCGGGAGGCAGGGACCACCATCTGTGACAGTCCCAACACAGAGGTTGGGGAAGATCTTGGCTCGTCCGGTTTGATGGAACAACTGGCCTACCAACAACTGGCCAACCAGAAGGATTCCAATGGTTTTCGCATTTTGGGCGAGCAAGGAGTCTCTCCAACAGCAGTCGGTGGAGGTGTCTTGACAAAAAGTGTCTTGGAGGTGCCCTTGGCTGGAAGTGCGTCTGGCTGGAAATGCATCTGGCTGGAGGTGTCCGGTTCCCTGTCATTGATCAGGATTTTCCCCTCGCCGGCCCACCTAACTGGCCTGAAAATCTGGCCGGCTTCGGTGATCTGGCCTCAGGTGGTTTTTGCCAACCGCCCGAAACTGTGAGATGATCGGCTAAGGATCGGTGGGTAAGGAGGCGTGAACTTGCTGGTGCCGAGCTTTTGTCTTCAAGTGGTGCACTCCCCCGTCCAACCGAACTCGATCAGTGATGAAGGCCTGAGACTCGATGAGCGATGTTCCGGCGAGACGAGCCCCGCTTCCACCCCTCGGTATGAGAGCGGCGCGAGAGGTGCAGGTTTCAGACGGCATGACGAGTCAGTCGCCCGAATTTGATCCTTATCTCCGCTGGCTGGGGATTCGTGACCCCCAGCGGCCCCCCAACCATTACCGGTTGCTGGGGTTGGATCCGTTCGAAAGTGATCCCGAGGTGATCGCCGAAGCTGCCGACAGGCAGATGGGACACATCCGCACTCATCAAACGGGGCCTCACGCTGAACTTTCTCAAAAAGTGCTCAACGAGCTGGCACGGGCGAAGGTATGCCTGCTCAACGCTCGCCGCAAAGCCGCATACGATGAGATGCTCCAGGAGCAACTGGCCGAACGTGCTCGTCAGGTGACCCCACCTGAGGGACTAATCACCCTCAACCCCGCCACCCTTAACCCCCAAATCGTCAATCCTAACCCCCCGCAACCGGGGGCTTTTGGAGGTGGCTTTGTTCCCACAACCGCACCGGCTGCCTTGACGGTCGGTGGCGTCGTCAATGGCGGATCCGCCCGCAAAACCAAACCAACACACCTCAAAGTTCGGCTGACTGTCGAAGATGGCCCGCAAAAGGGAACCGAGTTTGAGTTCTGCGAACGAGGGACTTTTACCGTCGGCCGCAGCAAAAATGCCAACCTCTCTCTGCCGGGCGATCAATCACTCAGCAGGCTTCACTTTTGCGTCAAGGTCAATCCACCTTGCTGTATCTTGAAGAACCTGAGTGAAACTCACGGGACCAAGCTCAACGGCAAGCAGATCTCTGAGACTGTGCTGAAAGACGGTGATGTCATCTCCGGAGGTCAGGACACTCGGATTCGGGTCAGCATCCAACCTTACGCTCCCTCCTCCGAATCTTGAAAGGCGCGAAAAAGCTGCCTCAAGTCAACCGCTGTCGGCGGTGAGCCGTTGTCAGTGGCAAGGCGGCTTGACGGATGACCTTCTGGCCTGAAACCACTTCCGGCGGAGGGGTAGCTCCCAGCCTGAACAAGACACTCAGCCTGAACAAGGCACTCAATCCAACAAGGCACTCAATCCAACAAGGCACTCAATCCAACA
>CAZYKP010000197.1:0-6663 GCA_964648025.1 uncultured Pirellulales bacterium | reverse complement strand
CTCAAAGGCGACAAACCACCCTCGTTGCTGCCCGCCTAACTCCGTGAACGGTTACGCCTGGGTTTCCCCAATCAAGGAGCGAGCAGACCAACAATCGACTATGTGTGGACCACATGAAGGGGCATCGGCACTGGAGTGCGTGATGCGTCTGGTTTTGGGTGATGACAACCTCAACGATCAGGTCCAGCGGTGGGCCGAGGCGATCGAGCAGTTGGTTAGCCTGGCGGTCCGCGGGTTCCGGCCGCAGATCCAGCAGCGTGTTTGGGATGAGGCATGCGAGCTCATCGAGGATGCGGTCCTGCGGGGACAATTCCCCTGCCATCCACACGTGAGTCGAACAGAGTTCGAGGCCTGGGCCTACACTGTGGTATGCAATCGGGCGCGTGACCTGCTTCGAAGTTGGAACCGAGACGTGATCGGGGCCCGCTGGCCGTTGCCATTGGTCAGCGCGGACCCGACAGCCCCCGAGGACAACACGCTTCGGCGGGAGCAAGCAGCCGCCCAACTGGCCTGGCGACTTGCTACACTCCGCGAAGTCGCGGAGTGCATCCAGTGGCGAGGGCGGGTGAATTACCGCGGCATCTTGCTGTACCGCTTGCGGCTTGGGTTAGCCATTAGCGTTGCTCGTGGATACCATGAAGGAAACCCACCTGCAGGAACAATTGAGGCAAGTCTTGACCAGTGGCTGCCCCTCAGCCAGGCCGATCGCCAGCAACCCTTTCAGAGAAACCTGCCCAACTTGGGTGATCTCTGGACAGCGAGCATGGATCGACTCATTCAGCAGGGCTACTCCCTTAGTGGACTGGATCTATGCGAGCTGTTGACGCACATGGGTTCTGGCAACAATGCGGTCAACTTGTGGACATGGTACCAGTGGTGTCATCGCTGCGATGACCAAGTTCAGAAGTGGATTGACCAGAATGGACCCGACGGGGGATGGGAAGACTTTTTCGATCCCGTGTTGAGTCACTTGTAATGTCCGATCTTGGCAGAGGAACAACCGAGTGTGGATGAGTATCCGGCTCCAACCAGTGCCAGACCGATCGGAGCCTGTGCTCGGCTGGTCTTCTCCGATCGGTGGTTTTCGTGTTGCAACTTCCGAGGTGGATTGGCCCAGATCGGGCTACACCCGCATGAAAGGTTCTTGCCTATGTCATCAGACGCCATTGAAACCCCGACCGGCGAAGCGGAGTTGAACCGGCAGACGCTTGATCATCCCCGCACAGGTCAGGCGGTAACTGTGTTCGCCTCTTGGATCCGCGCGTGTGAGCACCTGCGAGATCATTTGCTGAGTCGACCCGAGTGTCGAGTCTGGACTCTCCTCTCACCACACATCCGGGATCTGCTGGACTGCGAAGACCGCAAAGCTGTTTATCAGTTATGCCGGCAGTGGCAAGCCGACCGTGGGGTCTCGGCCCAGCCGTTATACGATCTCTACTGCCAGGCCATCTGCCAAGCGCTGGTTGATGCTTTGCGGCCGGATCTCGAGTGGGTCAGCACCCGGCAGGTCGGAGGCCGAACAATCACCGCGTTCTTGGGAATCAATGGAATCTTGGGGCTGATTGGTGACACCACACTTGTCACCGCCTACGTCCCTGGCCAGCGGGACCGGGAGGCTTACCACAAGGCTTGTCAAGAGTTCGAACGTGCTGCGGAAGAGGCCAAGGACCCCGAGAACTGGTTCGACCCGCGCCCACTGCGAGATCGTGAGTCCGTCCGTGAGTACACTCAACGTCCCAGTGATGGACGGCGACTTCGTCGGGGAATGCCAACGTTGGGGGAAGAGCGTCGCGACGGGCGACACTGTGGGGAGCACACAGAAAACTGGTCCGAAGATGAGCGATTGTTTTACCGAGTCTTCCGCCCGGCGGTCCGCACAATTCGAGCTGCGGTCAATCGGCAGCCCGACCCGGCCTCGGGTGTCGAATACTCCGACCAGGAGCTCACCGGCCCCGAGTACTCGGTGCTCAATGACCGCTTGCCTCGTTGCATCGAACGCAATTTCGAACAATGGCAACGTTGGAGAGAACATGCCCGGCAATAGGTTCTTGCGGAAAGTACTACTCGGAGCACAAACAGGTGAACATGGTCGAAACGGACCTTGGAATAGCAGGTTTCTGGGATGCTCTGGCCAGAGTCGTCTTTCGCTCCGCGAAAGAACGCGCGTTTTGAGCAACCTCAATGTGAGAACCTTGAATCGACGGTCAGTCAGGACGAGCGTTCTTTCGCGGAGCGAAAGACGACTTTGACCCTGGTGATGTTCAGAGGTTGTTGCTCGGAGTAGTAAGCATTGGATTGCTATTGCGGGAAGGGAAACGTTGAGCGCAAGTTTGGAGGACGCCTCGTTCGTCACGATAGGATGACGGACGAGGCGTCCGGCGTACAAATCAGCCTCACTCACGAAATCATCGTCCTGTCCAATTCCATGAAAACGGCTCGTTCATTGGGTAGAGAGCGTTTGTAACAAGCCGCAGGTTTTGAGGCAACGCTTTTTGACAGCATCCCAAAACCAGAACGATTGAAATCCCAAAACGATCACACTCAAACCGCGCAAATGCAACAATCCGATTCCGACAGTTCACATTCTTGACCCTCGATCGATCCATACAATTTCGATCTCATCACCTTCTATCCACAATCCGAAACATCAGAACGATCCACGCCAGGAGGCCCGGCAGGGTGGAGGCTCGGAACACCCACCGACGGGACAGGATCGTCCCAACTCACGGTGACACTATGACCGACGAAACTTTTCACACTTCCGGGGCTGATTCGGCTGCGATGCCAACCCCCTACGTTCGCCCATTGCTCGCTGCCACCAGCTTGGGGACACCACGGCCTTCGGCGGCCATCGAGGGCTGGCTGACGGATCTGGATGATCTGTTGTTGAACCTTGGTTTCTTAGCACCCGTTTCACAATCGCCTGGGCTCTCACGGCAGGCACGGTCCCCGACGATCGACTCGGCCGCCGATGCTGTGGATTTGATTGTTCTCTGGGCGCGTCTGCGCCGATGCCGCCCCGAGTTGCTCGATCAGCTCCAGGCCTCTGACCAGCTTGAGCCTGCCGGACGGGAGTTCCACAGCCGAGCTGCCGATGTGGCCACGCTGGCCCTGGAGGCAATCGCACTGGAGGGCTGGGTGGATGATGCGGAAGCGCTCGACGCGAGTTTTGAGACGGATCTCGCAGGCACAACCCGATTAGACAACGCGATCGACTTACTCACCGACCTGGATGATGTCGAACTCATTGTATGGTTTGCTCAACAGGCGGGTCTCAGTCCTCCGGTCATGGAAGGCGAGCTGCGTCGATGCCAGAAGTGGATGCAAGCACACCCGGATGCGTTCTTGGATGCTTCCGTCTACATCCAGGCGATGGGTCAGGCGTTTCGGCCCGACTTGCAGGTCTTCGACCCAGCTCTCGGCCGGACCGCCGATAAATGGGTCTGGTGCCTCAACGCTCTGGAGACGGCCGAAGTCGCTTTGGCACCCAAGCTTTGGCCCGAGCTTGTTCCGGAACCTCCGCAACCTGTCACACCCGCCAGTCAGAGCCAACAACTCTGGTCTCAAGTGACCAGCCCGTCGTTTCTGATCAGTGCAGACGTTCGTGAGTGGGCCCCGACCCATTGCTGCCGGTGGAAGAGCCCCGATGCTCCCTATGAGATTCAACTGATCGTGCCGAAGGACATTGCTGATTCCGAGCAGAACGTGTCTTTCGAGTTCTGTTCACTGGAATCGGAAAGTCTTGCCAAGGTGGCGCAAAGATTCCGGGGCAGATCTGTGGAGACTTTCGACGAGGCCGGGGGGAGCATCGATCGGTTTCAAGTTGATGACAGCGGCTGTATTACCCTCCTGTGGCGCGACCTGAAAGACAAGAAAGTGCCCCACGCCTTGAAGGTCGAGGGTGAACCCCAAGATTGGTTGCGAGCAGACGACTGACTCACTCTCCATAAAAGACGAGATGGAATCCGATGGCTGACTCAACCCCACTGACTCTGCGGCAGTTTGAATACCTCCTGCGCGAGCCCCTGGACGATCCTCATGAGAAGCTGACTCAACGGTGTGCGAAAACCCTTGTCGAGGCGATCGGACCGATTGCCAAGTGGTGGTTGTCGCCGACTGCGCTTCAAGCAGCCGTGAATTGGTATCAAACCCACGATCCTGCCCGAGCTGCGTATTTTGATGTCCAAGCCCCACCTCCGCCCCCGTCGGACCGTGGCTGTTGTTGGATCATCTTCGTTCGCAAAGAGCTTCAAGAGGATTCGCCGTGGTTGCGGCATACGTTTCTCATGCCATTGCGTTGGGTCCCCGATCAACCTCATGACCCCAAGTTACCCCGAGCACTGCATGATCTGGCGGATAAAGTGTTGAATTCGTTGGAACGGTGGTTGGGGGCACAACGCTCCTGGGGCTTGCAGTTGTGGGTGGACCATGAGGTCCGGGCAGCAAGGAGCCGGGAGCAGAGAGCCGATGTGCAACCATCGTTGGAAAACATCCCTTGCCAGCCCGGGAGTGGATGGGTTCCGCTGGCATCTGGGTTGATGCTCGCCCGGCATCAACTGCATCCCGACCCAACCGTGTTCGCCACCGGGGAGTGGTATGACGAAAGTGTTCGTGAAGTTGAAGGGGCGGAACTCAAAGTCGACTTAGCCTACGAATCGGGAGCCAAGAAGTTCTGGATCCCCGGTGGTCCGGCACTCATCGAGGCGCTGTCAGCCAGGTCCGACGGAGCTGTGGACGTTCAGCCACTGCAGGCTAAAGAACGGGATCCAGTTTCCGCTCTCAAAGCCTACCGAATTGCACTGACTGTGGAGCCGACCGCGGCGGATCCCTTGGAAGCCCGACAAAGCTATTTCCGGGATCTGTATGGGCGCAGAAAATCTGAGTTCTATGCGCGTTGCTTACTGGATGACGTTGTCAAGCATTGCCAGCGGAGTTTGCCGGACTCGTTGCGACCGCCCCAGTGGCGCCCGACGTGGTTGATCACTGTCATCAGCCACAGCCCCGAACTGGCTCTGCTGGCCTGCCGCGTCTTTCAACCAAGAAAACTGCTGGCGCTCTTCACCCCACAGAAGAACGGGGCTCCGGGTACCTTTGGCGACAACGCCGATTGGGTCAAAGATCAACGTGCTGCATATTGGCCCGACACCGAGACTGCAGGTGCAGAGCCGGTAGGCTGCCCGGAAGTTGTTCCAAAAGCGATCTCTCCGCTAGCTTCTCCCACCGAAGCCATTCCGTCTGCTGTGAGCGAACACACTCGGGGAGTGCCACCCGAGGACGTCCTGATCAACATTGGGCCAGGAACTGTCTGGCTGGGTGTGGGGCTGATCGTTGCCAGTCGAGAAGGCAATCTACTGACCAACCTCCAAGCGGAAACCGACGTACAAAATCGGCCCTTGCCTGGGACCGAAATACCCCAGGTGTGGGAAATGACCAAGCACCGAGAACTCGTTGTGATTCCTGGTGCGGAACCATCGGCGGATTGAGTGGCGAGGGGGCAAGAAGCCGGTCGGATCTATGGGGTGCTCAAGTGGGGGAATAACCCGCCTAAAACTGTCGTCGAACGTTAATGACGCCCGGAAAACAGCATGCACAAGGAGGTCATGCCTAAGGAACACAATTCCGCAGCGGCTCTTTCAGGTGGGGATATGCCTTTTAAATAATTCGAGTTAGTGAAAAACGGAGATTGGTTCGAAATGGATACTGTACAAGATCCCCCTAAGTGGAGTCGTTCTCCAATCGGGGGGTATCTGGAACAACTGAATTGCCTGGGGATTTCGAGAATCACCATGATTCACTTCGCTAAAAACTTGAAAAAATCGAATGAACTGGGGCACCTGGGCAGATTCGTAAGTCATGAACTGACAACAGGTTACGGCGAGATTTTTGAGACCGCGCGCAAGTTTGGGAAAAGGGGGATAAGCAAAAAAGGCTCACCTGGGCAAAAGCGCTTGCTAAATCGTTGCCAGGACGGTATTTATGAAGAGAGGAGTTGCGTCGCCTGCCCCGGGCTATAGGGGATTGAAACGACGATATGGTCGTTCTCGATCGGGGTGACGAGCCAGGCGACTGCCTGGCTCGTGTTGCGTCGCCTGCCCCGGGCTATAGGGGATTGAAACAAACATCTCCTTGTATGTGGGCACAGAGGCCCGGGTGTTGCGTCGCCTGCCCCGGGCTATAGGGGATTGAAACTCGTTTTTGCAATTCCCGCTTCGCTGCCCTACGAGAGGTTGCGTCGCCTGCCCCGGGCTATAGGGGATTGAAACGGCTGCCGCGAACGCGTCCGACGGCGCGTAGCCGACGTTGCGTCGCCTGCCCCGGGCTATAGGGGATTGAAACAGCCATCGGGCTTTGCTTGCCCATCTCTGAAGCGCAGAAAGCTCGTGGTTGCGTCGCCTGCCCCGGGCTATAGGGGATTGAAACGCCTCCGCCTCGTCGACTGACCAGTCCGGACAGTCCGGG
Source organism: uncultured Pirellulales bacterium (assembly GCA_964648025.1). Taxonomy (GTDB): domain Bacteria; phylum Planctomycetota; class Planctomycetia; order Pirellulales; family Pb10988; genus CAZYKP01. The sequence goes on along the minus strand of CAZYKP010000197.1, from coordinate 204 downwards.
TTGCGTCGCCTGCCCCGGGCTATAGGGGATTGAAACTCGTACGATCCGCATCTGGGCACCTGTGGGCACCTACAAGTTGCGTCGCCTGCCCCGGGCTATAGGGGATTGAAACAGATAAAACTTGCTAGCAAAAACATAATACAATCCAAATTTGCGTCACATCCACCTGGATATATAGAATTGAAAAATACGAACAAGCCGTAA
>CAZYKP010000196.1:0-6738 GCA_964648025.1 uncultured Pirellulales bacterium | reverse complement strand
CTGCCAAAATCAACCGACTGCCAAAATCAACCGACTGCCAAAATCATAGGAAACATGGCATTAGGGCGAGGGCTCGGATTCTGCAGTATCGCCCAGCAGGCCGTACCGGCGCAGCTTTTTATACAAGGTCGGACGGCTTATTCCCAGTTTCTGGGCAGCCTGGGAGCGGTTGTTGTTGCTGCTGGCCAAGGCTTCCGTGATTGCCTGCAGCTCAGCGACGTCTTTGCTCTCGGCCAACGTTGCTATGCGAGCGGCTGCCTCGGAATCCCGCTGGGGGGTTTTCTGGCCTCCGTTGAGGTCAACGGCAGGGGCTTTCGATTCGTCTTGGGCATCTCTCTGCGGCAAGCTCCCGTTGCTCCAGCCTGTTGGCTCTGAACTGCCTTTCTGATGATAACTTGTTTCTGCGGCGATCGGGCTGCTTGCTAAGGTCTCACTCGGCGTGCTCATGAAGGGCTCGCTGCCTGCCGAGGCAGAAGTCGAAGAAGGCTGGAAGGGAAGCTGGTCCAGGCCAACCAACGGCTGCGGGCACAGGGCCACCGCACGTTCAACCACGTTGCGGAGTTCTCGGATGTTTCCGTGCCAGTGGTATTCTTCCAACGCCCGGAGAGCCTCGGGCGTGAAGCCGACCACATCGCGGCCGTTTCGCTTTGCCAGCTCTTGCAGAAACTTGCGAGCCAGATCTCCGATTATCCCGCGTCGCTCACGCAGGGGTTTCAAATGAAAAGGGACGACATTGAGGCGGTAGAACAAGTCTGTGCGGAACCGACCAGCGCTGGCCTCTGCTTCCAGTGACTTATTGGTCGCGGCGATGAGCCGAGCCTGCACGGGCAGACTCTTGTTGGAGCCAACCGGCTCGAACAAGCGATCCTCCACAGCTCGGAGGAGTTTGACCTGTGCCTCTGGTGGCAAGGTATCAACATCGTCAAGCAGGAGTGTTCCTCGGGCGACCTCAGCGAATTTGCCGGCCCGATCTCGGTCGGCCCCGGTAAATGCACCGCGGATATGACCGAACAACTCGCTCTCGATCAACTGTGCTGAAAGAGCCCCACAGTTGACCACCAAAAAGGGCTCCTTCTGGCGCCCTGAGAGGTGGTGGATCAAGCGAGCCAAGCGGGTTTTGCCAGTTCCGGTTTCTCCGGTGAGCAAGATGGTTGTCTCCTGCGGGGCCACCATCTTCACTTGCTCCATCATTCGGCCCATCTCGTCGCTGTGATACAGGAAGAGATCACCATCATCCTCGAGTGAGCGGATCTTGGCCTGCTGTTGCCTAGCTTGCTTGGCCAGTTGGAAACGCGTCCGCACCGTCAGCATATCCAAATGGAAAGTGAGCTGGTTGAGATCCAGCGGACGAGCAAACCAGTTGGCCACCCCCCGGCGGAGCAGTTTGAGTTTGTCCCGGGGTCGTTCCTGGTCGGAGACCACCACGGCGACCACCATCCGAGAGTTTTCCGAGAGGGCCTCCAAGAGGTGCTCGACAGGCTCGACCGGTCCGCCTTTGGACACGTGGATGACCACCAACACCAACTCATCTTGGTCAAGCAAACGCCGAGCCTGCTCCCAGTGCCCGACGGTCTGGAGGGTCAGGTCGCCAATTGCCGCGACAACCTGCTGCAGGCTCTCGCGAAGCTTTTGGTCCGTCGAAATCAGCACAATGGTGGCGAGGCTCATGCTCCGCTCTCACAAACGCAACAACAAACAACAACGAAACGGCAACACCGAAGCACCCATGACCGAAGAAACCAGTCCCCAAGAAATCAATCACCAAGAAATCAATAACCAGGAAATCAAGAACCAGGAAACCAGTGCCGAAAAAAACAGCAGCTTCACCAAGCGCAAACACTAAGCGAACTTGTCGGCTCCAGTTCGGACTTGTTCACTTCCGAAACCTTACACCTCGGAGACCTGCACAGCCGGTCCTCAGAGTGACAACTCGAGTTGCAACTGAAGTGGCCAGGCTTGCCTCTCAGGAGTCGTCCAGCATAAACGTGTTTTATTGCGAGGTCTTCTGCTCGAACGACAGCATTGTACCTCGGTCGGGTTAATGCAAAATAGGTTTATCAGGCCAGCTGAAGTGGACCGATACAAGCTTTCGGTCAACTACTTAGAGAAAAACTGCTGGATCTTAGTCCAGGGAATTGCATATCCTTGAAATCACTGACAAGCTCCTGACAGATTCGATGATCCCAACACCATCGTGGTTGCAGGTCGCTTCTTCATGCGGCTAGCGGTGTTTCCTGCTGGAACTCCGCTTTTCTGGCAGGAACCGCCCACGGTTAAAACTCTCTGATACGGGCTCACTTTTCAGGGCTCACTCTTCAGGGCTCACTCTTCAGGGCTCTTTGATTTGGGTGTGGCGAGTCCGCCTTTGTTGGGTTCTCCCTTGGAGTGCTCTTCAAGACACCGAAAGACTGCTGAGGTGCCGTCATTGAGGACGTTTTCCCACTCAGAAGATTGCCTCAGGGCAACAAAAAGCGGGGAAAGTTGATCGCTTCGCCAGACAACGTGTTGCACTCCATCCCGCCGGAGCACCTGGTTCCAACCTTTCTTGGCTAGAGCAACCTGCCTGTATTCATTCCACACCTTGTCAGGAAAGAAATCCACACGGGCGTCGATCGGAACCTTCACCTGTGGCCAGAGGAACCAACTGAGATAAGCTCCCCACTCCATTGGTGCAAAGACCCGCCCCTGAACGTTGGTCTCTTGGAGGTAAGTTACAGCCTCACGAGGTTCGCCGATGCTCTCTCCGACCTGATAACGCGCCTGCAGCAACGGATTAAACTGTCGGGTCCAAGGGGTTGAGCAAAAGACCACCAAAGCGATCAATCCTGCGAAAGCGGTATTGAGCCAACGCTCCAGAGCTGGCTGCTCCTCAGCACCGGGCTGTTGTCGTTGCGAGGAGTTTGTCTGAGTTCTCGAGACACGCTCGGGCCAGACCGCTGCCAACAGCGGGGCTGCAGCGGGCGCTGAAACCAAGGCCCACCAGATGACCATGCGTTCGGCGCGACAGGCCAGCACCGCAAAGGCGGCGCTAAGCACAAGGGTCGTCGCTGTCAACCGGCGGCGAGCGGAGATCATCAAAAGAAAGGTCAGCCCCAGCGAGAGCAGGAAGGTTAAGCCGGTGAAACTTCCGAGTGTTGGCGGTCCCCATTCATCGATCCCGCGTTCGGTGGAACGGCCAATGTTTCCCAGCAGGTAAGTCACTGTCAAAGCGGGCTGAGGTTGGACAAAACTCGCCAAAGCGGCCACCGCGAGACAAACGCTGTACCGCCTGACCAGAGGGTCGGCGAAGATCTGCAGCTTTTGATTGTGTGGCTTTGGTTCGTGCAGCTTTGGTTCGTGCAGCTTTGGTTCGTGCAGCTTTTCTTGAGTAGCGAGGATCTGGAGAGCTCTGCCGGCAACCAGCAAGCCGGGCAGGACGACTCCTAGAGGAAAAGCGCCGTGAGAGTTGACCCACACAATTTGCAGAGCACCAACAGCGCAAGCCAAGGCCCAGGTTGGCCAGCGTGCGGCGCATCCCCACAGGACGGCCAACTGCAAGCTGAAGATCACCACCGAGACAGCTTGGGGACGCATCGCCACGTTGGAGAGGCACAATGCGACACATAGGAGGGCAACACCGGCAGTTGGGTAAGCCGCTTGGCACCGCGACCAGGCCAACCAGGTGACCGAGCCGATGGCCAGCGAGTACAGCAGTGAGGTGAAAAACTGAACTGCCTCCTGACCTCCGAACTCGTACAGGCGGAAAAAGACGAGCTGAGCAAACCAGTTTTGGTTGAGCACAGGCTGGTCGCCCAAGGTGTAGGTCAGATGATCAGTTTGGGGAATCTCGCCCAGTTCGGCGATTCGGCGTCCCATGTTCAAGTGCGGCCACAAGTCAACCTGAAATTGCGTCTGAGCCGCAGCGGCAATAAACATCAATACCGCTGGGAGGATTAGCCACAGTTGAGGCAAGGTTGGACAGAGCCATCTGAGAGACGCCGGTTTAGGAGAGAACCACATCAACAACCGCACATGGTGCGCCTCAGACCAAGAAGCCTCTGTCAGGACAGATTCCACCGACACACAATCAGCTTCTGGAGCATACGATCAGAGCCCGGCCGATCCGTGGGCAACCATCGGAAACCTGCAAGAATTCGGGAGATGATTGGAGCGAAATTCCTACCTTGCAGCTGCAAATTACCAACCCGAAGGCCGACGATGCAAGGATTGATCCGGAAAAGGGGTTGTTTTGGTCAGCTTGTTTGGCAGTTTCGTCAACACGCTGGACTGCGTGCAAAGCCCCACTGATGAGCTGGAAACACTGATGAGCTGGAAACACTGATGAGCTGGAAACACTGGGGCGGTGGGACTGGTGGGCTTCGGTGTTTCCTCGGGGTTGGGGCGTTTTGTATTTTGCAGTTGGTGCTCGTCGTGGCTTGGCCCAGATGTCTCCAAGTTTTCTCACCTCAACACCCGGAGTGTGAGCCAACAGGGTGTGAGCCAACAGGGTGTGAGCCAACAGGGTGTGAGCCAACAGGGTGCGAGCCAAGCCGAATCATTGAGGGACTGTGATTCGATCAGGAGAGGAACGATGAGACTGTCTTTTAGAAGTGTGTGGCTGGTTTGGGCTGCCTGGGCGACCACGAGCTTGGCCTCGGGTTTGATCGGCGGGTTGGTCGTGTGGCTGGCTGTTTGCCAGAGTCCTTCTCGGTGGCCCTCTCCCCTGGAGACGGAGGCGTCGCTTGGCCAATGCGACGAGGTCCCTCCGGGTCGTCTTATCGACCTTCAGTCAGGGCAAACGGCTCAGTCGACTCCTTGGCTCAAGCCAGCCCAACTTGGCCGGCGACAGTTTCCTGGCCAGCCAACTCCGCCGGCTGCTAGGCTTGCAAATCCGGGCCAAGTGAATCCGGGCCAAGTGAATCCGGGCCAAGTGAATCCGGGCCAAGTGAATCCGGGCTGGGCCAATTCAGGCGCCACAGATGATTTTCCCACAAATGCGGGCCCAACCAGCCCCGAACCGCCCCGATCCAACGAGAGTCTCCCGGCAGCAGCGGAGGACGCAGCACTCCAGAACCAGTTGGCCTTCCCTCAGGCCGATCGGGCTGTGGCTCTCAAATTAACGTCCCAAGAAAAGGTGGCCATTGATGTCTACGAGCGTGTCAATCGGAGCGTAGTCAATATTAACACTAAGAGTTTGCGCCAAAAAAATGTGTTCCTCTTCGAGGTACCCAGCGAGGGGGCGGGCAGTGGCAGTGTGTTGGATCAAGCTGGGCACGTCTTGACGAACTATCACGTCATTGAAGGGGCCAACAAGATCACGGTGACCCTCTACGACGGGAAGAGTTACGACGCGGAGGTTGTCGGAGCCGATCCGATCAACGACATCGCGGTTATCCAGATCGATGCTCCTGCAGAGACGTTGATGCCTGTTCACATCGGCGACAGCACCAAGCTGCGAGTCGGGATGCAGGTGTACGCTATTGGGAACCCGTTTGGTCTGGAACGCACTCTGACAACCGGCATTATCTCCAGCCTCAACCGGAGTTTGCGGCTCCGCAATGACCGCAACGTCAAGTCGATTATTCAGATCGACGCGGCCATCAATCCCGGCTCATCGGGGGGCCCGCTGTTGAACACCGGCGCTGAATTGATTGGGATGAACACCGCCATTGCCAGCACCACCGGCAGCAGTGCGGGGGTTGGTTTTGCGATTCCGGCCGGATTGATTGCTCGTGTCGTGCCGCAACTGATTCAACATGGACGAGTCATTCGTGCGGACATCGGCATCGCCCGTGTCTATGAGATGGAGCGGGGTTTGCTCATTGCGCAGTTAGTTCCTGGAGGACCAGCCGAGCAAGCAGGGCTACGTGGTCCGCTGGTTGTCCGTCGACGTCGCGGTCCGTTTATTTACGAGACGGTCGACCGGAGTGCGGCCGATCTGATTGTGGCTGTCGAGGGGATCGAGACGCTCACCGCAGATGATTTCCTCAACCAAGTTGAATCGCATCGTCCCGGAGACGTCGTGCAGGTGACGGTCATCCGAAATGAACGGGAAGTCAGCGTGGCTGTGCGCCTGGGAACCGCGTCGTGACCGCATCCACTCCGTGAGCGTTGGCAGCGGGCCAGCGAGCTGCTTGGGCCCAGCACTTGCTGGCCTCTGTTCATGTGGGTCTCTGTTCATGTGGGATCCGTCGCTGCAGGAGCAAGGCCACTGCAGGAGCCGGTCGGGTCCGTTGGCCTGGCAAGAAAGCGGTCTTGAGGGTTTTGGTTGAAAAATCGGAGATAGGACCGAACCTTCCATGCGGAGTTGACGTCTAATGGAATGCAGCTGAGAGCGAGATTTGACTGATCACTCTTTGCTGAGTCACCCCTCACGGAAAAAAACTTCGATAAGGGTTGACTGAGATCTTTGGGCAGGTACGATACCTTACCCACTCAACCCAACACCTGGCCACAACGCTTCTTAAGTTGTTGCGGGTCAGGGACTTACGTTGGGAGCTGAGACTGCTCTTTGACAATTTGGTAGTGACCTGTGCGTTGACAAAGGTTGTGAGTCAATGTCCGGGAAATTTTTCTCAACCGTCGGTCGGCGTAAGCTGATCCGAAGTTTGGGAGAAAGACCCTCGGGATTGATCCATTCAGAATGTGGCTAATGACCCGACGTGTGGACTCTCAGTGAGTTCTGTCGGAAGCATACACCTAACTGAAGGGTTTGATCCTGGCTCAGAATGAACGTTGGCGGCGTGGATTAGGCATGCA
>CAZYKP010000195.1:0-6859 GCA_964648025.1 uncultured Pirellulales bacterium | reverse complement strand
CACCAGAGGCCGCCCGGTGCTGGTAGCCGAATGCGAACGCTCCGGGCGGTCCTTTGTTCAAGCCGGAATTGCATCAGGGATTCAGCGACGTCTTTCCTCTGCACTCGGCCGAACTCGTGTCTTGGAGCCTTTCCCCGGTCATCTGGCTCGGTAAGCGTGGATTCTGAGACAGTGAAACCTTGTTCCACGAAAGCACCCGGGTGACAGCCTGTCCCCTGCATCGCCGTTGTGAACTGTGATGACCGAGGAGCCAGGGATGTTCCCGAGGTCGGGGACTCGACTGGGGCAGAGACCGACGGGCTCCTAGGACCAAGAAAAACCTGAGCGACTCCGTCCGCTCAGATTAGGGAAACGACCGTTCGTTGTTCCTCCTCAATTCCTACCGGGGAACGACACGCACCAGGATTCCTTCAACCCGCAGGGACTGCCCGCGTGTCCCGACGAACACGCCATCGCTTGCAGTTCGGTCTCCGATATTCTGGATGTGGGCTTGGTATTGGACTGAAAACCGATGAGCGTTTGGTCCTTCGAGCTTGATCGCGAAGCCCTCCAATCGACGATGTTGTCCCCGCGTCCCCACGAAGCCGTTGGTCCAGGGCGTGTCCCCAATATCCTGAAGGTGGGCCATGTACTTCAGGCTCACGCCTGGGATGGGCGGGTCAAACTTGACGGAAAACCCTTCAAGCCGCCGACTCTCACCCCGCGTGCCGAGGTACTGTCCATCTCGGCCAGTGCGATCTGCGCGATCCTGAAGATGCACCAAAACGCTCAAACGAGGCCCTTGACGGTGGACGAGCAATCCGTGCCGGGTGATCTGAATTGTAAATGGCCCGACGGGAAGGTGCTTCCTGACGACTCCGGTCAGCTTCTGGCTCATACGCTGGGCCTGACGGTGAACTTCCTGCCGGACTTTCTTTTCAGCGAACAGGAGAGCGAGTTTGCCTCCAAGATTATCCCCGTGCAGGTCTAACCGTGTGAACGCGTGAGCGACTTTGAGAGAATCGTCGATTGTCAATTGCGCCGTGACCACACCGTCCACGGAAACGGTGGGCTTCAAGGGGCCAATTTTCAACTCCTTTTCAACGTGAACTCCCAGATTGATCTCGATGAACCCGTCACGAAACACAATCCCTCCGTCGCCGATCTTGTTGCCACGCACCACACTCTTACCGTTGCCTCGCACCTCGAAGTTTGGGCACAGCACGACGTAATCAATCGAGACCCGACCTTGCTCGATGAAGGTCCCATCTGCTGGAAGGGACAGGAGGGCTCGGATCGGCTCAGCGGGGATCTGGATCCCCCCGGCCTCGGCCACGTTGACGGTCCCCATCGACAACGCTGTCAACACAACCAGGCAGGTCAGCCGGGTACAGAAGTGAGCAATCTTGATCATGGTAATTTGTTTCCGTGGTTGCACAATTCCTTGCGCTGATTCTGAGGCAGCTTTGGAACACAACATTGGTTTCTCCAGATGGTGAGTCGGTGGTGACACTTGTTGCGGATCGCTCCACGATCGAAGCGGCAACGGTTGCTCAGTGGTGAGTCTGGCGGTCAGACGATTCATCGAACTCCTCAACAAAACCAAAGCCAAGTGAACGCAGTGACTACGACGCGACTACAAGCGATGTCGACAACGTGAAAGGCATCCCAACCCCTGCGGGACAACTCTGCTGTTGCTTGCCATCTTGCGGTGAGGATCCTCGGAGCAATGCCATCCCTCACGAGGCGTGCGGTTGCCCTTCTCGTTTGCCGTTCACTCGAGAAAAGGCATCTCTCCGTTCTGAGCCGGATTTCATTCTCAAAAAGTCTTGAGGATTTAGCTTCCGGCTGCAGTGAAACGCGCGCAGGGGATGACACGGAATGAGCTTTGTTTGTTGAAGGTCAAGAAACTGCAATCGGCCCTGCCGACTGAAACCTCAACGAGGTCCGGTCAGGCAGGGCCGTAGTCCAGAAGTTTCCTTGGGAGTTGGAAGTTACGGGGCAGGTCGCCAGCCGGAAACTGAGAAACGTTTGGTTTTGGGTCCGTCTTTGGTGCATCCCAGATACGAGTCCGCACCAGGGCTCACACGCCGATCGAAGAAGTAGTGGCCTCGTTTCCCTCGGGCTTCCCAATCAACACGAATAGTCGCAAGCACCGCCATCTTGCGGTGGCTGTTGACCACGTACGCCTTCCGACCGAGACCACAAGGACCTCGCAGGTCGATCGACACATTCGCGAGGCTGACTTCTTCGTGGTGGACGGAAACACATGGGTTCTCTGCTCGGGGACCGTCATGCTGCCCACGCGCAGACGCTTGAGGGAGCTGGTGACCGCTGCCGACCAGTATCCAGTGGGACAACATGGCCAACGCAACATACATCGACAGTTTCAACATACTCACATTCCTCCAAGTCGTTCCGTGATGACCTCTGGCAGGCTGATGGTCTGCCGTTCGTATGAAGAAAGGCACCTGTGGCCAGAGGTGTCTGAAACAATTGAGGTTTCTTGGAGACTTTGTGATTCGGATTTTGAGTTGCGCGTTGATGTGCTGGATGCCCCTACGGAAACGGCATCGAACCAACCCATGTCGACGCTCAGACGAGACAAACGGACCCGTTGGGGAATCAGTTGGTAGGAGGGTTCTCAGAAGATGCTCTGGAGGTGGGTTGCTGTTTCCGAAAACAAGCAAGCCTCGAGCCCCCAGCGGAGGTTCGAGGCAAGTCGGAGTCATACCAGGCAGTTCGTCGAAACTCGTATCTTGCTCAGCGCGGTACGATTGCCCTTGCGACTAAGGACCAAGTTGCAACTCCGTCAATTGACGTCGTAGCAGTGCCAGATGATGTCTCGGCATCGAGGATGATGGTACACCTTCAGTCGCTTGACACGGCAACGAAATGCCGGTTCACCGCGGCTTCTTTCCGGGACGCCGTTCCCAACCCAACTCCAGTAGCCTGCTGCGTTGATTGTCACATCCACTGTGACCCATTGGCCCCGTGGGATCAGGACGAACCGTCCGTCTTTCCGCTGCACCAGCAACTGGCCCGATGTCTTATCCTTCTCAACTCCAAGCAGGATCTCTCCTGCAAACACGTCCGAAGATGCCAAACTCAGCATCACGGACAGAATGGTCCCCACAACGATCTTTGACATTGTCGATCCTTTTCCAAGTTCGCGATGGGCAGGTCTCAGTTGCCTGCTGCTCACCAAAGAAAAGGCAGCTGGGCCTTGATCTGTGGAAGAAATTTTCTCAGATATCTGGCAAGGCTATTGTGGTCGTCTTGGCGAGTCTCATACCACTTGCGAGTAACTCCGGAATGGTAAAGCAGTGATAGAGTCCTGACTGTGGGAAATCTGGAATCCTCATCCCGACGTCGGCTTCAGGCTACTTCCCCCCTGTGTGACCGGGCTCCCCAACCTCCTGGTGCTGTGTGTCATGGTTCAAGGAACGAGACGCAGGAAGGCGAATTGACATTGCCACGTTGCGTGTTCGGGAGGCATTGGCTCGACAAGTGACCCAGCGGGTCGATCCCAGATCTGGGACGCGCTCTCGAAAACATCAGGCAAAGCGTTGCCAGTACAGGTCCGGTCGGTTGTTGTCCAGTCGAACATGCAACCAGGGCACATCCGGACTTCCGCCCGCGTTGAGCCAAACGGGATTGGGATTGCTGTCAAGACGCCTGTGGATGCACTCGCCGACAAGTTTCCAAAAGTCTTGCAGTTCGTCATCCCCTGCGGACACGATGTAGGGTTGTAAGTGACCGTACGGACGCTGGTTCGGAGGGCCGTCGGGGCGGGGGAGCACCAGGGTGTTGCCATGCCCACTTTCACAGCACACAGCTTCGAGACCTGGGTCTCCGTCCTCAAAAGAGTCACAAAACGGCGCCGGATTCGCTTCCCAGTCCATCTCCTCATCGCGCAACACAAACTCGAATCGCAGGCTATGTCGAGAGCTTCCGGAAACCGGGGGAGCCTGCCAAAGATACCCCTCGAATGGAACTTCCCTCAGTTGAGAGTGAAACCACTCCCGGAATTCCTCCTCAGACCGCCAGGCCTGAATCACATCTTCAAAGGTTGCCGCTTGTCCTTGTCGCACGATGACCACTTGGCGCACGACCTGCTCGATCAAGGTCTCTTGCCACTCCCAATCGTTCATGATCTTTCCAATGTGCTCACGGAGACGGTCGAGATGACTTTGGTTGTTGAAAAGCCGCTCGTCGGGATCAAATCGTACACTTGGAGAAGCACCTCTGCGCGGAGTCCCCGGAGACACTCTGAAAAAGTTGCCAAACAGAGCAACGGTCCCAACAAGTGCGTCTGGGATCGGGGAACTTGACAACTGAGACGTTCTCAGCGTTGGCCTCCAGGCTTCACCTCTCTGAGCAAAGATCATCAGCTCGCCTCCGAAAAACATCGCAGGCGAGCTGATGGTGACCCGATGCTCACACCAACCTCAAGCGGCTCTCAAGTCTGGCAGAGTCAGCAACAATCTTTGACGGATGAGTTCCCCGAGGTCCCCCGTGATCGTCAGCGGTAAACCCACATCACCTTGACCTTATAGCCTGCCTGCTTCCAGCACCGTGCATTTACTTGCACCGCAACGGCGGAATCAAACCGCCCAGAGCAGCGCCATGGTTCGCTCTTGTGCTTGCGCCACCAGACGAGATACACGGAACGAGAATCAGACTGTGTCACCGAAGGCTGAGAGCCTTCACTCTCAGCGGAGCATGGGTTGGGGATTGCGTTGGGGAGCAGTCCGGCCACCATGATCATGCTGAGCAGGAGCTTGGTACAAAACTGGGCAGTGTTGTTCTGAGGGGCTTTCATGAGTTTTGTCCTCGATCAGGAACGAGTCATCGGCAGCCAGTTGGCGTGCAAATCGACGACCACTTCGGCCGTCCCTTCCTCTTGGGACGCCTGTGGACTCGGGTTCCAAAACGCGAATTGAGGCAGAGAGGGAACCCGCTGCTGCCCAAGGGCCATCGACTCGCCCTCATGGCGAGCCGATCGATCGAGTTCCCGTCGACGATGGAGGTTGTGGATTCAGTCCCTGCAATCGTGGAGGAGCTGATTAACGCCGGGTGGGTTTCACGCAGGCGTAGTAGCCACACTCTCGCAGATACCCAGCCTTGGCCGCAGCGGCGTGAGGGCAGTTGTAGTGCCCCGCACATTGCCACCGGCTCTGATGGCAGCGGCGGTAGTACACCACATACACAACGTGGTGATAGGTCTGGGTGACCGATTGGTGAGGGGCCTCGGGGGGAGGTGAACAGTGCTGAGCAGGTGCTGTTGTGCCCCAGCCAGCGAAGATTGCCAGACTCAAGAGGCTGGACTTCAGAAACCGTTGCATAGCGACTCTCCAGTCAAGGACTGCGGTTAGCACCACCGTTGGTGCCGTACACTCGGAAAAAGGCACCTCTGCGCGGACCTCCGGAGAGAAATTCTAAAAAGTCCCCAAACGGCTCCATCGTTCCTCACCGGTCGTTGTGGATTGAGGTGATGGGCTCTCGCCGGCATTCTCAATCTTTTCTCTTGCTCGCGACTCTGCTTCGGGGCTTCGAGGCACGCAGCTCAGCGATTCTTGTGGGCCACAGATGCTCCGGGGTCCCACTTCTGGTCTGACCTAAAGCCCACGTCACTGGCGACCTGCTAGAACGCCACAACACTCCCCGATTTGATCAAAAGTTTCAGGCTCGGCTCCGGCGCCAGGTGCCTTTCCTGGGATGAGAGGACAGCGATTCTCGTGGGATCACGACCGTCCTCTGAATCCCCCTCAACCTGGAGCAACCCCTGATGACCTTTCTCATTCTCGGAACCCCGATCGTCGTGGCGACGTTTTTCCTCGTTGGTGCCAGCGTGGTCGTTCACCACCTTCTCTGTGAAGTTCGCTCCGATCGCTCAGAGTAAGGCAAGTGTTCGCGTGATTACGGTGCCAATCGAGTGCCAGCGAGGGGCCGGAGCCATCCGAGCCCCTCATCTGGTTGAGCCTTTTTGCCAAGCTGAAGGAGCTGCTGGGAACGTGGCCCGAGGAATCGCATCTGCCAACGCGAGCCTCTTGAGGGTTCCGCTGCCCTTCAGCTCTCTTTCCCGCTCCCAGGGGCTCGATTAGCTTGGTCTGAGGCGAGGTGAAACCTTGCTCGACGGGAGGAGTCTGGGTGACATGCAGTCCGCGACATCGCCGGAGTCCAGTTCGATGACCAAACCAGAGAGGGGCACCAGTTCTGCGAGCGGCCGAGGAAAACCTCCGTTCGAGGACGACCAGGGCCTCGATTTGCTGATCGACCGGCAAACACCCCAGCGGCGTTTACGCCCGGAGTCCTTCCGCAGCCTGCGGCTCCAAGACCAAGATCAAAGCCGTGGGCCAACGGGTGCTGGTGATCAAGACGACGAAAAGTACTGGAAGCCGCTGACCCGTCAGCAACTGCTGATGGGCAATGCCTTGGTTGAGAACGAGCGTTTTCCGATGCACCGTGTGGTGGTCACGACGGATGCTGGGATCGGCAAGACGACCAATATGAAGTGGTTGGCGTATTCCCTGAACTTAGCGGTCAAGGACCAGTTGGCGATGTTCCTCCTGGCCAGCGAACTGACAGCGAGTCCGGACAAGTTGATCAAGGAGGTGCTGATCGAGAAGTACTTCGCGGTGTGCGGAACGCTTCACGAGAACCGGCGGAATGCCATGCGGTCCCATTGCCAGCAACTTCTGGAGCAGCGATTACGGCGGGCTCAACTGACCCTGGTCATCGACGGCTTGGATCAGGTGGGCGCAGGTGACTCGATCCAGCGGCTGCAAGAGCTGCTGGCCGATCCCAGTTGGAGACGCTGCCGGCTGTTTCTCAGCGGGCGGCCGCACGCACTGCACCGCAACTGGGACACCTTGTT
>CAZYKP010000194.1:0-7061 GCA_964648025.1 uncultured Pirellulales bacterium | reverse complement strand
ACTTCGGCTCCACAACATAGTGGATTGCCGGATGCTTTTCGGAGAGTCTCTTAGTGGCGAAAACACTTCATGTAAGCGTGAAAGCCGCATCGCTTGAGGTAGAACAGCTTCCGACGAGCTTCGAAGCGACAGTCAAAGCGGCCTGCACACACCCACGGTGCAGTGTGGCACCGACGGTAGAACACATGGTAGACCGGCTCGACCTGGCAACCCCGCCGTGGGGGCGGCCCAAACCGATCAAAACCACGGCCATAGCCGGGACCAAATCGGTAGTCGTCCTGGAAGCCCCGGCGGAAGCCATCAAAGGGCAAACCAATCTGTGCGGAGGCTGTGGGGACAACACAAAACAAAGCAGCAAGTCCCACCAGGGCAAAAAGGGCAACAGTCTTCATCAAGTACGCTCCAGAAAAGACAGATAGAGAAGAATTGACTAGCCGGTGACTCACATCCCGCGATCGGTTGTGGCCCCGCCTTCTGCCCTAATTCCCGTAAACGCCATCTCGCCTACGCCACCAATTCTGCCAATTTGTGAAATGGATTCTCTCGAGGTCGTTGAGACAGCGTGCGTGTGTGACGGTGATGAACTCAGGATATTTGATACCCTGATCAGCCCTAGATAATATATTGAAACCCTCATGCCTTGGGATCGATGCTCCAGCAACGGACACTGCTCGTTTTTTTGCTGAAGAGTTCGCCAAAACCAAAAGTTGGCCCAAGCCAAGAGGACGCACCTGATCCAAGCCGAGCAACAGGCATCAAGAGCCAGGTCAGGCCAGGTCACTTCAGGAGGGCCGAAAAATCCCCCCTTTGCTCAAAACCAGGTGGAAAATCGCTTTTCTGAAAACGTTGCATGATCACAACCCCCAACAGCAGCCAAACGATTCCCCGGGACGGTTCGATCGCCCGGCTGAGTAGGACGGCACCGAGAGTCATCGCAGATTTTCCCCGAAGACCTTCGGCTCCCCGGCGGAGATGACCATAATGCAGGTCGAGCCTCGTGTTGTTCTTCCCACTCCAAGACCGCGAAACGGACCCTTTGTCCGGCGCGTCGTGATGACTGACTCTCAATCGCACCAGCTGACCCTTGAGCAACAACGCCGGCTGGAACCCGTTCTGCAACAGTTCGAGGGGGCTCTGAGCGAGTGCCCAAATGGCAAGCTGCCTGATGTGCAGACTTTCTTGGGCGATCACCAAGGGCCAGAACGCATATTCTTGCATCAAGAGATGCAGGCCATTCTGGAGGAACGTGTTCGAGGGGATTACGTGTTGCTGGAGCAGCTTGGTGAAGGCGGCATGGGGGTTGTCTATCGCGCTCGGCTGATCCGCTTTGCAGGTCCCAAAGTGCTCAAGGAGATCCACCCTGAAGCCCTCGGCGTTCGCGACCGTGAGGGCCTTCAACGCTGGTTGCAACGAGAGATCCAAGCCGCCGAGCTGCTCGGCAGCCATCCGAACTTGGTGCAGTACTCCGACGGCGGCTTGCGTGAGGATGGAACCCCGTTTTTGATCATGGAGTGGATCGATGGAAAAGACTTCCGACAAATCCTGCAAGACAACGGACCGCTGAGTATCTCTGATGCCTGCCAGGTGGCACGCGATGCCGCTCTCGGCCTGGCTCATGCCCACAGTCGTGGAGTCATTCACCGAGACATCAAGCCGAATAACCTCATGCTCAGCAGATTCGGCATCGTCAAAATCCTCGATTTCGGGCTCTCCCGGGTCACCGAGGCCGCCAACCTCGATGCTCAGCTTTCAGTGGGCAAAGTCCTGGGAACATTGGATTATCTGCCCCCCGATCGGCTCCTCAGCCACCGTGTTCAGCCAAGCTCACAGGCTCTGACACCTCGGAGACCGACTGGCTCTTCAGGTCGTTCATCCGGAGGATCACCGATTGACGTTGAGGAACATGAGCGTGGGGTTCGCGGAGATGTCTACTCGCTGGGCTGCACTTTGTACTGTCTGCTGGCTGGCCATCCCCCCTTCGCCCATGCCGAGGATCCCCTTTCCAAAATCGAGGCTCACGCCCAAGAACAGCCACAACCTCCCCCAGGTGTCGAAGTTGGCTCCAAACTGTGGACGGTGCTCTCGCGGATGCTGGCCAAACACTCCTGCCAACGCCAACCCTCGATGGATGCGATCGCTGAGGCCTTAGCTCCCCTCTGTCGCAATTCCAACCTCCGCGCGTTGATCGACTCCGATGCCGACTCATCTCTCCCTTCCCTGAAACACTTCCAGCAGCGAACGCCACGTTCTCTCTCCAGCACAATCTCTAACCTGGCCCCAGAAGGCGAATTGGAGACGCCCTTCGAGGCGTCGACTGAAGGATATCAACCCGAAACCCTATCCTCAGAAGAAAACGATCGCCCTTCTCCAAACGGGGCAACTCAGCCAGGCCAAACTGAACCTGCCACCTCGGAGCCACACCACCTCCAGCCCGCAGGGCCTCAGCCCATCCTGCTGCAGACTCATCCGTCCAAGCCAGAGCACTCTCTTGCGCGATGGCTTGGGACTTTGCCAAAACTTTCTTTGACACAAACCTCTTTGGCAGCGGTCTGCACGGCGGTCGTCGGCGTGGTCGTCCTTGGCCTGCTGGTTTGGTTCTTGTTGCCCCGCCCGGCACCGCATCTTGGTCCGGGTCGATGGGTCTTGAATCAACCGGGGCCAAGCGGGCGATGGTGGTTCGACGAGGCACCTTGGCTGCTGCCGGCTGCTCGGCTGGAGGTCGCTCAGCACCTGGATCAGACGGCCAGCCAACGCCTTCAAACTCATCTGGACGAAGGAAGGGTGGTGCAGTTTCTCAACGAGTTGGCCGAATACGCCAGCGGAGTTCTGCCTGCTGGATCGGTGACTCAAGAACAGTTCAACACGCTGCGAGGTTATCCGCTGTTTCAGCTCTCGGACAAGGAAAAAACATCTCGATTACAATCGCTCACACGCAGCGAGGAGCAACTGCAGAGTGCGACCGATTGGCACACCGAGGCTCTCTTGCAGCACCGGCTGAAGAACTGGCAACAAGCGGAGGCCGCTTATCAAAAAGCTCGCGTTGCTTACCTCGAAAACAACCAGCCCCGACTCTGGGTGTTGGCCACTTCAGATCTTGCTCAGCTGGCCGCTGACCGCGGCATCTTCAGCCGAGCTCAGGGGTTGTACAGCACGGCGGCCAGGGCGATCTCTCCGGAGAAAGACAACGCAGATGCTGGCCAACTGTGGTTTTTGACCAAGTGCCGAGAAGCCGATATGCACCGGCGAACGGAGATCGGGTGGGAGAGAAGCCAGCAGTCTTTGCAGCTTGCCAGCCAGAATCTGCCTGACCTGCAGTTAGGAAGTAACCACCCTTACCTCGCTGTCTGGAAAGAAAGGGCCGCCTGGGCCCAACTGGATCGCTGGAACCCCATTCAGGCCAAGGCCTTGTTCGATGAAGCCCGGCTCAGACGCAGCCGCCAGGCCGATGAGATCTGGCATCGCTACTTTTTACTCTATGACAAGCAAGGTTTGGCCATGGCGGAGTTCCTCGACGGAAATTGGAACTCCGCCCGAGGTGATCTCCAACTACTTCATCAACAGTTGGTGGACCTCTCCGAAGCCGGAGCCGATCCGCAAGAAAGAAACGTCGCACGAGGACGAATCCCCAACGTCCGCGAACGATGGGCTGATACCTTTCTCTTTGACCTGCGGGCCTCTGCCGAAGACTACTCCGCAGGTCTAACACACCTCAAAGACGCCATCGCGGCTGCCGCTCAGAACGACTTTCAAGACAACCCAACTCGTGCCCCGCATCTGGTTCGGCTCAAGTACAAGTTGGTCGTCATGTTGGCCTTCCAACCGCAAAACGGCGTTGCCAACAAACCTCGGGCAGAAGCCGTTGAACAAGCCGTTCGCTCGGCTGACAAATTGTGGCAGCAACTCGATCACAATATGCTAGCTTCCGACGACGCTCTGGCGATCTTTGCGGACACCCGTCAGTTGGCCCGACAGATCTGCCGGACACCCCTGGTGGTCGGTCCAGAAGAACCCTTAGCTCAGGATGCTCTCAAGGAACTGGTTGACGATCAGCTCACCCCCCCTACCGACATCCGACACCGGCGGGACGACGTGCTGATTCGCTTGAAGGTCATCAGCGGCCTGCTCCTCCAACGTCAGTGGCTCTCCCCAGAGCAAATCGACAGACTTCGGGCACTGGGTCGCCAAACGCTCAACCAACTCCGGCCCCAATCGAATCGCCCAGCAGAGGCCGAGAAATTACCAGGACTGTTCCGCTCCTACCAGCAGCTCTTCTCAACAACCCTCCTTCGTCTCCGGAACTGATTATCAAGAATCCAACGCTCCTGCGGTGGATTTCACCGCCAGGACGGTCCACGACTACCCAGCGATGCCATCGCCCAACCCCCCATCATGAGGAGACCGGAAACGGAGATCGAACCCCCGAAGGACACGGGAACTGTCGTAATCTGCGAAACAAAAGCCCGGAAAATTCGCCGTTTGCCTGGATTGCCTGTCGTGACCAACATCACAGTTGCGGATAACAAAGAGAAGGGCTGGCTCAAGCCAGCTGAGAACCGGTCCTGCAGGCTTGACACAAAACATCGGAATTGTCGGCATGACTAACACCCCTGGATCGATTACCCGTTTGATTAGGGAGTTTCGCAACGGCGACCCCGACGCTTTTGAACGGCTTTGGAACCGCTACACCGCCAACCTCCGCCAGATCAACGGGCGACAACTGAGCAACTTGGGTCCAACGGTGGACGCCGACGATGTCGTTCAGGAGACTTGGATGGCGGCCTCTCGGAGGCTTGAGGACCCCGATGGGATCTCCAACCGAGACGACCTCTGGCGTTTTCTGGTGGCTGAGTGCAAGCGTCGCCGAGTGGATCTCTTCCGTCGCGAGACCGCTTTGAAACGTGGTGGGGGCAGGGTGGTCTCCGAAGGGGCCCTGACCGGCCCCAATGGGGAAGGAACACTGACTTTGGCAGAGATCATTGTCGACCCGCACCAGCGAAGCGAACTCAAATCCAGCATCCGAGAGCAGTTCGAAGCTCTTCAACAGGGTGTGCCCGAGGAAGAATGGGCGGTGGCTGTCGCAGTCTACGTTGACGGTTTGACGATCCAACAGACTGCTGACCAACTGGGAGTCTCCAAACGCACTGTCGACCGCCGCCTCCAACGAGTCCGCAACGCCTGGGCCAAGCTCGTCCCCTGAGCCCGACGGCCACAAGACTTCCTTGGACACCAATCGCTCCCCTCGGCTCGGAAAGACACACGGTCTTTGGCAAAAAAGTCACCGGCAAGACAGTTAGGCGACTCCGGCGGGCAGAAAGCCTTGGCAGGCCACAGATCCTGAGAACTCAATCCCCCTGTTGGCATCTGAACGTCGTGGATGAGGCAGCCTGAGCCTGGAGTTGTTGGAGCCTGGAGTTGTTGGAGCCTGGAGTTGTTGGAGCCTGGAGTTGTTGGAGCCTGGAGTTTGTTCCCTCTTTGCGTGAAAGCATTTGAGTCGTGACGTCTTCTGACCCTACTTACCGAATCAACTTGGCCTCGACGCACCACTTGCACAGAGAGCTCTGCGCACAGGTCGCGCGTTCTCCAGAAACGGCAGCGACTGCCATCCAGGGAGCCCAGGAGGAACTCCGTCGGCAGGGGGTCACCTTTGGGGGAAGCCGGAATATGTCTGCGGCGTTGTCAGCCCTGCTGATCACCGCCGAGGAACAGCGGGCTGTTCGGGAGATGACTCACCGGCTTTATCGGCTGGTCGAGTCGGCTTTGACTTGGCTGGCCTCCGATTCGCAGCGATTGACCTTGTTACTTCCTCATCATCACAGGTTTGTGCCGCACTTGGCAAAAACACGAGGCTGGCGGGATTTCCAGGCCATTTCTCGCTACGATGCGGTGGTTTGCCCTCAGGGCGATATCAAAATCATTGAGCTGAATACCTGCTGTCCGGCAGGGTTCTTCCATGCTGAGCTCTTTAGCACAGTCACCGCATCTCGGCTGGCACCTCTGTTGCCCGAGTCGGGGTTGCCAGAGGCCCGACCAGCAACGATTCGACCGTCGGCAGTGGCCGATGCGCTGCTTGAGCTGGAACGCAACGCCGGCATCGAGCCGTCTTTGGTGGCCTTGTTGATCGATGAAAACCAGATCGTCCACGAGTTGGATCTGATGGATCGTCAGTTTCGCACCCGAGGGCGAGACGTGAAGGTGCTGGACGCTCGCGAGCTGGAGTTTCGCCACGGGAGATTGGAGCATCAGGGACAGCCCATCTCTCTGACGTATCACAAATTTCGCCTCAGCGTGCCTCAGAGCCGCAACCATTGTTGGCGGGACGGGTTTCAAGCTCGTTACCAAGCTTGGTTAGATGCCCAAGCGGCACAGGCGATGGTTGGAATCAACAATTTGTATGGAATGACCCTTGGTGAAGACAAAACGCTCCTCAGCGTCTTTCAGCTCGAGGAGTTCCGTCAGACGCTCAGTCCCGAAGACCTCACGTTTCTGGATACCACAGTCGCGTGGACGGTTCCCTTGGCAGAAGGATCCGTTTGCTGGCGTGGCTCAAACATTCCTCTGCCAGAGCTGCTGCGGACCGCTCGGCAGGATTTGGTCATCAAGCCTGCCAACGAAGGCCGTGGGTTTGAGGTGGTCATCGGCCGCGAGTGTACCGACGACGAATGGAACCGAGCCTCAACAGTGGATCCGGACAACCCCAAAGTCGTCCAAGAGTTCATCCCACCGGCGAGCTTTGCGGTGCCTGTGCCCACGAATGAGGGTTTTGCCCCTGCCGACATGATGCTCACTCTGGCCTTCGGTGTTGTCTGTGGAGAATACCGAGGGCTGCTGGCTCGCATCAGCCCCAGCACAATCACCAATGTGGCGGTCCAGGGAATGGTGCAAGGGGCGTTTGTGATGGCCGAGCATTACTGAGCCTTAGATCAGTCTTCGACCAAAGGGCGACCAACGGAAGCCCGGATTGCCGGACGAAACGCGCCGCTTCGTCGAAGACTTTTCAGGGAATCAGTAAGCCTCAGATCAGTCTTCGACCAAAGGGCGACCAACGGAAGCCCGGATTGCCG
>CAZYKP010000193.1:0-7084 GCA_964648025.1 uncultured Pirellulales bacterium | reverse complement strand
AGTCGGTTGATTTTGGCAGTCGGTTGGACGTGAATCCCCCGATTCCACGAGAACCTACTGCCAAATCAGAAGGAAACCGACCACTAGGCCATCAAATAGAACCCTGGCAACCCAGAGAGGCTTTGCAACTCAGAGAGGCTTTGCAACTCAGAGGTGACAAGGGGCAGGTGGCCAAGATCAAAACCGGCGAGTGTTGAGAACAACTCTTGCCGGTGAGATAGTCGCCAGTGGGGGTTTCCCACGAGGAGGGCGTCTGTGGAGACGCTCACCCGAGCAGGAGACAGGTCAAGGAAGTTCGCCTGGTTCGAAGCTGCCGCATCGGAAGGGAATTCGGGACGCTGTACTTCGTTCGAGGATCCCGACATACATCAGGGCCAGAGGAGTGAGAACTGGGGTCACCTGAGGCCAACTTGATCGCCATCAGGCAACTCGGCGGCGGCTGAGGATGCCGATGCCGCCGAAGAGCAACAGGGCGATCCCAGTGCTTGGCTCAGGGATCACCGGAGTTCCTGGGGGGTCTGGTGGTGATGGGATGTCGCTGCCTGGTTCGCCCAAGACAAAATTATAAGATTCCGCTGGGAGAAAGACTGCGGGAGTTTCGCCACCAGCGAATACCACTTCCACGTCGACCATGAAGGGGCTGGTGATCATCCCGGGCCCTGGTGTGCCGTTGTTGGGAGGGTCCGCGAAGGTCCAGTTGAAGACTTCCTGCAAGCCAAACTGCGGAGCAAAGCTCAGCGTAGAGGCCCTCGGCCCAGGTGGGTTGGGGTTGTTTGAGAGCACAACATCGCTTGCGTCCGTCCCATCATTCCTCCAGGCAACCACAGTGGGAGGGCCATCATCGGCCACCGCCAAGTTGAAGGTGAAGGTGCTAAAGGTGTCGACAGGCACATCCTCATCATTGGTGGGCGGAAAGGTGGGGTTGAGCAGCGGATCGACACTGAAGCCCAAGGTCAGCTCCCCGTCGGTTGCCAGAATCGGAGCCAGTTGCTGGTTGTCAGGGACATCGTTGGGAGGGGGGAAACCAGCGAAATCCGCAACAACCTCAGGCAGACCCGTGGTGAACTCGTCAGCGACAAAGATCTCGATGTCTCCGGGTCGGAAAAAAGTCCGCGTTTCCAAGGGTTCCCAGGTGTCACCATCATCCGTGCTGACCAGAGAGCCGGCCTCGACCACCAAAGCGCTGGTGATCGCTTGGTCGTTTCCGTTCATGGTGAACTCGGACTCATAGACAGCCGCGATGTTGGCGGCTCCTCTCCCCAGAATTGTGGCTGCCTCGGTGGTCGGGGCCAACGCCACGACGGCCAACAAGGCCATGGCAAAAACGCGTTGTAACATCACTTCTCCTTGAAGGGGGGGACAACCCAGACCAGCGTTCTTGGTAGGGCCGATAGCTGCTGAAGGGTTGAGAATATTTCGGGATGGTAGGTTGAAACTTGGTGTGGTTTGGAGAGGTCACTCAGTGACCTAGCCCAGGCAGGAAAACAACTTTCACAAACAGTGGGTGTTTGTGGTTTGGTTGTTTGCCGAGGGGTGAGAGGTAATGTGGGTTCGTTGGTTGTCAACCCCGACATCTTGCCGAGCCTGGAAGTCCAGAGGGGCAGGCTGTCACGATCGACACAAGAAATAATACAAAATCAATCCGCCAATAGCAAATAGTTCGTCGGTTTTCCAGCGAACCCCCTGATTTGCTGGATATTTACCTATGCCAAGAGGGGGCTTGTGGGCTCTGCTGGGTACCAGCAAAAAGCAGCTTACTAGCAGCGAGGATTCCCAGACAAGGAACCCTTAAGGCAGGTTGTTTAGGTCGACTAGATCCGGCGAGGTGTGCAGCAAGCTCAATGACAACGCCAGCGGTGAAGGCGTGGGCCAAATCGGCAGCTGTGGAGTGATCCCGGCGAAGAAAGGTGGCTTGGAACAGGTTTCTTGAAAGGAAAAATTCCGTAGATTTGCTAAAACTCTGTGGCTGGTAACTTGAACTCAATGGTTTTTCTTAGGGGAAAAGGGAAGACCGGCGACTGTTGCAAAAGCCAGCCGCCGGTTTGATTTCGTCAGAAGGGGGATCGGTCGGAGTTACTGCTAAGCAAAATTTTCGGCAAATTTTACTCTGGCTTTCGATCTCACGAAAAACGGCAAGGTGGAGTTCGTCCGAGCCGGATCTTGTGAGCAGAGGGCCCGTTTCGATCAGGCAGTTCGGCGGCGGCGGCTCAACAGGCTTGCTCCGCCAAAGAGCAGCAGGGCGATCCCGGTGCCAGGCTCGGGGATCACCGTTGGAGTTGGTCCAGGTGGTGTGGGGATTGTGCTACCGTCGGGGCCGATGAGGAAATTGAAGGTCTCCGCTGGAAGGAAAGTCCCTGGGGTTTCACCACCGGCGAATTCCACCAGCACATCAACACCGAAGGTGCTGGAGAAGTTCACAGGGTCGGTGCCAGAAGCACCTGGCGCTCGGAAGGTCCAGTTGAAGTCTTCCTGCAAGAAGCCAAAATCCGGAGCAAAGCTCAGCGCGGAGTTCTTTGGTGTGTCAGCGTCGTTGCTCACAACGATATCAGAATCTGCGGTTCCATCATTTCTCCAAGCAACAACTGTGGGGGGACCATCGGGGGTGACATCCACGTTGAAAGTGAAGGTGCTGAAGGTATCAATCGGCGTATTGTTGGGGTCGGTCGGGGCATAGGTGGGGTTGATCAGCAGATCCGCGCTGAAACCCAGGGTGACTTCGCCGCCGATCTCCAGAGTGGGGGCGGACTTCTGATTGCCGGGGACGTCGTTGGGCTCGGGAAAACCAGCGAAATTGGCAACGTTCTCCGGAAGGCCGATGGTGGACTCATCAGCGATAAAAACCTCCACATCGCCAGGGCGGTAGGCAGTCCGGTTTTCCAGCTCCATCCAGGTGTTGCCGTCGTCGGTGCTGACCAAGGAGCCAGCCTCAACCACCAACGCGGTGGTGATCGCTTGGTCGTTTCCGTCCATGGTGAACTCGGACTCATAGACAGCCGCGATATTGGCGGCTCCTCGGCCGAAAATCGTCGCTGCCTCGGTGGTGTTGGCAGTGGTGTTGGCAATGGCCATCAAGGCCAAGCAGGCCACTCCGAAAATACGTTGCACCGTTTCTTCTCCTTTGAAGGGGTTGGGAGGGCAGCCCAGGCCGAAAGTCCCAGCTTGCCCAACGGTCGTCGAGGGGTTTTTGAAGAAAATAGGAACGGTAGGTGATTACTCGGTGCGGATCGGGGGGGCGCCGAGTAACTTCTCCGAGGCAGGATGACGACCGCCTCAATCATGAAAAACTGAAGCTGTTGGCCGATTGCCGGGGAGTTGATGGGTCTTTGAAGATTTGTTGATTGTCAAGATGAGATTTCAACGAGCTGGTAGAGAGTTGGGGAAGCTCGAAAAAAATCGTTGACACGTCGGGTTGTACAGAACTAAGCACCTCATGGCAAGCAATTCGATCGTTTTCAAGCAAAACCCCCCGACAGGCAAAACACGAACCCCCTGCAAAAGGCGGGGGTTACTATCTCTGCGGTTGTTGTCGTTGGAGGGAGTCGCCGGGATCCCATTTTGGACTTGTCAACGATGTAGCTTGCCAGATCTTTCACCTTCTGGGCAAAACGCGCTGGCCGTTCGGGGGGCTTCTGTGGCGGTCAACCGACTGTGCGGATGACGTGGCCGTCAGGGCCTTGGATCTGGCTGGGCACCACACGCAGGATCAGCTCGGGCATCTCGGGAATGGCGTAATCGCCAGCTTGAGCGGCCAAGTCATCGGCCAACTGCAAGGCGTCCTCGGCGGCCAGACCCAAGATCAAGGAGCCGTCATCGTCAATTTCTGCCGAGGGTGGCTCTTCTGCGGGCAGAGGTTCCAAGACGACAGACATCTCTTGCCCTTGAAGTGTGAAATTCCGGCCAAAGGGCAAGCGTCCTCGGAGGCCGATCTGCAAGCTGGGAACGGCAACCGCGCCGATTTCCAAGATGTGATACGCCGTTTCCTCAGGTTCATCCTCGTCTGGGGGAATCAGTTCGACATGGCTGACAAACGAACCGAGGCTGTTGGACCCTTCGGCACGCGTCCGCTGAGCGACTTCCTCAGCGATCTTTTGATCTGCCAGAACGGACTCCCGTGCCAGGTCGGTCACCAAGCTGGGATAGCTCCTGCGGAGGATCCCAAGCATCCCGTCAGCGTTCCAGGACTCAATGGCTCGAAGCTCGTCTGCGGTGATGCCCACTGCTTGGACGAACTGAATCCGGCCGAAGGACAACTGGATCGGCGGCAATTGTTCGTCATGCGTAAACAGCAACGCTTTCAATTGAGTCTTGCTCTTCGGAGCAATCGGCCCCTGGGCGTCCAGGTAGTGGCCCGGGGTCACCAGATTGCCAGATTGAAACACATAGTGCGCCAGGTTCTGAATCATGGTCACCGGCCACCGTGGTGGTCGGCTGGGCGGGTCGTCCGGCTGAGCCAGCAAGCGAAAGGTGACCTCAAAGCCTACTTTCTGATTCTCAGACTCCTCCGTTTCCTGAGAGATCAACTCCGAGAAGCCGTAGGTGACATAATGCCAATGAGGAGCGGGCGATTCTGCTGTGTAGATGCTCAATCCATGCAGGGTCCCCTCTCGACTCCCTGCCGTTGGTGCTGGGGGCGCAAAGTGCTGCTGTGGCTGAAGATCTCCATAAATCGCTTCCAGGGAAGCAGCAATCGCATCCCACCTGAGGGTTTCGTGTTGAGGTGACCCCTGAGACATGGCCAATGTCTCCTCCAAGACCATCTGAAACGCCATCAGCCAAATCCACGCCAATGGCGTACTTGCCGAAAACGCAGTCAGCTCAACTGCACCCAGTTCTCCGGTAACAAGCGAACCGGAAACAAACTCAACCGCAACAAGCCCCAAAGGCGATTCAGCCAAACAGTTTCTGGGAGGCCCCCTGAGGCCGGAGTCCTCCAGGTCGGGGCGTGAGCCGGCTTTCCACCCTGGCATCACAGAAACAAGGCGTCGCAGTCGCCCAGACACACTGGCTTGGTCGACGATCAAGCCAGTGTGAAAATTCTAGCAGACATCCTCTCGCTGGATGCGACCCTCTCAGTCAGCAAATCCTTTTGCGTTCGCTTGCTGCAAACACACCTACTGCAAACGCACCTACTGCAAACGTGTGTTGAATCGTGCAGTGATTCGTGAGCGCCATTTGTGGCAGCCGAGCTTGTCTCCCTGAAGGTCGCCAGTTGCCCGGATGAGGCGTCTATCTAGTGGTCGATTTCCTTCTGATTTGGCAGTTGGTTCTCGTGGAATCGGGGGATTTACGTCCAACCGACTGCCAAAATCAACCGACTGCCAAAATCAACCGACTGCCAAAATCAACCGACTGCCAAAATCATAGGAAACAAGGCACTAGGGAGACGCCTGAAAGAGGTGTCCCAGTTGACGATCCTCGGACGCAGAACTCCGAAAAGATCGCCGGCAGCTGCTCAAACCTCGTGCGTCATGCTCGTCCTGTTGCTGAGTCTGTGCATAGACCAATTGTTGACAAACCGTTCATCCTTGCTCAAGGGCCAGCAACGTGACGAAATCAGCACGTGACGAAATCAGCACGTGACGAAATCAGCACGCGTGAAACTCAGAGCGTTCGAAGCCGCGAGCGTCCCTAACGGGAAGCTTCTTGAGGCAAAGCCTGGGAGGTGAACGCCTTGCGAAGCAGCTGCAGGCTTTGGGGAATCGCAGTTTGGTAGTCCGCTTTCCCTTCGAATTCCAGCGAGACATAGCCGCGGTAGTTGTGCTTCCGGAAGATCTGGGCAATCCTTGGGTAGTCCAAGTCGAGGGTATACCACTTTCCCCCACCATAGTAGGTTTTGGCGTGCAGGAAGACCGTCTGCGGAGCCATTTTGGCCAGTTTGTCGTAAGGATCCTCCAGAAAATTCCCTGTATCGGAGAGAACCTGAAAGAACGGGGAATCGACCGCCTTGACGATTCGCAAGACGCCCTCAGGCGTTGAGCCCAACCCCCAATGGTTCTCCAGAGCTAGCAGCACACCACGCTTCTCAGCAATCGGCAGAAGTTTCTCGTAGCTGGAGACTACCCAGTTGAAGGCATCTTCGTCGGTGTAGCCAGGCAGTTGCGGCTCGATCCCCCGATTGGCCATCAGCTTGTCAAAGCTCTTGGTCGTCCCCCATCGACCGGTGTTGACCCGCATTGTGGGGATCCCCAAGGCGTAGCACAACTCGATGCAGCCAATGGTGTGCTTGATGTTCTTCTCTCGGACGGCTTTCTCAGGCGAGACAAAGCCCTGGTGAGTGGAGAAACCACAGAGATCCAAGCCGTTGACCAACGCCAAACGTTTGAGATTCTGCAGGTAGCGGTTGTCCTCCCGCTCCATTTGCATGTGGAGAATCTCCAGCCCGTCAAATCCCCACTGAGCCGATAACTCGATGCACGTCTCAATCGGCAGCCTCAGCCCCTTGTAGAAACGCCAGAACGAATACGTCGAGACAGCAATCGGATTACGGATCCCCTGATTTTGCCCGTCAGTTTGCTGGCTGCTGGCCTCAGAATCACCCTCGTCGCCAGAAGACCCCTCGCCTGCCGAGCTTGAGCCGGCTTTTGCTTGTTCAGCGGTGGCTTGTTCGGCGGTGGCTTGCCCAGCGGTGGCTAGCCTGGCAGAGCCAGCCAACCCGGCCAGGGAGAGCGTGGAAATCGGCACGGCGGTGGAGAGAAAATCGCGACGGTTGGAGATCATCGACACGCTGCCCACTAAGATTGTGCCAAACCGGCAATGCCGCTGCCGTTTTGGTCTGTCAGTTTCTGGATCGAACCGTCCCAAGGTCGTCTTGGGTGGACTGAGTTGCAAGCCAAGCCAAAACCAATCCAAGAGAAGGCCAAAGCCACCCCTTCATCATCGTGCTTGTGCTTGATCTTGACGAAGATCCCAGAGTCAAGCATCGATTCGGCTTGGTCAAGACCCAGCCCACACAAGACCCCGCCCACACAGGACCCACCCCACACAAAAGACGCTCCACCTGAAAGATCATCCCAGATCTGTGGGATTCCCCGGCTTGCGAGACCCCCCCCGGCTTGCGAGACCCCCCCGGCTTGCGAGACCCCCC
>CAZYKP010000192.1:0-7092 GCA_964648025.1 uncultured Pirellulales bacterium | reverse complement strand
TCCTGTGCGATCTCGTATTGACGTCGATGCGTTTTCGTGCGTCCAGGCTGAGTTCCGAAGGGCCACCGGAGAATTGCTCAGGCGGGCAGTTCGCCGAGTGCCGTTCCCCCACTCGACCACAATGCCCAACCACGCTCCTGAGGCTCCCACACGAGCTGCCGACAACTGACGGCCAATTCCCAACTACCCACAATACTGAAAAACAAAGTTTTGGTGTCAGGTTGTCTCGGATGTTGCAGGAGCACCAAGAAGTGTCTCAAACTCCGGAAATTGGAAGTCCAGCTGCTGGTTGGCAATGGGCGAGGCAACGACTCTGACACCGTCGAGGACTCAGCCTCGAGTCCTGCCGCCGGCTCCTCAGCCCAGAAATGCTCATCGGTGAGTCGAGGCTCCTTTTGATCCTCAAGGTAACGTTGGCCTCTTGACTCTGAGCCCTTGCCTCGTGTGGCCCACCGAGGCACCTTCGAGACGCCGCGTCAACCGAAACTCCGGGAACTCCTGTGGAACCATTTCACGAACTTCATTTCATCCCAGCTTCCTGCCTGGGACAGGCTGAGGCACCTTCCTGCGCAAAGAAAAAGCCCCAGCGGCTGAACCGGTTGGGGCTTGGTGGGTTGGCAGAATGGTGCCGCGACTTATCGCTGGCGACGACGGAGACCGATCAGACCCACTCCGACGCCCGCGAGCACCAGCGTTCCCGGCTCAGGGATCACCGTGGGTGCAAGCGCGTCGATGGCATTGAGGAACACCTGCTCGCCGACAGGGGTGAACGAGGGAGGCTGTCCGGCGTTGCCGCTCATCCCGGCGATGAAATACTGCTCCTGGACGCCCAGCACGCCCGGATCAGCTTGAGCAACGGCAATGAATTCGTTGTCGCTGGACTGAACTGCAAGGGCCTCCACGCCTGGCCTAAGGGCCTGACCATCGAGGAAAATATGGCGTTCACCTATGTTGAGCAGGTCTGTCGTCGGCGGTGTGCCGGGTGTGAGTGCGACGCCGTTCCAGATGGGATCGGTTTCATCAAGCACATCAACCGGGCCGCTGGCATTACTCGGGTCAGCTTGGTTGTTAGTCGTCCAGAACCAAGCCGAGTCGCCACTGAACGTCCCTGTGTTGAGAAACGCAGCCATGGAGATCAGGGGCGTGGACCGCGCTGTCCAACTGCTTCCGTTGTTGCGAAGTGCATTAAATGCAGCGTCTGAGCCGCTGATGACCGCGACATCGAAACTTTCGACGTAGGCGGCGTTGGCTGGGACGTCCAGGTCGAAACTGAAGGTGCTGGAGTCGAAGAGCGTGTAGGTGTGGCCGCCGCTTTCGATGAGCGTCTGCCAAGCACTATTTGGAGTTTCGTTGTCAACGAACAAGACGCTTGCCGCGTTGGCCGAACCAGCGAGACCTGTGGCGACGATCGCGGCAGTCAGGATGGCAAGGGAGGTAGAAATTGCACGCACGGGAACTCTCCTTCTGGGTAGCGGTGGGTGAGATCACGGGATGGTGCATAGGGGTGTTTCGAAACATGCACCAACATTTTGGGTAGGTGAGGGTTAGGTTAAGGAATTGAGAGGAAACTGCAACCCCCCTTCGAGGTGATTACGATCTCGAGTTCTGTATGGGCAGCATCAAGCGAGTTTCGCCGGACTTACTGACCTTCAGAGAAGTTTTCGACTCAGGGCTTTCCGTCTGCCCTTGTTTGTGAGGACCTCACGGGGGCAGCCGGAGGCACCACCGGAAGCCTGGATTGCCGGACGAAACGCCCTGCTTCGTGGAAGACTTTTCAGGGAATCAGTACAAGCCGGACTCGCCGAGCAAGGCAACCTGCCCATGTCCCACCCAAGATGATCTTTGGTCTTTGGCGACCTCGTAGCGATCACCGGTTTTCGGCCAGGACCTCGGCCCCGCAGGGGTTCGCTATTGGCTGGAAGCCCCTTCCCAGGGCCCAGTCAACCAGACGACCTCGCGATTGACGACGAAAGTGTCGAGGCACCTGAGTGCCACCCCGACCCAACAAGATTGTGGCGGGGGTCGACAGCGAGCAGAGAGGCAGCCGTTGGGGACCCTGACGCCGGCCGAGTCTGGCAAGCGAATGGGGGATCGGGAGAAGTAAACGCGACGGCTCGGCTGAGGCGAGGTGAGATCGTTCGGCCTTTTTCGTCGATTCAGCCCATCCGTGTATTCGAGAGCGGCTGGATACCACCGATCCATGCAACATCCCCGAGACGAATGGCATTCACCGTGGCCTCTTGGATCGCTCGTCCAATAGGGGGTAGGCACTTTCAGGGAAAACTTCTGAAGAAAACGGTTGCACCCGCCCGGTTGGCTGGTATTCTTCCCCTAAGTGAGAGGGCGAGTCTCCCTGCCCTCTCTCGGCCTACCCACCTTTGCTCCCTCCAAGAATATCCCTCATGACGAAATCCTTCACTGCCGTTGTGTGCCTTGCCGGCCTGTTAGCCCTCTCCGCTGCTCCCGCCTGTGCTGCGGTCATCACTGTTGATGATACCGCTGCTTACAACCAAACCAGCGGGGGCACGATATTCACCCTGGATTCCACAGACCTGACCGGATTTGACCCCAGCGGGTCAGACAAACTGGTCGTGACAATCTCCAATGAAAAGCAAGGAGGTGGCACCGCTTCGATTACTGGGGTCACCTACGATGGATTTGTCCTCACCGAAGCGCAGCAATTTTTCTCCTCGGTCTCCAACCAACTCACGGGGATCTTCTTCCTGGACAATCCGAGCACTTCGGGAGATCTCACGATCAACTTCAGCAGCAATATGAATGGTATTGGTGTTTCCGTGCTCGCCCTCTCGGGGACCGCACCCGGTGTTTCGGTAACCAACGGAAACGATGGCCAATCCACAAGTCTCACAACCTTGGTCGACGACTCCTTTGTGGTTGCTTCGCACGTCAACAACGGTAATAGCGGCACAGCCCAGCCACCGCTTACCCCGTTACTGGATGCGCCCGTCGGATCGGCCGGCGGTGGTTCCGGATATCAGCAGGTTCCCGTTGCCGGGCTGGTTTCTCCCACATTCACGGGAAGCACCGTTCGTCCCGTGACCGTTGCGGCGGCGTTCGCTCCTGAGGAAACCGCCCCCATCATTCCCGAGCCAGCCTCGGCAAGCCTTTTCGTCCTGGCACTCGGAGCGTTCATCAGACGCCGTCGTTAGTCGTCGCGCGACAGCTCATAAGAACGGGCTCGCTGGTGTTGCCAGCGAGTCTTATCAAGCCGCGCCGACTTGAGGCCTTCCTGCACCCGCGAACGCAACAGGTGGATGTCGTCAATGAGCCGTGTGGCCACAAGCTATGCGGCTTTCTCTGATACTTGGGTGTTCGGTGGTCCTGGAACGTTGGACCTGAGCTTTCCATGCAAAGATCTCGCAAGTTGGAGCACCCTAAAACCTCAGCTTCGGAAAATTCTCAAAAAGTGCTTGCGTTCGCTGGACTCATCCGGTTTGATGATGAACATGAAGTGTTGGTTGAGGGCCCCCAACTAAAACGCCAACGACTTCACCTCCCGTCAGCACTCCCCGATGAGGCTTGCTGGCCCACTTACTCCCAACATTTCTCCCCCTGTTCGCAGAAGCGGAACCCCACATTCTCATAAACAGTCCACCAATAATAATCCCCAAGCAAACACAATGTGCGTTCTCATTGGCAATGTGAGCCACCGTTTCGCTTGGGCGAGGGTTTTCGTATTGGCCCTCAGAGCTTTCCTGAGACGCCGCCGGTCGGAGTCAAGGATAGGATTCGCTGGCGTGGTCGCCAGCGAATCTTCAGCTCCTCGACTCCTAGGTTCCTCGCAAAAGTTGACTGTTTTGCAGACGCAACAGTGACACTCTGACTTCATTCCAACGTTTCGACCGTCCCCCAACTGCACCCCAACGACCCCAAAACAATCGGAGACCCACCATGCTTTTTTCACGTCATGCATTGTTGCTGATCCTTGCTGTTCTGGTGCTTCGCGCCGATTCGGCCTGGGCCAATGTGTTGCGGTTTGATGTCGACGCTGCTAATGCGCCAGCGGACGAGACCCAGGCGGGCTTCACCCGAATGACCGATCCAGCCATGAACGGCAATGCTGCCAACGGGACCTTTGCCCCAACGGCAACAGTCGACGGCGTCACCGTGACGGCGACCCAAGTGGTCGGTTCCAGTCGAGGCTTTCGAGACCGAGGGGTTGGAGGTCCCGTCGCCCCTCCAGGGCCATTTCAGAACGTCCTGCGAGATTTCATCTTCTCAGAAGGCGTTGATGGCTCGGAAATCGAGGTCACCGTCTCGGGGTTGGGGGCTGGCGTGTATCAATTCAACACCTACCACCATGACTGGAACGTCGGTGGAAACGCGGCCAACGTGTTCGACATTCTCGTCACTGATGCCCGGGGCACTGACCAACTGCTGATCGATGACGGGACCTTTGTCAACGCTGGCACGGACACCGGACAGGAGTTTATCGTCGCCTCTGACGGCGTGAACGACATCGTCCTGCGGGTGATCGAAGATTCCGCGACTAACCGGACGCGGTTTAATGGATTATCGATCGTTGCTGTGCCTGAACCACACTCCTTGGCTGTCTGGGGGTTGCTCGGCCTCGCTGGCTACGGTTACCAACGCCGTCGAAATCAGTAGCACGGCAATACAAACCACAACCTGCCCGCGATTCTTGGGCTACTGACCTTCAGAGAAGTTTTCGACCCAGGGCTTTCCGTCTGCCGTTGTTTGTGAGGACCTCACGGGGGCAGCCGGAGGCACCACCGAAAGCCCGGATTGCCGGACGAACGGTGTCCGCTTCGTCGAAGACTTTTCAGGGAATCAGGAGTAGCCCTCGGGAGTCGCGGGTGTCTTCATGCGCTGTGAGCTACTGAGATTCGGAGAAGTTGGCGACTTCGTCCTTTGATCTTGTCTTCTCATCCGCGAAGAACGTGGGGAAGACCAGCCTTGGCCTCCGTAGAGCACTGGTGAAACACGTTCAGTCTCCTTGGGATTGTTCGCTTGTTACGTTTCACCAGGAAGGTCAAACTCTTTGCTAGCAGTCATTCCAAAGAGGTTGGTCCACTGTTCGGGAATGACCTCGTCCGACGGATTCAGTGGACGGTCGCGTCTAGTGACCTTCGGAGAAGTTTTCGACCCAGGGCTTTCCGTCTGCCCTTGTTTGTGAGGACCTCACGGGGGCAGCCGGAGGCACCACCGGAAGCCCGGATTGCCGAATGAAACGCCCTGCTTCGTGGAAGACTTTTCAGGGAATCAGTAGTGGTCGGTTCCCTTCTGATTTGGCAGTTTGGTTCTCGTGGAATCGGGGGATTCACGTCCCACCGACTGCCAAAATCAACCGACTGCCAAAATCAACCGACTGACTTGCCCTTCAGTTTGTTGATCGCCGCTTGCGTCCTGCAACCGATCTGGCGTTCCATTGCTCCCATTTCTCCGCGAGTTCCTGTGTCTTTTCGGGATGCTTCTTCGCGAGATTATTCGTCTCGGTGGGGTCGGCTTTCAGGTCATAGAGCTCCCAAGATTTGCCTACGCGGATGGCTTTGAGATCGCCTTGTCGAACGGCGTTAGCTCTGTTGAAACGCCAGTAGATTTCCTGGTGGCCCTCGCGTTGCTGGCCGTGGAAGATGGGAAGCAGGGACAGGCCGACCGGCGGCTTCGTGGTTTGGCCGTTGATCTTCTTGGGATACTTCGCACCCGTGATATCCATGAACGTGGGTGTGATGTCGACAATATGACCGACCTGATCGGTCACCGTCCCCGCCTGGATGACGCCAGGCCAATACGCGATCAATGGCGTGCGGATTCCGCCTTCGTAGTCGGTGGACTTGAACTTGCGATAGGGCGTGTTGCTGGCGTTGGCCCAGCCGACCGAAACCGTGCGGTAGCTTTCGACCGGGCCTGGCGGGATGTTCGGTGTCGTGTTGGGCTGCTCTGGACAGGCCCCGTTGTCGGTCAGGAACAAGATCAGCGTGTTGTCCCACTCGCCGAGTTCCTTCACTTTGGCGAACAACCGACCGAGGTTCTGATCGACGCGGTCGATCATCGCGCAGTACACGGCCATCTTCAGGTCTTCTGCGTCCTTCTGCTGCTCCGACAACTCATCCCAGGCTGTCGACGCCCGCGGCGTCAGCCTGTGATTGTCACCGATGATGCCCATCTTCTTCATCCGCTCGAAGCGTCGCTTCCGAATCACGTCCCACCCAACCAAATACTTGCCGCGGTACTTGGCGATATCTTCAGGCCAGGCATGCAGCGGATAGTGCGGTGCCGTGTAAGGCAGATAGAGCACGAAGGGTTTGTCTTCGTCCTTGTACTCTTCGAGGCGTTCGATGGCGTAAGTGGTGAACGCGTCGGTGGTGTAGAAGTTCGGATCGGGGTTGGTGTATCCCATGATCACTGTGTCTTCGACGGCCCACCGCCGGACGCGGTTCTTGCCCTTGCGTCCTGGTGGGCCCTCACCTGGACGCGCCTTGAGTCCGGGGTTGAAGAAGTTGCAGCAGCCGTCCGCGAGTCCGTAGTAGCGATCGAAGCCGCGTGTGGTCGGAAGGGGACCTTGATGCCACTTGCCGGAGATCAGTGTGCGGTAGCCAACGCCCCGCAGCACCTCGCCGAAGGTCGCGCCGAACTCCATGTGCTTGTCACCGATCTGGTAGGCATAATTGCCGGTGAGGAGTTCAGCCCGCGTCGTGTGGCACTTAGCGGTGTTGTAAAACTGCGTAAATCGAAGACCGTTGCTCGCAAGCATGTCGATGTTCGGAGTTTTCACCTCACCGCCGTAGCAGCCGATGTCCGAATACCCCATGTCATCGACCATGATGAGGATGATGTTGGGACGTGACCGGTCCGGCTCGCCCAGACCTGCTGGCGCCGCGACCGAATGACTCCAGCTCTGCAGGAGAGCCAACAGGGCAAGCAGGCAAAATCGATTCGTCATCGGGAAGCCTTTCTGGGTGCTCATCAGTCGACCGGTGTGCTGATTTTTGGTTGGGAAAGCGTACCATCAACGCTTTCTGATCGCTTGCAGGAAATCCAGAGTGGTTTTGAGATTCTACTGATTCCCTGAAAAGTCTTCGACGAAGCAGGGCGTTTCGTTCGGCAATC
>CAZYKP010000191.1:0-7466 GCA_964648025.1 uncultured Pirellulales bacterium | reverse complement strand
TTGCCGAACGAAACGCCCTGCTTCGTCGAAGACTTTTCAGGGAATCAGTAGTACCGGTATGCCTGGGAGACGCCACCGACTCGCTTTGACCAGATCGTCCTTCCATCCGGACGGATGACCCATCTCTCCGCTCGCCCTTACTCGTTTGCCTTGATCAGTTCGATCATTCCCTTACCCATCCCCGCGCCGATCTCGTAGTGCGTGATGCCGTTGTGGTTCCAGTGTATCGCTCGCCCTTCGGCGTGAACGCGATCCATCGATAACTCAATTCGCCGCGCGGGATGCTGCCGTTCCATGCCGGCCCGTTGAATTCAATGCGCTCGCCATCTTTCTTGGCCGTGTCTTCCACCACGCGAAACCGCAGGTGACCCAACAGACAATAACGGCAGGAATCGCCCCACGCCCGAATCAGCACCGGCTGCCCCTTCGTGAACACATACGCCCTTGAGTTGCCCGCCCTGCGGTACTTGAAGTAAATCCCCGCGCCCGGCCCCTGACCATCCGTCGCCACCGGCCGAGCACGCACCCATTCACGCTTGATCTTCCCAGCATCCTTAGCCGCGCTTACGGCGCTGGCACGCACGGTCATCGCTTGACGAGGGTTTCCGTTCGCGATTTTTGCATCGGGACCCGCTGTCGCTTCTTGCCCAAAGCACTCGAAGGCGGCAAGGCAAAAAACGAATGCCAGCGAAAAGCGAACATATACCATGAGTCTTTTTTGTGGATTCGTCACGTCGACAATCTTAATACTGATAAACTTGTTCGCTAATAAAGGGCGTCGTGAACTTCCGGTCGACCGCCCCGTCTGGTCGGATCGCCCTGATCTCGGTGGAAAACCCCTCGCCATTGGTCGCAACGAGCGTGTCGCCGTTGGGAAGACGCTGCGCCGACCGAACGCACCCTTTGAACGTTTTGGACCACACGGCTTTTCCGGCCACGTCGCGTTCCTCGATGCGTCTTCCGATTTTTCTGTCCGCCGTATCGATTCGCACGAGCGCGTTTCCATTCGGAAGCCTCTCGAGCAGTTTCACTCTTGGATCGTAGGAAAGTTCGCGAACGACTTGGCCACGCTCGTCGATTTCGACTGCGGTGTCCGCGTATTGCGGACCGGCTTTAAAGACGGCACTGAAAAACACTCGAATGTTGCCGTTGGGAAGCGAGTCGGCACCGAGGGGATACCTCTGCTTGCCATTCCATACGACGTTGGTCTCCCACAGCTTGCGTCCCGTGCGATCGTACCGCGAGATGGCCTTGTCGCTCCGGACGAGAATGTTGCCGTGCGGCAGTGGACGCGCGGAGCAGCGACTGGCCACCCGCCAGAGTTCGCGTGGCGGTCCATCGCCCGGGGCGAAGACGATGAGGGCTTTCGCGTTCCAAGAGCAGACAACTCGCTCGCCGGTCCCCAGCCCCCAGCACTCGTCGGCGTCCCGGAGATCTACTCGCCACGTTTCGTTTCCCGCCAGGTCGTACTCGACGACGCAGTCGCTGAGCGAGCTCGAAACCAGCGTGCGGCCCAACATCCGCGTGGGACGGATGAGATCGAAATGAATCTCGGCGTCCGCCCCGGACTCGTCGACCCAAGCTCTCCAGGCGGCGATCTGCTC
Organism: uncultured Pirellulales bacterium; assembly: GCA_964648025.1. GTDB lineage: Bacteria > Planctomycetota > Planctomycetia > Pirellulales > Pb10988 > CAZYKP01. Next base: position 5,862 of record CAZYKP010000191.1, on the reverse strand, counting down.
AAGCCGCCTTTCCGACGGTCCACTCGGGTCGAACGCGAGACGTTTGCCGGTGGCTCTCCAGAGTCGACGCAGTGCCTGGATGCGGACTTCAACGTCGTTCGACTGCAAGAGCATGACGAATCGGTCCAGCGCGTCTCGGTTGCCGCGAGCAAGGAGAGACTCGGTGGCCGCGAGCCTGTCCGCCGGTGATCCATCATCCCAGAGAGCGTCGAGCCGTTCGCGAACACCGTCAACCTCGGCGAGGCCATCGGCGGAGAGGGCGTGGATTGCGATCGTCCGCAGTGCGGGATTGTCGTCGATCAGCGACTCCAGCTGGGGGAGATCCTCGGCAACCACGGTTGCCAGCAGGACAGGCTCCACCGATGCCAAGAGATTCTCGTCCGGAAGAAGTCTCACCGTCTGGATGACTTCCTGCGTAAGACCCGAAAGCTTCAAAAGCTCGATCGCGCGAAACGCCTTAGCGACGGTTTGCTTTCGTTTGGGGATGGCATTTCTCAGAATCCTTTTAGCGCGATACGCTTGTTCTCGATCCGAACTCTGGGATGCCTCTTGCAGCAGCTCGATCGGAATCTCCGGCAAGTTCATCAAAGACTCTTCAGCGGCCTCTCGCTCCGAAAAACGCTCCGACCCCAACTGCACAATCCATTCCTGGACGACGGACGGATCAGGATTCGAGCGGGTAATCTGTCGTAGATACTGGCGAAGCCCTTCCTTGCTGGGGGTGATTCCCTGCTGTCGAAGATCAGCCTGTATGGCGACAATCTCTTCCTTCCGCATCTCCTGCCAGCGCTGTTCCAAGGAGGGCCGAAGATTCGCTTGTGCTTGCCCCAAGCAATGTGAGGCGAAGAGCCACAAGACTGCTGTCACAAGGATACGATTGACCAACATGGGCTTCTTACTCCAAATTTGCGCTGATTTGCGATGGCGAGTCTTCAAGGTGCTTCGCCCGACTTGTCTCGTCGGGCTGCTCCTCAAAAACGCCGTCCTTGCTGTGGTCCAGCAGCTGTCGCTCGCGTTCGCGCGACAGTGCCTTTGCCGCCACCTTCTTCCGCAGAGGGGTTCGTTGGGAGTAGCTTGAGACCCACTCGGGGCTTTGTGACAAGACCTGGTCACGGTGGCAGATCAGGTTGCCGAGTTCCTCATCTGTCGACACGCGCTCGGCGAGCTTGCCTGCCTTGAGGGAGATCTTGAGGAGTTCCTTGTTAGAGGTGGGCAAGTGATAGTGGTCGTCGCTGAGGAATCCAAATCCGCTGGGTGGATGGCCTCCCAAGTTGATAGGTTCCCAGGCTGGCTTCCCGTCAGATAGTCGGATGCCGCGGACATTCTGTTGGCCGACCACCATCGCAATCCCGTCCTGGACACCTGCCACATAGAGCATGTCGTTCCGGGAAAGAGGGGTCCACTGCGAATCCCCCGTCAGCAGGTCAAGGCAGTGCAGTTCGTTGGACTCCGGCGGCGAGAGCAACACTCGGTTGTCGACGATCATGGGCGACGGGTCGAGCCAACGATTACCGACATTCTGTTGGCGGGAATCAGTTGCGTAACGGTAACCCCACAGGAAAGAACGTGTGGAGATGTCGACACCGACCACGGCACCCACTCCTGTGGGGCAGACCATCACGCCGCCAGCGAACGATGGAGAGACTCCCATCGGGCCACGCCCCGACCGACGAGTGCTCGGCTTCTTGTTCAACAGTGCCAACCCCTGCTGCCAGATCAGACGACCGTCGCGAGCGTTGAGCACAACAAGGCGGATCTCACCGCGGAGTTCCGCGAGCACGTACAAGCGACCTCGCATCGGCAGTGGGCTTCCCAAAAAGGACGCCCCAGCCAACTCCTTCTCGGAACCACCGTCTTGGCCACCCACATCCCAGCGATACGCGCCTTCCCGCTTCAGGCTCAGCGAAATCAACTTATTGTCTCGCTTCGAGGGATATGTCGCCGAGCCCGGGGAGGTGAGGAGATAGAGGCTTTCGCCGTCGCAGCTCATTCGTCCATAGGAAGCGTTCCCCCAGACCCGCTGAGTCAGCAGCCTCCCCGTCAGCAACTCTGTCTGAGAATAGTCGGACCAGTCCCAGACTCTTTTACCACTCTTGAGGTCGAACGCCACCACCTCCTCCGGCGATCGCATCAGGATCGTATTCTTCACCGCGAGTAACTGCAGCGAGGGAATCGTCGAAAGTCCCCGTTTCCGCTTCTCTTGCTTGGTGCTCGTCAGAAGCTTCTCATCGTCGAGATCCAACACCGTGGAAGCACGCCAGTTGCAGCCTGGCACCGGCAGTTCGCCGTGGCTCACGGCGTTTCGCGCCGGGTTCCCTTTGTGGATCAGCCACTCCGACTCGTCTGACCGGATGCTCTCCGCGGAAGTCCATTGACGGACCCAGTTCAGCGCCTCTTCGTCTCGGGCGAACAGAGCAACTGGTTTCCCCGCGAGCCGAAGGACGCGGCGACTCGGGTTGACGGGGGTTGGTTCGCGTCCCGCAACCCGGATCTTCCCGTCAACGCAGAATTGCTTCAGTTCCAGCAGAAGCCGTTTTGCGGTCGCGGTCGACTCGCTGTCGCCAAGGCGATATCGGCAGATGGCTGTCTTGAGCGTCAGATAGGGTTCAAAGCGTTGGCGGGCCGCTGGACTTGTTCGCAGTCGCTCGAAGCAGATCGCCGCTTCGAGGTGTCGAGCGTGATCCATGTGATACGCCCCGAAGCGATAGGTTGCTTCGTAGCCGGCCTGTGTATGGAAGCATCGTCGGGAGACTTCAGCGAGAGAGGTCGGAGCACCGTTGGAGAGCGCCTCCTTGAGCAGAAGCTTGCTGTTTGCCCCGTAGAAGAGTTCGTACGCCTGTTGACCCTCGTTGGGCAGGTTTGCAATCTCGCGGGCAGCTTGAACTTTGAGGCTTCGATAGGTCTCGATCTTCTGCTGACCCTCTTTGGGGACGAGAGAAAAGTAGTCCTGTTCGCCTTCCAAAATCTGCTTCAGATACTGGACTGCATCGGCCCAACGCTCCTCTTGGATCGCATCCTGTGCTTGCTTCAAACAACGCATCGTGGAGCGGTCATTTACGAGTTTGGCAGAGTCAGCTAAGTCAGCGGCTTGCGTCACTGCAACTTGAGTTGTCGTGACCACGATGGCGACGGCTAGCTTGGATATCAGATTCATTGACATAACGGCCCGTTTTTAAACGTACTTTCCTGGAACGATGTCGAGGTTAATCCCGCAAGATTTTCAGTTCCGGCAAGCTCCGGCGGAGTTTCTTGATGCCGTCTTCAGTCACAGCAGAGGCTCCCACACGGAGCGTCTTCAAAGTTGTCAACGTGGCCAGGTGGGTGATGCCAGTGCTAACAGGAGCCGCATGACAATCGCAACACGAGTTGCTTGCAACAGTTTCATGGCATTGTCTCTTTCTCGTTCCGGTCTCGGCGGGTGGTCTTGGAAACGGCTTTGATCCAGTCCACCTCCAGCCGAAACTCCCCATTTTTTTTGTCGTAGATCATCAGGCCGAACGAACGGATGTCGGTGGTGTCCAGTGCCGGCGCCCAACTGATATTGAAGCCGTGACTTGTTGGCTTGAGGTCCGTGAGGGGGATCCTCACCTCCATCCATACATCTTTCTTGGTGGCGAATTCAGCACGGTAGGGAACAGCATTCCAAGGTGTGACCGATGCTTTGGTCCGCATCTCAAAGAGGTAAGTTCGACCGTCCCCCTTCACGCGGAGCCGCACTGTTTCGGCGAAGGAAAGGTCAAGGGGGTCCATCTCTCGGATGCGCGTGGAGGAAAAGCCACCGCCGCGAGTGACCGTGTTGCCTGCGAAGATGAGTTTGCCATCCTCAAAGGCTGGGCCACCTGTGGAGCGTCCACCCATCACACTGTCGTTGACGGCGATCCAGGGATCTTTCCTCTTGGCTTGATCGAAGTCAGCCAGCACCATCGCATATCGCGAACCACCAGGAGAACCGAGCAATTTCTCCAGGACGCTGTTGCGGAGTTGCGTCGCCTCCTCCATTCGACCAACACGTTCGTAGCAGTTGGCCAGACGCTTCGTGGCCTTCAGCCTTTCGGGATGGCTCCCCGGAAAGAGCCGGTGACTCAATTGCACAGACTCCTCCTGGAGCGTCAATGCTTCGTCCAACCGCCCAGCGGAGAGGTACGATTGCGATAGCCCGGTCATCGCAAAGTACGTGTCGTTGTGCTCCCGGCCCAATGCCCTTTGGCTCAACTGAAGCGTCTGTTCGCGTAAGCGAAGTGATTTTTTCCACTGTCCGACTTTTTCGTAGGTGGTTGCCAGGTTTCCCATCGCCTGGAGTGTGAGGGCATCTGCCAAGCCAGCTGCCTTTCGGCTTCGCTTGACCACCTCCTCATGCATTTCAAGCGCTTCGTCCAGACGTCCGATCTCACGGTAGGTGGCCGCCAACTGCATCTTCGCCCTGATGGTCGCGCGATCCTCCACTCCTCGCGTTTGCAGGGAGTGGCGGACCACTTTCTCTCGCAATTCGGCAGACTTCTCGTGGAGACCGAGAATGAAGTAGGTCCTGGCGAGATCATCTTGCAGCCCGGCGATCCGATCCGCAGAAATCCCTTTGGCGTCATCCAGCCGCCTGGCGGCTTCATCCAGGAGATCCGCCAACCTAACATTCCTTCCTCCGCCTTCCGTTTCCGGTCGGGGGCTTTTTAACAGGTCGTTGAGAAATCCCGCGATGGCCTGGGCTTCCCGGCGGGCTGCCTCCGACTCCTCCAAACGCTGTTGGGCAAGCTGCTCTGCGGCGATCGCTCGGTTCTTTTCGGCTGTGGCTCGGATAGCCTGCCACGTGGTCGCGGTAATCCCACCCAACAGCAGGAGAGCCATCGCGACGACTATGCCCAATGCGGCCTTATGCCGCGTTGCAAATTTCCGCAGTCGGTAGGGGATACTCGGAGGACAAGCCTCGACAGCCTCATTGTTGAGGTACCGGTCGACATCATCTGCCAGGCTGGCGGCGGTTTCGTACCGACGTCGTCGGTCTTTCTCGAGAGCCTTCATCGTGATCCAGTCCAGCTCACCACGGACAAGCTGGCTCAATCTCGTCAGATCGGTGCCGAGACGACCGGCAGAGGTCTCGGAATTCTGGTTTGATGTGGTCAGTCGAGTGCTGGGGCGGGGTGGCTCCTCTTCCCGAATGATTCGCAGCATCTCCGCGTAACCGGCCGTCTGCAGACGCTCAGTGGCAAATGGCGTGCTGCCAGTCAAGAGCTCGTAGAGCAAGACGCCCAGCGAATAGATATCGCTACGGGTGTCGAGATCCAATCCGCTCATCTCGGCCTGCTCGGGACTCATATAGACCGGCGTGCCGATCATCTGGCCGTAGGCGGTAAACAGCGTTTTCTCGGTGAGCGGTTGGTTGAGAGCCTTGGAGATGCCGAAGTCGATGACCTTGGGGACCGGCCTGCCATCGTGCATCGTGACCATGACGTTCGACGGCTTGAGGTCACGATGGATGATTCCTTTGTGATGGGCGTGCTGGACAGCGTGGCAGACATCGGCAAAAAGCCTCAAGCGGTCGGCGGCTGGAAGCTGGTTCTTGTTGCAGTACTCCGTCAGCGGCAGGCCCCTGACCAATTCCATGACGAAATATGGTCGCCCGCTTTCGGTTGTGCCCCCGTCGAAGATCCTCGCGATGTTGGGATGGTCCATCATCGCCAGGGCCTGACGTTCCGCCTCAAAGCGAGCGACGACTTGCTTGGTATCCATCCCCAGCTTGATGATCTTCAGGGCCACTTTGCGGCGAACCGGCTGGACTTGCTCCGCCATGTAGACGACGCCAAATCCCCCTTCGCCGATCTGCTGGAGAAGCTTGTAGCCACCAAACCGGGTGCCTGGCTTTTCGGGGAG
>CAZYKP010000190.1:0-8147 GCA_964648025.1 uncultured Pirellulales bacterium | reverse complement strand
GCCGAAGCTTAGCCGCACGATCCGATCTCTTGTCTTTGCCTGGCAGGTCCTTATCTTTCAAGGTCCGTTGCCAACCGCTGCGCGAAAATGGACACTTACGATTTCAACCAGAGATCTTTCTTGCATTGTTCGCCTGCGACTTCGCGTACTTGATGTGTAGAAAAGTTTCGGACGAGTCCTGCTGGGAACTCCTGATTCCCTCATGGCTGTGAGGGACCGTCTTCCGAAACCTTTCCTGCAGGGTCAGTAACTGGACTGTCCCAGATGCGGCCCGTCGCTCCAAGATCTTGTTGGCAAGGCTCCTGATACCACCTACAGATTGAGCCTCGACCACAATCTGGGATAATCGATAGTCAGTCGAAAGTCGAAGGAAGTAGAAACCGTGTCGTTCGTGCGATGAGACTGAGTATTTGCTCGCTGGCGATTGCGGGGAATGCTAGGCAGGAGAGTTGATCAGCAGGGGGCTGGTTCAGGCAAGTGGGTGTTGTAGCGAACTTGGCTCTGGCTACAATAGAAGAAGGGGAAACACCTGGTGAAAGGGTGTTAGCCACTGGCTTGGGCTTCTCTCGGATCTCATCGAAGGGCGGAGTAGTTCCTCCCAACAGATGGTGCCGCAAGCCCGGCCGAGGGCAGGAGTGATACGCCCAAGCTCTTCGTTGGCGGTGCTGTGGCGGGTGAACCTGGCGACAGCAACGACACTCACCACTCTCCGGCGCTGAATGCCGATTCCCTCCGAGTGCCGCAATTCGTTTGAGCTTGGCGGGTGGGTTCAGCCTTCACGCTGTGGAAAAAAACCATCCTGAAGTGCCACTCCAAACGAACTAAAACACGAGCGTCCTCTCCTTGGAAGCCGCGCCTGACTTTGGGCGTTTCGATCCGGCCAACCCCTGCATGGCCAGGCTACCAAGATCCCAACCTGATGGCTGCACTTTATCCCAACGGTCAGCCCATGAGGTGCGAGGAGGTGAAATCATGCTCAATTCCGAACAACTGTCAACATTGGTCTTTGATCAGCTGCCGCTGGGGGTGATCACAATCGACCGCCAGTCCCAGTTCACTTATGGAAATCCAGTCGCCCTCGAGTGGTTTGGGCCCGATCTTCTCACCAAGGGGTTCCTAGATCTCGTGGAGCCCAACAAGCGGCCTGAGGTGGCAGAGCAACTTGCTAGGCGGAAGCATGGCGTAGGAGGGTTCTATCAGACCGGCATGCTTCTGCGTCACGGTCAGTATGTTCCCATGGAAGTTGCGGGCATTCCCATATTCGATGGAGAGGGCCACCACCTCGGCTCGGTAGGTATCATCCGCAATCTCGCCTTTCGGACTGCTGACGAAGCCGTTCAGACAGCCATTAGCAAATCTCGGGATGAGCAGGAGCTCTTTCAAAGAGTTGCCATGGGTGTCAAGCCACTGATTCCATTTGATACGTTTTCAGTAAGTCGGTATACCGCGGAGCGCTCACATTCGACGACCCTGTACCGCTTTCACGATCGGGGGCAGGATCAAAGTCCGTCAAGTGTGCATTGGTGGAATGTACCAGCGGAGCTTCGCGGAAGCCTGGATCAACCATTCATCACAGGAGATTTTGACGCCTGGTTGAAACGGCCGGAGTTTGAGAAGCTTCGCCAGCACCCTGATGTCAAGCGGTTCTTGGCGGGAGATTACAGATCTTATATGAGATTTCCAATTTTTTCAGGCTGCCAGTTGATCGCCGCCGTGGAGTTCTTCAGTCGGCAGCCACAGTTCTATTCCGAGGAGCATCTGAAGCTGCTGCACCGGTTACCGATCGCCCAAGCCGTCCAAATGGCGTTGGATCACCTGCAGGTCAAGGAGCAGGAGTTCCGTCACCAGTTGCTCCGCAGTCTGCTCAGCTGTGATCGAGCCATTGATGTCGCCCAAAAACTCGTCGACATGCTGGCCGATCATTACCAATGGACCCATACCAGTTTGCTCAGCGTTGATAGGGCGGCAAAAGAATTCCGTTTGTTGGCGCAAGGGTCCCGGAATCGCTGCCCCCTGCCCGAAGGCTATCGCCAACGGTTAGATGTGGGTCAGCTCGGGAAGACACTGAAAGAAGGGAAGCTCCAAAACCTCGAGGATTCCTGGAATAGAGACCCAAATATCCCCTACGAGGTCTTGAGCGAGGAGTTCCGCTCCGAGTTGTGTGCGCCACTGAACTGGGACCCCGACCCTGGACGGATTCATTTGCTGCTCAATGTCGAGGATCAAATGGAAAGTGCCTTTTCCAAAGAGGAAGCGCAAACCCTTGAGGATATTCTCGATGAAGTCAAACCTGTTCTCTACCGGATGTGGATTCTGTTCGCCTTGGAATCGGCCTTCCGGTCTTCCTCCGACGCGTTTCTCCTGACCGACGCACTGGGCACTCTCCGCCAGGCCAACCCGGCGGCTCTGCGGATGCTCAAATGTCCAGCCGATGCCCAACCTCAGCGACAACAGGGATTTGACCTGCCAGCCAGCCTCCGGGACAAACCGTTGGCGTCGCTGTTTGCCGATCAGATCAAGGCCCAGCAGTTGCTCAAAGGTTGGCCGATCAACGCGGAGCCAACGCAGCTGGTCGCATTGGACGGAAGCATCGTGGATACCCGAGTGCAGTCCTCCGAATTGCCAGTGGAGGCAGGGGGTGGAAAGTTCGTCGCGATTACGGACTTGGCTCCGATGCGGCGACTTCACGAACTTGAAGCGATTGGCAAGTTCTACTACGAATTGGCATCGCAGATCGGCACACCAATATCGCTTGTGCGTACCTGGCTCAATCGCCTGTATTCGACCTTGACCGATCGCGGACAACAAGATTTGGCAGAGCTGGCTGGCCAATCGCTGGCGCAGCTTCACCAAATACAAACGACCTACGTCCGGATGGCGCTCCACGACGAGGAACAACGTCGACGCATTCCGACCAGGCGCGTCTCGCTCAACTTGGCCGACGAGCTGAACCTGCTCCGGCAAAGGCTTCCTCGATCGGACAAAGAGCGGCTGAAGTTGCACCCAGCCGCGGAGTCGGCCCAGGTCCAAGCCGACTGTGTTCAGGTTGGGTTTATCTTCAAAACCATCTTGAGCTACCTCCTCCACTACTCGCCGCCGGAGGGCACAATCTCAGTCGATCTTTGCACAAATCGCCGGCTGGGAACAATCAGTGTGCGGATCATCGGAACCGCACCGCCAGAACCAAGCCGGCCGGACCTAGATGACTCCTTGGAGCGGGCAAAATTTCAGTTGGTCTTGGGTGAAGGTCTGATTCGGACTTTCTCCGCCAACAACGACATCACCTATCATGTCCCACTCTACGAAGGCAGTCAGGTGACCTTCCAGCTTGATTTTCGGCTGGACGAAGCTCTTGAGGAGGAACAGCCATGAAAAGGTTCCTCATCGCTCACCACAATCGAGAGATGCGCGAGATGCTGAATCTGGCGCTGAGCAAGGCCTTTGCCGATGAGGCTGTTATCTTTCAGAGCTCTCATCGAGCCGATGCATTTGCGAAATGCAAGGAACTGAACTTCAACGTTGACCTCGTCATCGTCTCTCAACAGTTGGCTGCCCAACACGATGCTGCTGTCAGTGACAAACAAGGACTCGAGTTGGTGCGAATCCTGCGGGAAGGGGACCTCACAGGCCGAGTCATCGTGCTGGCCCCCACTCGCTCGTGGCATGTCGAGCAAGCGGTCCTGGGAGGGGGCTGGGCGATCTACGAAGATCAGATTCGGAGTCCGCTCGATGAAGAGGTTGTTTTTCACGCAAAGTGCGTGAAAAAAGGACCTGCAGAGAAACTCGACGATCACAGGCTAATGGTTGAGATCAATCTCGCTCACCACACTTTTACGATTGAAGATCGATGCGGCGCAATGCCAACGCGATCCGGAGAGCTTCACTTCAGCCAGGAGGTCATCGAGAACTCCCGGAAGCTGCTCGACAGAATCAATCAGCAGGAATCGGATTGGGAAGTAGACCTCCGGAAAATTGGCAAAACGTTGACGCGGGAGTTGTACCACAGTGTCGCCAATATGGCTTTTCATGATGCTTGTCTGCTGGCGAACCAAAAATACAACCTCAGAGAAAACGCAGCCAGGGTTCGCTTCGTGATTCGCGAACGCGCGCAACATTCGATCGCCCTGGAAGCTCTTCTAACCCTGGACTGCGACGAATTCTGGATGCTGCAGGCGCCGCTGTTTCGTTCTGTCATGCTGGATTCGGAGTCCGGTTGGCCAAGTGAACGACCGCTGTTTGAAGATCGGAACCGACATACCCCCATCAACTGTCTGCTGATCAATGCCGATACGCAAGGCACTGTCGGACAGCTACAACATACGCTCCCTCAACTGTTTCGGACTAAAGAGGAGTGCGAACGCGTTCAAGAGGAACTCAACCTCAATAAAGATGTGTTGAATATCGGCGAAATACGCCTCTTGTCCAATGACGAACCGAGCCCCCAGGATTGGGCCTGTTGGGAGAACGTCCAAGATGTCCTGCGTTCTCAACAGTGGCACATTGTCCACTATGCGGGGCATTCATTATATAAACATCAGTGTGGATATATCTTTTTGCCCAAGAAACATTCAGGAACACCTCAGCCAATCAGGGCCCGGGAATTCGCCGGCGCCTTCGATCAACCACCTCAGTTCGTCTATCTCAGCAGTTGCAAAAGCTCCGCTGATGGCTTCGTGTTCGAACTCGCCAAGATTGTCCCCGCTGTGGCCGGCTTTCGCTGGGTAGTCGAAGAGAATGCCGCCTTCGAGTACTCAAAAAGCTTCTATCACCACCTGTTGAAGGAACGGTGTTTGGAGGTCGCCTTTTGGAGAGCCCGCAAAGAAATTCACGAGCAAGCTCAGTTTCAGCGAGACCTCGTCTGGGCTGGCGCTATGCTGATCCTTTAAAGTTTTTATTGACAACCATCCGCCTCGCGTCCTCGCCGAGAAGAGAGTTTCCCCCGACCCTTGGAGAGCAATGCTTGATCGGAGGGAGCAGCCACGAGGCCCAGTGGCAACGGCCGGACGATATCCAACCATCAGGAGAAGGCCATGGAAATCATGAGATTGGGACTTGACCCTTGCGGCAACCGACTGTTCCCAACTGTTCACGAAGAGCAGATGGCTGATGAATTACTCGGATCCTTGACACCACATGCTTCCCGTCTAGAAGCGCAGGCCAGCATTGCCACTCGAGGCTGCGTCTTTCGCGGAGAACTCGAACGCGTCGTGGAAGATCCTGGAGATCCCCTCACCGCTGGGTGGACTTTCGTCGTGAGAGCCGATGATCCCCAACGGGAAGAACTCCAGCACATCATCAAGCCGTTGGCCGAACATCGCGGCATGGAGCATACAGATTGTCCCCTCGTCTACTGTGGAGATCCTTCCCAGTTCGTTGAGGATTACCTTGGCCTTGGGCTGACCGAACGAAAGGTCCCTCAGTATGTGTTGATTTTGGGACAACCGGAGCAAATCCCCTTCCAGCTGCAGTCTATCCTCCAAGTGGTGGCTAAAGTCGGGCGACTTGGGTTCACACATTTGGACCACTTGCAGACCTACATTGAAAAGCTGCTCCGCCTGGAGAATGCGGCTGATCCCCACGTGAAAGCAAAGGCAGTCTTCTTTGCTCCGGACCACGGTCGGCCAGACCCAACGTATTTCAGCAGGCACTATCTGGCCAAACCTCTGGCCGAACATGTCCTTTCCAACAGCAAGATCGCGGTCCGCACCCTCCTGGGCAACGACGCAACGAAGGAGCAACTCCTGGCCGAATTCCCAAGTCGGCCAGCGGTGCTCTTTATCGCCAGTCACGGCTTGGGAGCAACGAGTGAATCGGCTGAGCAGCAACAGCGCCAAAACGGTGCCATCTGTTGCCACCATCTGGGGCCGCTGGCGGAAAAGTCACTCATCTCCGCCGATGACGTTTCCAGCAGCCAGCCTTGTTTTGAGGGAGCCATCGTTTTTCAGATGGCCTGTTTCGGCTACGGCACGCCCGCCTGCAGTGGTTTTGAACACTGGTTCGGTCATCGCCTCAAGGTGTACGCAGAAACCGAGTTTCTCGCCGCGCTCCCTCAGAAACTCTTGGCCCATCCACAGGGCCCTCTCGCGTATATCGCACACCTCGATACGGCGTTTCTACATGGGTTTACCGATGTCGCAGACCCGAACATCGCTGAGCGGTGGCATCCGCGCATCAGTCCGTTCGTTCGAGCCCTCGACCGCTTGCTGCAAGGCCAGCCTTGCGGGTTCGCTGTCGATGGGTTCTATGAACGCGCAGCCTTTTGCAATAGGTACATCACCGACATCTACGACCGTCAGCAGAGAGGAAACCTGACTTGGACTTATCAGGTCAAGGCAAGTTTCTTAGATCGATGGATCCTCCGCGGCGACTCCCAAAACTACATGGTCTTGGGTGACCCCGGCGCCCGAATTCGCATCCCAGCGCCGACGCAAACACCATCTGTTTGATGGCAGAGACCCGCGTCGCTTGATCACAACTCCCCCGACTCGGTTGGCGGGAGTTGTCTTCTCCTCGGCTAGCTCTAGCGAGAATTTGCCTAGAGCATGAAGTCTTAGTTTGAATTTCATGCCATCACAAAGTATCCCATTGTGCGGCTGCCTTATTCTTCCATGAGTGCGAAAGGAATATCACAGCATGTCTCCGAGCGGCTAAAGCCAAAGCTCAGCGGACCGGCCCGCCTGAGCTACCTTCGATGTTACCAGACACCGCCGCAGCGGGCTGGGTCCGCTGCAGCGCGAGGTTAGGCGGGGACGCCCGTGTACTCGCGCAGTAAGCGCACACCAGTGCCATCCCTGGCACCAGATGAACAAGAGATCAGAGCGGGGAGAGAACGGTTAAGATTTCTTCTGGCGTCGACGTCGGGCTCGCTCTCGCTGCTTTCGGTCAGCTCGATCGCGCCGTTCTTCGACCCGGTAGCTGCGGATGGCTTCAGGATGGGATTGCGCCCAGATATCTGGACGAAGCGCGTGATCGTCTACTGATTTCGCTAATAATTGATCTAAGACATCTTTCACATAGATCCACACATCTAAGTCATTCCTCAGAGCGCTGCTGGTGAGCGACAGAAAATCGGCCGCTCGCTCTCCTGCGGACACACTTCCGACAAACAGCCAATTCTTTCGGCTGATTGCCACCTGCTTCATCAGCTGCTCGACATCGTTGTTGTCGATCGGCAACAACCCATCAGTCAACGCCGATTTCCGCAGCAGTGTGTGGACTCACATTTTCCGGCGAAAAAGTCCAGATTTGGCGGGTTTCTCGGAGTTTAGGGCCGCGAAGTGTGAGTTGGTTCTCCAGGGGTATGCTGCTCGGGCTGCTTCGTGGCAGAGAGGGGGTTCACGGTGATTTGGTAAATCCCCCCCTGGTTTTCTGGGGTTTGGTTGCTGTTGGGCCTCGCGGCCCGGTTGTTGCGCCGGGTAAGTTTCGGTTCCAGTGGTCCCCAAGAGCAACTCACACTTCGGACGGAACCCAGCCATGGACAATCGGGCTTACCAAGAGTTCTTCACCAGGCCGACGCAAACCTACCACCGACGCTACGAGGCACTGCGTGCTGTCTTCGTTGATGGACTCTCTCAGAAGGAAGTCGCGGAAGCATTCGGCTTCTCGTACGATTCATTGCGGCAATTGGTGGTGGAGTTTCGGCGATACTGCGACTCCGGGGCGCCATCCACTGAGTCCCCCTTTTTCGAGATTTGCGACGCAGGCGAGCCGTGATCGCAGGCGAAGAAACAAGCGAGCCACCGGTAGCGAATCGACGCTCATCGATCCTCACCAGTGGGGAACCTTTGCGTCTGCGAACAAGAGTTGCGGGGGTGTTTTTGTTCTTGCCACTGTTGGCCGGCTTGGGATTCCACACACTTGTGCGTCAGGCTGGCTATCCGGGGACAGAGATGATCCCAGCCGACGCGGCGCTGCTCAGTTTGTTAGCGCTGAAGCTGCTTCGCAAGGAACGCCTCAGCCATATTGAGGACCTCAATCTCGACCATGCTTTGGGACTTTTTGCTGGTTTGAATGTACTCCCCAAAAAGACGTTTGTGACGGACTACTCATACCGCACCCAACGTCAAAATCAGCAAGATTTGCTGGGCGGATGGGCAGGGTAAACGCATTTAAAATCACAGCACAGCGAGGCGAGGGAGCATTGAGGA
>CAZYKP010000189.1:0-8222 GCA_964648025.1 uncultured Pirellulales bacterium | reverse complement strand
CCGAAAGGCGGAGACACAGATAGGCCAAACCGGGAACGGTGGACGAAGGGCCGAACCTCTTGATGCAAGGTACGCCTGAGACGACTCGATGAGAGCAGAGCGGCAGCAAGGTGGTTGGTATCGACGTCGTCCGTTCGCAGACGACCGAGAACCGTCGCGCCACGGCCAAGGCGGGGAGGACGGCATCCAACCTGCCCGGTCCGAGGAGTCGCAACCTCTCACGGCGTCTGACCAGATACGAGCCTTGGCCAACAACGAGCGAAAACATCAGGAGAAACCGCCGGATACGCAGAGTACGTCCGGTGGTGGGGGAGGACGGCGGGGGTGACCCCGCCTCCTACCCGATCTAGGCACACTGATTTTCTGGGCACACTGGTCCGTGGTTGCTGTTGGGTTGGCCTACGAGCGTCAGAAAAGTGGAGTGGTGCAAAGCGATCAGTGACCCTCTCTTGGGACGGTTGTGGCACATGGGGCTCTGGTCCTGAACTCGACCACATCGTCTTGCCATGTTCCACACGCTCACAATCGGTTGGCGAGTCGGTGAGGTGAGTGGGTTTTCTTGTGCCAAGGGCCTCTAAGGGATCAGCTCAGAGGGCCGACGGGTGCCGGGACGGTTTGGAGGTTCCTTGGCTGGGGGGCTTCTTCACAAAGCCTAAGCTCGACTGTTGCAGATTGTGGCAGAGGCCCAACCTGTTGGTCCCTCAACAGAGTTATGCAACAACATCGGGGTGGGCAACAGCCACATCGGGGACCGTCCCATGAGGAGCGTTTTTCAAATTGCAACCATCGGGTTTTGGTCAGCCGCGTGTGCTTCGCAGCCTTGGGAACTGGGCCACGGTTGAGGGTTCTGCCGGAGGACCGCAAGAGAGCCACCTGACAGTGCCTGGGCGGAGTCGTAAAGCGGGGTTGGCAAAATCACGCAGGTGTGCCACTGTGCCCACCAACGCAAGGAAGACCACAAAAGCCCAGAGGGGCAGTTCAGTTGCCCTCAATAGAGGGAGGGAAGAGGGTGGGACTCAGGCCAACGGGGAGAGTCCAAACTGCCAGAGAGGTCGCAATCTGACAAGCAACTCAACACGTAAGGCAAAATTTCGCAACGGGTTACGACTCACAACCTCGTATTGACCGACTCCCTGGCACGATTATAATCGCTCATACTTGATAAACTTCGCAGGCCAGAAAAATCAGAACGACTGCGAAGCTTGGTGGGCATAGGCAAACTTTGTGAGCTGCTTTCTGAAGGAAACCAATACCCATAATAAACCAAGCCGAGCTCAGAAGAAATTCAAACCAATCGTGCCAAGGGTTGCTTGTGCTTGGGGTCGGGTCGCGTTTGGGACCGGAGGGTCGCCAAGGACTGGCTGGTTCTCCTGGGGAGGATGATGCCCGCAACAAACCACTGGCATCACCTTTGCGGATGACCCGCTGGTGTGCGTATTTCGGCGGATCTCAGCTGAGTTCAGCAGAGCTGGATCAGTCCTGAATCAGTTGGCGTCGTTTGAGTTGGCTTCGCGTAAAGCAGGGCTGAGCAAGGCGATCCACGATAGTCCTCAAACATCTCCAAGATCTACTGAGTTCTTGCTAGCGGTTTCACGGAAGAAGAGGTTGCCGCAGTCGAGACGAAGACGAGGCGGCTTGCTGGCAAGGATTCTGGTGCGTTTGCGAAGTCGACCCGTTGGATGAGTTTGACCGGAGGAGCTTGACGGGCGTTTGACCGATGGCGATCACTCATGACAGTCGATCACCACTGACAATCACTGCTGATGATTGCCCTGGCGGTCACAATGGCCTGAATCCTCTAGCGTTTGTTCGTCCGGCGAGTCGGTCGTCAGACGGTCGGTGACCGGGTTGGCAGTCATTGTCGAGTGGGCGTCGAATCGACAGCCTGCTGGAAGCCGCCGGAATGCGATTGTTTGACAGGGTACGAGGAGGCTTCACCATCCCCTAAGGAGAGAGGTGGTTACCGCGATGAAAACAGTCTTTACAACCGGCGAAGCAGCGAAGATCTGCAAGGTGAGCCAGCAGACGATCATCCGCTGCTTTGATTCCGGTCAGCTGAAGGGGTTCCGAGTGCCGGGCAGTCGGTTCCGGCGTATCCCGCGGGAACACCTCTACACCTTTATGAAGGAAAACGACATTCCCACCGATGCCCTGGAAAGTGGGAAGCGGAAGATCCTGATTGTCGATGACGATCTGGATCTGGTGGAGATCATCCACGATGTGTTGGATCAGGATGCTCGTTTTGAGGTCCGCACTGTCAACAACGGGTTTGACGCTGGGATCACCGTCAAAGAGTATCACCCCGATTTGATCGTTTTGGATGTGATGCTCCCGGATATCAACGGCAAAGAAGTCTGCCAGCGTGTTCGCAAGGACAAGACCATGGATGATGTGAAAATCATCTGCATCTCCGGAATGGTCGAAGAAGATAAAGTCGCAGAACTCCGCGCAGCTGGTGCCGATGATTTTCTCCGCAAACCCTTCGAGATCGACCAACTGGTCGACCGGATTTGCCACCACCTGGAAATCGAAACCGCCAAAGTCGCTTAAACGATTTTTTTAGCGATTGACTTGCTAGCGCCTTGTTTCCTGTGATGTTGGCAGTCGGTTCGACGTGAATCCCCCGGTTCCACGAGAACCAACTGCCAAATCAGAAGGAAACCAACCACTAGTGCCATGTTTCCTGTGATGTTGGCAGTCGGTTGATTTTGGCAGTCGGTTCGACGTGAATCCCCCGATTCCACGAGAACCAACTGCCAAATCAGAAGGAAACTAACCACTAGCGAGTTTCTTGCCACTTGCCAGCTGAGCCGCCCTGCTGTCAACGGAGGAGACACTTCGCCTCTGGCGATCAGATCGGACAGCTGCCAGTGTGCGGTGCCGTGACCAATCTGCAACGGCACAACCAAACTGAGCCATCAACAAAGTTAGGCGGGAACTTTCCTCACTCAACCGGTGAAGTCGAGACCCTGCGTCTAGTTGCTCGGGCAATCTGCCCGCCTGTGTTCCATCTTCTAACGGGACTGGTCGACCCAGCACTTGTTCGAGGTGGAGTGCCTGGCAGTCAATCAGGCGTAGGGTGCCAGGCTCATGCTGGATTACCGATTTGTTGAGTGCTTCTCTGAGGAAACTCGACCGCGAGGCGACCCCGGCAGCGATCTTGTGACTGGGAACTGACTCCCAAAGGAGATCAGCTGCCAGGAGTACTGGTTGGTCGCCCAACCGTTCTGGGGCCTCACCATCATTTCCGACGCAACGCCCAGGGACGCTTGTGGACTTACTTCCACTCTCGCATCCTGACATCGATCCGGCCCAATCTGTCGATCCGGCCCAATCCGTCGATGCGGCCCAATCCGTCGATACGCTGGGCGGGTCTCGCAAGCTGCCTGTGAGGGCTCGCACGATTCTGGCGATGCTCGACGCCATCGTGGTGGATCAGCCCGAGCCTCTTGTCAGAGCGATGCGAGAGGATCCCCCCTTTGTCGTCTGGGCGATTCACCAAGCAGCCGCTGAAGGTCAAATGTCCCTGCCGACCCTTGCCCAGACAGCTGCCTGGCTGCTTCAGGGGGGCTTCGCCCGGCAGCTGGCAGAGCCGGCTTGCCGAGCAATGGGGCTTGCAGAAGAAGATCTTTGGCAGTCAGCAGCTCCAGGAACAAACGTTCCCAAGAATCACCCCCTAGAGAAAGGGCCGGCCTCGGAAGTTCCACCGACGTTGGTCCGCCACTGGGCCGACTTGGCTGCCGAGTCGATCGTGGTAGCTGAACTCGCCGTGCAGCTCGCGAAATCTTTCCCTGATCAGCGCTGGCCAGATCCACCAAATCTTGAAAAGACTCTCTTGCTTGGGTTGTTACACAAAGCTCCCGTCTGGCTGGAGATAGGTCTCTGGGACGGTCATTGGCCGGAGGGTTCTGAAGGGGACCCGTCTGTGTGGAAGGATCCAGGTGATCAGGGGAGTTTTGGGGCCAGGAAGGGGTATGGGCCTCAGCAAGACTTCATGCCGAGTTGGTTGCCCAAAGCGTTGGCAGATCAGGGGAAGCGGACTGAGGCCGGCAGCCAGGAGGGTTATTATGTGGCCAAGGCTACTCGGTTGCTTGCCAAGGATCCTGCGGCTGCCGAGGATGTGACAGAGGACGCGGGTCTTGGCCAAGAGGACCTGGCTTTGGGGGAAATGGCACGCAGCCAGATCGAGCAACTCCTCCAGCGGCGAGACGAACTCTCGGAAACTTGGCTGACCGACGATCCAGGGGTTCCTCAGCATTGGCGGGGGCTCATTCGACAGCATGCGCGTTTACGGCTGTTAGAACGAGAGTTCGGGACAGTTTTGCAGACTGAGAAGATGGCAGCGCTTGCTCAGTTTGCCGCCGGGGCCGGACATGAGATCAACAATCCCCTGGCGACTATTGCCGCTCGAGCGGAGTTGCTCGCTCGCGGTGAGCCACATCCTCAACGACGAGCTGACTTGGCCATTATTCACACCCAGGCCATGCGTGTGCATGAGATGATTGCCGCGGTGATGATGTTCGCCCGTCCTCCCCATCCACAGCTTCAAGTCGTCAACCTCACGGATTTAGTTGGTCAAACGGTTGAGTGGCTGAGCCTTCAGGCAGCCGAGCGTCGCATTGCTTTGAGCTGGAATCCTCCGGCGGATCCCTGTTGGGTCGAAGGCGACCCGAAACAACTGCAATTGGTGGTGGCCGCCTTGGCCCAGAACGCCTTCGAGGCCATCCACGAAGCGGGCCGTTTGGAGTTTTTTGTTGTTGTTGGTGCTGAAGAATCTCAGATCGTTGTTCGCGATAGCGGTCCTGGGCTTGGACCTGAGGACCGGCGGCATCTTTTTGATCCCTTTTACAGCGGTCGTCAGGCGGGGCGAGGACAAGGCCTTGGGCTTTCCAAGTGCTGGGCGATCGTGCAAGCCCATCGCGGACGCATTCAGGTCTCCAGCCAGCCTGGTCAGACGACCATTGAGGTCTGTCTTCCCACCTTTCACGCTGAGGTGGCTGCTTCCTCAGCAACTATGCCGTATCCGCCGTAGTCTCGGACAACCTTCCGAGACCAAGGGCTGACAGTTTCCCGAGGCATTCTGGGTGGTTGATTGGGGATTTTGGACACCCTGAGTGATGTCCTATGGGGTGATTGGGGGGTGCTCTCTGAGCATCCGAAATTCGATGAGTCCCGGGCGAGTTGTCAGCAGTTGAGCTCATGCCCTGTTGTTGGCCTCAGATCAACACGTCTATTTGGTCCGAAACGGTTGAGAAAGGGCGATCCGAGTCAGCAGGGTTCCTAGGCCGAGGTCTTCCTGGGCCAGGGACGCAGCCAGGCGTTTGGAGGCTTGCTGATCGCTCAGAGTGAGTTCTCGCCCGGTTGCATAAATCAACAGCTTTTGCACCAAGTTGTCGCAAAAGAGCCGTTTCTTGCTCAGCAGATACTTCTTCAGGTCGTTGACATCCTCAACGGTGGACCCGTCGGCTAAGGTGGCCTGGCTATCGACCTCACGGCTGGGCCTACGTTTGTTGCCCCGGCGAATCCAGTACTTTGTCCGCCATTGACCGATCGGATCAAAATTCTCCAGGGCCATCCCAAAGGGGTCGATCTTGCGGTGGCAGCTGTTGCAGGTGGTCATCTGGCGATGCTTCTCAAGCTGCTGGCGGATGGTTGTTGCGCCCCGTGTGTCGGGCTCAAGAGGCTCGACGTCTGGGGGAGGGGGCGAGGGCGGTGTCCCGAGCAACCTCTCCAGCACCCAGACCCCACGAGCCACAGGAGAGGTGTTGGTTCCGTTGGAGGTCACCGTCAGCACAGCGGCTTGGCCGAGGACGCCACCACGTGGGTCAGACGGCTTCAATAGGACAGGGCGAAAGTGGTTTCCCCGGACTTTCGGGATCTGATAGTGATCCGCCAGTCGGCCGTTGATGACCACGAAATCACTCTCCAGCAGGTTCAGAGCGCTCAGGTCCTTGGCCAACAAGTGAGCAAAGAACTCTTCCGGCTCAGCCCGCATCGAGTCTTCCAGCTGCCGATTGTAATTGGGAAACAGCTTGCCGTCAGGTTGCATCTCCCCAACACGCCGCGTGCCCAGCCACTGACCCACAAAGTTGCTGACAAAGGCCGCCGACCGCGGATCGGCCAGCATCCGTTCCACTTCCCCAGTAAGAACAGCCGGCCGAGATAACCGTCCTTGCTGAGCCAATTTGCTCAGCCGATCATTTGGCATTGTGCTCCAAAGAAAATAAGAAAGTCGAGATGCCAAAGCATGATCGTCAAGCGTAGCTGTGGGCTCTTGCAGATAAAGAAAATGAGGAGAGCAGAGAACTGCCACAAGCCCGGTGCGGACAGCCTGTTCCAAGGATCCTCCTTTGTATTGGGACTTGGCGACTTCCAGGATCGGCCGCAATGCCGCGGGGCTGGGCGGACGTCGGAAGGCACGCCTGGCCAAGTTGTTCAGGATCCGGCGTAATGCCTCAGCGTTTCGCTTGCCGCCGCCGGGGGCGAACAAACGCCGGTGAGCTGGCGGTGGCCACTGGTCGATCACCGGCCCATCAATGGCGATACGATGGATCCGCAGAGTGGGCCCCTTGTAGGTCTTCAGGTCTCGGCCGTTGAACAGGCGAGCGCCGTCGGGAAAGTACACATGCGGGACTTCACCAGCGAGGAGATGGGCACGAAAGGTCAATGTCTGCGGTTTGCCGGGCGGCACGCTTCTGACAGTGAATTTGCGGATGGTTGCCGAAAGGGATTTCGCAGGCGGACCCAACTTGAGTCCCATCCGCTTGGCTTTTCCTTGATGCCGGCTCAAGCTGGCGGTGATCTTGAGGATGTAGTCTCCCTCTTGAGCAACGCCGAATTCCTTGGGCCAGCACCGAGTGCGATGGTCGACGCTTGTTTTCAGAAGAATGACATCCTTTTCGCGTTCAGCATGTTCAAACTCCAGCGAACCGGCAGCAAAGGTGCGAGTCTTCCTGGCTGGCTTTGGGCCTTCGACAACGACCTTTTGGGCAATCGTCTCGGCTGCCTCCAGATACCGCTCAAAGAGCATCGGCGAGACGGTCAACACGCTACCGACTGTATCAAAGCCATGAGCGGTTTCGTCTTGGGGAAATCGCTGGCCAGGGGTGAAATCCACACCGAGGAGGTCGGCAATGGTGTTTTGGTACTGAGTGCGGTTGAGCCGCCGCAGGACACTCCCGGATGAGCGTTCGGCGATGTGGGTGGGTCTCTCAAGCTCTCTGGTCATCCAGTCAATGACCGCCAACAACTGCTTTTCCTCCGGGCGAGATTGCTCAGGCGGTGGCATGGCACCCAGATTCAATTGGTTGAGAGCCTCTTGCCACTGGCTGACATTCCCGACTCTCAATAAGTTCCGCTGTTGAGAAAAGCGAAAAGCCGGCTGGTCTGATACATCCGTAGTGGGGCGGGTTTTGTCGACCTTTCGTCAATGCCTTTCCCTCGGGCGCGCCAGTCTCTCTCTGGGACTCTCGACTGCGTCGAGGGCACAGAGTCCAATGAAGATAGGGAGAGCGTAAAGATGTCCACCCCGTGAATGCCCTAGAAACATCTCGACCAAACCAGGCGGCGTGCTCCAGCTGGGAGGAGTGCGGATCGAAGGGCCGGACGCGCAAGCCCCAGCAGCGGCAGCCTCAGAAGCGGAGTCGCTCCCATGGCCACTTTTCCTGACGCACCACAAGTCCGAGGTAACAGTGGCGGCAAGGTGACCGGGGTGACAAGGTGACAAGGTGACAAGGTGACAAAGGTCAGTGTGAGTCTGGGCGAAGCACAGACGCACAGGAAGATTGCCAACTGTGAGGTGTGCGCGTCAGGGAACGGGTGCGACGGTGTTGTCGAGTTCAGGGTAGAACCGCCGTACGCCTCCATCAACACAAGCGTCCAACAACCCAAAGCCTGCCAATGGATATGTGAGCACAACGAACTCGCCACGGAGGGGCAGGATCAAGATAGCCATTGGGCAGAGCATGGGACCTCCGGTCACATCGCATCGCCCTAGGATTGGCGGTTGCCATTTGCCCTCCCCAACAACCCACCTGCTCCATCAACCCAAGGGCTGCCTCACCCCTACGCCGCCCAACCCATTGGGCTGCGGTCGGATTTGTTGGACGCTTGGTTTGCGGGAGGCGCTGTATTGATGGAGCAGGTGGGTTGTTGGAGGTGATGTGCTGATCAGCTCTGTCACGCTCATCGAGCCCCTTCCAAAGCAGATCATGGGCTTCAAC
>CAZYKP010000188.1:0-8785 GCA_964648025.1 uncultured Pirellulales bacterium | reverse complement strand
CCGGCACCGAAGACTCCGGCACCGAAGACTCCGGCACCGAAGACTCCGGCACCGAAGACTCCGGCACCGAAGACTCCGGCACCGAAGACTCCGGCACCGAGAAAGCTGGGAACACAACTCAGCAGGCAACGCTCCGCGGGTCACCCGCCAAGAACTCACCTTTGGTCGAAGGCTCCCACGAGACCACTTCAGTGGTCGGTGCTGTGGTTGATCGCGACTCTGCTGATCCCAGCAACCGGTGGAGTGTTGCTCATCGGCAACCTCGCGTGTTCAAATGAGCGTCTGTCGGAACAGGCAGCGTGGGCCAACAATTCTGAGGTGGTGAGCGAGTCGACCTCAACCCCCAAAGCCGAGACACCTCAACCCAATTCGACGCAATCCTTCCCGCAGGTCTTGCCGCGGGCCAGTGGAGGGCAAGGCGGAGCCACGGGCGTTTGTCGTGAGAAAAGGATAGCCATGGGTGATCAGCAATGCTTGTTCCGGCTGGTCGTCTCCCGCCCCGTGAAGCTCGAAAAGCCTGTCCCCTTGGTGTTTGCCTTTCACGGCTTTCTGACCGACAGTCAGGATCTGATGCCCTGGTCCACTCGGCTGGACCGTTTTGCCCGGGCCAGAGGCTTGATCGTCGTCTTTCCCAACGCGCTTGATGCTCGCTGGCGTTTCGGGGGTTTTGACAACCCCAAAGACGATCTGGCGTTCTTTGCTGCGCTCTATCAAGAGATCACCAGCAAGTACAATATCGATCTCAAGGGTGTATGCCACTGGGATGAGCGGCGGTGGCTACTTTGCCAATTTGTTGGCCAGCAAGAGAAGCAGCAAGAACGCCGCCAGTGCTCCTCACTCCGCCGGGTTAGGGTTTCTCCGTTTTGGAATCCGCGCGGAGCGGAAGTAACCCGCGCTTCTCATTCATGGGAAAGACGAAAAATTGTGCCAAGGCGAGAATCCCGAGTAGCTCGAGATCAATACCGGCGAGCCGGCGCTCATGTCGAGTTGATGGAGGTTGAGGGTTTGGGGCAATTTTGGGCCCATCAAGAGAATGTCAACGAGAGGATGTGGAAGTTATTTCTCGCTCATCCGTGAGGATCAGAGAACGATCGCTCGGCTTCTCAATGAGGAGTTGTGAAATCGGGGCATGATTTCCTTGGGCGAGAGAGTTTTGCCAAGGCAGGAAAGGCTGCAGCGTTGCTCAAAGCGTAAGACCTCTCCCCGAATGAGTTGTGTGCCGAGGGGTTTGCCCAGAGCTCTTGGCGAGCAAGGACGAGAGGATCTGGTTCCATCAGCTCAGAGAACAAAGCGGCCGCCAGGATCGACTTTGTGACCCTAGGGGGTTGGTTACTTGGTGGTTGTTTGGCTGTTGATCAGTCAGTGATTGACTAAGTTGGTCGCTGCTGTTCCCAGAACCCGATCAAATCGTGGAGTTCCGACCAGACTTCCTGCCAGGTGACTTTGGGATTGCGTTTGCGATACGCGTTGACCTTGAGCAAGAGTTGGAGGGACAGCGACATGTCCCGTTCCATGGTCATAAAGGTCCGTTCTTCTTCAGGTGGGCCCCAATCATCTTGTGGCAGAGTTCTGTCGAAGTCGCCAAGGGCGTCGGTTGATCCGCCTGACTCGGGCACCAGAGTTGTTTGAGCCAGTTCACCAACCTCAGCATCGGCAGCGGCAGCTGCCTCGGCTGCCCATTGCAAAGCCGCCAAGACAGAGTTTTCTCCACCAGAATCCTCATTACCCTCTTCCTGGTGAGGATCGTGTGCGGCATCAGAGAGAGGCTCGATGGTGAAGATGAAACCGCCAACTCGAATGATGTCCTCAGCACGCAGCAGCTCCGTTCGATCGATTCGCCGATCGTTGACGAAGGTGCCGTTGGTGCTGTTGAGGTCGCTGATACGCAGTTGATGATCGTTGTAGGCAATCTGGCAGTGTCTTCGACTGATTGCGTTGCTGTGCAACCGCAAATCGCATTCTTCGCCCCGGCCTACCAGCACCGTTTCCTGGTTGACCCGCAGCTTCAGACCAGAAGGTGGGCCATGCACAATCTTTAGCGTTAAGCACATGGGTTAAACGCTCGGGTAATCATTCTGCACAAATCTGGACTCTGCTGCCCCCGCATACGGCAATCTTCCTTGAGCAAGTTCTCAGAACCGCGTGTGACGCTGACCCGTCGGTTACTCCGGCTGATCGGTCCACACCTTAGCCTCCGTCGAGCAAGAGCATTCTCCCCTATTTGGGTTGAATGAGAAGCTGCCCCTAGTGGTTGGTTTCCTTCTGATTTGGCAGTTGGTTCTCTTGGAATCGGGGGATTCACGTCCAACCGACTGCCAAATCAGAAGGAAACAAGGCACTAGGTTGGCGGATTTTGGCAACGGCCCTTGTGGGTGGTTCGGCCGCATTCCCATCGAACCGAATCTTCCACTGCTGCCAGGGCACTGCGGCAGCGTCGCGGAAGCAGGTCAGCGTAAAAGCAGCCGAGATTGGTTGGAGAGTTGCGACCGAAAACAGCCAGTCGGACACGAGTTGAGCCATCAGGGTTCTTCCTCCAGGACCCCCGGCAAATACTGAACCCGACAAGAGGTAGTATTGTATGCTGAGCCGGTCGCGAAATACCAGGCTGTGGCGGGACCAACACCCTGCGGAGCGACCGACCAAGCCAGGGCGTTCAATCGGGAAGTTGGCGACTTGTGGTATGGGGCCGCACCAGACGGGTCCACAATTGGTAACCCCGCTTGCTCAGATGCAGACCGTCCTGGCGGAAAAGCTCCCGTCGGGGCCGTCCGGTCTGATCAAGCATCGGGGTGAAGATGTCCACGAACTGCTGCCGATCGTCCGCCTCAGTTTGCCGACGGATCAGGCCGTTGGCGGCTTGGATTTTCTCCAGCAGTTTGAACCGAGCGATGCTCGGCTTGATGGCAATATAGACAATGCGTGTCTGAGGCAGATGCCGGTGAATCAACGAGCAGAGGCGTTGGTAATCCTCCGCGACCTGTTGGGGAGAGATGCCATAAGCCAGATCGTTGTCTCCGGCATAAATGATCACCGTCTGCGGCCGGTGAGGCATGATGATCTGCTCGGCAAAGTGAATGGAGTCATTCAAGTGAGACCCCCCAAAGCCACGGTTGATCGTGAATAACTGAGGGAACGACGTCTCCAGATCCCACAAGCGGATGCTGGAACTGCCAACAAACAGCACACCCCCGTGTTCGGGAGGCTGCTGAGCATCTGCCTGTGCAAACTTTGCGATGGACTTGGCAAACCGCTCCGGCTTGGGCCGCGAGGGAGGCGAATCCTGTTGGTGATCAGCCAACAAGAGCCCAGGCATCGCAAAGGCCGCCCATACAAAAGCCAGGCCCCGAACAACCAGCAGAAAGAAGCTTGCTTTCCACAGATCAATGCGGTTCTGCGTGTACCAGGGAACTGCCGGGGCTTTGCCCTTGGATCGTCGGAGATGTCGGCACGGTTTTGGGTTCCCAGCAATCACTTCTTCCTTCCAGGCTGATTGGGCCCAGGGCGATCCCTTGGAGCCGGTGCGTTGGTTGTTGCTGGCGTTTTGATCACGGCAGTCTTCGGGTGCCTGAGGCTGCCAGCAGCGAGGGGGATCGGTTCGTGAAAGTGCCAAGAGGTTGACATGGGCCCAGCTCGGGCAGACTGAGCTCGGGCAGACTGAGCTCCTTCGGGCCGAGTTTCTCTGGGCCGAGTTTCTCTGAGCCGAGTTTCTGACGGCCGAGTTCCCACGAGCAAAGGTCATGGTTTCTGGAAGGGAGGGGAGTGGGGAGGTCATGCTATTGGCCTTCCTGGTTCAAGCTTGCGATGGCAGCCTGTCGTTCGGCACGGGAGAGTGGGCAGCTGAGCACTTGAGTTGATGGCAAGGCGTTATGGATGTGTCCATCGAGCAGTCGCCCGGAGCGACCTTTGTGGACTCCGCCCCACTGTTTGAAGAAGAACGGGACCGCTGCCTCGACGCATTGATCGCGGATGGACCGGACCCACTCTGGCTGCATGGGGCGTGCATGGGGTCCGCTTTCTCCGCCGAGGATGACTCCGTGGATCCCTTCCAGGGGCAGGTCGCCGAGATCCTCCAGTAGAGGTTCGATGGAGAGAAATCGCGTCTTCGCTGGGGTTTGCTGCAGTCGAGCGACTCGGGGTAATCCGTGTTGACGATTTTCCACGCTCACACCCCACCAGAGGTAAGGCAGGTCCGCTGCCGAGGCGAGATCCCCTTTCAACAGCTGCTGAAGGCGTCCCGCCCGTTTGGTGAGCACCTGAAAAGTGTGCCAGTTCGCCATTTGCATCACCTCAACAACCATACGGATGTAGGCGTTGGGCACAGCCTGCTGAAAGAGGTCGCTCATTGAGTTGACGAATACACGTCGGGATGAGGGCCACCTCAACGGATCGGCCAACTTGTGTGGCACCAACAAGGGGTCAAAGCCCTGCGAGTAGGGATGGCCAGCCACTCCGCGAAACCGCTCGGCAAAGGTTTCAGCGTAACAGTGATCGCAGCCGGGGCTGACCTTCTGACAGCCCCGCACAGGGTTCCAGGTGGCGTCGGTCCACTCAATCTTCGAATGGTCACTCATTGTGAGCACGCAGCGAGAACGCCCCTCTTTGGCCGATCTTCTTGAGTGTGACTTTGACGAGGTCTCTGAAACGACTGTCCGGGAAACCGCCTGAAACCTGAAGATCAACAGCCGTGGAAATCAACAGCCGTGGAAATCAACAGCCGTGGGCCTTCCTGCATTCACAAGAGCAGTTGGTTCCCAATCAAAGTGTACTGCCGATGGTCAGGCGGCACCAACCCAGGCAGGGCACAGGGAAGCGAGGCAGGGAATCCCTGCTGAGTGACGCCTGACTCAAAGATCTTCACAGCCGTTCAAACCGTTGAGGAAAACCGGCGGATACTCACAAGCAATCACTGAGACGATTTCCGCAGCAGATACAATAGGTAAACTTGATGAATTGCCGATGTCCGCAACATGGACAAGCAGATTGCTCGGTGAAGGCGGATTGCTCGGTGAAGGCGGATGGCGATTGCCGAAGGTGCGTGTCCTTGCAAAGCGGGTTTTCTGAGAGCCGGTCCAGTGGCTGCGGCTGCTCGCTCGGGCTGTTTGCAAGGTACTGAAACTGGCCAAGATCGGGGCGTGCTGGCGTTCCCAGTTGGTGGGCGATGGCCTTGGGCATTCTATGGAGCGTCAACAAGGAGGGCCGGGATGGTTTGGCAAGCTGGGCGTCGGGCAATTCGCCGCGTTGCCAGGCGAGGAAGGCTTGCACAGACGGCGAAGTGGCCAAGACGCTGGCCCCCAGCAGGCAACAGGTTCCCAACGGCACCATGAGAATCATCGTGGCTGGTTGAGGAAACTGAACCAGCACATGCAGGGCCAGGCCCGCAAACAAGACAAGCCCAACGATATACAATCCAAGGATCCACCGAGATCCACGCCACAACGCGTAGGCGGAAGTCAGGCTCATCAAAAACTTCAAGATCTGCCTGCCAACCTCGTCATGGGGACCCATGACGACCTTGGGCAGCAGGACCGCCAGAACCAACAGCACATGCAGCACCAAAATCATGGCGATGAGCGTTCGGCCGCGTTGGAGCAATCCATCTTTGGTGATGAGGCTCCCTTCTGGAGAGCCTACTGCTGCCTTCGGAAAAGTCTTGCTCGGCCAAAGCACGCGAGCCGCCGGAACGCCCAGTGATTGGCAGCCTTCCGAGTGTGCCGGGGGAGGCAAGCTTTTCCTCAACCTCAGTGACCCGGGATGGTTGTCCCTGGGGTCACCTCGGGCCCAGTCCAGCCAGTGGGTCCAAACAGGAGTCTTTGTCATTTTTCGAGCACAAGGGGAAGGAAACGTCGAGAGCATTTTAAAAACCTGGCAACCGCGACGGACAACCACAAAAACCGAGAGCACCGTGATTTCGTCTCTGGCAAGAGCGCTGCTTGATTCTCGGAAAGCTTCTCAGCGTACCGGAAGCCTCCTGAGGTTGGGGAAAATCTTGACTCGTCCGGCACACTGGAAAGGCTGCCAACTCAGTGGCGGTTGTGCCGTTCCAGCGTTTTGGACGAGCAAGAATTTCCCCCAAGAGCAGTAGAAACCTCACTGCGGGTTTGGTGAGTATTCTGCGGTGACGACGGCACGTCCCCAACTGCAAGCCGAAATAGATCGGGTTGGGGAAGACTGTGGGCGAGTGCCAAAGGGCCTGACTGTTTGGACCCTCCAGTATGGAGAATGATCCATCATACCAATCATCGCCGGATGGCTTGTTGTCATCAGCAAGCGACATCCGCAGGCCAGATAGTGCTCGCCGATCGCTGCGGCCAGTTTCGAGCCAATGCCCAGCCCCTGAAACTGAGGCAAAACCACCAAGCGGCTGATCCGCTTCACCTTTTGGCGACCAACTGCGTTGAGCACCCCGACAAAGCCAACCGGCTGATCATGCCAAGTGGCCAAATAACCCTCACAAAAAGGGCTGAGGTCCGTTGCTAAATAGTGATGCTCTGCAAAGGCCTGCCACGCCGCCAGCCGGCTACGTACGACTTCCAGTTGGATCGCCGGTCGGACCCAGCGTCGCTGAGTGCATCGAACGGACCTCCCGGGTGATCCACCCTGGTGAGCTGACGACAGGCTGCTGTGCCGATGACCATCCTCAGTGGTGACATTCCACAGCAGGTCTCCTTCAGGCATGTGCAGGACCCAGTCCGGCTCAAGCCACGGAAGAATATCGCTATGGCAGGTCACCGCGACAAATCGCTGGGTGAACAGTCTTTTGCGGATACCCCGAGTGATTGTGGCTGAGATCAGCTGTGCCACAACTCGGTCAATGTTGCTGGTGAATTCATCGAAAACAACCAGTGATCGGCGTTGGAGCAGGGCTCTGGCCAAATCACAGCGGAATCGCTCGCCCTGGCTGAGGGCACGATAGGGAAGGCGCCAAGTTCGAGGGCAACCCAGACCGACTGCAACCAAAACACGAGTCACTTCTTTGATCGAACGGCTTCCCAAGCCATCCACGATGCATTGGTTCGCCGGCCAACGCCGAGGGCGAGCAATTGCTCTTGCATAGGCCGCCTGAGCGACAGTGGATTTGCCGCTTCCGGAGGGACCAACAATGGCACCGATTTGCCAGGACCCTTTTGGGGAGGGCACCTGAACCTGAAAACGCCGACTGCTGGCCTCTATGGGAGGCAATCCGAACAACCCCTCGACCTGGCGTAATCGAAATGTTGGCTCCACGGAGCATTCCAAGGCGGCCTCGACCCAGATCGTCTGCCTCTGGTCTGGTTCGGATGGCTTGCTATGCCCTGAAAGTTGCTGCAGATGAGTTTTTACAGAGTGAGTACTCGACAAGCCCATCCCTCGGCGGCTAGCCGCTGATAGAGTTCTTTTTGTTCTTTTTCGCTGTGACAATCCACCAAGATCGCAAATCGTGGCAGGATGTGCATCTTGCCTTTCGATCCTCCTGTTGGCCTGCGGCCCTCGGGGGCCGCAGAAACGTTGACTTTGACAGCAGAATTGCTGGACGAACTGTTGGTTTCATCGGTTGGATTGATCGTTGCAGCCACCTACTGATCCTCAGATTGATCCTTAGGGAAGTTTTGACCCAGAGCTTTTCGTCGGCCCTTGTTTGTGATGACCAAAAGGGCTAGCCAAAGACCCCACCGTAAGCCCGTATCCTCGGTCGTTGCTCAAGTCGGGCGTTGCTTGAAGACGTCCTCGAGAACTTTTCGGGGAACCAACAAGAGACCTCGCTTTCTTTTGGCTGACAGAAGTGTTTGACAGTCAATCGTTGCTGAGAAAACGCCTGTAGGGTCTAGGAAGGTTTGTGTCAAAAGGACACTCCGGTTCTTCGTCAAGAAAATCCGAGGTGTAATCGGGACCTGCTTGAAAATCCTCCTGTGTCACGGGATTGTCTGGTTTTCGTCGGCAGGCGATCGCCCTCCGCTGCAAGGCAGCCTCCCGCTGTTGTTGCAACGCCGGCAACTGGTGATAGCGACTTAGCGCTCGAAAGAGTCGAATCAAGATCCGCGGGCTGTGCCCTGGGACTGAGAGGAATTGACTTTCTGAAAGAGCTAGCAACTCACCTAATAGGATGACATTGAGGTGTTTCTCCAGGCTGTTGACTGCACAGAGCGGAAAGCCCAATAACTCCAGCTCAGCCACTCCGTCTTCTCGCTCGACTCCCAGGCAAATCGCGTCCCGGGCTTTCTGAGAAATCGTTGGTCGTTGCCAGCCTGGCTGAGGACGGTTGGCCGTCCCAGCGGCAGGCAAATCTTGATCAGCTGCCAGCTGAGGGCAGACCAGCCGACCTAGAGCCACAGATGAACAATTCTCTCCGGATGAACAATCCAGGATGGGATACCAAGAATCACCGAGCATGAGATTCCCTTGACGTTACTGATTCCCTGAAAAGTCTTCGACGAAGCGGGGCGTTTCGTTCGGCAATCCGGGCTTCCGTTGGTCGCCCTGGGTCGAAAACTTCTCCGAAGGTCAGTAAGATCCCCGACATCGCGATCTCTGGCTTGGGATTCTCTGGCTCTGAGATCTTGGGGACCGTCTCGAGTTGTGTGCTGAGGTCGATTCATCGTTCATCCTTTGTCTATTTCAAGTTCCCACAGGATCTGGCCAAAATCCCAAGCAGCTGATGTTGCCGCTTGAATAAAAGATTTCCTGGGAAATACGCTGCCAAGACAACTGATCCCCGGAAAAGTCATCGACAAAGTGCCGCCTCTCGTCCGGCAATCTACTGATTCCCTGAAAAGTCTTCGACGAAGCAGGGCGTTTCGTTCGGCAATCC
>CAZYKP010000187.1:0-8881 GCA_964648025.1 uncultured Pirellulales bacterium | reverse complement strand
TCTTTGCTGGAGGGTTCTTTGCTGGAGGGTTCTTTGCTGGAGGGTTCTTTGCTGGGGGCCTGGCTCTTGGGCTGAGCCTGGCTGGCTGGCAGATCGAGCCGCCTCAGCTGGTAGGTGAGCGTATAGAACACGGGGATGACCACCAAGGTCAGCAGTGTAGCGATGCCAAGACCAAAGATGATCGCTGCGGTCAGCGGTTGCCAGAACTCGGTCCCTCCCGAGATATTCAGAAACAACGGGAAGAGGCCGCCAATGGTTGTCACCGTGGTCAACAGCACCGGCCGCAGGCGTTTTTGTCCGGCTTCTAAAACAGCCTCACCGAGGGTGGCCCCACGACGCCGAGCGGCATTGGTGAAATCCACCATCACAATGGCGTCGTTGACCACAATGCCCGTCAAACTGACTAAGCCGATAAACGCCGCGACGCTGAAGTCGAACTGGCACAGCCAAAGACCAAAGACCACTCCCACAAAGCTCAAGGGAATCGTCAACAGCACCAACAGCGTTTGCCGAAAACTATTAAACTGCATCACCAAGATAGCTGCGATTCCGGCCATCGCCATCAGCATGATCGTCGCCAGGTAGCCAAAATTCTTCCCCATTTCCTCGTTCTCGCCGGTGAACTTGGCCCGGATTCCCGAGAAAGCAGTTTCCGGAGTGCCAAGGAACTCCATCGGCAGGGTCTCGCCAGCAAACCCTATGCGAGCAAGCATCTCCTGGTCGCCTTGGTGAATGGCGGTGGTGGGTGCAAAGCCGTATCTGTCTCTCAAAATGGTTCGCAAGGACTGAAACACCTCGGTAGCGACCTTGCCGTTTTGCGGATCGACTTTTTTGTCGAGCAGATCACAGAGGACGACCACGGCTCGACGTTGATCGCGTCGGATGATGTGAAAAAGCCCTTTGTCGCAGCGGACCTCCGCCACTTCGCCGACGGTGACGATCCGTCCGTTGGGGGTGGTCATCGGCAGCCGCCGCAGATCCTCGGGAAATCGCTGGTAGTCACCGACTGCTTGAATCCGCAGGGGAATTGCTTCATCGCCGATGACGATCTCTTGGGAGCTGTCGCCTTGCACGGCTGTGGCGACGGACTGGGCCAACTGTTGGCGGTTCATCCCGAGCAAGCCCAAGAGAGAATCGTGAGGTTGGATGACTACCTCGGGGCTATCAGGCCGGTAGTTGGTGCGAACATCGACTGTGCCTGGGATGGCACGAAGGTCGGTCGCCAACGAACGAGCCAACTTGCCGAGCTTCTCCAGATCATCGCCGGTCAATCTCACGGCGACTTTCGCGCCACCAGGGGGTCCTTCGCCGACTGTTTTGAGGGAATATTGGAGACCAGGATAGGGATTGGCTTGAAAGGTTTGGCGAATCTGCTCGACGATCACATCCTGATGTCGAGAACGTTGGCTGGGAGGGACCAACTCCACAGTGATTTGACCGAACTCAGGCCCCGATCCGACCTCGCCCTCTTCGAAGTTGCCCGTCTCGGTGCCAGTTCCCAGGGTGGTCACACAGTGCCGCAGCTCTCCAGATTGGGAGAGTTTGAGAAGTGGCCGCGTCAACCAGGCCGCCGCTTGTTCGGTTTCCTCCAGACTGGACCCCAGGGGCATCTCAAAGTTGATCGTAAAAAGCCCCCGATCGCTGGGCGGAAAAAAGCTCCGCTTGAGCGTGTCTGTGTAAAGCATCACACCCGCCCAGACGATCGCCAGCCCGCAAAGGCTGACCACCACAAAGCGATTGTGCAAAGCATAACGCAAAGTCGCCAGATAAGCTGCCGATAACCAACCCAGCTGAGCCTCCTCGGCCTGGCCAGCTTGCAAATGACCAGCCTGCAGATGACCAGCTTGCAAATGACCAGCTTGCAAATGACCAGCTTGCAAGCCTTGAAGCTCAGCGCTACCCAGAGGAGTTGGCTTTGGGGACTGCCGAAACCACAAGCGAGCCACTGTGGGGATGAGAAAGTGGTCGACCAACATGCTGCCGATCAACGCCACACTGACGACCTTGGGCATCACGCCCATGAAGTCGCCCATCATCCCGGGGATTAACATCATCGGGGCAAAGGCAGCCACCGTCGTCAAGTCGGCGGTGACTACTGGAAGGGCCACTTCGTCAATACCATCCTTGGCGGCCTGTTCGGGCGATTTTCCCATCTCCAGATGACGGTGGATATTCTCGGTCACAATGATCGCACCGTCGACGACCACACCGAGTACCAGGATGTAACTGAAGAGGACCATACTAGAGATGGCGATATCGGCTAGGTAGAGGAAGACCACCGCAAAAGCCGTGGTGAACGGGATCGCCAACAGCACAATCGCTGAGACCCGAAAGCCCAAACTCAAATGCAAGATCACCATCACCAGCACGCCACCGTAAACGGCGCTGGAGCCCAGCACGGTGAACATCTCGGTGATCTCTTCGCTAGCATCCCCCACGGTGGCAAAGGTCAGCTGGGGGTGTTTGGCTTGGACTTGCTTGATCTGCTGGCGAATCGCTTGGCAAGATGCCAAGGTGTTGATATCGCTCTCTTTATTGACGATCACCGTGGCGCTTGGCCGTCCGTTGAAGTGAGAGCGGCTCAGTTGCTTTTGGTGTGCGTTGCGGACTTCGGCCACGTCGGCCACGCGGATGACTCGTCCTTGTGTTTCTTTGATGGGGATCTCACGGATTTGGTCGACCGATTGCAGACGGCTTTGGGTGCGAATCTGCAAACTGCGGCTGTCAGTCTCCAGAGTCCCCCCAGGAAGTGTTGCATTGGCCGCGTGTAACGCCCCGGTGAGCTCACCGAGGGTCACTCCCTGCTGGTACAGCAGCTCCGGACGGTAGTTGACCTGGATCTCCCGAGCCAGACCACCAAAACGATTCGTCCCAGCAACCCCCGGCAAACCTTCGAGATCTTCTTCGAGCTCCTCCGCTGCCGCTTTGAGTTGCCGCTGATCAACGCCCTGCGGACCAGTGATGGTCACACGCATCAACGGGAGGTTCTCAAAGTCCAGCGTCTGAACATAGGGCTGGACCTCACGTCCCAGGGGCAATTCATGCCGCACCTCGTTGATCAGCCGGTCGACCTCGGTACGAGCTCGGTCCGGCGTGACTCCGTCGAGAAACAAAATCACAATCACCGAGGCCCCGCGTTGGCTGATCGACTGCATCCAGTCCACGCGGCTGAGCTTTTGCAGTCGCTCCTCCAACTTTCGCGTGATTTTGTCCTCGACCTCGCCGGGCGTTGCTCCAGGATAGGGCACCACCACCGTCACGCAGGCGACCGTAATCGCGGGAGTCCGCTGAACGGGGGTGACTTGCGCCACCGCCAGGGCCCCGAGCAACAACACCAGCGTCAGGACCGCGACAACCCGAGGGCGGTCGACAGCAGCGTGCAGAATATTCACAGGCTCACGAGAAAGAAGATTTGCCAAGAAGGATTCAAGAACTCAGTGGTCCGACCATCTCTCTTGCAGGAGTTTTCAAAAAGAACGGTCCTCTCGCCAAGAACGGTCGTTCTCTCAGGGGCCAGCACACGCTTCAGAAACCGGCTAAGGCGTCGCGGTGGTCTCAGGCCGGTCACCCGAGCGAGAACCACCCGAGCGAGGACCACCCGAGCGAGGACCAGGCGAGGGAAGATTGGTTGAGGGAAGGTGGTTGTTGCGTGCGCGGGTTTGCAGCTGGGAAGAGCTGAGAGTTTGCACGATCTTGACCGAGGAGCCGTCGACCAGCCGTTGTTGCCCACTGACGACAATGCGAGCTGGGACCGCTGGTGAGTCACTCAGCTCGGCAGGCAGAGGATCAGGGAGGATAGCCCAGGCTCCTTGTTCGGCCCAAGCGGAAATCGTGATCGCCCTGGCGATGTTGCTGCCATCGACGATGAACAGATCAGCGCCGGCGCGACCCCCGGCCAGCTGCGTTGCCAAGGCAGAGCTGGAGGAGGCAGAGCTGGAAGGGCTTGAGCTGGTGCTGACCAACGCGTCCAGGGGAACCCGCAGGGAGTCTGCCTGGTGGATGACGATGCTGGCTTCGGCGATTAGCCCGGGCCGCAGAGTTCGCTGCGGGTTGGGAACCAAGATCTCCACACGGAACAAACCGGTCCGTTCATCGGCGGCCTCTGCAACGCGGTAGACTTTTCCTTGCAGGGGTTTTCGCGGACGATGGAAGACATCTCCTCGCAAGAAGGAGATTTCGGCAGGTTGACCCAGCTCGATCTCACGAATTCGGCCCTCGGGAACCCCTACCACCAGCAGAAGCCTTTCGACCTGCAAGATCTCCAGAATCGGCGAGTGAGCCGCCACGGTCATGCCTGGATTGACCAGCCGACGAGCAATCACCCCGTTGACGGGGCTCCGCAAGGTGGCGTTTTGCAAAGTCTTTTGGGCCCGTCGCAGCCGAGCCTGAGATAACTTGACCTCCGTTTCTTGATCATGCAGCTCTGCCAGGGTCACCGCGCGGGAATCCTGAGCTCGCAGTCGCAGACTGCGTTGATAATCGCGTCGAGCCTCGACCACCCGAGCGGACTCCTCTTGGCATTCGGCCTCCCAGGCGACGGTATCAAGACGTGCGATCACTTGCCCGGCCTGGACTTGGTCACCTTCGTCCCAATGGGGTTGGTCGTCTTGGATGTTCAGTCCCACCAGACGGCCGTTGATTTCAAAGCTCAACTCATAACGGTCCAGGGGTTCCAGCATGCCTGCATAACGGACGGTCAATTGCACTGGCTCCCTCTGAGCTGGCAGCACGGAAACGGCAATGGGCCGAAGAACAGGAGTTGCAGCAGAATCGGTGGTCTGATCACGCAAACCCATCAAGTCAGCCTGAAACGTGACAACCAACGCCGTCACCAGAGCAACAACAACCAACCAACCACTGATCTTCAAAACAAACGCCTTAATCACAGCCTTCCTCAAAAGTCATCGGGGACAATCGCTTCCGAAAGCTCCTCTCCAAAAGCACCAAAACTTCAACGCCCTTAGAAGAGAATACCCCAGGAGGCAACTGCCGGAGTCAAAGAATATCCCCCAGGCTACCCAAAATACCTCAGCTGTGTAGACCTCAGCCGTGTCGACGTCAGCCGGGTAGACTTCGGGGGGTCCCATGGTTTCCGAGAACTGTTGTCACACTTGATTAAGTTCGACAGACAATCGCACAGATTCGTTCTTCCACCTCATGAGGTGTCAGATCGCGAATAAGAAAGCGTTTCTCACGGGAGGTCAGTCCGGAGATGGCCTCGATTTGCCCCTTGCGAAGCCCCAAAGCGGCCGCCAACGCCCGTACGATCGCCCCATTCGCTTTCCCTTTTTCCGGCGGCTGAGTGATAGCGACCTTCAAGGCCCCCTCGTGGAAGCCCGTCAATCCCGCTTGCTTCGAGTTGGGGCTTGCTTTGACCGAAAGGATCGCCCCTTGGGCATGTAGATCAACTTTCAACATCCGTCGACCTCATCCAGGGCGAAATCTTGAGCTGGTCAACACACGAGAGCTCCGCTGGGGAATAAGCAGTTTCAAGTTTCAATCGATCACCCAGCGATATCTGCCCTGATACTGCTTCAATGATTGTTCAAGCGGGGGTTCCCCCTGTGAGCATCGCCGATCGATCGGGCGTGGCCCTCGCCCGGCTGGCAGCTCTCGGCGTTTTTCCCTGGTGAAGAGCGAGAAAAGCAAATCGTTGAGGAGCATTCCAGGATTTGCCTGGCTCTCGATCAATTGCTGGCCGAAGAGTTCTCAGACTCCCTGCACACCGTCATAAAGGGCAGAACCGATTCGGACCATTGTGGAGCCTTCCTCGATGGCAACCTCGTAATCTCCGCTCATTCCCATGGAAAGCTCGGAGAGGTTCACCTCAGGGGGATAGATGGCCTGGAGGTGATCACGCAGTTCCCGCAGGCGTTGAAAGTCACTGCGGGCATATTGGGGGCCTTGGTTGGTAGCGATGCACATGAGCCCGTCGATAGCCAATGAGGAAAACTGCTGAAGTTGCTCGCCCAGAGCGGGCATCTCTTCGGGAGAAAATCCCTGCTTGGTGACATCGCCGGAGACGTTGACCTCCAAGAGCACCGGTGGGCTGCAATGGGTTTCTCTCGCCAGGCGATCAAGCGTCTGGAGCAGCCGCAAGGAGTCGGCCGAATGAATCCGGGCCAGCAAAGGCAGCGTTCGGCGAGCCTTGTTTCGCTGAAGGCTCCCGACCAAATGCCAGCGGATCGGTAAGTCGTGCAACTGGTCGGCTTTCTCCCAGAGCATCTGCGGCCGGTTCTCACCTAAATCGGCACAACCTGCCTCCAAAACAGCACGAGAGAGATCCGATCCCCCGTACTTGGTCACCGCGATCAGACGGACCGCTTCAGCCGTGCGACCGCTCCGATTGGCCGCATCGGCCATCCTCTGCCGGACTGTTGCCAAATTCTCAGCAATCCGGCTCACCGCAATCGACATGTTCCACCTCATCCCAATTCATGGCAGCTCACGCCAGCTTATGGCAGCTGTAGCACGCATTTCCGTGCTGCCCTGACCAATCCGAGGATCTGGGGTACAATACATCCAAAGAACCACAGGTGAGCTCTGTTTTCTTGGAAGTGATCGTTCTCCGTCAGACGATGCGTCAACCATGGCTCTGCTGATCGATGGCTACAACCTAATCTGGGGGGCAAACATCGTCGGCCCTTCGCGTCGGGTACGCTCCACCGCTCGCCCGATCGGCCGACGCAAGCGGAACCTCCAGGTTGAGCTTTCCGGCATGGTTCCGGAAAGCCTGGTCCGGAAGGGCCCAAGCCCGCAAAATCCCGGTTCAGGAAGTGCCGATTCAGGAAGTGCCGATTCAGGAAGTGCCGGTTCAGAAAGTGCCGGTTCGCGGACCCGGGATGCCGCTGCAAGAGGAATCTCCGCCAGCCGGGCTCAGACGGAGTTGGCCCGGAGCCGTGAGGGGCTGTTGCGATTTCTGGTCAGTCATTTGAGGGAGGACCAACGGTCCCACACGACGGTAGTCTTTGATGCGGCCGGTGCTCCGTGGGGGGCTCCCCAGCAGGCTGTTTATCAGGGCATTCGCATTCACTTTGCCTCCGATTTTGCTGAAGCGGATGATCTGTTGGAGATTTTGATCCGCCAGAGCACCGCGCCCCGGCAGATGACGGTAGTCTCCTCAGACCATCGTATTCAGAGAGCCGCCAGGCGACGACGGGCGCGAGCAATCGACAGCGACAAGTGGATCCGAGAGATTCTCAGGGGTCATCAACTTGTAGGTGAGGTGCTGCCGTTGGACAAACCGGAGGTGCCTCTCTCCCCGCGTGAAACCGCGAGTTGGCTGAGTGAACTGGCTGGGGACTGCGACTGGGACGCCTTGATGGCTGAGGCAACCGTTGCACCGATTCCCCAAGCACGTTCTTACCTTAAAGCGAGCTCGTCGCGTTCAACACGTTCCTCTGCGAAGGGCCAGCCGCTTCCCGCCAGGTCAGCGTCTTCGGAACGATCCGGCCGCTCGGGCCTGAAAGGTCCTCCGCGGCCTGGCGTGTCCGGTGGCAGAACCGGCCTTCGGCGAACAACCTCTTCGGTCAGCCGACGATCTGGGGAGGCCGAAGAACCCATCGGATTGCCCGATCAAGCGAACATCGGCAATCCCTTTCCTGCTGGCTACGCGGAGGATCTCCTGGAGGAGGATCTCTGAACCTCAAGCCAAGGCTCCCCAGGCGGGTTTGTGGGGATGCCATCCTAGACAGACGTTCATCGGGGAGAAGAGGGAAGTCTCAGTGGATGTTGGCTGCTGTGGCGTGCCGGTTCTCGCCAGCGTTGTCCTGGTCGAGGGCGTTGTATCGTGGAGCCACGTCAGAAGCGTTGGCCGGCAGGGCGTTGGCCCCAAGGTGAGAACCTTGACCCCGGTGGCGGCGGAGCGGAACGTCACAGAGGGCGTTCCCTACAGACACCCAGTGATAAGGCTGAGCGATTTTCTGTAGGAAATGCCCTCTGTGGCTTTCTGGCTCAGGGTTTAGACCAGCGTCTCAAGCAAGAGCCGCATTTTTCTCATCTCGGTATCGTGATCGATGTCGGCTTCGGCGTAGTCCATGACATGGACGCTCAAGGCACGTTTGTAGCCGAAGCGGTGGAGCTGGTTGACGAGTTTCCCGTACTCGATGTGCCCTTGGCCGACGCGTACCTGAAGTTGTTCTTCGTTGGTATCTCGAAGACAGACGTGATAGATGTGGGGTAACAGCGGTTCATAGTCTCCGCCGGCCCCGGGGCCGTAGACGTAATGGCTGGGGTCCAGGGTGATGCCTAGTCCACGAACGTTATTGACCAGAGCAAGTGCGGTGGTGGGATCTTGGGTGGTTTTGCCACCTTCGGTTCGCACGCTCACCAGCACACCTTCTGTGCCAGCGATGCGAACCAGTTCTCGCAATCGCTCGATTTCCTCGTTAAACGGGGTCCCTAGGGGAGAGGCCGGCACGGTCAAGGAGACGATTTTTGTCGCTTTGGCGAGCTTGGCACAGGCGCTGAAGTGTTCGTAGGCGATTTGCCCTTTGCCTGCACATTCCACCGAGAGGGCTACCGGGGTCAATCGATGGGTATCTCGGATTCGATGGATGGCTCGATCAAGATCGGCGGCCACCTCCGAGGGACGCAGATGGGGACCTTGTTCATGAACCCCAATCTCCACCCGGGTGTACTCCAGATCAGTCAGTTTGGAGAGAGCTGCCTCCAGGGAGAGGCGAGGAAAACAGTCGAGGGTAGCTGCCACGAACAACTGAGAACTCCTTCTCTCAGAGACCCAAACCTTCTTTGGGCAGACCATAGAAGCAGACCGCCAGAAGGTCGTGCTGACGACCCAGCCAAGAAACCTGCCAACCCGAGTGACCGGCCAGAACCGAGACTGCCGGCCAGAACCGAGACTGCCGGCCAGAACCGAGAC
>CAZYKP010000186.1:0-8983 GCA_964648025.1 uncultured Pirellulales bacterium | reverse complement strand
CAAACAAGGGCAGACGGAAAGCCCTGGGTCGGAAACTTCTCCGAAGGTCAGTAAGCGGCGGGAGCAGCGTCAACTTGTTCAGTTTCCGCAACAACAGCCGCCGCACTCCGAGTTTTTTTCTCGAAAGCTTGATACGCATTCCCTGAGAAAAGCTCATAGGACCGTGGACACGTACGCGCACACCGGTGCCATCCTCGGGCCCAGGTGAAAAGAAGAAAAGCAAGTAAAAGGAATCTAAGACTTTATCTGGCGACGGCGGGCTCGCCCTCGCTGCTTCCGGTCAGCGCGATCGCGACGTTCCTTGGCTCGGTAGGTGCGGATTGCTTCAGAGTGAGACTGCACCCAGACATCGGGACGCAGATAGTGATAGTCGTTACGTCCTGCTAAAAACTGGTCCAACACATCCTTCACGTAAACCCAGATATTTAAGTGGTTGCGAAGGGCACTGCTGACCAATGAGAGAAAGTCAGCGGCTCGTTCTCCTGCTGCGACACTGCCAACAAATAACCAATTCTTGCGACCAATGGTCACTTGCTTCATGAGCCGCTCAACGTCGTTATTATCAATCGGCAGCAGACCATCACTGAGATAGACTTATCATGGGCCCCAATGATTACGAAGATAGCCCAGAGCTTTTCCTAGCTCACTCTTCGGAAGGATTGCGACGTCTTGCGGAGCATCAAGCCACTCTTTCATGGACTGCCAAACCGGCAACGCCTCGCTTTGACGTAATCTGACTCGGTCTTCTGGAGTCAGTTGCTTGGCTCGGTCCTCGATGTCATCAAGTTCTTGAAAGCGAGCCAGCAGCCAGCTGGCCTCTTGAGGGCGGTTGCCCCAGGGCGTCATACACCTTCCGCCGAGCATGCGCAACACAAGCCGCTCGCTGAATCGCGTTGTCCGATCGCACAGCAATCCCTTCGTAGGCCGAATAACAATCGGCCAACAACATTCCCTCAAAATCCTCCAAAAACAGATCAGGACCATCGCGGTGGCGGCTTGAGCTGTATTGACTCTTGCGGACACTCCCTTCGCTTATTCTCAGATCAAGATAAGCCCAAGAGGAGTGACCCGTGTCCAGACAAGTATCCAGCAACAACGGCAAGCGTCTGCGACGCAGGTATCCGACAGAGCTGAAAGAGGACGCTGTCCGAATGATGGAGGACGGCCGCTCGGTGCAGTCGATTGCCCGGAACCTGGGGATCGAACCCAGTATCATCGATACCTGGCGATCTTCCCTCCGTTGTTCCTCAGAGCAGAGTCATTCTGCCGACTCACCCTTGCAACAACGAGTGCGGGAACTGGAGCAGCAACTCAGACAAGTAGAACGGGAGCGTGATTGTTACAAAAAAGCCTTGGCCATTTTAAGCCAGCAGAAGCCAGGGGGCTATACTCCGTGATCGACCAGCTTGGCGACGTGGACCTCTCCATCTCGGCGATCTGCGATGTGCTCGGAGTGAGCCGCTCGGGCTACTATAGTTTTCGCCAGGGTGATCGCAGTGATCGGGACCATGAGGACCACCGGCAAGGCCAGCTGCTGCGAGAGATTTTTCTCGAGCATCGGCGACATTACGGGGCTCGGAGGATCGCCCGAGAGATGAAAGATCGGGGCGAATCGTGCGGAATTCAAAGAGTTGCGAGGCTCATGAAGCAGCAGGGATTGCAAGCCATTCAGCCTCGATCCTTTCGTCCCAAGACAACGCAGAGCCGTCACCGGCTGGGATACAGTCCCAATCTCCTGTCGGAAGCTGGTGCGCCAACAGGCATCAATCAAGTGTGGGTTGGAGACATAACCTACGTCCATTTGACAGTTAGTGATTTTTATTACCTATCAGTACCCATGGATCTGTGCTCCAGAAAGATAGTAGGATGGGATCTGCAGGTTGAGATAAAGGAGGCGCTCGTCTTGGCGACGCTGCAAGGGGACATCAGAGCTCGTCAACCGTCTCCAGGGTTGATCCATCATACGGACCGCGGAGGGCAATATGCGGGTCATGTATATTACCAAGTACTTGCCAGTGCCCAAATGCTCCAAAGTATGAGTCGAGCAGACAATTACTACGCTAATGCTTTCATGAAATCTTTTTTTGGGACTATTAAAATTGAGCTAGAGTTAGTAGTGTATATTATCTGCCGAAAAGTGCTCAAGGAAATCAAGGAATACATTCGTTACTACAATGTTACTCGCAAGAATTCAGCTTTGGATTACCTGAGCCCCAACCAGTTTGAGCTTCCTTGAACTTAAGAGAATCAACTGTCCGAAAAACCCAAAGCATCTCAGTTCATCCTGGATTGGGAACTCCACCCGGGACAATTCGGACACTCGTTGGTCACATTTGAACTGGCCGACAGCCAAGAAGGACCGCTGGATTGATGCGGGCATTCGACCCATCACAGCTCAGGCAGGGCGGTCTGACGTGCCTGCCTTGAAATGCAGTCGACCCGCCGGCCTCTCATTCTTCTAAGTTTTCTGTCCACCTTCTGGACCTTCCCGACAACTTCCCTGTGAGAACGTAAACCGTACCCGGTTTGCTGCGGGACGGTGAGAACTCCAGGGCAAACAGGTTAGTCACGTTCCGTTGAAATCACCTTTTCGGACAACGGCGGATTCGACAAGCCGCGAGGTTCTCCCAAAATTGTCGGTGCAGGTTGGGGAATGGGGCGGCGATTTGTACTGAGGCGAGCTGATCGGCTCACAGGGGCCCATCGCAAAATAGGAGAAAAGGTATGTCATCACCATTTCACTGGAAACGATCGCTGCAGCGATTGACGAAACCCCTCAATAGGCGACGTCAGCGGCCGATCCATAGCCAGCCATTGCGGTGCGAGCCGCTTGAACCCCGACAGTTGCTCGCCACCTTCGTCGATGGCGCCAACTGCCTCTTTGCCGGGCACAGCTTCTTTGTCCCGATTGCGACACAGTTCGACCGCTTGGCAACGGACAATGGCTTCTCGGCTCACGAAGCTGCGTTTGTCTTCTCGTCGGGCGCAACTGGTTCACCTGAAATGCTTTGGGAGAATGGAACGAAGAAGGCGGCGATCGTTGACGAGTTGGACGACGGCGACGTCGATCTATTCGGGCTCACAACGGCCTTCGGATTGGGCAGCTCGTTCGAGGATTACGCCCGGTGGATCGATCTGGCGTTGAGCTACAACCCCGACACCGAGTTTTTGATCGGTGTGCCGTGGGTGCCCGGCGGCCCGAACTTCGCCAGCGCAACGGAGTTCGCAGCCGCCAATGAAACCATCGCACAGGCGCAGTTCGAAACCGTGGAGCTCCTCCGCGCGGCCTATCCCGACGCAACGATCCACTACATCGACTACGGCCTCACCGCATCGGTGATGTACGATATGTTCGAGAAGGACCAACTCCCCGATATTGTTGGCCTCACGCCCGATCCAGCCAACGGCGTGCCCCCGAGTGATGCGCTCTTCGCGGACCCCCTCCTCGGACACGCCGGCCCCATGATGACGGAGCTTTCGGCTCTTTCGTGGATGAGTATTCTCTACGGAGCAGACATCGCCAATCTTGACTACACGGATTACGAATCGGATGTGGACAGCATCGTTGAGGAGGTACTGATCTACAATCAACAATTTCAACCGGAGCCTGGTGTCGAGCCGAGCGCCGAGATTCTCTCGGCGTATCTGGGCGCAGTCGATGTCCGATTCCCGAAAGCTCTCGAGAACGTCAGTGGTTCTCCCCAGGCCATGGGTGATGAGGGCATGCCGCTTGTGATGTCAGTCCAAGTCGACGCATCCACTCTGTCACCTGAAGACTTTGCGATCACCACGGCTTCTGGCGCTGTCACCACACCGACCGCCGTGACCCTGGCCCCGGCAGACGAATCCGATGAATTGCGAACCATTCTCCTGACCGGCCCCTTGGGATCGCAGGCCGATCTTCCAGTGAACGTCGAGATCGTGGGCTCCGTATTGTCGCTGGATGGCGAGGAACTCAAGGGCCTTACGTCCGGCGTCACGACGAACGAAGAGGGCCCACGACTGGTGATGGCGACTCTCGATCCTGGGGAAACGAACTCCAGTGGCGAGTCGACGCACGCGCGTATTCAGACGACATGGCAGGGCGGAGTGACCGGTCGCAATGGTACAGAGATCGGCCCCAAAGAACTCCGTGGTATCCGGATTATCGATCAAAACGGCGACGCTCACCTACCGGTTGGCTTCGAAGACGTGACAGACAACGATAACCATGTGGTACTGCTCGTCCCGCACGGCGTGAATCCGCAGCGAGTCGAGGTGCGGGCCGGAACTCTTTACGACCCGACCAATCAACCCAACCCTGATACCACAGTTGAGGTGATTGGCACTGCCGACTTGGAGGAAGAGCCAGAGCGACGATTGCCTGATGGACTTCGCGGTCGTCTCGGTGTCGGGTTCAACCATTTCCATAGCCCCATGCAGCAGCGTGGCGACGTGGTGACCAATGCCCGAAGCGCGAGCTTTCGCCACCATTCCACGGCTTTGAATGAAACGAGGGAGCAACTCAGTCGTCC
The DNA here is from genome assembly GCA_964648025.1 of uncultured Pirellulales bacterium. Classification (GTDB taxonomy): domain Bacteria; phylum Planctomycetota; class Planctomycetia; order Pirellulales; family Pb10988; genus CAZYKP01. Next base: position 4,469 of record CAZYKP010000186.1, on the reverse strand, counting down.
GTCACCGCGCTGGCTCGGATCAGACGGATTCTCCGCCCGGCGGGGAACGATGGCGCCAGTGGTGAAGGGAACCACGAGCCTCGAGCCTGCACACGTCGACGCTGTCATGGAATCGGAGACATTCGATCGCCTGAGCGATGCGGTGTTCTGGCCAAGGTAGCTTCAGCGTGCATCGATTGGGCTCCGGAGTGTCGCAAGAGACTTTCGTTGAGAAATGATGGGAACCACTGATACGCCCATCCCGGCTGGGAATCTCTCGCTGACTCAATTCGGGATCGCTCCCGTTGCCGCCGAGGGAGGCAAATTGCTTTGGTATCATAAGCCGTCTCGGCGTTACTCCGATGTCGTCATTCCTACTCCGGTTTGCCACGAAAAGTACGTTTACGCGAGTCCGGGTGATGGCTGTGCAATGATTCCGGTCGTGAAGAATGACCAGGGCAAGTTTGAGGTGCGAGAAGTCTACACCAATCGATACATGGGAAACCGATCGGTGGATTCGTGATGCATGACGGTCATATCTACGGGACTTCTCAACGCCGCGGCTGGGTTTGCCAAGAGTTCATGACCGGAAATGGGCTCTGTTCTCCGCCAGTCCGGGCTTGCATTGCTCGCTGTGGGTCGAACACTGACCTCAGGGTCAGTGGGATCTCTTCTGCAGATACCTTCTCGCGCGGTTGATTTCCTCGGTCACCGCTGTCGTGGATTCCAGAATCGGGATCCCTCGTGGCACGGGGTGCATGAAGATCTCCGTCCAACCGCGATACTTGATCTCGCCAAGGGCTTCGAGCAATGGGGCGAAATCGAGTTTGCCCCGCCCCGGCATCTGCAACAGTTCCGCTTCCTTGGGGAGTTTCTTCCTGCAGCCTTTTCCATGCTGCCAGGCATAGAACATGGCGATGCGGTTGCCGAGTTCGCGGATCAGCCCGGCCAGCAGTTTCTCCTGTTGGGGCAGATGGTAAGGAGCGAAGGCCACCGCCAGGGGCAGCCCTTCGCTGGCATCCATCAGTCGCTTCAGCGAATCGGGTGAGTCGATCAGGTTGTGACCGTGGTTCTCGATGGCGATCGTCACGCCGGTCTCCGCGGCGACCTCCAGATGCGGACGCATCTGCCGAACGAACTTGCCGACCGCGGCTTTCAGCTCGCTTCCCCGTAGGCCCTTCGGTCCCCGTCCCCCGGTCACGATCAGCTTGCAGCCAAGCCGTTGGGCCAGCTTCATCTCCTCGCGCAGGCCAAACGGCCCTAACTTGTACTGCGTGATGCAGCCAAGCCGGACTTTGTGCTCCTTCAGCAGTGCGGCGAACGACTCCTCGCCCATCTCGTCGAGTTGCTCCCGCTGATTGCCGTGCACCTTGGGCCAGATGTCGATCGCTGTCGCCGCGATCTTGGCCACCTCGGGCAGAATCTCCGCCAGTTTGGTATAGCCATACATGCACGAGCCGAGAATGTACCGCGGCTGAAACTTTGCACGATCGGCTCCCGACGATGGTGTGGCCAAGGCGATCGTGGCGGCCCCGGCACCACACATTGCGGCGAACTGTCGGCGGTCGACCGGTGGGTATTGCATGTTCATGGGTGTTTCTCGACGAGCGGATACGAAGCTGGCAGCCTTCTTCCAAGAAGGGCAGGCTCAGGTGCAGGAATTCGCGAGTGGGGGCTTGGAGTTTGGTTCCGTTGAGCCCTGCGTCTCGTCGGCCCGACGCATGCGGTCGTTTGGATTGCCGCTGCTGCGGCCTCAGGTGAGCGAACTGAGAACCATCAGGCTGCCGACGAGCAGGTTGGCGGGGATTGCCGGCTCCTGGCCGAAGGAGCCTTCGTCGATGAACTGCCGGCGGTGGTCGTCGGTGATCATGCCGCTGGTGACTGCTAGCTTGGCAGCTCAAAGCCACGCCGCCGTGGCCGTCCCAACATGGTATTGGCTTCGGCGTCGCCAACGAATTGCTCTGTCTCGGGATCCCACCGCAACGCCCGGCCCAAGCGCATGGAGATATTACCGAGGTGGCAGGTCGTCGCACTGCGGTGCTGACTCTCGAGATCGGAAACCGGCGACTGACCGGTGTGAACGCAATCAAAGAAGTTGCCCATGTGATTCACAATCGCGTCGAGCTTACCAGCCCGTTCGGGGCGACGCAGGTTGTCCGAGCCGTACAGCTGGTATTTCTCACGTGGGAGCGGATTGGACTTCAGGGCCTCCACCGGAACGCCGGATACCGTGCCGCGGTTGACGAAGATCCGCCCCCGCTCGCCGGTGAACAGGATTCCGTTGCGGCCGGTATCGGCGACCGTCATCCGCACGCCGTTGGCGTACTTGTAGCTCGCCTGAAAATCGACTGCCACGTTGTAGCCGTTCGCAACGCTGGGAAATGTAGCCCGTCCGCTGACTTCGACCGGCAGGCTGCCGATCGCCCATTGCGCAATATCAAGATGATGGGCGCCCCAGTCGGTCATTTGTCCGCCGGAGTACTCGTACCACCAGCGAAATGTGTAGTGACAACGCTGTTGAAGATACGGCACATTCGGGGTCGGACCCTGCCAGAGGTTCCAGTCGAGATGCTCCGGCACCGGGCGGGGTGAAAAGGGTCCACCGACTTTGTTCTTTCCCAAGACCACATCGACACGTTGCAGCTTTCCCAACCGGCCTTGGCGGACCATCTCCACCGCCAGGCGAAATCGCGAATCGCTCCGCTGCCAGGAACCAACCTGCAGCACCCGGCCGCTTTGCTGTGCGACGCGGCGTAGCCATTTCCCTTCATCGATCGTCAGCGTGAGTGGCTTCTCGACGTACACGTGCTTGCCGGCGCGGAGAGCCTCACCCGCGATCGGCACGTGCCAATGATCAGGCGTGCCGATCGTCACCACGTCGACATTCTTGTCCGCAAGCAGATCGCGGTAGTGTGAGTAGCTCTTCGGCGTGCTGCCGAAGCTCGCTTTGGCCTGATCCCGCACGTGCCGATCCACATCGCACACCGCCACGATGTCGCCATGGGCCTGGGCCTTCAGCGCAATCACCGTGCCCTGGTATCTCATGCCGACCGCGCCGATGCCCAAGCGTTCGACGCGACTCCGCGGGAGCTGCGCGGCAGCCGAGTTGGCAATCAGAAATCCACCAGCAGCAACTGCGCCAGTGGAGTCAAAGAAGTCGCGACGGGTTGGGAACTTCGCCATCAATGCGGGCCTTGTCAGGGATGGTGTCGGGCGTGCGGATCATTGGGTCCCATGATAACATGTGGTGAGGCTTGACGCTTGGTTTGGAGAGCCCGCCGCCGAGCCCCACTCCCAGGAACACGTAGCCGGGGACCGACCGGCCTCCGGTGCTGAGTAGAGTCTGGTTGATCAGCGTCGCGATCATTCCATCGAGACGGGGTGCCTTACTGAGGTTGAGGAAAATCTCGGCTCGTCCGGCGCAGTGGCAAGGCTGCCAAACCACTAGTAGTTCCGACGGCTCGAGTATTCTGTCTGGGCAAGAACTTTCCGAAGGCAACAGTCGCCACCTCCCAAACAACCTGAAAGCCCTGTTCAATCAGCTCACGGCCCAACCTATGGGGCCTTAATTAGGTCAGTGCAACAACATATGGGTGAGCCGGGCCACATCTGGGACAGTCGACCTATTGATTCTCGGAAAAGGCTTCGACGGCTCGAAGGCGGCAGGAGTCGCTGCCGGGGCGTCCGTTGGTCGCCCTTGGTCAAATCCTTCTCTGAGTGACTGTCCGAAAAGTGTCCCGGCACAACGACGATTCGTTTCATCAAGACCCGTGAGCCACCAGCCGTTGTGCGTCCACCACTATTTCGGACAGACTCCGAGCCTCAGGAGTTGAGAATGTCTGACTAGAAGATCCATGTCATCAGGCTGTCTATTCCGAGAATCCCGAGGCTGACTATTCCGAAAGTCAAGGCACAGAATAGGGCGACGAGGGAGAGAATGAGCAAACGCATTTTCGGAAACAGGTTTTTGATGATCAACTCGCCGTCGACAAATGCATTCACCCGACCAGTTCCATCAACTCGAATCTCGACCTGATGCCGCTCACGTTCACCAACTTCAAATCGACAAGCTCCTCGGTGCACCGGTGTTGAGATGCCCCTGTCATTTGTTGAGTAGGTCTTGAGTCCGGTCCACAGGGACGTTTCCACAGAGACCGTGGAGAGCTCGTCAAGCCCAACTTGAAAGCTACGCCGGGAACTGCCGAAGTGATCGTTGTCCGTTGCGGGAGGCAAGTAAGGGTTTTCCGACTGTTCCGTGCCTGGCATTCGCTTTCCACCTTTCGTATCGTCGATCCGCTTCAAGGCCTTCGCACCAGAAAAGCAACCCCAGATAAGCCACGCAGGAAAACACGCCCGACGGCTTGTTTCTGTGTGGCGGAGGGAAGGGGCATACCCTGGTTTCTTGTTGTTGGTTGCTAGCCAGGGTAAACGCATCTAAAATCACAGCACAGCGAGGCGAGGGAGCATTGAGGATCAAGGGATCAACGTCG
>CAZYKP010000185.1:0-9062 GCA_964648025.1 uncultured Pirellulales bacterium | reverse complement strand
CCCCCCACACCCCAACCCCCCCCCGACCAGAAACCCCCCCAGACCCGAAACGCCCCGAGAACCGAAACGCTCTCTAGTAAAATCACTACAGAAACATACCCACAATTAAGACTAGTCTCCTGCAAGGTCCATCCAGTTCGGGGGAGCCGTTGACGGACTGTCGGTTTCACCAGCGTCGGCTCGGCTGTGGTGTCAGATCCTCGAGTTTGGCACACACCTGCGGAGGACAACGACTGCCGGCCACCCCACCAGGGGGTCGGAACTCGAGAACCGTGGTGAAGCAAGAGAAGGCAGCCGGCAGCGACCGCTGACTCGCGGGTTGTGAGCCTACATCCTCATTTCTTGCAGAATTGATCTTCTCTTCATCTTTCTCTCAGATTCGTCTGTTACTCTCCGCGGGGTGTTCCTTCTGCCGAGGTGACAGTTTTCTGGAAACAAACTGTCACCTTCAGTCTCGACGGTCCCGACTCATCAACCAACCTGGGGCGAGGGGTTCTTCCGCCAAAATCGACGGGATCTCACCACGATCCTCATAGTGCCGTCGTGCCTTGCGGCTCGGTCGGTTCTTCCGTTGTTCTGTCAATACCAAGGAGCGTTTGAGAGATGGCGATTCTTTCTGTGGCAGTTCGCGTTTTTCGCTCTGCCTTTCTCCGAGTGTTGCTTTGTCTGAGCCTGGTGGCATGCCTGGAGAGTCCGACTTGGGGTCAGACCATCTTCGATTTTGACACAGGATCTTTGGACGGCTGGAGCAATACGTTGCTCTCGCTGGAGGATACACCCGGGGGATACATCCCCCATGACAGCACCGAAGGTGGCCGCATTCTGTCACTTTCCGGAGCTTACACGGTTCGCAATAACAATTTTGGAGATCGAGATTCTGCTCACAGTACGTTGGTGTTCAGCTCACCGTCTTTCACGCTTGATGGCAGCGGGGATCTCTCGGCTCGTCTGCTTGGTGGACAAGGTGGGGCCAGCTCAGCACCTGCGGACTTCGCCTCTTTGCCGTCGGCTTCTTCCGGCAGTGGTTTTATGGGAATCGCTCTTCGCCGGGTCAGCGACGGTGCGTATTTGCTTTCGGATCGACGCACCAGCAATGCCCAAAACGCCAACTGGGAAGACGTTGGTTGGACAGCTGGGGAAATCGCCGCCGCCACGGCTGGGGATGCTCCGGGAGAGACTTACAAAGTCGACTTGATCGACAGTTTCAATGGCGGATGGGGTTGGACGAGCCTGGACACCGTCTCGGTTCCCGGTTCGGTGGTTCCCACGACCGAGCTACGATTTCAAGAAGGCCGCGACTTCGGTTTTGGAGCCTACAACGGCACCCGCGACACGCGGATTTGGGAGCCTCAGCCGGATACCGATTTTGCGACCGAAGATCGCTTTGGGGTCGATGGCGGCGGCACTGGCCCCAACGGAGACCGCATTCAAGGCCTCATCCGCTTTGAGGATTTCATTGGCGATGGACCTGGGCAGATTCCCGCTGGCACCCAGATTGAGTCGGCGACCTTGACCCTCAACACCGTCAACAGCGGCAACCGCCCCAATTTGCATCAAATGCTCACCAGTTGGGAGGAAACCGATACTTGGAACAGTTTAGGTGGTGGGGTCAGCCCCGACGGTGTTGAAGCCAGCGTGGGCAGGTTCCAGTTTCTCGGCAATAACTCAGGCCGTGTCACCGACATCACTCAAGATGTGCAAGGGTGGATCAACGGCCAGACCAACAACGGATGGCTGATGACCTCCAGCGGCACCGACGGCTGGGATGCCGCCTCCTCAGAAAATGGCGATCTGGGCCTCCGCCCGACGCTGACAGTCAGCCTGATCGATCCCAACCCCCAGCAGCGGCAGCTGGAGTTCGATTTTGACGATGGTTCTCTCCAGGGCTGGGGCAATCAAAAAGTCTCTCTGGAGGATACCCCTGGCGGCTACATTCCTCACAACGCCACCGAGGGCAACCGCGTCTTGGCCGACTCAGGAGAGTACACCATTCGCAATAACAACTTCGGCGATCGTGACTCCGCTCATGAGACGCTGCTCTTCAGCTCGCCTGCCTTCACCTTGACCGGCCAAGGAGATCTCACCGCTGAACTGCTCGGCGGACAGGGTGGCGCCGAGTCGGCTCCCGAGAATGTCGACTCTTTGCCGAGCGATTCTTCTGGCAGCGGGTTTATGGGAATCGCTCTTCGCCGGGTCAGCGACGGTGCCTATGTGCTCTCGGATCGACGCAGTAGCAACGCTCAGAACGACAACTGGGAAACCGTCGGCTGGACCGCCGGAGAAATCGCGGCTGCCACGGCCGGGGATGCCCCTGGCGAGACGTACCAGCTGGATTTAATCGACAGTTTCAATGGTGGATGGGGTTGGACCAGTATCGATAGCGTCTCGGTTCCCGGCGAGCTGGCTCCGGTGACGACTTTGAGCTTTCAGGAAGGCGTCGATGATGGGTTCGGCGTCTACTCCGGCACTCGCGACACGCGGATTTGGGAGCCTCAGCCGGATACCGATTTTGCCACCGAAGATCGCTTCGGGGTCGATGGTGGCGGCACCGGCCCTAACGGAGACCGAATTCAGGGGCTCATCCGCTTTGAGGATATCATTGGCGACGGCCCCGGGCAGATTCCCGAGGGCGCTTTGATCCAGTCGGCCACCTTGACGCTAGATACGGTCAATGACGGCAATCGCCCCAACTTGCATCAAATGCTCATCGGTTGGGAGGAAACCGACACCTGGAATAGTCTGGGCGGCGGTGTCAGCCCGGACGGAATCGAAGCCAGCATCGGAAAGTTTCAGTTTCTCGGCAATGACTCCGGCCGGGTGATTGACGTGACTGCCTATCTTCAGGCCTGGGTCAACGGCCAGACCAACTACGGTTGGTTGATGACCTCCAGCGGGACAGATGGTTGGGACGCTGCCTCCTCCGAGTTCCCCGGCATCGGCAATCGTCCGCGGCTGGAAGTCAGCTTCACCTTGCCTGCAACGGTCCGCCCCATCCCTGAGCCGGCCGCTCTGCCGATGTGCTTGCTGGGTCTGGCCGGAGTCTTGGCAGCTCGCCGTCGCCGCTAAACCGGACCCGTCCGCCCTCCCCCATCTCGTGGACGCGATCACCAAAAAGTTGTTGGTTCCTGCCAACGAACCTACCAAGCCTAGAGATCCCACAGACCCCTGCCGGCCACTCGCCTGACAGGGGTCTGTCCTGGACCAGGCCGGTGCCCGAGCGCTCGGTTCTCCTTCGCTTCTTCATGGCAGATTTCGCTCCAGCAAACTTTACAATGGCAAAGACTTGCTGATCATTTTTGGGGAGTGTCTGCCTGAAAACCGAAAACCGGGCGACACTCAGCCTCGGCAGGACACCTTTTCTTAGATGCTGACGGGCTGTCAAATGCTGGCGATGAGTTGATTGAAGGTTTCGCTCGGCCGCATAGCTTTCTCGGCCAACTCACGGTTTGGTCGGTAATAACCGCCAATATCTTGGGGTGAGCCCTGGGCGGCGTTGAGTTCTGCGAGAATCCGTTGCTCGTTGGCTGCAAGTCCAGCCGCCACAGGCGTAAAGCGCTCTGCTAAGGCCGTGTCGATTCTTTGAGCGGCCAGGGCCTGTGCCCAGTACAGAGCCAGGTAGAATTGGCAGCCGCGGTTATCCAGTTCGTGCACTTTGCGGGAAGGGGCCTTTCGGTTTTGCAGCAGCAAAGCGGTCGCCTCGTCTAAAGTCTCGCTGAGAATCTGGGCACCTCGGTGATCCTCACATTCGCTGAGATGCTCAAGCGAGGCACCCAAGGCCAGAAATTCGCCCAGAGAGTCCCAACGCAGGTGCCCTTCGGCGAGAAACTGCTGCACATGCTTCGGTGCCGAGCCGCCGGCACCGGTCTCAAAAAGTCCCCCTCCATTCATCAATGGGACAATTGAGAGCAGTTTGGCGCTTGTGCCGATCTCAAGAATAGGAAACAGATCGGTGAGGTAGTCTCGCAGCACATTGCCGGTGACCGAAATCGTGTCTTGGCCTCTGCGGATTCTCTCCAAAGAAAACCGCGTCGCTTCCACGGGAGCGAGGATGTGGATTTCCAGACCCTCGGTGGCTTGACTCGCCAGATAGGCCTCAACTTTGCGAATCAGTTGAGCGTCATGAGCCCGTTCTGGGTCAAGCCAGAATACCGCTGGGCTACCAGTGGCCCGTGCTCGGTTGACCGCCAATTGAACCCAGTTTTGGATTGGCTCATCCTGAGTCTGGCACGCTCGCCAGATGTCGCCCTCTTCGACGGCATGCTCAAGCAAAACGTTGCCTGCCTCGTCGACCACACGCACGAAACCATCCCTGGGGACCGGAAAGGTTTTGTCGTGAGAGCCGTACTCCTCAGCCTTCTGGGCCATCAGTCCGACGTTGGGGACGCTGCCCATCGTCGCCGGGTCAAAGGCCCCATGCCTTTGGCAGTCTTCAATGACCGCTTGGTAGACGCCCGCATAACTGCTGTCGGGAATAACGGCCTTACAGTCTTGCAGTTCTCCCTGAGAGTTCCACATCCGACCTGAGTCACGAATCATCGGCGGCATTGAGGCGTCGATGATCACGTCGCTGGGCACATGCAGGTTGGTGATTCCCTGATCGGAGTTGACCATCGCCAACGAGGGGCCGCTGGCATAGGCCGCCTCGATATCGGCCTGGATGGCAGCTCGCTCTGACTCAGGGAGCTGGTCGATCTTCGTCAAAAGGTCGCCCAGACCGTTGCTGCTGTCGACTTGAAGCTGCTGGAGGGTCGCGGCATGTCGGGAGAACACCTCGTGGAAGAACACCCGCACGGCATGACCGAAGATGATTGGGTCGGAGACCTTCATCATGGTGGCTTTCAGGTGCAGCGAAAACAGCACACCCTGCTTCTTCGCCTCGGCAAGCTGCTGGCCAAGAAAAGCCACAAGTGCCTTTTGGCTCATGCAAGTCGCATCAAGCACTTGGCCTTGTTGCAACCGAAGATCGCTTTTGAGAACTGAGATGGTCCCATCAGATGCAACGTGCTCAATCCGGCCGTTGGTCGTCTCGGCAAGGGTGATCGACTTCTCGTTGTGACGAAAGTCACCCGCCGACATGGTGGCGACATGAGTCTTGGAATCCGCACTCCATGCACCCATCCGATGGGGGTTCTGGCGAGCGTATTGCTTCACGGAGTTGGGCGCCCTTCGGTCGGAGTTCCCCTGACGGAGGACGGGGTTGACGGCGCTGCCTTTGATCTTGTCGTAACGGGCTTTGATTTGGTGTTGTTGTTCGCTTTGGGGCTGTTGTGGGTAATCGGGCAGGTCGTATCCTTTCTGCTGCAGTTCCGCGATCGCCGCTTTCAGCTGCGGGATCGAAGCGCTGATATTGGGCAGCTTGATGATGTTGGCCTGAGGCGTGGTGACCAGCTGCCCCAACTCGGCCAGGCCGTCTGGTTCCTGGAGTTCTGGGGGAAGTCTGTCTGAGAAGGCTGCGATGATCCGCCCGGCCAAGGAGATGTCCTGGGTTTCCACGGGAACACCGGCTGCGGCGGCAAAAGCTCGGATGATCGGCAGAAACGCGTAGGTCGCCAGGGCAGGCGCCTCGTCAGTCCAGGTGTAAATGATTGGGGGAGGCTGACTCATCAGTACTTCCTACTTGCGACGGATCTCGCTGTTTGGAGCCGAAGTGCTCAATTGCCAAAACGAAATGGACACCTGAGCAGGCAGAAGCTTCTCTGAGGCCAAAGACGGATTGGTCTGAGTTGGGTTGCCCTGGAAAAGCTCGCAGGCGTGACCAAAGTTGAAATGAAAACGGCTTGCGGTCCATCGGAGAGCCCGCAAGCCGGAAATATTCTAGAGTTGAGGGAGTCCGGCCGAACCTGCTCCACAAAATGGTTTGCGTCCACACTCCGGGGACAGCGTCCACACTCCGGGGACAGCGTCCACACTCCGGGACCTGTTCTCAACCAAAACAAACCCCACTCTAGAAGGCTTTTCAGACGCTTGCAAGCCGATCTCAGCGGGTCGTTTGGGGAGCGATCTGCCTCTTGATCTTGGTGGGCCGTCCTCACCGAGGTCATCAAGGAAAGTCGAGGCCCGATCGGCCTGCCCGGGCCCTCTCGCCCAGCGGCATCGACAAGCCAGGGAATGCAGCCCAAAGCCGCCAAAGTTCCACAGGTTGGCTCAGGCAGGCCGCTGCTGGCAACAACACCAACGCAACAAGGAGCTGGGGCGGTGGTGACCGGAAAATGCCCAGCGACCGCATGCCCAGCCAAACTTTCCGTTCTAGGAGATTGTCAAGGAGAGATTGTCGGATGGCATGACGCATTTCCCCTCCCATGCAGCGACTGCTATCCCATCCGACAAATCTTCTTTGATGGACCACTCGGTCACCGGAGCTCGACGGTACTGGCCGATTGCCAGGTCACCTGGGGAGATCTCTCAGATCCTGTCCAAGGGGCTTGTTGGCAAAAAGAGTTCAGCTATCCTCTTGGCAAAAGTCCACCCCAGGGAACTCACTTGCCGAGTGGCCAAAGCCAACGGCGTCCAGAAACGGACTGCTCTGATGGATCGCGTTCCCCAGAATGCATTGCCGGATTGCTACCGAGACGAACTCGACATCATTGGCAATTCTTTACAATCTCTGACGTCCAACGCCCTCAGTCATCACCAGTGGGCCAACAGCGTCACCGGGCGAGTCGGTCAGGCCATTGAACGAGTTCGAGGAGCCGAAGAACTGATTGGCTTCTTGCAACAGTCCTATGGCTGTGAGAGTGTTGAAGCGGTCCCGCAGATCGATGAACTCTATTTCGCTGTCTCTCCCCAGCAAGCGGCCGGTTCCGACCGCTCATTGGTCGATGCCCACTACGATGCCCCTTTTGGATCGATTTTGCCCGGCAAACTCTGCCGCTTGATCCTTGTCCTGGTTGCGTGTAACGACAACCCAACTGTCAGCACTCACTTTCCAGAACACGACAACCTCAGCGTCACGCTCCAACGGGGCGATTACGTCTGCTGGGATTACAATAGGACCTTACACTACGCCCAAGGAGCCATTCCAGCCGGGCATCGTCGTGTTCTGCTGAAACTCCATTATCTGGTCAGCGCCTCTCACGCCACGATCCTGACCAAGACCTACACAACCAGCCTCAATATCTGGTGGACCTGGACAGCTCGAGCGATGATGCGGTATTCATCGCAGCCTGAGACCCCCCTGCAGCGTCTTGTCGCCTTGGTGGTTGATCGCTCAAGACAACTGAAGCTCCGCCTCCGTCGGCGATGATTTCCCAGGCCCACACGTTGGCCCGACCCATCAACGAAGAGACGAAGATCAAGCCGGTTTGAGGAGCCTCTTCCGACCAGCTTCCCCAACCAGCTGTTGGTGCCAGTGATCAGGCCCAGGGAAGGGCCCGCAAGCCCTTGGACCGGCATTGCCGAGCGATCGAGGCCAAATGTGCCACCGCTGGCATGGCCGCCAGGGAGCCGGCCGCCCAAGACACAGCCAAGTCCAAGTCATCAAGAGTTTCGGGATAGTCTTGCCAGACCGTCTGCGCTGCCTGCCCTGGCTCCTCCTGCTCAGGCGTGCTCGCGTCTACCTCCGGAGAACCTTGAGCCAGCGGCCCCAGAAGATCGATGGCACGGAGACCGTCTCCAGGCAACAGTCTCAGACTCTTTCTGAATCCAGTCGATGGAATCACCTCTTGGTCCGACTGCTGCCCCTCGACAAAGACTTGATAATCCCCGGGAGAAACCTGGCGAAATACATAATGGCCATGCTGGTCGGTTATCGCACTGGCCCGCAGGGCGTTTCCTTGGTCGTCGACGCCCTCGAGGACGATTGTGACATCAGGCAGACCGGTTTCGCCTTGGTCGAGTTGATCGTTCTGGTTGGCATCTCCGAAGACCCAACCGGCAACGGTTCCCAGTTTGAGGACGCCGAAGTCGTAATTGGTTCCCTGGTCCCCGCCGAGCACGACGATCTCGCCAAAGCCGTTCCCAATGTCGAGGGATCCGCCCAAACTGCCCCTTGCAACGTCCCCATCCCGGTATTCGGCCGGGACATCGCAGAGCACTTCGTCGGCGCGGTGAAATCCCCGCAGCCGTCGGAGGTCATCACGTAGGGAGCTGCCAGCCCACAATCGTTCTCGACGTTGAGGAGCGATCCTGGAAGGGGGGTTTGAAAATCCAGAGTGATGTTCGACCAACTCAGGCAAAGCCGACGTTCCAGTGGTTGGATTTCCAACGAACTGAGTGTTTTGTTCTGGTGGCGAGATCTGTGGCGAAACATGACCGTACTCCTCGTTTTCGCCTTTCGGCCATTTCGGTCATCGCTGACCTTGGCTCTTCAGATCAGAGTCATTGTGGACAGGGAGGCTCATCAGCCAAGAAATGGAGAGAACCGGGTTGGCCAACCTCAATTCTGGCGACCAAGCTCCAATGAACCGCTGGTTCATTGACCCTGAGAACCGTTTGTCACCACCTGTCGCTAGATGGAATGCTTGACAGCTGCATTCATTCAGCACGGGGCTCAGATCTAATGACAGATTTTGAAGCCCTCAGCACACCGCAGGTGCAGTGAGGCCTCCTGCTTTCACAGAGCTGTCCGGCTGAAAACGCTTGCATGGCAGGTCCGTTCGAGGGTATCGGTCGAAGTTGGGTCGCCCCTCTGGTGGCTGACTTCTCCTGGAGTCCTCAGTAGCGTCGCCGATTCTCTGATTGCCTAGACTACGCTTTTAGTCTGTTTGCCGGTCCCCCTAACTTCAGGATAAAACTTTGGGAGATACCTGCGAAGGATTGCAGGAACTCTTTCCCGGAATCCCCTATCTGGCCACCTGCTCCTTGGACTCCCGCGGGTCCAGGTATCAACGCGACACCGCGGTGTCTCTTCGGGAACTCGCCTTTTCAGAACCGCAACGCGGACCGGTTCCTGAGACCATCCACCGATATTCGCCACTTGGGGAAAAATGCCGCAAACCAGTGCTTTGGCGACTTGTCTGTCAGCCCGAGCGAGGAAAACGGTCCGCCGGCAGGCTCTGTCATCTTGGCTGGTAACCGTTCACGGAGTTAGGCGGGCAGCAACGAGGGTGGTTTGTCGCCTTGGA
>CAZYKP010000184.1:0-10077 GCA_964648025.1 uncultured Pirellulales bacterium | reverse complement strand
AGAGCCTGTTGATAGAGAGGCTCAGCTTGGTCGTACTTCCCTTGGCTCTGGTGCAGATAAGCCAAGTTGTTTAGGCTGGTGGCGTACTCGGGGTGGTCCTTGCCCAGGGCCTTCTCTCTAATCTGCAGAGCCTGTCGATGTAGAACCTCAGCTTGGTCGTACTTCCCTTGGTTCTCGTACAGAGCAGCCAAGTTGTTTAGGCTGGTGGCATAGTCGGGATGCTCCTTGCCGAGAACCTGTGCTCGAATTCTCAGGGCCTGCAGAGCGAGTTCCTCTGCCTGGGAGTACTTCCCGGCTCGCAACAACTGGAGGACTTGGCCGTTGAGGACGGTCGCACGAGATGCCTCACGTTGCTCTTGGGGTGTCAGCTCTTGGCGAGCTTGTCCAACGACCTCGAATGACCGACAACTCGCCTCCCCAACGACTCCAACCAACCGGCATCCGGCAATCTCCAAGGATTCGTTGTTGATGTGTCCGATTGCCAGCAACTGCTCGTCTGCATCGCGAACTCGCACGAGACCGTAGCGATACTCGGCGGTGACTCGTTGCAGGTCGGTCTTGGCGGGCAGTTCAAACTCCCGCATGAGGACGGTCCTGCGTTGCCCTTGCCGGATGTATTGGTCAAGGATCGTGACCTTTCCACCGGTCCCGCTCTGCTGAATCAGAACCACTGCCTCGTCGCCGTTCTCCATCTGGAAAAGGAGAGCAACGCAGATCTCCTGTTGCTTCTCGGCTGCCCAGTCCAACTTCAACCGCATCTCTGCGACTGGGCCAAATTTGAGATCCTTGGTCAGCTTGCCTCCCGGACCAAGAACCATCTGCCCTTTTTCCCAGCGGACATCCCCTTCCACCCCATAGTTGTCGCGGGTGTCGCTGGAAAATTCGTTGGAGAATGTCACCTGCTTCGAGTCTTTGGCGTCTTGAGGCACATCAGCGCACCCCGAGACTGCCAGACAACACAGAACGCCCAGAAGAACCAGTGGTTTGCAATGCATAAGACTTCACCAGGCAAAGGTGGGAACCAGAGAGTGAGGATCGACCCGAAGGGACTTGCCCGTGACGACCAAGGACCGATCGTAAGCGAGACTCCCCATTGCCGAAGAGAACCAACTTTAGCCAGATTAAACTGGGCAGTTACCGCAATCAATCATTCCGCTTGTGGCGAGACCAAATCTGCCGAATCCTGGCCAGTTTCCGTTCGACGTTCCGGGTACAAACCCCAGCCGGTCAGCGATCTCGGACCACTGAGAGGCTGTCCGAAATAGTGGCCGGAGCACAACCGATGCTACTCAAGAGCAGTCGATTGACTCATAGGTTGTTGTGCGGGGACACTTTTCGGATAGCCACTGAGTAGCCGAATCACCGCGAACTCGGCCTCCCCCACGTTTGGCCGCTCAGCCTTTGCCGCAACAACGGCTCGCCGGCAGAGGCCAGTCGCTTTGGGGCTTGACTTTTTTGTCAAGCATGACGTATGATTCAAGCTATGGGGGGAGCGATGAATGATGGATCTCTACCACCGTTTGATGAGGCTGGACTTCTGCCACCAGGGGACTACGAGGTCACCTTTGAGCAATTGAGGGCTTCTTCGCTCGTGCTTGGCCCGGCAGATCCGGATCTCTATCCCAACTGGGACAGCCGTTGGCGAGCGCGATTGGTCAACAATCTCGAGGTCCTCACTCGTCAACTCTGGCAGGTCGGAATCACTGATGTTTTTGCTGACGGGTCATTTGCTGAAGACAAAGAGCACCCCAACGACATCGACGGTTACTTTGTCTGTCCGATCGACTTTCTGGCAAGCGGCGAGCTGCAGCGTGAGTTGAATCTCATTGATCCTCACAAGATTTGGACTTGGGATCCGGCAACTCGGAGTCCCTATCGGGGCTATCCAAAACTGCAACTGCCCATGTGGCACTTTTACCGAGTGGAATTGTACCCGCATGTTGCAGGATGGGGCTCCGGGATTGTCGACCGCCACGGGCACGAGTTGGAGTTTCCATCGGCTTTTCGACAGTCCCGCCGTGATGGTCGTCCGCGTGGCATCGTGAAGCTCAAGGATTCAGGTGCGTCATGATTCGAAATCAAACTGAATATGAAGAGGCGGTTCGTCGGCTTGAAGCGGAACGGTCTCGATTGAAAGAGCACCGCGCTCGTCTGCAGGAGTTGGGACATGCCGGGGAGGAGCTGAAGCGCTTGATGGATCCCCTGGAATCCTTTCATGCGCAGCTTCGGGAAGAGGTGGCAGGCTACGAGCGGCTGAAGCGAGGCGAATTCGATGAGCTTGAGAATCTGGGTGGCTTCGGCCACCTTCTGGTCTCCTTACGCATAGCCCGGGGCATGTCTCAACGTCAGTTGGCCGAACGTTTGAATGTTCACGAGTCGCAAGTCTCCCGGGACGAACGCAATGAGTATCACGGGGTCACCTTAGAGCGAGCGATGAGGATTCTTGAAGCCCTCGGTGTTCGGCTGAGAACCCGCGTGGAACTCGATCCCACCGGTCAAGAAGCCGCTGTGCCTTAACCAAACTTTGCCTCCAGAACTTCCGAACGGAGCCGTTGGAATTGCTCCGGAGGGACACCAGGGTGACCGTCGAGGACAAGTGTTTGCTGAGGCAACGATGAGAGATGCCGATGGCGGGGCGGGCAGTGATTGGTCCCGAGGGCCAATGGTCGCGGTAAGTATCAGGGGGCAAATTGTCCCTGGAGTTCTTTCGAGAGGGAGTTGTCAACTCTGATGGAACGTCACCTCACGTTCGATGATGACAGTTTTTGGCAATCGCTTTCGCGCCTCATCAATGGCATCGGTCGTCGCGAAGACCGTCACTCGACGGAGAGGACCGGAACGTTTGATCTCCAGTCCGGGAATGCCTTCCACGAGCGCCGCGAAATCCAACTTGGGATCGTTTCGCCGGACTGCCACGATGTATTTTTCCATCTTCGAGCTTCCTTGGGAATGACTAGTTAGTTAGAAGCATCGGCTGAGAAGAGCCGTCGAGCAGCGAACCTGCCATTGAGAGCAGATCTGGCTGAGGATCTTCGAGAGTGGATTGCCACCATGACAATCCCCACCTTGCGGTTGCATCGTGAGGATTTCGATCCGACTGGCCGAGCAGTTCCTGCGGACTCTGCCCTTTTTGATCTCCCCGCACAACTGCAGGGATTCCCAAGTCCGACGGTCGGGGCCGCACAGTAGACGTTCATGCCCTCCGACACACCTTCGGAACACTGCTGTCGGCCAACGGAGTCGCACCTCGGACAGCACAAGCAGCGTTGGCACTCACGCATCGATCTGACGATGAACGTCTATACAGATCCGACTCTCTTGGATATCCACGCTGCGGTGGACGCTCTCCCGGAGCTAACTCTGTCAGCGGAGTTGCCTTCCCCCGATCGGATACCGGTCTTGGCCACCGGAACCGATGGCTCTGAGCCGCCTGCCCACCTCCAGCTTGCACCAACGCTTGCACCAACTGCTGTCCAAGGTAGTCAACAACAGTCCACCCTTGACAATGATACTAGTCCAGGACGCAAGGCTGAGACGGACGGTGAAATCGTCGTAACTCCCGTCCAGCAAAGAGAAAACGCCTGCTTTGGAGGGGTTTCAGAGGAGGCGTTTGGAAGTGAGCGATACTGGACTCGAACCAGTGACCTCTTGCCTGTCAAGCAAGCGCTCTAGCCAACTGAGCTAATCGCTCTTTCGTTTTGGATTGTTCACTATCCCCGCCAGCAACAAACCGGTCAAGAGCCCCCTTCCTCGCTGCTCACTCCACCGTCACAACGGGGATCTCCTCGGGAAAAGTCAGCTCAAGCACGTCTCAGCCCTCAGTTTCGTCCTCGTCGGACCTCTCGCCGGCAGCCTTCTCCGCAGGGGGCTCCAGAGGCCCAGCCGCGGGTAACTTGCGAACAGGCAGCCGGTAGCAAGCTGCCTGGGTGTCGTTGCGAACGAGAAGGCGATCCCCAGATAGAGTGGGATTGTTCCATGTCTTGTGCTCCAGGGCGGCAATGGTGGCCACTTGCCGTCCCCCCTCTGGTGAAACCTCCCAGATGAGAACAGGCCCATCTTCACTTTGAATCAACAGGAGGTCGCCCACCCACAGAAGTTGCCCGTATCCAAAGTCGCCTCGCTTGCGCCACAGCCGTTTGCCCGTCTCAAGGTCTAGACACGTCAGAATGAACTCGTTGAGACCGTAGACGACTTTGTCGCGAATCACCATGGTGGCAAACTTGCTCTGCAAATTGCGGTTCTCCCAAAGCTTCTCAATCGACCACTCGTCCCCGTCGCTCGGCTCGACCTCCAGCAACGCACAGCCGTGCCCGTAACCGCTGGAAATAAATATCCGCAAATCCTCAGCACCAAATCCATTGTCTGCAAAGACCAGCGGCTGCGTGGTGTTGATCATCTCCTGTCCCTGCGTCATCCAAGGATAGTCAAACAGCCGCTGACCCGTCTCCGCGTCGAAGCTGACCAATCCCGGGCCGTTGAGAATCATCACCTGCTGACGCTCAGCCAGGGTCGTCGCTAATGCGGAGCCATAGGCCGCCTTGCCGCCGCTGTTGCCCTTCCAGAGGATGTCCCCATTGTCCCGATCCAAGGCGATCAGCGTGCCCTCGCCCTGCTGGTTGCTGTCTCCCGCTTGGCCGCCGGGCGAGACAATCACCTTGTTGTCAATCACCAGTGGGGAGTTGCTTGCCCCCCAGGTGATGTTATCCGCTTCGGTGATTTCCAAGGTGTTACGTTGCCAAAGTTGCTTGCCGGTGATCAGATCGAGGCAGGTGAGCATGCCAGTGGCGGCGTAGGCGTAGACCTTGCCGTCGTGAATGGTTGGGGTGGCGCGGGGCCCGTTGCCTCCCATCTTCGTCTGGTCGACGAATCCGCTCTTGTCCGCATGCTCCCAGATGGGAACGCCGGTCTCGACGTGATAGCAGACGACCATGGAGACATCGTCTCGGTACTCCTGAGTGACCGCTAAGTCACCCACAACCGCGAATGCCCCCCACCCCAGACCGACAGGATGCCGCCAGAGCGGCTTGGGCTGCTGGATGCCGTTGATCGGTTGGGCGTCGGCCTCCCACCAGCGGGCAAGCTCCACCTCCGGCACAATCGCTCGTCGATCGGCCCCCAAATAGCCAGGGTAGTCCGTGGGACGTGGCTGTGCCGCCGCACGGACAGCCTCTCGCCCCAAGGCATTGGCCTGGGCTTGCTGCTGGACTTCGTCGAGGTATTTCTCGAGTTGGTCCTCCTTCGTGGGAGTCCAAACAAAACTGAAAATGGGGATCATCCCTCCCCGCATCCCCTCAAATCGCAGGCTGAAAACCATCGCCACCAACACACCAACGCTCACCATCGCTATCGCAATGCGTGCCTGCCAAGGGAGACCTCCAAACCAAACCCCCCAGAGAAACAGCAGAAACGTCGTCAGTGCCCCCACGCCCATCGCCACCGGAATCGCTGCCCCAGCCAGATTGCCCGCAGCATTCCAAATCGCCACCGCCGCCCCACCCCCGATCAGGGCAATCAACACGCCCGTAACCCACCGGATCCGAAAAGTCGATGAGGCAGCCAGCGTGTCGGTCTGTGTGCTGTTCATGGACAGTGCTTTGCTCCACATGTCGTCAGACGAGAATGTGCCACCCCGCCGTCGGTTCGACCAATCTCTCTGGTCAAACAAGGCATGGGCGGCCTGGGTTGGATGACCGGCGGCAGATCACGCACCGGATTCAAGGTGTTGCACTCCGGGCGTTGGGTGATCAACAGGCCCGCAAGACTCCCCAGAGAA
This sequence comes from uncultured Pirellulales bacterium, assembly GCA_964648025.1. GTDB lineage: Bacteria > Planctomycetota > Planctomycetia > Pirellulales > Pb10988 > CAZYKP01. The sequence goes on along the minus strand of CAZYKP010000184.1, from coordinate 4,304 downwards.
GCCCGGCGGATGTTCGGATGAGCTTCTCCGGCCCTGAATCTGGCCGCTTCAAAGTTTAGCCCGTCGCCGGGAATCTGGAGACCCCGTTCTGGTGAACATGAGCTAACCGTGAGCCTTTGCAGGCCAGGCACTTCCCCAAAAGAGGCTGGAGATACACCGAATCTTTGCAAAAAGCTCACGAAATCCTTGCAATCCGGGGGCAATTGCTCCAACATCAGACCACGGTTGACTGGTCACTCATTCGGGTGAAGCGGCCGTTTCTGTGGTCTCTCGTCAACCAAACCAAAACCCCCACGTCTGTTTGGGCCGCTTTGAGGCGGCCATCCAACCCTGTTCCGACTCTCATCGTCATCCCTCGATTCTGGGTCTTCTCCCAGACCGGTGTGGAGTCCCTGACACCCCAGAACCAAAGTGTTCCTAACCCAAGTGTTCCTAGGAGAGGAAACATGGCTCGCTCTCTGTTTGCGGTGCCGATCGTTGCATCGGTTGTCTGTTTGCTCAGTTTCCCCCATGTGAGTCTTGCCCAACTGATTGACGATGTCACCAACCCCGGAGACGCCACCGTTCCCGTTGACCTGGACGGCACCAGCAGCAGCCCAGCCGCTGAAGAATCCCCCTTGGCCATCGATGACGTCATCAGCACGAAGTATTTGAACTTCGGAGAACAAAACGCCGGATTCATCGTCACCCCCACAAACAACCCCGACACCCATGCCGTTCGTTCGTTGACGATCACCACCGCAAACGATGCCGAGGCACGTGATCCCGCTAGCTTCGCAATTTACGGCACAAACTTCCCAATTGTTAGTGGAGAGAATAGCGATGGTTCCGGAGAACCGTGGTCGCTGATCGCCACTGGAGGCGTGTCCTTGCCCTCCTCTCGAAACACCGTCGGTCCGACCGTGGAGTTTCCCAACGATACGTATTACGACTCATTTCGGGTGATTTTCCCGACAGTCAAAGACCCTGGAGCAGCCAACTCCGTCCAGATTGCGGAGATTCAGCTGGAGGCCAACAACATCGGCTCAGCCCAAGCGGCCGTCCTGCCAATCCCCGATGTCACGAACAATGGCGACTTGTCCATTCCCATCGACCTTGACGGCACGGGAAGCAGCAGCCCCGGTGCTGAGCAAGCCCCTCTGGCTGTGGACAACCTCGTAACCACGAAGTACCTGAACTTCGGCGAGGAAAATGCGGGCTTGATCGTTCGCCCTTCGCTCAACCCGGTGACGCATGCGGTCACTTCGCTGACGGTGACTACCGCCAACGACGCAGAAGCACGTGACCCGACCTCGTATCAGCTCTTCGGCACCAACGATGTCATCACCAGCGCCGCCCATAGTGACGGCTCCGGTGAGGACTGGAGTCTGATTGCCGAGGGGGCTCTTGATCTTCCCTCAGATCGCAACACCGTCGGGCCCACGGTGACCTTCGACAACGATCAGCATTATGGGGCTTTTCGCGTTGTCTTCCCCACGGTCAAGGATGCCGCTGCGGCCAACTCCGTCCAGATCGCGGAAGTCCAACTCAACGCCACCGAGGCCCTCTTACCCACAGGTGACATTGCGGACATGACACAATTCGGTGATGTGGTGATTCCCATCGACTTGGACGGTACAGGAAGCAGCAGTCCTGCCGCCGAGCAGGCGTTTTTGGCCATTGATAATCTCGTGACCACGAAGTACCTGAACTTCGGAGAGGAGAATGCCGGGTTCATCGTCACCCCGTCGCTGAATCCAGACACTCACGCCGCGACCTCGTTGACCGTCTGGACAGCCAACGACGCAGAAGCGCGTGACCCGACGTCGTTTCAGCTCTTTGGCACCAATGATCCGATCAGCAGCCTCCCCCACAGCGATGGTTCGGATGAGAGCTGGACTCTGATCGCTGCGGGGGCTCTTGATCTCCCCTCAGCACGCAATACCGAAGGCCCCACGGTGTTTTTTGAGAACGACCAGTTCTTTGAGTCTTTCCGAGTTGTCTTCCCCACGGTCAAGGATGCCGCTGCGGCCAACTCCGTCCAGATCGCCGAGTTTGAGTTGGGTGCCACCCTATCGGCTGTCATTCCCGAACCCGCCTCTGTCACCCTTTGGTCCCTCTGTGGCGTGATGCTGACCCAGCTCGGCAAGCGTCGCAGGAAGTGAGTGCCCAAGGCACACCGACGGAGAGGAAGTCGTCGCCGGTGAGATCGTTTGAGATCGTTGCACCTGTGGTTCTTTTTGCAGTGAAGTCGTTTCACGGGTGAGACTGTTTCACGGGTGAGACTGTTGGACCTGAAGCCGCAGGCGACGGCCTCGTCTCTGCGCGACGACGCTGGTTGGGTCAAGTTCAAGTCGAGGAGCTTATCAGCAGGGGACGGAGCTCGGCAACCAGGAAGGTGCTGCCAGTGATGCAGAGGAGGCCCTGCGTGCCTGCCAATCGCCGTGCCAGCTGCCATGCCTGTTGGGGTTGGTCGTGAAAGTGGACCTGGGGGGCGGTGGCCTCCTCAGGCCAATGATCGCGCATCGCTTGCAAGATCGCCGCCACAGGCAATGCTCTGGGATTGGATTGGAACTGAGTGACAACAACGGCATCAAACCCGGCCGGCAGCTCCATGAGCATTCCTGGGAGGTCCTTATCGCGGGATGTAGAGAAAACCGCGACTTTTCGTTGGGTGGGAAATCTCGCTTGCAGAGTTTGGACCAACGCTGCCATGCTGGCGCCGTTATGGGCGATATCAACAATGGTTGTGGGATTCCCCGGGATCTGCTCGAAGCGGCCCGAAAGCTGGGTGCCGGCGAATGCATCACGCACACAGGCTTCATTCAAGGAGAATCCCGCCAGTTGCAGTTGGCCGAGCGTCGCCCAAGCCACCGCTGCGTTGGCGGCTTGGGATCGACCCAAGAGGGCCAGTTCGACGTTCTCCCAACACCGCCAGTTCGACGCAGGAGCCTGCACCTCCGGATCGTCATCAGCCCCCCGCCAGCGGAAATCCACGAGCTGACCTCCGTGCTTGCCGATCAACGGCGGTTTGCCGGGGTTGGCCCCAGGGGGGCGGAGTTCTCTCGGCGGAGATCCATCACTCCGCACGGCACCCTCAAAATGCAACCCGCTTTGAATCACTGGGGCCTGCCGGTGCTTGGCAACCTCGTCGATCACACCTGCTGGCTCCGGGTCGGTCACACCACTGATAACCGGCACGCCCGACTTAATGATCCCAGCTTTCTCGCGAGCAATTTCTGCCAGTGTCGTCCCTAGCTGGGCCATATGATCGAAACTGATGCTGGTGATGACCGAGACACAGGGGGCACACACGTTGGTGCTATCCAGGCGGCCGCCGAGGCCGACCTCCATGACGACACAGTCAGCAGGCTGGTTGGGGGTCTGACCGGGCAACTGATCGGCAAAGTGCATCCAGGCCAGAGCTGTGGCAATCTCGAAGAATGTGGGCGGGCTGCCTTGGGCGTCCAGGGTTTCGACTGGTTGGCCAACGGCATCGACCAGGGCTGTTAGACGCTCCGGGGAACAGGGCTGTCCGTTGAGGCAGTACCGCTCCTCCAGACGCTGGAAGTGAGGGGAGGTGTAAAGGCCAGTTCGGTAGCCGGCAGCAGCCAGCGCCTGAGCGATCAACCAGCAGGTGGATCCCTTCCCCTTGGTTCCAGCCACATGAATGGTGGGGAGGCTCAACTGGGGATTGCCCAGCAACTCCAGAAGCCGCCGCATGCGGGCCAGTTTCACAGGCCCATGCTGCCGCGGGGAGTGCGACGGCATGGGGGCTCGCTCGTAGTTCAGCCGGCTGTTGAGGTACTCAAGTGCCCGTCGGTAGGCTGGGGAGTGATCGTCCTGAGTAGAAGGGGAAGACCCCAACGGGGATCGCGGCACGGATGGCTCGGGAACGGTCGCCATGGTCAACCCCACAGGCGGGGCTTTCAGTTGATGATCAAGAGTTGGTCCGATCCCAGGGTCTGCGCCTCCGCCAGCTTTTTCCAAGCAGGCTTTTTCCAAGCAGGCTTTTCTCAGGAAACTCCCTTGGGTGCTGTCCAAGATCGCTGTGCAAAACTGTGGCCCCAGGATGTTGCGCGGCTCGTTTCATAGCACGCGTTCAGTCCGGCGACCAGGGCGGCTGCCCCGGTGATCGGGATTTTTGGCCGCCCTGGGAATAAGTCCTCTGTCAGTTAGCCAGCCTCAGCCAGCCCAGAGCACCGAAAGAGCAAACGTCCTTCGAGCAATCCAGGTCGCCGGACTGCGATCATCTTACAGTCTGTCCGAAAAGCACCGGAATCCACCTGGATCGTGTTGCACCATGACTTGGGCTCCACAACACA
>CAZYKP010000183.1:0-10513 GCA_964648025.1 uncultured Pirellulales bacterium | reverse complement strand
AACTGCAACTAGCTGATGTCAATGCCGATGGCAGGCTGGACCTGATCACTGCCAATGGGGGCTCGAATGATGTCTCTGTGCTGTTGGGTAACGCAGCTGAAGGCTTCGACCCACCTCCAGATTCAGCTACTGGCCGACGCGCTGTCCCTCTGGTCGCCGACGTCAATGCCGATACCTTCGCGGATGCCCTGCTCATCGATAATCGCGGTCGGGTCTTGGTCCGCTTCGGACAAGCCCAACAGTCCCAGAGCCCGAGCTTCCAGCCACCCGTCATCCTCAATGCTCAGTCAACAAACGCGCAAGATCTCACCGTTGTGAACTCGGCTGCAGGCCTTCTCGTCGGAGTGCTTGAAAGGGATGGACAGATCTCACTTTATCGCATTGCTGCCGACCAGAGCGTTCAGCCTCTGGATCCTATTTCGCTTCCAGGATCTGGTTTTGTTCGAATCGCTAGTGCTGATCTAGATCTGGATGCCGATCAGCTCGACGATTTGGTGGTGACTTCCTCGGGTACATCGGAAGTCCTCGTCCTCTACCAACTCCCCGACGGCAGCTTTGAGCATCCGCTGCCTATCCCTGTTGGCAACACTCCTACCGCTCTGACGATCGCTGATGTGGATGGAAATTTTGGTCCCGACCTGATCGTCTCCAACTCTACCTCTGGGGACGTCAGCATGCTCTTGAACGACCCCTCTTTGCCTTTCATGAAGGAAAATCGTTACCGTGCTGACTTGGGGCAATACGCGACCGAGGCAAGGGTTACTTCCGAGCAGACCGCGGTGACCTCTTATGCAGGCACATTCGGAGCCGTGCCCTTGGAATCCACCGACGGCTCGCTGACAGATCTGCTGACGCTCAACACTTCGACCAACCGTATCACACGACTGAGTTCGGTTGGCCGAATCGGGTACCTTGCCCCGCAGCAAGTTGGTCCGTTTCACGACCTCCAGCAGCCCACCCAACTTCGGTCTGGTAACTTCAACAGCGACGGCCGATTCGACTTTGCAGTCCTCGACGAAGCGCTTGATCAGTTATTCGTCTTCACAGCAACCCCCGAGGGGGAGTTTCAAGAGCAACAGAACCTCCAAGTTGATCCGACTGCCAACGGCCTGACTGTCCACGATGTCAACGATGACGGAGAGCTCGACCTGCTGGTGGGCAATGAGTTTGGGGACCTGCTGATCTTCCTCGGAAACGGCGACGGCACCTTCCGCGAATTCCAACGAGCCGACCAAACAGTCACCCTCGCCACAACGGACCTCAACAACGACGGTTGGCAAGACGCTGTCGTGGCCAACGAGCGTGCTGACGTGGTCCGCGTGCAGTACCGCATCCCCGACACAGACCAGTTCTCGGCAACCTACGCCGACCCCGACACTGGTGAACTCGTCGCTGGTTTGTCTCAAACCCGCACTGATGGTCTCCAAGCACCCGGCGGGACAGCTTTTGTCGATATCAACAACGACGGCTGGACCGATCTTCTTTTGCTCAACAGCGGCAGCAACCAACTGCGAACCTATCTCAGTCAGGCCGATGGAACCTTCTCATCGCCCACCGAAACCTTCACCGGCACCAATCCTATCGATTTCGCCCTCCGAGACTACGACGGCGATGGCTTCCGCGATGTGGCTGTGGTCAACAACGGCAGCAACGATGTCTCCGTGTTGCTCAACAACGGATCCGAAAACGGCAACTGGAACGGCTTCCGCTTGGGCCCTCGCCTGGAGGTGGGCGAGAATCCCAATGCCATCTCCAATCAGAGTGCTAGCGACTCTGGCCAGTTCTTGGGGCTAACCGTCACGACCACCAACGGAGGCCGTGACCCCACGACCGGAGATGTGGTGGGAACCGTCGAGCTGTTGCCCGACTTGGGCCAAGGCTTCTTCGACGACCTGAACCCCACGGTCACCAATCTGCCTGGGACACCGGGAACACCAGGCTTCGGCGGGGGTTCAGCTTTTGTGCCAGTCGGCGGGGCCGTAGTCCAAGTCGACCCCGTGAGCGGCACTGTCACACCCATCCCTCAACTTCCTGCCAGTCTGGGCGCCAGCAGTGTGATCACCACAAGCATCACACCTGGCAGCCTTGACTTGCTGGTGCTCACCTCCACTGGCATCCAGTTAGTGGTCGATGCACTGGGGAACCTTGGACTCGAGGGGCTCTTTGGAATCGCTTCGCCCAGTTCGGCCTCGCTGACAGCCTTGCAGGAGGCTGACTTGCTGCAGTTGTACGTTACCCAGGAGGGCTCGGAGATCATCACCGTCTTCGACGTCGAGGCTGGACAGTCGGCGGAGAGTTCACCAACTCTGCTGTCCCTTGGGATTTCACTGCCGGCAGGCAGTTTTTCGGTCGCTGGGCTAACTGGGGTCATTTCCCTGCTTGGTTTCGGGCCGTTGGGGCTGTTCTTTGGAGAGCTGGGGACTGAGGACGAGGGTCCCAGGGGTCGATCATCTGGTGTGCGGAGAGGACTGTGGGATCTCTTACAACAAGCTTTCAGCCAGCTCGTTCACGTCGGAGGGGTGGTGGCCGAGGAGGTTGTCACTGTGGTCGGGGCGGCAGCCGGTGGCTTGAACCTGACGCTTCCAACCAGCGTTTCAGAGGAACTACTGTCGCCGACTCGAGTTACCAACGTTCTCTGGGTGACTCCGCTTGGCTCGGTGATTGGGAGTCTGGCGAAGCTGCATGTGGAAGTGTTCGGCCCTTCCACAGGCTCACTGGAACTTCCCGTCGGTGTCCCAGCCGAAGAGTGGCTCTGGTTTGGGTTTTGGGAAAAATCCTCGCCACGTGGGGAGACACCGGAAAAGGGTTCCTCAGGAGCGGCTGAGGAACATGGCGAAGAACCTGAATCGAAGGATCAGGAAGGAGAGCAAACCAAAGCCGACACTGCCAGCAATGCCCAGCCCAGCAACCTTCCGGAAGCCTCGCACCGGCCGGTGTCGGGCGTTCCTGGACCGGTTTCAGCCGAGCGATCGTCCCGTCGTGTTGAGCGGATCTGGTGGCAATCGCTGTCGATCCAACCTCCCGCAAGAGCAACACACCACATCATCGATTCACCCTGACGGGCCACAATCGAAACCAAAGTCGTCATCGGTCGTTCAGTTCTTCCGACACGACTCCTCGTTCCAACCTTGACCAACCATCGGCTGAAACCCACCCGGTGACTTGCACCCGAACTCGCGGGAGTCCGACTCGGAGCTTCGGCGAACACCCCATCGATTGCGTTGACTCGCAAGACGCGAGCAATCGCCCGGTTGCCCTCATCCCGGTCGATGATGACGCCTCTCCCGGCGATTCTCCTCAAGCAATCCGGTGGTTGTCCGGAGCTTGATGCCTCCCATGACAGAGTGCCTCAACAAGTCTTGACTGAGCACGGCTTGGTCTTTGCAACAAACCTCGGTCAACCGGCCGGAGCGATCCGCGTTCCTGGTAGATTGCAAGCAATTAGATGCAAAAACATACCGACCTGAAACTGGACATTGGTTGGATGCGTCGGGTAATCTACTGCGGATTGGAGCAAGGCTCGTGGGAGCCAACTTCCGTGCGCCCAAGAAAACGGCTGTACAACGGGACGGGCATTGCTTGCTTCGGCAAATCTGTCCAGCGATCAACTTCACAATCTTTTCTAGCGAAGACGGTACTGAGGTAGGGGGAAAGTCTTGGCTCGCCCGACCACCCGATGAGTTGCCAACTCAGTGGTTGTCGCAGCGATGTTAGCGTTTCGGCGCGAGCGAGACATTGTCCCAAGAGGGCGAGTTGCTGGTCGCCACGAGATTGCCTGCGGAATCTCGTAGGGCGTTTCCTGCCCGGCGTTCTTAAGCGGCAATCATGTGCATTAAGCCGCTCAATCTATCAATGAACAAACCACGCTGCGACTTCAGCCGCAGCGTGGTTCAAGAAACTTTTGCTTTAGCGAAAGCATCAACGGCGGGGAGTCACATCGATGTGGACTGTCACGGGGCGGTCCTCGTGGTGAGAGACGTAGATTTTCCAGGGACGAGTCCCGTGAGGCTGACTGGGGAGGTAACAGCTCACATAACCCTTCCCGAATTTCCAACCGGAGTCGAACTTCTTCTGGTCCATCCAAAACCGCTTGACTCGAAGTTTGAGTCGGTGGTGAGGATCAGCAGCAGTCACCTTGACCAGGTAAGGAGTGTCTTGACGGAGGCGCACCTCCTTTTGCAGAACACGTCCTGGCTCAATAGTATGGTGCCCACTCAATCCGGAGGTAACGTTGCTCAAGCCGGCGCCAAGTACTGGCTGGACTAGCAAGGCAAGGGATAAAACAAAACTGAAGGCAGACACGAAGGCATTCATAGCGAGCTCCTTGTTTCTTTCCATCCTCGTGAGTGGCTGTTGGGCGAACGTCGCCAAAGTCAGCAGCTAGGCTGCCACCACAGATGGCAACCTCGAGTTCAAGAGAGGGTGCGGAATTGCCGGCCTGTTTCCCAACTCGTGAAACGTTTTATTTCAGAATGAATCGGACCGCTCATCAGCCATTCGCGCTGCGCGCGAATCGAACGGCCAGCCCTTGGGAGTCACAACGATGTTCGAGGAACCTGGATCCGTAACCGAGTTGATTCAGAAAGTCACTGGAAGCAGCGACTCCACCTTCGGGGCACAAGCGGCTCTGTGGGATCGGATGTATTCAGAGCTCAAACGGCTGGCTGAAGCCGTGAGCCGAGGTGAGCGGCCGGATCGCAGCCTCAGTGCCTCTGAGCTCCTGCACGAGGTCTTCCTGCGGCTCAATTACCAAAACGGATTACAGAACGTGAATAACCGCCGTGAGCTGATCTCGGTGACAGCCAATCTCATGCGTCAGATTCTGGTGGATTATGCACGGGCCAGGCGTGCCCAGAAGCATGGGGGCCATCTCAACAAACTCGGCATTGACGTTGTCCTCGATCAACTCACTCAATCTGGGCAAGATCCCCTGGAGTTCGAGGATCTCAACGACGCTCTCCGGGAATTTCAGGCAAAGCACCCCAAGCAGTACGAAGTTGTGATGAACAAGATGTTCGCCAGGTGCACGATCGATGAAATGGCCCAACTGCTGGGAAAGTCGACCACGACGGTAGAAAACTATTGGGCGTTTGCCAGGGGTTGGCTGTTTGGTCGCTTAAAAGGAGATTCCTAGCCATAGGAAGACTCCGACTGCACGTATGAACTGTTTGCTTGGAATCGCCCATTCTCAGGACATTTTTCACTTTGATTCGGCTGGAGACGGGAAGTTTGATCCTCACGGACACAAATTCGAGGGGAGATTGCCCGTAACTCGATTGTGGGGAGCGTAGTGGTTGAATACACCGGCGACAATCACGAAAACTCAGCATCGGGAGATCGGCCCAATATGACAGCTGTCTTCTTGAAAGGCTTTCCGAGCGTGCTGGACTGAGCCACGAAGCTTATCGCCATTAAGAGCGGCGTTGCGAGAGTTGGTGGTCAACGAGGGGCATCCGCGGAATGGTATCCGGCATCAGTTTGGCCTCCTTGACAACAGTCGGCCCACGGTGGACGACTTTTCCGAAGGTCCCGTCGGCATTGAGCCGGACCCCGACATCAAAATCCGCGAACTGCTGGCTCGAGCCGCTGCCAAACAAGCGGTAAAATGGCCCTGCCTCGCCGCTCTTGGTGTGAAAATCAACAAGCAGCACTGGGTTTCCCTTCGGATCTTTAACAAACACTTCGCAATTCGGGAAGGCGTCGCCGCTGACGTGCCCGACCAGCCGTAGAATATTCTCCCACCAAATCGCGCCCATGGTCACGAAAGTGTCAATGTCTGGTGAGCCCAACACCATAGGGTTACTGCCTGCCGAAGATGCGCGAAAAACAACGTGGCCAGCTTTTGTTTTGAAGACTGCCAATTGCATACTGACTTTCGCATTGTCAACGGCGGATCTCCACCGAGTGCCGGATGTCCTCCCCCCGAGGACCTTGACTTCGCCAGCCTGACTAAAAGACACCCTGCCACTGGTCCGAAATGTGGCAGACCCATCTTGAGCGACCGATGCGGAAGTCCGCTTATCCCCCTCGAACCCTCCACCAAACGAGTCAAAGGGTGCGTAGCGGCGAAACACGAGTTGGTAATTCTGATTCGTTGTCATCGGTCAATCTCCGATTGGACGTGATTTTCGGACGGATGTCTGACATCCTCACCCGAGAACGGCAGAAGGTCTGCAATCAGGATGCTGTTCTTGAGGCGCACCTCGGGCTTCTGAACCTCGCAGGGGTCAGACTCACGGTTACAGTCCTGGGGACAAGGCGACGTCGAAGGAGGGTGCGGATTTCAGCGTGCGATTCCCAAACGGTTTTCAGGGATTGTTCTTTGCCATGGTCCGTTGCTGTGATGCACTGGCCGATCTTGAGAATGACTGGCGGTCTTGCGGTGTTGATCATCGACATCGCCGGGGCGTCCGATCGAAACCGATCGAGACCCAAGCCAGTGTGAGGAGAAGGCCAACAAGTTCATTCTCGCTGACCGTGCTTGACGCGGTGCTCCCTGCGCGTCGTGTATCTTCAGCCAGCAGAGCGAGACGAAGTTCCGGCACGGCAGGATCGCGATCATGCACAGGTTCCAGGCGTTTGCCGAACCACAGGATCGATTCAGCACCAACATCGTGCTTCTGATCGGAGCAGACAAGTGATGACCGACGAGTCCGACCGACTTTACGAACTGTTTGCAGAAGCACGCCAACGACCACCGGACGAGCGGACTGCATTTCTCGTTGAGGCCTGCCAAGGGGACCAGTCTCTGCGTCATGAGCTCAAACGAATGCTCGCTCAAGCGGAACAAGCTGAGGAGGAATCGCTCTTCGACCACGACGCTCCTGAAGCTCCTGTGGGAAATCCGTTGGGCTGGGTCTCGGGAGCCCCTCACATCCCAGGTTACGAGATCCAGGAGGTCCTCGGCCAAGGAGGCCAAGGAGTCGTCTACAAGGCACGGCAAACCGCCTTCGACCGAATTGTCGGACTCAAAGTCCTCAAACTGGGCGCCTTGGCCGATCGAGGAGCCGTCAACCGACTGCAAACTGAGGTGCGGCTGCTGGCGCGACTCAACCACCCACACATTGTGCAAGTTTACGATCTGGGTCAGTTCGGCGATCCACCTCAATGGTACTTCGCTTTGGAATTCTGCGCTGGGGGTGGACTGGATGATCTCTTGAAACAGCGTCTGACCGACCGCCGTTGCTATACACCCCGAGAAGCTGCAGAGTTAGTTCGGACTTTGGCCATAGCGGTGGGGGTCGCCCATGCGGAGAGCATCGTCCATCGGGACCTCAAGCCAGCCAATGTGTTATTGGACTCAGCAGGCAGTATGAAGGTCACCGATTTCGGGCTGGCCAAGGATATCAACGTCGATGAGACGATGACGCTGCCAGGTCTGGCGTTGGGCACGCCAGCCTACATGGCCCCAGAACAGACATTGGCAGACGGGTCAGCGGTGACTCCAGCGACGGATGTCTGGGCGTTGGGGGTGATCCTGTATGAGCTATTGACTGGGAAGCGACCGTTTCAGGCCAGTGATCTGTTGGGGATGTGGACGAAGATTCAACAGGAAGAGCCTCCAAGTCCAAGGCGGTTCGCGCGGATACCACGTGATCTGGAAGTGATTTGTTTGAAATGTTTGGACAAAACCCCTGGCAAGCGTTATTCCGATGGAACAGCGCTGGCAGAGGATTTGGGTCGGTTTCTGGCGGGGCACTCGATCGAAGCTCGCCCGGTGAGTTCCACGGAGAAGGTGGCCCGTTGGGTCGGTCGACAACCGGTTGTTGCCAGCCTGCTTGCCTTGGTGGTCCTGAGTTTGAGTGGCGGCATGGTTGCCACGAGCTGGTTCGCAGCCGTCGCACAGAGGCAGGCCAAGACCCTGAGAGGCCAGAAGGTCGTCGTGCAGCGGCAGGCAAAGACTCTGAGAGGCCAGAAGGAGGACCTTACTCGGCAGCGGGATTTCGAGGCCCGACGCGCAGCTCAAGAACGGCATTCACGATTGATGACCGCCGCACTGCGAGCCTGGGAGCAGCAGGACCTCGCGAGGGCAGAGAGATTGCTCGCTGCCACCCCACATCGGGATGTCGCATACTACTACGTTAGGCGTCTTTGCCTGAGGAATGGATCTCCAATTGAGCTAGGGCGACGTACGAAGGTCACCTCCCTTGGATGGAGCCCGGAGGGCGCCCAGTTCGTCAGCGCCGAAGCTGATGGCCGCCTGGAAGTTTGGGATTCCCGAACGGGAGAATCCCAATACGTTTTGCAACCTGACCACCCAGAACATATCGCGACGTGCGTCGCCTGGAGTCCAGATGGCGGGCGCATTCTCAGCGGGTCAAGAGACACGACCATCAAGATTTGGGACGTTTTCAATCAGGAAACCCGAAGCACGCTTCAAGGCCACACTGGTGCCGTCACAAGCGTGGCATGGAGCCCAGATGACTTGAGCGTCCTGAGCGGGTCTTTGGACCGCTGTGTCCGAATTTGGAACACAACAACGGGAGAGACCCAACAAATTCTTAGAGGCCACACCGATGCAATCACCAGTGTGGCGTGGAGCCCATGCGGAGAATTTGTCTTAAGTGGATCGCTGGACAATACGGTCCGGTTGTGGGATGCCACAACAGGAGAGCCTCGTGGGATCTTTCGAGGACATACCGACGACATTACTTGCGTCGTCTGGAGCCCGACCGGAAAGAGAATTCTGAGTGGATCACGGGATCACACTGCCAAGATTTGGAATCTCGAAGGGCAAGTACTGCTCACTCTCTCTGGTCCGGCTCATCCTTTCGCCTGTGCAACCTGGAGCGCAGACAGTCTTCGCATCCTCGGCGCGTTTCAGAACGGAGAGGCTGCCGCCTGGAGTGCCACCACCGGCAGCAGGAAACAAACACTTCGCGTCCGCTCGAAAGACATGGGAGTTGCCGCGTGGGCCTCAGGCGGCCAGAGGATCGTGAGCGGGGCAAGCGATGGTACGTTGCGAACCCGGGACTTCGGTCCCGTCCACAGAAAAATCACTCTCAGGCACCGAGAGCCTCACTTGAAGTACGCGGCTTGGGGTCCTGAAGCAACAATCATTATCACAGCGCCTCAAGACTCATGGCGAGCCAATATATGGACCCTACCCAAGAAGCAGGAACGTTTGGTCCCGAAATCAGCGTCGGGCTCTGTGACCGCCCTGGCTATTAGCCCCGATGGGTCACTTGCTGCGTGCGCCTCAAGCACTTGGGGCATGACGGTTTGGAACTCTCAGACGGGTGACACCGTTGAATCGGGGAACGACGAGCTGCCGATTACCAGCTTGACTTTCTGCCCAAAGGCGCGGCATCTCACTTGGGGTACATCGAACGGAAAGGTGAAGTGTTGGGATCTGAAAACCGGCGAGCGTAGTGAAAACCTTCAAGAACATACGAAAGCAGTTCTCAGCATTGCCTGGAGCCCAGACGGTCATTCTCTCCTAAGTGGGTCATTGGATCACACGGCGCGGATTGTGCGCATTTCGCCGAAAGAGCCCCGGCGACTGACACTCGAAGGACACACTGACGCAGTAACCACCGTTGCCTGGAATCCTAACAGTCTACGTGTTCTGAGTGGCTCCCGGGACAACACAGTCAGGATTTGGGATGCAGTGACTGGAGAAACCCAACAGATTCTTCGAGGCCACACGGACGACGTCACCAGCGTAGCATGGAGCCCTGATGGTCAGAAATTCGTAACCGGGTCCAAAGATCAAACTGTCAAAATCTGGAGTGTACAAGGAGAAGAATTGCTCACTCTTTCTGGACCAGCATGCCCCCTAGTCAGCGTGACTTGGAGTTCGCAGACTCGTCGCGTCTTCGGTGTCTTCCAGGACGGGGAAGCAGTCGTGTGGGATGCCACAACGGGAGAGCAACTGGATACATTTTGGGTGGGGGCCGGAAGACTCCATGCCGCTTGGAGAGGCAACCAGCAGTCGATTGTCGCTGCTGTTACTGTTCCTGAGCAGTTGACTGACCAATTCACTGATCGGGAAAGGGAAGTTGCCATCTGGGCCATGTCCGAAGGGAAACAGAACCTCACACGCACACTCAAGGCGCGCCAGTGCCCGGTGACCGCTTTCGCCACCAGCCCTGATGGGTCGCTGGCTGCCACTGGCTCAAGCATCGGCACCGTGAGACTGTGGGACTTGAGTACAGGTAAGCTTGTGCAGAGCGTGCGAGCCCCCCATCACTGGCCTGGAAAAATAAGGGGACCCGGCGAGGAGGTCATCAATTTGGCTTTCTCGCCCGACGGAGCGAAACTTCTTTACAACTTGGAAGGTGGTACAGTTGTGCTCTGGGATCTTGTCACAGATCGTCGGACGTGGTTTCACGATCATGTTAAGAGTATCTCTTGGAACCCTTCAGGGAAGGCATTCGCTTATTCTTCTGGGAGCTTGGTCAAGATCTGCGATGCTTTTCAACCAGTACAGGAACAGCCTTCGTTTTTTCAGCCTAACAGCCTGTTGATTAATAGCGATTAAATCGACTTGGCTGACAGTTTAGGGATGTCA
>CAZYKP010000182.1:0-10703 GCA_964648025.1 uncultured Pirellulales bacterium | reverse complement strand
AGCCGAGGTCCGCAAGGGCGGACGAACAAGCAAGACCGCCAATGGCTCCGCTCGAGGTGGCATTATCATGACGGTGTTGGCTTCTCTTCGGACTCGGTTTGAGAACTTCACATTGCGGGTGTTGGTCGGGGAAATCCAACGCTGGCTCCAGCGGGGGTACTCGCTTTTTGAGGCTGAGCTAGAACAGCTTCACGCGGCCAATCCTCCTCCTTTGCACCCCGCCGAAGCTTAGCCGCACGATCTGACCCAATGTCTTTGCCTGGCAGGTCCTGATCCCCCAAGGTCCGTTGCCAACCGCTGCGCGAAAATGGACACTTACGAGCAACAGAAGTGGTCCAAGCAACTTGGGCCTATGATGAAGAAGTCGGTCGAATCTATCCGGAATCGACGACAAATCAAAGCACTGAAGCTTCCGGCGTGTTCACACAACCCTCATGAGTTGCTTCCCGATGGAGAGCTTTCTGGCGTGTTTTCTTGGATACTCTCTCGCAGTGACGCAGTTGGCGAGATTTGCCAACTGTCGCAAAACTCGCCTAGAGCTCGCCTTCGTTTTGGGCGGGATCATTGGTCAGCAAGTCAAAACTTGCCGTTGCTCTGGAGTCTCTGCAACAGGAAGACAAGGGAATAGGTGTGGGGAGGCTTTCCTGCAAACCGGCGATGGATCAGGAGTGGCTCTCGGTCGAGCAGGCCGCTGTGCATGGCTGCTGTCATCCCAACACGATTGGACGAGCCATCCGCGCCGATCGGTTGACCGTTTCCCAGGATAGCCCTTTGGAAACGGATCCGAATCCATCGTTCGGATCTTGAGGAGGGGATTCGACGGGGGATACTTTGATGCAAGGGAAAATGGGGATAGTGGGTGACCGAATTCACTGGGACGTTTTTGTGCGCACCAGGTGGTCACAGAGGCTCATCTTGTGGTCAAATCTTGGTCGAATTCGCGATCCCCTCTGTGGGCCCGAATTGCTGAAATTCCTACAAATCAAGGGGTTTTGTGAGGTAGCGGCAGAGGGACTCGAACCCCCGACACGCGGATTATGATTCCGCTGCTCTAACCAACTGAGCTATGCCGCCTTGGCTTGTCGTTCGCGGCTCTTGAAGGATTCCCCAGCTTGGCACAGCAACCACGACAGTGGAAGGTGCGTCGATCAACGATCCCATGATGTTGGGCACCAGATGAGGACCTTTTGCTGAGGAAACAGCCGGACAGCTGGCCGCCTCCGCACTCAGTCTACTCGCAACGGTTCCAGCCGCAAGCCGCTGGAATCCCCGCCCAACAGGTGCCCCGCCGGTCGGGTTGGTGTTCTGCCCACCAATGCAATCCAGGGCTTTTCCAGGCGGACAGGTCCAGCACCTCGAGAGAAACCCGGCGACCCTCCCTTCAAGTGAGCCATGGCTCAGACCTGAATTCCCCGTTCACTCGCTTCTCCCCTCTGATCAAACCTCGAAAAAGCGCAACGCGAAGAAATTGACTGGCTGGCTTCAACTTACTCTTGAAAGCACTCCGAAAACTCGAGGACATGTATTTACATTTATTAAAGTGTCACAACCCGTTCCTCTAGGGTTCGAGACAAGGCACCCTTGAGGAACCCTTCTTCGAGGGTGCCCATAAATCTACTACCCACCATCTGGCTGTCTGCCTTCACCTATGTTAGGGGAAAGTTTTCCAGGAATCGGCTTGCAACAGTACGAAATTCGGGTTAATTTGTAAAATATGGTACAGCGGGTGCGAAACCACCCTCCAACAAAGCGGGCACTTCAAAAACCCTACATTCCCCAAACAACACACCTTCCTGTTGCAAAACTTTCTTCAACAGCAGATAAGTTGAGGAAACACAAAATCCTCGCGATTCCGTCAATCAAGGAACACACCCTTCCGCGAAGAGCGAGCCCTCACTCAGCCACGCCGTCCCAAGATTCCTTCACTTGGTCGAATCACCACGGCCCCTCAGTTCCCACCAGACTTCCTACCTACCACAGAGAGAAGAAGGACCCCGGAGATGAGAACACATTCCCCACCATGTCAATCCTGGACCGCACAACTGCAGGTCTTCAGCTTGTTCCTGTTGCTGTTGCTTGTGCCAGCAGGTACCGCTCAGGCGAATCTAGCCCTCAAATACCAGGTGAGTTGGGCCCCCAGTGCCTCGATCACCTATCTCGATCAAGAGTGGTTGCTGCAATTCAATGGGGCCGGATTGACCTACCGGGTTGATGAGCTGGCCCCCACAGCTCCACTATCGGAACTCCAGATCTCGCCGGGCGCTCAACGCATCGGCAGACGGACTTTCCGGCTTTTCAACAATCCCACAGTCCAGCAGCAGGAAGACGAGGTGTTTCGCATTCTGGATTTCGACTGGGAGATGTTGTTCCCGTCGGACAGGACTCGGGTGGACCCAAGCTTGGGGGCTGCCAGGCTTAGCGGGTCCGCTGTGGCTGTGGATCAGAGTCTGGAACTGGTGTCCGCAGAGTTGGAAGATGTGCTGCTGACGACCATTGACGGCCAGCAAACGACGACGGTCGAGGTGCTGCCCATTCCCGCTGCCAACATCCCGGCACCCCAGCCGTTTAACTCCTTTGTGTGGACTTTCTCACTGACCGACGACATCCCCGCACCGATCACCTATACCAATGTGGAATTTTCCAGAACCACCGGTCCGGTGCATCTGGAGAGGCTCGAAACCGATTTCGACTCGGTCCCCCTCGAGCCCCTGCTAAGCATCCCTGAACTGACCGTCTCGCCGGGCGAGATCGTGCCGATTGTTGTTGAAGGGGCTGATGCCACGGACTCTCTTGTCGTCACGTACACCGCGGAGTGGACTCGATTCATCCAGACCGCAGACGGGCAAGCTGGCCTGGCGACCATCCGCAGCGAATTTGTCGTCTTGACGGGTTTGATCCCCGAGCCAACCTCCGCCAGTTTGCTCGGTCTAAGCCTGGCTGGACTCCTGCTTCGGCGACGTCGGCTGAGCACAGCCTCCTCAAGGTGATGACCTGCCTCTGAGCAAAACCAGTCAACAGGTGCCGCGTTGCCAAAAGCGTTCTCCGGCTCAAGGGGCAAACCGTTGGCTGGACAGGCAGTGGTCATGCCCCTCAAGCAGAGCAGGGGATTAACCGGCTGGATCTCACAGGCGGTTTCCTGAGAGGGACGTCCAAGAACCTCTCCCCAAAACCGATCTCCAGCGATGGATGTCTGGACCAACCAAGATCAGCAGTCGTTTGCTTGACCCGTCCCTGTCCCCCTGGAACAGAATCGCTCGCAGAGGACTCAGATGCTGGTCAACGACTGCCTCCGCCACAGAAGAACCGCGCCCGTTTCATCCGGACCCAGGGCCTCGGTTGTTCTCCGTCCAGACCAATGGCTTCGATGCGGGGCAGTTGAATGGTCTGCCCCTTGAATGCTGCCTTCGGAAAATTCTTGCTCGGCCAAACCACGCGAGCCGCCGGAACGACCAGTGATTTGGCGGCCTCTCCACAGTGCCAGACGAGCCAAGATGTTCTCAACCTCAGTCGTGCAAGGAAGCTTCTTGGCAAACTCAACACAAGAAACTCGAACGGCGCCAGAAACAGGACCTTCACGCTGTTGGATGACGTTCAGAACCCCGCAAAAGATTCTCAACCATCGCATTGCCACCCATACTGATCAACAGGAAGATGATTCCTGTGCCTCAGATCAGTCTTCGACCCAGGGCGACCGTTTACCCTTGTTTGTGACGACCTCAAGAAGGCAGCCTGAGTCTGACCGGAAGCCCGAATTATCGGACGAAACGCCCCGCTTCGTCGAAGACTTTTCCGGGAATCAGTAGACCTGGGAAGGTAGCCAACGGCACAATCGACCGCCCCAAACCTCAGGGGGTTTCACCTCCTGTCCCCTGAACTTGCGTCTCCCACCTTTGCCTATCCCACCTAAGGAGCTTCAGCTATGCCAACAAACCAAGTACCCCTCTTTTCCTTGGCAGCGATTCTGTTGATCGCTACGCAAACAGCAAACGCCGCGACGGTGACGTTCTTCGGCGAGGATAACGCCGGAGGATCGCTGCCGACTCCCAATTCTGATGCCGCGCAGCAGGCCTTTCTGGATCAGCTCGAAGGCGAGTTGATCGAGGATTTTGAGGATATCGCACCTGGAACTCAGTTTCCCATCACTGTCACGTTCAATGGGGATGCCGCGACACTGACAGGGACGAACGTGATCGGCTCCACCGGAATTGCCGCCGAACCCCTTGCGGGGCGATTTGCTATCTCTGGCAACCAATATTTGAACTTGGGCACCTTTGATGCGCAATCGTTCACGTTAACCTTTGACTCACCGCAGGCAGCATTTGGCTTCTATGCAACCGATGTCGGCAATGTCGAAGGTCAACTCACCTTGAGCTTTGATGGTGGCCCTGCTGTTGAGGTTGCACACACCATCACTGACCCCGGGGCTGCCCTGTTTTTTGGGTACATCGATCGGGAGAATCCCTTTACAACAGTGGAATTCGGCAACTCGGCAGGCATCGACGACGCTTTTGGTTTTGACGATTTCACCATCGGGCGAGTGGATCAGGTGACGATCGGGGTGATCCCCGAGCCCACTTCCGTCAGCCTGCTCGCCGTGGGCCTCGGGTCCGTGCTGCTCTCCCGACGCCGCTCAGAACGTGGTTGATCCAATCCCCGGCTTGCAGACGAGCACCGGTTGACCTTTTGCTCCGCATTGCCTGCCAGCTCATTTCAGATGGACCCCGGTGCCCTCTTGGGTCACCGGGGCGTTCTTTTTACTTTTCTTTTTGAACGACTTCTCTGACTCCAAGATGTCCAGGGCAGTGTTGGCAAATCATCGTTGGGAGACCGTGGCTGCTGGCGACAGGTCGAACCTCCGCTGTTGAGTCCATCCTGTCGGGGCAATCGTTCAGAGTTGCTCGGCCCCCCGAAAGCAAGGCGATCAGAGCTCAGGAACGGTTGAGCTTCTGAGGACTTGCCGATCGGAACTTCTCGCGGTTCAACAGCCTTGGCAAGAAAGTCCCCGAGGCAACGCGACTGCATCAGCTGGAAATCCGAGGGCGATGATCTGGGATGATCGGCCGCTGTTGGTTGGGGTTTTCGCCCGATGGAGACTGATTGGCGGAGAGGCCGATCTCTCGGAGCCCACGACGGCGTCCTCAAGGATTGGGCTGGGATCGTTCGAGGAATCTCGAACGGATGAGTCGGGACCGTGGCCACCCTCGGATGGAGTCATGTCGCGGTCGAGTCTGATTGGCTGAAAGCCATAGCCATCGTAGCCTCAGACAACATCTTAGGTGCCCGGGGCTCGCGTTTTCTCGAAGCATCGCCATCGGTTGATTGGGAATGACGGTTGCGGTTGGTTGAGGACCTGTTGGTCCCATCCGATGATTTGGGATTTTGGTGGCGATCGATTCATGATGGGTCGCTCTATGACACCTGCAACTACCAGTCTGAATGGTGGGATCAGAGGTTGACAATGCGTGTGGCCTTCGGCCTTACGATCACGCACTACTGACCTTCGAAGAAGGTTTCGACCGAGGGCTTTCCGTCTGCCCTTGTTTGTGATGACCTCAAGGGGGCAGCCTGAAGCTGACCGGAAGCCCGGATTGCCGGACGAAACGCCCGGCTTCGTCGGAGACTTGTCAGGGAATCAGTACCGGCGATCAGATGAGGTTATTGTTGGGAATCGTTCTGCCATCACGGGCCTTCAGGCCCTCGGTTGAAATCGATCTGGGGCCAACAATCAACGGAACCCAAAATCCAGGGTTACCGAATGCGACCAACAGGTCCTCGACCAACCGCAGCCGCCTCTCCCAATCGACCGATGGCGATGCTTCGGAACAATGCGAGCCCCAGCACCTAAAATGTTGTTGTAGGCTAAGATGGCCAGAGCTTGCAGCCAACCAGTCTCGACCGCAACATGACCCCATCCGAGGGTCCCGACTCATCCGTTCGATTCTCCTGGAACGATCCCAGCCCAATCCTTGAGGACGCCGTCGCGGGCTCCTACTGCTCTTGGGGAAAATGTTGGCTCGTCCGGTTGGTGGAAAGGCTGCGGAATCAGCGGTCGTTGTGCCTAGCCAGCGTTGCGGACGATCAAGAATTTTCCCCAAGAGCAGTAGGGATTGGCCTCTTAGGCAATCAGTCTTTAACGCGAGAAGACCCCAACTAACAGCCGCCGATCACGCCGAAGAAGCCAACCAGGGAACCTCCGCACTCCGCGGTCGTGCATCGTGAGGTGGCGAAGGAGATGTCATGAGCCGAATGAGCTGTCATCAGACCAGCGAGCAACGGCACCCGACTATGGTGCGGCTGGCTTTTGACTTCCGCTTTGGGTTGCTCACTTACCAACGCAGTGCGAGCACAGATGACTGAGAGTTGGCGATGCGGAGGTGAGGCTCGAGGCTTGGCTGACGCTCCAGAGCGATGCTCTTGCTCGAGGTTCACTCCCTGGTTGGGAAGGCGGGCACCTGCGAGAAGGATCTCACAGCATTTCTCAAAATGATGGCTGGATGGAGGATGGCCGATCAATGACAAAGGACCGGCCCGAGAAAACTCTCAGGCCGGTCTAGGAGCAGATTCAAGGGGACGACTTCGCACCTCAAGAAGGTGCCTCAAGTCTGCAAGGGTTCTCAGGAGCGGCGACGGCGGCCAGCCAAGAAGGCCAAACCGCAGAACAGGCCACAGATGCTGGTGGGTTCGGGGATGAAGCCCAACACGCGGTCTGGATCGTCACCTGAGACGCGGAGGTTGGTAATACCACCGGATCCGTTGAAATCGATGGTGAAGCTGGTGAAGCTGGTGAAGCTGTCGAAGGGATCAAGACCAGCGATGAACTCTTGAACGCGGTTGACGGTGTCGTCTCCGAAGTCCAAAGACTCTCCGGCAATGCCAGATGTCAGGTCGGCTTGGACCAAGGTTACCGTGCCTGTGCCGCCCCCGGAAAGCTCACCGGTGAAGGTCAGCTCAACTGGAGAGTTGTCGCCAATGTCGACCAGGTCGAATTGAATCAAGTTGACAGTCAGCCGATCATCAAAGTCGAACTCGATCACTCCTGGTGGGCTGAGGACATCATTCGGCAACAAGATGATCTCAGCGCCAGTGACGGGATCCATGACCACATCGTTGGTTTCATCAACGATGGCCACGCCTTTGACGTCGTCCACCAACCCGGCGGCAACAATGTTACCACCGCCGGTGAACGGCTTCCTCAAGTCTGGGTCAGAGTCCCCTGAAGGAACGGGGTCGATGTTCGGGTCATAGACAACAGCGACGTCGCCGCCCTCGCCCGCTTGATCGATTGCAGTAATGGTGAGCAGAGGCTCGTAGTACTGGGTGGCCCCGTCAAGAACGATCCCGTGCTTGATGGTGGCGGGATCCGGGCCGCCGAAATCATCGTTGGAGAAGGTGATGGTTTCGTCGAAGGTGCTGATCGTGGAGGCCTGAGCCGAACCGGCAAAGGCCAACGCCGCAACAGCAGCAAACAGGGAAGTGCGGGCCCAATGGCCCAGGTGGGAGAAAATGGTCATGGTAGCTCCAAAGTTTAGCGAAAATCAGGTGGGAAACGTCGGTGTGAAACGAAGCTGGAGGTTAATTTGGGTGTTGAATTTTGGTGGTAGTAGGATTGGGTTGGTGGTTGGGAAATTAGGTGTTATGGGTGAGGAAGGATTAGGTGGTAAAAAACTGTTGGTGCAATTTTGGGTAGGTAGCGTGGTAGGAATGTTTTTGGGTTGAAAGGGAAGCGCGTTGAGCGGGAGCTCGGTGGGCCGAACGTTGCCCTTTCAGATGATGTGACTATACACGGGGGATTCGGGATTGCAACCCTTTGCGCCAACACAGTTACCCAAACCGTAGGGGCAAACGATGTGGTTCTTGGTCTTCTCCAAGTCTTCAAACGCCTTTTCCCTTGAAATGCCAATGACTTAACGCTGCTTTCGGCCTTGAATCTCTCCCCTGGGTGGGTCTGAAAATTTCCGAAAAAACCCCGCTCAGTGGGCAAGACTTCCGTTCGCTATGCGAACGATCCGCCCCAGGACAGCGATCCAGCGACCTTCACTCCTCTCATTCTCAACAACTGCACGCCCTCCGCAACTTGCCGGGCGACGGCAGCTTCGGCCCAATGGCGAGGGCTCTTTCCCACGCTGGTGCTTGGTTGAGGCTGACCCAGATGGCAAGCCGAACAACAACCATCGGAACCTTCACACCATGCTCAGATTTTCTGTCCAATCCGACTCAGATCGTGCCTAATGCAGACAGAGTGGATGGCGATTCCAATTTCTCGCTGCAGGAGGATGTTCTCCCTGTGTTCCCCGGAACAGTGGCTCCACCTGAAGAACCCAGCAGCCTGGGACAAGACCGACGTGAGTTCGTCCGCCTCATCACTGTCAACCAGAGAAAGATCTATGGGTACATCCTTTCCCTGGTGACCCACTGGGCAGATGCTGAGGAAATCCTTCAAGAGACGAATCTGCGTCTGTGGGAACAGTTCGAGGACTACGACCGTTCCCGAGATTTCGCGGCCTGGGCCTGCACCATCGCGTCCTATCAAGTGCTCACCTATTGGAAGAAGGCCGGCCGCAGTCGCCTGGAATACTCCCAACAATTCATCGAGGCGGTTTCCGATGAACTCAGTCAGTTCTCCCGGGAATCCGACGCCCGTCGCTCAGCGCTGGAACGATGTCTAGAAGGGCTTGGCCGGACAAGCCGCCAACTGATCGACCTCTCCTACGGCAGTGGGCTGACGATTCGGGAGGTGGCCAAACAACTGGGCAAGACGCCGGACAGCGTTTACAAGGCTCTTGGTCGAATCCGTCGCGCTCTGTACGACTGCGTGCAGCGGAACCTCAAACAGGAAGAGACCGTTTGAGATGACTCCTCCTGACCCAACTCCTTCCCGCCCCCCCTCCACACAGAAGAACGCAGAGAGTACTCCTTCAGCTGACCCCACCGCCGGCCGACCGACAGCTCAGACTCCAGCCTCTAACCGGCCACCTGAACACCGGACACTTGGTCAAGGGACACCTCATCAAGGGACACTGAGTTCGGGGGTGACTGGTGGGCCACCAACTCGGCCGAACCGGGCGGCCGTGCGGGGTTCACCAGAAGGCGATCTCTTTGAGGAGGTCCATCGGCTGATTACTGCTCGCCTGGAGAACACCATTACTGCGGTGGAGTTGGCCCTTCTTGAGGAACTGGTGCTTCACAATCCTCAGGCCCGCAGGCTGTACGTCCACTATGTCTTGGATTCGGTTGCTCTTTTTTGGTCGTTGGCCGATCGCAGCGCGGATGTCCCCCGGGCGGCGGCGTTGATTCAAGCGAAGCCTCGCAAACATGCGGTTTTTGAATGGTCGATTGTCGGTCAGGAGGAATCTTCGCCCAAGGTTCAGTTGAGCAGTGCGGGGGCATGGCTGAGGCAGACTCGCAAGAGGAACCCTGGACTTTGGGCTCTAGCAGTCGCCAGCGTGGTGCTCTTAGTTGTTGTTGGTTTGCTGAGTTGGAACTCAGAACCTCAGAAGACCACCGCCCAACGGCCAACCCAGCCCTCTGGCGAGAAGCTAGGACGCCTCACCGCGGCGCATCACGCTCGCTGGACCCTCGACGGGCGAGTCTGGAGTCCCCGCATCGACTCGGCTCTCTTGAGGGGTTCTTACAAATTGTCCAGAGGGTACGCCCAGCTGACCCTGCAAAACGGGCCTGTTCTCATAGTCAGTGCGCCTGCGGAGTTTCGATTGGATCGAAACGAAACGTTGCAGTTGAACTCTGGGCAGCTCACTGCTCGGGTTCCTCCGAAGGAGACCAGGCGGCCATCCAATGCCGTCCTGCGGGTGCTGACCCCAGCAGCCGAGGCAGTTGATTTGGGCACCGAGTTTGGCGTCCGGGTCAGCAGTGCCCACATGACTGAGGTTCATGTCTTTCAAGGCGAAGTCCTCGTCACACCAATTTCCGGGTCATCCGGCCATAACAGCCCAACTGCCGGTCCTGGTCAAGCCACAACGCGGGTTCAAGAGAATCAGGCTGTTGCTGTCGATACCAATAAAACGACCTCACAACAGCTGCAGAGTCTGCCCTTGGATCGGTTGGGATTTCTACGTCGTTTTCCTTCCCCTGGATTATTAGGGGAATATTTTAATAACGAGGACCTCACCGATCTAGCAAGTCGGCGGGTTGACCCACAGATCGACTTCTCGGAAGACGATTGGGGCGACAGTCCACCGGGGACAAACCTCGACCCAGACGATGAATTTTCAGTCCGCTGGACGGGCTTTGTCCGCATCGACCACCCTGGGGTCTGGAAGTTTCATACCTTTTCTAACGATGGCGTTCGCCTCTGGGTTGCAGATCGGCAGGTCATCGACAACTGGATGCTCCTGAAGGACGTTCGCAGCAGCGGCCAGCTTGAGCTTGCCGCCGGCTGGCATCCTCTTCGGCTGGAGTACTTCCAACATCAACTCACCGTGGCGATCAAGCTCAGCTTCGCTGGGCCTGAGCAGCCAGAGGTCCTCATCCCGGGCGACTATCTCAGTACGCTCGACCCCACCGCGACTGTTGAACGTTAACGAGCCTGGCACATTTTGCGACCAGACTATTTCATTCCATCTCATTGAGTCATCCGACTCACCTACCAATCACCTTGCCACATTGACTAGGGCGCCTGAGTCCTGGACACCCCAGGGTAAACGCATTTAAAATCACAGCACAGCGAGGCGAGGGAGCATTGAGGA
>CAZYKP010000181.1:0-10726 GCA_964648025.1 uncultured Pirellulales bacterium | reverse complement strand
ATGGTGCAACACGATCCAGGTGGATTCCGGTGCTTTTCGGACAGACTGTCAGTGGACTTGCCCGAGAACATGCCAAGCCTCCAGCAGGGTCGGGTCACGGATCATTTCTTGATCGTTGGCGGTGCCAAGGGATCGCCGACAGTTCTTCCGAGGGACCACGTGAGCTCAAATCCGGCCGATCGGGCCAATCAGGCCTCCTCCCCTGGCAGCGACGAAACCTTGTCACTCGACGCTGCCGGACCTACCTTGGCCCTGCTGGCCGAGATCCTGGAACGGTTTGTCACCACCTGGGAACAAACCATCGCGGCTCAATCCCCCCCTCAGGGTCCGTCAACCTCCAACACCACGGACCTGCCATCTCCCCACACTCCGGTGCCTCCCGATCCTCTTGCCACAGCAACCTACCGTGGTGACACGCAATCCTTCGGCTTCGACTCTGCTCAGTCGGATCCCGGAAACTCCAGACCAGCAAACTCCAGCCCAGCAAATCCCAGCCCAGCAAATCCCAGCCCAGCAAATCCCAGCCCAGCAACTACCAACCCAGTAAGTACCCACCCGGCAAGTTCCAACTCGGCAAGTTCCAACTCGGCAAACCCGGAGTTGAGACAAGTTTCTGACCAGGAAAACACGTTTCAGCTTGATGTTCCGGGAGAGTTGCCGCAGCTCGGGGGGTTTCTTCCTCTTGAGGGGACGCTGCGTCAGATGGCGCTTGTCGAACTGATCAAGGTTGACCTGGAGTATCGTTGGCAGAGGGTCAACCAACCCAAGCGTCTTTGGGATTATTTGGAGGAATTTCCGGAACTGGCTGAGGATGGAGTTCCAGCGGATTTGATTTATGAGGAAGTGCAAGTCCGTCGGCAAAGCGGCTTTGCGGTGGATGCTCAAGAGTATGCCCAGCGGTTCCCCGATCAAGCTGAGCAGCTGCGTCGTTTACTGGGCCAACCCGATCAACTCAGCGTGACCACCTCCTTCTCTCCGAAGGATCGCAAGACGTTTCAGCAGCTGGAGCCGGGTCAACGGCTGGATGATTTTGATCTGTTGACCTTGCTTGGCCAGGGAGCCTTTGCCCGGGTGTTTCTCGCTCGTCAGCGATCGATGCAACGACTCGTGGCGTTAAAAGTCTCCGCTCACAAAAGCGATGAGCCCCAGACGTTGGCCCAACTGGACCATGACTGCATTGTGCGGGTCTTCGACCTCCGCGTGCTGCCTGAGCAAGGGCTGCGGCTGCTGTACATGCAGTATATCTCCGGTGGGACCTTGGAAGGTGTGCTGGACCATCTGCGGGAAACCAACGAGGCCCACAAACGCGAGCTTGGAAAAGGCGGGTCGATGAAAACTCGCGCTGCCCGGTTCAGTTCCGTCCGCAATGGTTCTTTGCTGAGCGAGGCACTGGCGGGCCAACTGGAGGCCAAGGGAGAATCAGGACCAAGCGCCGGGGTCCGTAAGCGGTTTGCAGCGATGAGTTGGCCCGAGGCCGTCTGCTGGATCGGCGCCCGTCTGGCCGAGGCTCTGGACTACGCGCATGCTCACGGCGTTCTGCATCGAGATGTCAAGCCGGCCAATGTGCTGATGACGCCTGAGGGCGTCCCCAAACTGGCAGATTTCAATATCAGCTTTGCTTCCTCGGTGGCCGGCTCCACCCCAGCTGCCTACTTCGGAGGAAGCCTCGCCTACATGTCCCCAGAACAACTCCAGGCCTGCCATCCCCAGCACCCTCGCACGCCTGACCAGCTCGACGGCCGAAGCGACCTGTATTCCTTGGGGGTGTTGATGTGGGAATTGCTCACCGGCCGCCGCCCCTTTGGCAACGAGCTGGTTTCCGGTGGCTGGGGCAAAACGCTGGAGGCCATGTTACAGCGTCGCGAGAAAGGTGTTTCCGAGGATGCCATCGGGAAACTCCCTCCGGATTGCCCGCCTGGGTTGGTGACAGTGCTGCGGCGGTTGCTGCAAGCCGATCCCCAAAAACGATTCGCCACCGGGGCGGAAGTCGCTCAAGCCCTGGACCTCTGCCGCCGACCCCGGCTGCAACTGATGCTCTACCCAAGGGCGGAAAAACTCCGCTGCTGGCTGCAGCGTTGGGCTGTGGCGGTGGTGCTGGTGTTGATCCTCATCCCCAACGTGCTCGCTGGAGTCTTCAACAAAGTCTACAACGAAGAACATATCATCTCCCGTCTGCCGGTCGCACAACGTGAGGCTTTCGGGCAGATGGTGATCGTCATCAACAGCATCGTTTACCCCCTGGGCATCTTGCTGGTCGTCTGGAAGACACGACAAGTGGTCCGCGGGCTGAAGCAATTGGCGACGACCTGTTCCCGAGCCAGTCCCGTAGCCCGAGCCAGTCCCGTAGCCCGAGCCAGTCCCGTAGCCCGAGCCAGTCCAGAGCCGATCGTCCGTCCATTCACCGAGCAGCAGGCAGGACACCTAAGGGCTTGGTGTTTATATTTAGGTCTTTTTGTGACACTTATCTGTGTCAGCGAATGGGTGATCACGGGGATCGCCTATCCGCTGTCGCTGCATTTGTTGGCCGGAGACGTTCCGAATTGGGTGTATTTGCACTTCTTTTTCTCGGCGGTCATTTGCGGGCTGATCGCGGTGACCTATCCGTTTTTTGCCTCGACGCTCTTCTGCATGAAGACGTTGTACACGCCGACGCTGCGAGAACGCTTTGCCAAAGAGGATCAGCCTCTTTGGAGACGTCTGAAGTTGTTGCTGTGGATTGATTTGGGCTTATCCAGCCTTGTGCCGCTTGTTGGCGTGGCGGCGTTAGTGGTCGCTGGGTTGGTGGCCCCGCAGATGCGGCCGACCCACTGGGTTCTAGCGGTGCTCAGTATCGGGGGCGTTTTGGGCCTGGGTTTTGTGTTGTGGTTATTTCGCCCCTTGCAGGACGATCTGAATACGCTGATGGCTGCAGGACAGGCAATCGCAGGACCCGAAGAGGGCCCGCACAGCGGGGCGGAGCTTTTCTGACCAAGAGGGCTGGTCGTTCGGAAGCACCCGATTGGTTGCATCCGCAATGCTGGCCGCCGTTGGCAATGGCCGGCGGCTCATCCGGTCGCCGTGTTGTCAATTCCCACCCTTGGGCCTGGAGATCTGTGATGGGAAGAGTCTTTCCCTCCAAGAAGATCTCTCGGGCCAAGAAGATCTCTCGGGCCAAAAAGATCTCTCGGGCCGTGCGAGGGGCCGACCCCCAACGGCGGCCAGACTGCCCGATTGTTCAGGCAGGTTCCAGAGGTTGGTTGTGTTGATGGATGGTGCTGAAGACCCGCGAGGGAAGCCCCTGAATCCGTAAAAAGCCTTCCGCATCGGTCTGATTGTAAGACCCACCGCCTTCCATGGTGGCGATGCCCTCGTCGTAGAGGCTGTTGGGACTCTGACGGCTCTCAACCATGAAATTGCCCTTATAGAGTTTCAACCGCACGTTGCCGGTGACGGGCCCTTGAGCTTGGCGAATGAAGGCCATCAAGGCATCCATTTTGGGCGTATACCAAAAGCCGTTGTACACCAGCTCGGCAACCTCCGGTGACAAACGATCGCGGAGATGGTGCAAATCGCGATCGAGGGTCAACTGCTCCACCAGCCGATGAGCCTCGTAGAGAACGGTCATTCCCGGGGCCTCATAGACCCCGCGGCTTTTCATGCCCACAAAACGGTTCTCGACGATGTCGATGCGACCAATTCCATGACGCCCCGCGATGGTGTTGAGCTCTTCGACCAGAGCGGCGGCCGAAAGCGCTCGACCGTTGACCGCCACAGGCACCCCGGAGTCAAACTGCAAGCTCACAACCTCGGGCTGGTCGGGGGCCTCCTGGGGAGAGCAGGTCATCCCAAAGGTGACCAGCTCCAGACCGTTGACGGTCAAGTCCTCCAGCTGGCCAGCCTCATAGCTGATGTGCAGGCAATTCTGATCGGTACTGTAAGGCTTCTCGACCGTCGCGGTCACAGGGATGTTCTTCTGCTGACAGAAGTCGATCATCTCCCGTCGCCCTGGAAATCGCTGGCGGAAGGATTCCATCCGCCAAGGGGCGATCACTTGCATCCCCGGTGCCAGCGAGTCGGCGACCAGCTGAAAGCGGCACTGATCGTTTCCCTTGCCGGTGGCTCCATGAGCAAAGGCCTCGGCGCCGACCTCTTGGGCGACCTCCAAGCAGACCTGACTGATAATCGGACGGGCGATCGCCGTTCCCAGCAGATAGATTCCCTCGTACCGTGCCTGCCACTGCAACACGGGAAAGGCAAAATCCCGGCACAGCTGGTCACGAACATCCAACACCCGGGCGCTGGCCGCTCCGATCTGCCGGGCCTTGTCCATGATGGCATCTCGGTTTTCGGTGGGCTGGCCGAGGTCCACATAGACAGCATGGACCTGCCAGCCTTGCTCGATGAGCCATCCCAAAATCACCGACGTATCCAGGCCGCCGGAGTAGGCCAATACACAAGTGGGCACTGCAAACTCCTCGCCGCTGGGCAACCGCTGGAACACCCCCTGGCAGAAGTCAGGCAGCACAAGCCAACCTAACGAAGAAGCCATCCTGAGGTGGGCAATCCCAGAACAATCCAAACCGGCATTCTCGTTTTCTGGCGGCAAACTGACAAGCAGCCAACCGCTTCACTTCAGAAAACCTCCGGCGATCAGAAAATCTTTGGCGGTCAGAAAATCTTTGGCGATCAGAAAATCTTTGGCGATCAGAAAATCTCCGGCGATCAAAAAACCTCGGCCGAAAAAGACCAACGACACCATTTCAGGACCTGGTTGGCTCCGGCAAAGGCTGCTCGGTCGCCTGGGGGACAACCCCGCCGGTCTGAGATGGTTCGCCTCCCTTCAACAACTGCTCGGCTTCTTGGACTTGTCTGAGGAAGTAGAGGCAACTGATCAGCAACAACACAACCCCCACACCGGCCATCGCATAAGTGAAGCCTTGAAAGAACTCAAGCCGGACTTGCTTGAGCCCAGCATCGGCCGAACCGTTGTAGAGGAATTCCTGATACAGCTGGGTGGCAACGCTACCTGTGTAGCCGAGGGCGTCTGCGAGGTAGATGGCAAAGACGGCTGTGCCGACAAAGTGTGTGGAGGCGATAATCCGATCGAAGAGCACTGAGCCGAAGGGGACGTAAGCCAAGTAGGCTCCTAGACCGGTGAAGATCATCCAGCTCAGACCGGTGAGATAGCCGGCCTGCAGCAACGGGTTGGCCGCCACAAGCATCGCAGTTCCCAGGATCATCACCGCGTAAACAGCCATCAACCCGCGGCGATTGTCCTGGACGAGGAACAAGGCAGCCAGCACAGCCATCACGACAAAAGCGACGATTGTCTCGCAGAGCGAAAACACCCCGGGCGTTTGCAGATACCCGAGGGCGATGAACATATCGGCCTGGTAATTATCTCGATAGTCTCGGTAGGCGGTCAAAAAGAAGTAGACCACCAGCAACAGCACGATCCCTGGGGCGAAGCGGAAAAAGAACCGCCAGCGGCTTTCTCGGTCCATGCTCTGGCGTTTCGTTCGTGCGGCCACATCAAGCTCATCCGGCGGGGGCATTTGATGCAAGAGCCACACCGCCATCAGAAATGGCAGCAGAAAGCAGGCCCCGGTGGCTGCGGGCATCCAGAACTGACTGATACCTTGATAGGTCATCAAAGCGCGGCCTACATCTTTGACGATGCCACTGGCCAAGATGTAGGAACAGCTCAGGCCTGCCAACAGGATCTCGCTGGTCCGGCGCCCCTCGAGATAGCGAACGACCAGCCCCCAAACCATCCCCAGCGGCATTCCATTGAAGAAGATCGCGATGATCTTGAGATCTCGTGGCAGGGTTGCAAAGGCCAGCAGGGTCAGTTCCGCAAACAGGATCAAACCAACCAAGAGCAACGACCACGCCCGACGCGGGATCTCGCTACAGATCTTGATGCCAAGGTATTTACTCAGCGCATAACCCATCACCTGGGAAATCACAAAAGCTGTCTTCAGCGAAAAGCCATTCTCTTGTCCCCAGACCGTGAGCCCATCATACGTCGCTGCCGAAAAAGGCTTGCGAAACGCGTACATGCAAAAATACACAGCAAATGCCACCAAAGTCGCATAGACGCTGAGCACTCCTATCGGAGCCTGTTGCAACCATCCACGCAACGATCCTTCTGCACCCCAGGGAGGTTCTTGGTCAGCGGAACCGGCAGGTGCTTGAGAAGGCCCAGAAGCCCCTAGCCTGAAACCAACAGGAGATCTCGTTTCCTGGTCATGGGGCGGGGATGAGTCGGGGGCGGGCATCAGTCAGTCAGCGGTCGGAGTGTTCAAATGGCATCCCGCGTCTCCAGCAGCAGGGCTTCCCTCTGCAGGCTACCCGAAGGACAAGACAACACGCGTTGACTCAGCTTGGTGAGTCTCGCAAAACAGCTCTGCGGCAATGCAGCTCTTGGCGGAAAACAGCTCTTCGCGGAACCAGTGCTAATGTACCAGCTCACCGAGTGTGTTGAACCCAGTCGTCAGCAACGGAAGGATCCTTTGCTGTCGTGGATGCCGGGCTCGGCCTGAGGAGCTGAGCTTACAAAGGAGGGTGTGTTCCAGGCCGGCGGGAGCGTGGCTGCGGAACGCTTCGATGACGGTTTGGACATCGGCGATTCGCCTGGAGGCCAACTGATCGCGGATGAGCAGACCAGCGGCAACTGTCGTTCACTCGAATGCGGGAAAGAAATCGGGGAGCGAGTTCTCAGTCAAAGAGTCTTACTTCGACGGTTCCAGATTGTGGCAGAGGCCCAACCTGGAGGGCCCTCGACAGATCCATGCAACAACATAGGGGTGGGCAACGGCCACATCTGGGACAATCCAATGACTGAGGTTGAGGAAAATCTTGGCTCGTCCGGCGGTTTGGCGAGGCTGCCAGATCCGTCAGGATTCCGCCGGTTCCTGCGTTTTGGACAAGCAAGAACACTCCTCAAGAGCAGTAGCTGAGAGGGTCTCAGGTGAGAAAGTACCACACCAGCAGCAAGACAAAAACCTGCAGGCCAACCATCACCCAAAAGGTCCACTTGAGTGGTTGCTTGCTGGCCTGATTCCACTGCCAGTGGCGTGCCAGAAGAGTCGCCGGGGTGCCGCCGACTAACGTGAAGGAATCCAGGGTGCTTTTGGGAACCCGCAAAAGATTCTTCACAGCAGAAAGCTTGTCGTAAGCGTGAAGCAGCAAGGTACTGAGATTGACCCCGAGCAGATAGCCCCACAGCCACCAGGATGTCCCGCCCAGGCCGATGACCACCAGCATCACGGGCAAAATGACAAACAAGACGCCCGTCCAGGTGAAGACCTCGGCGGAGTTACGTCGGGGGTCCACGAGTTTGGCATCAGACATGTGCCAAGCTACCTCCCTCGAAGGGCGACGGGTGACCTTCGGAGTGTAGGGTTGAATTTGTCAAAACACGCAAGCGGACTGTCTTTTGGCTGAACGATCTGGGCCAAGTTGGCTCGATTCCGGACGTTTCCGAGACGAGTGTTGCCGAACTGGTTGATTGGTCTCGGGCCAACAGT
The DNA here is from genome assembly GCA_964648025.1 of uncultured Pirellulales bacterium. Lineage (GTDB taxonomy): Bacteria > Planctomycetota > Planctomycetia > Pirellulales > Pb10988 > CAZYKP01. The sequence continues at coordinate 3,215 of CAZYKP010000181.1, read as the reverse complement.
GCTTGGTGCCGTTCGGGTTTTCACGGGTTTCTCTTGGCAGCCAGCAGACAACAGGAGTCTGGCTTGGGGCCCAAAACGGGGCCGATCGTGAGGATGTTGGGATCACCCAGGCTGCTGATCTCTGACTGAGATAAACCCCGGCGAAGATTTAAGTCGTCAGAGACTCACTTTCACAGACCAACATCCCAAGATCACCTTCGGGAAACCCAATGGTTGATTGGGGTTGTCAACCATGATGGTGGTGACTTGCGGAAAGGTCAGGGATTTTGGCACGTGAGTTTTTCGTCCTTCTCAGGTTGTACTCTAGTTGGTCCCGGCCCATGAAGCCAGAGCGCTGTTGGAGTCAGAGAGTGCTGAGTTCTTCAAGACAAATGCCCCTTCCGCGGCCGGGCTCACACCATCTCAGAGATGGTCTTCGGTTTGGTGAATCGGATTTTGGGGGGGTTTGTTTGGGCAAACCTACCCTTCCTCCTTCAGAACGACCCAACAAACCAACCGGCTCAGAACCCGACGTCGGCTCGACCGCTGCCACCTCGCCAGCTTCAAGAAAACCAGCTTCAAGAAAACCAGCTTTAAGAAAACCAGCTTTAAGAAAACCAGGCCCAAGAACACCAACTGCGACAAAGACTTGCTCCAGTAAACCAACCAGCACACTTTTTATTACCAACAATTGAGAATTTTTTTTAGGTTCTGAATTGTTGAGACGGATTCTGACAAGGACAACGGGAGCGACCATTGAGGTTGCAGGCCAAATTCTGGTCTTGGGGACTGCCGCCGAGGTTTGCGAGAGTAGGAGCTGGGCGCAGCTCCGTCGAAAGCCGCAGAATTTTCCTGAACCGATTCAGCGCTGCGAGCTATCCGGTCGATCCAAGGGCTCAGACATCACCAGAGCAATCGTTTTGGCAGCAATGGTTCCCTGGAATGTGAACTGGCCATCAGATCCCTCGGCCTGCTGAGATGGGGTTCGTCGATCCCCTGCCGACCAGGCCGGGATTGGCGATCCCCTCTTAAGAGGGAATTGGCAACAAACAGTTCATCCGAAGGTCGTTTTGGAGAAATCGTTGGTCGGGCGGTCTCTCGCCGAATCAGATGGGCTCAACAAGCCGCTGGGCCAGAGAACTTCAGAACTGACTGCGACAGGCCGGCTTGCCAGCCGGGCTTACTATCCCATTCTGCGAAGAGGCGATGCAGCTCACTTCTGCAGGTGAGCTTTGGCAAGTGCTTTTTCGCAGAGGCACTCAGGCAACGAGGACGCCGGTGGCAACCATCCATCCCTTCGCGGTGGTCAGCCCCCACGCTGAACTAGGTCTCGATGTGGTCGTCGGGCCGTTTTGCGTGATCGAGCCGGGGGTGATTATCGAAGCTGGCTGTACACTGGCCAGCCACGTGACCGTCAAGTCGGGCACCACCTTAGGGCCCGATAACCAACTCCACGAGGGGGTCGTCTTAGGCGGACTTCCTCAGCATGTTCAACCGCCAGGTCCCCCGGGGCGTCTTGTGCTCGGAGCGGGCAACGTCTTCCGCGAAGGGGTGACCATCCATCGGTCGCTCTTTGCCAACGGGACCACCGTCGTCGGCCAAGAGAATTACTTGATGGTCGGATGCCATATTGGTCACGACTGCCAAGTCGGCAACAATGTCATTGTCGCCAACAACTCGCAGATCGCCGGCCATATCACCGTGGGCAACCGGGCGTTCATCTCAGGCCTGGTGGCCATTCACCAGTACAGCCGCATCGGGGCGGGTGCGATGATCGGCGGCTGTGCTCGCGTGCCTCAGGATGTCCTTCCCTGGGTCACTCTCGATGGAGATACCAACAAAGTCGTCGGCCTCAATCTTGTTGGCCTTCGCCGGGCGGGCATCCCGCGGGAGCAGATCAGCCAACTCAAAGAGGCCTACCAGTTGGTCTTCCGCAGCGGCCTGGCAGCCCAGGAGCTGATCGAACTGTTGCAACAGCGGTTTCTGACCGGGCCGGCGGGCGAGTGGGCGGAGTTTCTCAAACATTCCAAGCGTGGGTGGATCCACGCACGCAAAGATCCCACAGCCATCGCCATCAAAGCGACCCCCACAGGCGAAGCCTCTTCTGACGATGAGCAAGGCTCACGGGAAAGTTGGTCTCGAGCCGGCTAGAGCCGGCTCCAGTTGGTCTCGAGCCGGCTAGAGCCGGCTCCAGCGGCGATTGCGGGACAACCCCAAAGAGCCCCGAAAAACGCAGAACTCGGAGAAGGGACAAGACCTCCCAGTCCACCCAGGCAGTACCAGGGAACCAGAGTGACAACGGCTGTGCCAGTCCGCTCTCCCTGGACTGTGGTGTGGCTCACTCCTCGGGCTTGTCAGCGGGAGGTCGAGGGGGCGATGCCTCAATGACCTGATCGATGAGGCGATACTCGAGGGCCTCGGTGGCGGTCATAAACTTATCGCGGTCGGTGTCTTGCTCGATCTTCTCAAGCGTATGACCGGTGTGTTTCAGCAAGATCTCGTTGAGACGTCGCTTGACGTTGCGGAGTTCCTTCACGTGAATCTCCAATTCGCTGGCGCGTCCTTCCATGCCAGCCAGCGGTTGGTGAATCATAATCCGTGCGTTAGGCAGAGCATGCCGCTTGCCCTTGGCTCCCGCTGTCAGCAGCACCGCTCCCATGCTGGCTGCTTGTCCTAAACACCACGTCGCCACATCACAACTGACAAACTGCATCGTGTCATAAATGGCAAGCCCCGCGGTCACACTGCCTCCAGGACTGTTGATATACAAGTGGATATCGGCTTGAGGATCATCCGACTGCAAGAACAGCATCTGGGCCACGATCGCATTGGCCACCTCATCGTTGACCTGCGTGCCCAAAAAAATGATCCGGTCTTTCAGCAGCCGGCTGTAAATATCCATGGCCCGCTCTTCGCGGCCACTCTTCTCAATCACATAGGGAATCAAAGGCATCGTTGGCCACTCCCGGAACAGGCTGATTTCTGATTGATCGGTAATCTCAGTCGCTGATTGCCGAAGCGAAAGTCCGTTTCCATAGCGTTTGGTTCAACTTCGCTTACAGTCTGTCCGAAAAGCACCGGAATCCACCTGGATCGTGTTGCACCATGACTTCGGCTCCACAACATCGTGGATTTCCGGATGCTTTTCGGAGAGTCTCTTACAGTCTGTCCGAAAAGCACCGGAATCCACCTGGATCGTGTTGCACCATGACTTCGGCTCCACAACATCGTGGATT
>CAZYKP010000180.1:0-10986 GCA_964648025.1 uncultured Pirellulales bacterium | reverse complement strand
AAACCGTTCGCCTTAGACGTCATGAGTTCCACGGCGAATGGAACTACGAAATCCAACCCAGAACGAATGCAAGAAAACGGTAACTTATTTACGCGGGGATCCTAAGATTCGGACCGACAGTGCGATTTTGTACCGCGACAGGGACCTTGATTCGATGCCCGTTGCTCAACTGGCTCCGGGCATGGTTGTGACGCTCAGTGCCCGAGAAACGCGGAAAGGGGTCGCATGGGTAAGAGCGGAGACCGCCGAAGGAAAGCGAGGCTTTTTGCTGGACGATGTTGAATATTTGTCGGTAGGCAAGCACGTGCTGGATCAGGAAACGGCGCCTGTTCACGAAAAACCTGCTTTAGATTCTCCCGACACCCGCACAATTCAACGTGAGGAAGTGTTCTATATCGAAGATGTCACAACTAACGAGCACGGTTCTTGGTTAAGAATCCGCGACTCGTCCGGGAATCTTGGTTTTGCCTCTGCCGCCATTTCGAGACGCCCGGTATCCGACCCACCAAGCGGTTTCCAGCCGATGAAGGTGCTGATGGTTATGCTTACGGTGCCTCCGGCTCTCGTCATCAGTCTGTTGCTCGGTTATATTGCAGTTCCTCTGTCGATTCTTGCCGCGACTGCCTGCGCAGCATTGTTCCTCCGGTTGACGTACCAATGGGTTCACCAGCCTGTAGGGTTTCTTTGGTTGCTTGCCTTCGCCTCGCTCCCCGTTATGTTCTTTCCAGTTACCCTCGTCATTTGGGTGCAAGTCTGTTTTATGGGTGCCGCTTTTGTCGGGTGGTTGTTCATCGTGGTGCCGATGACGGACCCTGATATCAGTTGACACACCTTATTGTCCGATCACAACCTGTTTTCTGGACAGTATTGTCGCTTATCATTCAAGACATTGGCTCGATAGCAGTGATAGTAGGTGTCCATTTTGCCGTGAAAACGCACGAAATTTGCTAGTTATCGCTACGAAATCAAACTAACTTTGGCGAAAAACTCGTGTTTTCGCCCCGCCAAGTGAGTGGTTTTTGCGTGCTTTTTCAACGAAAATGGACACTTACCAGTGATAGTGTGTCTGTGATCGTTGTGGGTGAGTGGAATCGAGCAATTCTGCAGGGACTCAAGACAGCGGCGTCTCGGCACACCATTGGTGCCCGAGGAAGGGGAAAGCCTTACGGAGGCTTTCCAGTCCGCTCAAGAACTTCGCGATGATGGATCACTTCCCAACGGCCCCGGCTCTCTTATCTCTGATCTGCGTTGCCCAGGCAGACAACCTTCTCAACCTATCCGACCTCGCACACGTGGACGTCCGGTTGGATCCCGACAACCCGACCAGGACCATCATCCACATTGCCGACTGGCATCTCGTTCTGCGTGATGATTTCGAGGCCGACGCACGGGATCAAGGTTTCACAGACCCCAAGCAGATTGAGCGGTTCTACGCGGACCACCTCAAGGAAGTGGATCAGCGGCAAGCCTGGCAGCGTGAGGTCGTTCTGCGACTTCTCGCCCAGCACAAGCTCGACACTGCTTATCTGGAAGGGGTGACGCCAGAGGATCTGGACAAGCTGCTGTCCTGTTTGGATTTCCTCCAAGGTCACCCCAAGCTGCGGACGCCAGACCGCATGCGCCTGATTGGTGTTCTCGGCCAGCTCTATGTCCAAGGGAAACTGAGGTCGATCAAGCCCGCAGAAGATGCCGAGGCTCACCGCGATGCCAACCCAGTTCAGCCCGCCGGCACGATCAAGATCGGCCGGGCGAAGCAAGAGAGTCGTGAGACGGCAATCGTGAAGAAGTTGACCGACCCGGTAAATCTTGTGGTGCTCGGCGAGGCCCACGACCTCAAGGACAACATCACCGATGGCAAGACGCGGTACCTGGTCGTCAGTCCCGTGAGGGCTGACAAACGGGACTGACAAGCCAGATCTCCTCAGCCAAACCGAAACAGTGCGTAAGCGTTTCGCACGCTCGCGTCGTCGCAATTCACTGCCGGTGGGATGCGGGCATTGCTTCAGCAAGTGTTGCGAGATGTGAGACCGACACAGCCGACTTCCAATTAACGCAAGCCTTGCTCGGTCATCTGGAAACGCAGTTTCCGGATCACCCGAGTCAACCGGTGGCTGACCCCGGCCGCCGACGTCAGTCCCACCACTTCAGCAACCCCAAGCAGACCTTGACTTTCTTCAAACCGCGCTTGCAGCAACAGGCGGTCTTGAGGATCCAGAGCCCCGATTGCTTGCCGAAGCAACGCCCGTTCCTCGTTGATCGCCGCCTGGATGGCCGGATCCAGATCGGTGCTTGGTAATGTGTCGAGAGGCACACCGGCTTGGATCTGTCGCCTGTGCCGGTTTCGTTGCCGCTGCATGTCGAGACAGCGGAAACTCAGATCCTTCCACGCCCACCCAAGCCAGCTGCACTCTGGGTCAAACTGAACACAAATGTCAGGGCGGCTGAGCCGATGACAGGTCGTCCCCAAGGCGTCGGCGATGTCGGCCTCATCATCAAGGATTCTGCCAGCTCGCCACGTAAGGATGGCCAGATACCAGATCCAGAGGATCCAGAAAGCCTCACGGTCGCCTTGTCGATAGCGATGCAGGAGGTCTCTGGGGGGTGAGTCCAGGCAGTTGGAAACCGAGCGAGCGTGGCCGTTGGTCGCGCGAGGGTGGTCCATGGGAGAGACTCCACAGAGGGCCGTGATGGGTGGGATTGCGCGCTCGCCGTGGGCCGCGAGCAGGCAGCGACTGATGAATGAGCCGCCGGGCGACTGCTGCCACCTGCGGCCTAAGCCCGAGCTGCTCGGAGTCCCGGCAGCGCAGTCCGGACGTGTTCGCCAAAGAGGCCAGGCCCCAACTGGATGAGTCGGGACCTGGTGCCGGAGAGGTTGCTTACCAACTCAGCGCGAGGGCCGTCGCCGACAGCAGCACCAGCAAGAGTCCAACGGCGATCGCAATCCATCGTCGACGGATGGGCGCTGGTCGCGCCCGCAGTGCTGCTTGGGGAGTGGTCTCCGGCCACTCGTAGGCCACCACACACACGTCCGGCGCGGACTTGATGAACGTCTGAACCCGGACCGCTGGTCCAACACGCTCGATGTTGACTGGTTGCCGTTCCTCCACCAGCGTTTCGGGCTGCTCTGAAGTCTCTTGTGCCCCCTTGGGGTCCGAGGGGTGGTCAACCTCGCAGAAGGGGTCGGGGTTGGGTGTTGTCCTGCTTGCGGGGTTGATGGTGCTTGAGGCGAGAAACGTTGAGGGTTCGGAGTTGTGTGCCATTGGTGATCTCCGTCTTTGAGGTGCTCTGTCGATCCTGCGTTGGGTCAGTCGTCCTTGCACCAGAAGAAAGTCAGCTGGCGGAGGGTCAGTTGATGTCTTGTTTGAGAAAAGTCTGAAATTCTTTGCTGAGGATGGGAGACCTGGATTGAGACGCCAGATCTCATGCAGGGTGCGGCCGTGTCACGAAGATTGATCATCGCAATGAGCCAGCGGCTTCTTGCACCGGTGGCTGAAACAGGGGTGCAATCCGCGCATATTCTGCGCGCAGTTTCTGGGCAGCATGGGGGTTGGCAGTCATGTGGACGGCCACGACCTGCTGAGCAAACTGAATGGCCTCACGCAGCAACGGGCCACCAACCAATCGCTCCGGCTGACCCATCAGGAAGCAAATCGTGCCGACCAAGGTGTCGCCGCAGCCCACCGATCGGACGCAGCCGTCGGGTGAGGGCGGCAGCGAAATGGGATCCACTGTGTAGCGCTCCCCGCTGATTCGATCGGCGACGAAGATCGGGCCCGGGCCGGTGGTCATGAGCAGATGTTCGCTGCTCGGCACCAGGTCAGCGTATTCGTCAAAGAGGGACTTCAGATTGCCGCAGTCGTGGCCGACCTTGGCGGCTGCCTCGTCGCTGTTGCAGATCATCAGGTGGGCCGGCAGATCCGCCAGGTGCGGAAGATGAGCTTCCCCGGGCACCAGTCCGGCGTAGCACCCATGCTTCCGAGCCATCTTCAGCAACGCCCGGCAGCGGGGAACGTGAGTGTGCCGTGTGAGAAAGGCTTTGCTCTGATGGATCATCCCACGGAGCCTCCGGATGTAGCGGGGGGTTGCGTCCACATCGGGCTGGATTTCGCGGGTCAGGCGTTCGATGAGGCGGTTGCCGTGAGGGTCTTGGATGACCAGCGACCGATTTGTTCGCTTGCCCTCCACCGGTGTCAGCCCGGTCGGCTCCAGGTGGAGGGAGCGCACGGCCCGCAGGACTTGGTCCTGATCGAGCTGCCCCATCAAACCGAAACAGGAGAGACGGGCGTTTGGGTCGAACAGCCGAACAGCCTGGCAGGCCAGGAGCCCGAGTCCGCCCGGCCGTCCGGTGTCGCAGCGGAGGCGATTGACCCGGGCGTTCCCAAGGGGTGCATCGATGAATTCCGAGTCGTCCAGAGCCAAAGAGCCTTCAGCCAGCAGGTCGACTGTCTTTCCGGGAAGCAGCAGGGTTTGCAGCATGGTGGGGTGCCTTTCTGATTGAGGTTGCCCTCGACGTGTTCGGACCTCAAACACGTCCTGGGCCCTTCGATTTCGGAAAGGCATCTCGGCGCCGTCGGAGAGATGAAAAATCCCTGTGGGGAGAGAGTATCCCCTGTGTGGGCTGGAGCAGAGAAAGTTACCCTGCCGCTGGCTGTTTGGTATTGGGACCCTGGCAGGTGACGACAGACAGCGCAGGTGGCATGGTAGAAGGCTGAACCAGGCACGCAGGATTTCCGTCATGGCAACACCCACACCAAGGCCCCCGTTCATCTGGACCCAACGTCTCTGGCGGCTGGTTTGTCCGCCCAGGCATCAGTTGGCCTGCCTGCGCCCTGAGCAGCTCTGGGCCTTACCGCGAGATGGCGATGATGAGGAGAACATCCGACCCATTGAGATCCACGGTGTCCCCGAGGGCGAGTGCTACTGGGAGCGAGTCACCGATCGTCCGGCGTTCCTGGGAGATCTCGACAAGAAGCGCTTGTGCCTGACTGTGGATGCTGGCGTGGGCAAGACGACGGCACTGAAGCAGACGCAGTATCTGAGGCATCTCGGCAACAACACTGGCCTGGCGTTGTGGATGGACTTTGCGGATTTGCCCGAGGATGTCGATGACTTCCTAGGTGATGGGAACGGTAACTCGAAACTTGTGAGGTGGCTGCGGAAATCGCCGGGCATGGGCGGGCTTGATCCAGGCCTGGCGCTGACCCTGTTGCGTCGCCGGATCCGCCAGGGGGGATTGAGTTTGCTGGTGGACGCTCTGGATCAGTCCCGGGGTTCGGCGCACCCGCGGAATTCGTGCCTGGCGCTGCGTGACTTGCTCAACAACTCTCCGGAAGTCCGCTGCGTGCTCACGGGCCGGCCGTTTGCCATACGTCGTCATTGGCGTGACCTGTTCGACCCTGAGCGGTTTGGAGAGGACGCCGCTTGGGAGTTTGCCATGATCGACGTTTTTACAGGCGGGGAAGCGGCGGAGTACGTCGGTAAAGAAAAGATGAGGCTCCTCAGACGGATCGACGCGGGTGTGATTGGCATTCCTCGCTCGTTAGAAGTGATTCGCGGGATCGCTCCAGGAGATCTTGGGACACTGCGGACCAAGAGTGACGTTTACTGGACTGCTTTGGATGGGATGCTGCAGAAAGCGCTGACCAACCAAGGCAGGGGAGTCGGTCTGCCGGAATCAAATGCCTGGCAGTTGTTTGCTTTGGTGGCGTTCGAGATGACGATGGGCGGGTTTCGCGCGGGTCAAGCCGGAGTCAAGGAGGGACGCGCCTGCTCAGCATTTTTGCGGCAACTGTGGACGGCTCGATTTCGGGAGGATGAGGCTCTGAGGCTCGACTTGGAAATCAACAATATGGGTGACCTTCAGCGACAGCTAGGTCGTCTTTGTGCGTTAAACGACTATCTGGCAGATCCGGTACTGGAGGGGACAGAAGATCTCGGTCCTCGTGTTGTGCAGTTGTTGTGGAAGAACCAGACACTGCAGGACATGTTTTCAGCATTGTGGCTGACGCGGTATGCACGCCCGAGTGATGTTGCGTGGCTGGAGAGTGAGCGAAACAACTCAGCGCAGCGAGAACTTTGGCAACTGACAGCCGAGATGGGAAAAGTGGCCCGTGAGGATCCAGTGTTCGCCACCACGGTGGGAGCGATCTATCACTGCACTCCTGACGTTCCGACACCAGCCAGCGCGGGTGCCCCTGAGCCACCACCGGCACCATCGGCCGAATGGATCTATCGCAGTTGGCGGGGGATGCTGGAGTGTGCCTCGCCGGGGTGCGACCTGTCGACAAACGAAAGACTGCGGGAGGCGACGACTGCATGGCAGCGTGAGGCTCGTGGTCTTGTTGACGCTGCCTCGTCGATTGAGGCAGCAAGGAAGTCGCTGCGCGATGCCGAGAATCCAGCGCGTGAGGTTCTGCTTGGTTTTCTGGGAGAGTATCCGTTGATCCGAAAAGGTGCTCGTGGTCGTGAGGCCCAAGGAGTTGCGGAGGAGTTTGAGTCGAGCTTTCGGTGGGTACCGGAAAAAGAGACTGACAGCCTGGCTTTTTGGATGGGTGAGGGGACATCACCCAGGAGCACCAAGATCCCCGGCCGGTTTCGCCTTTCCCGCTATCCGGTGACCAATGAGCTGATGGGTTTGTGGGACCCAGGGCATATGGGACGTGCGAGCCACTACCACAAATACAGCCCAGCCCCACGATGTCCGGCAATCTACGTGGATTGGTACACGGCGTGGTGCGTTTCGGTGTGGCTGGGAGGCTATCTCCCGACGGAGGAGGAGTGGGAGTATGCCTGCCGTGCCCAACCGCTGCCGGGTGAGGCGACCTTAGAAAGTCATCCGCCGCAGGAGTTTGGCTTTCGGAAGGATGATAGGAAGCCGGAGGTTGGCAACTACGCTTGGTATTCCGCGAACTCTGGTAGGCAAACTCACCCTGTGGGCGAGAAGCTGTCCAACGACTTTGGCCTCTGCGACATGCACGGCAACGTTGATGAGTGGTGTGATAGCTGGTTCACCGTGGGCGTGCTCCGGGTGGCCCGGGGCGGTTGCTGGGACTTCGGGGCCGGGGGCTGCCGCTCGGCCTTCCGCGGCAGGGACGTGCCGTCCGCCCGGTCCAGCATCCTGGGCTTTCGCGTGGCCCAAGTTCCGTCCGGCAGGTAACAAGCCAGGAGAAGCGGAGCCGAGAGCGGAGGCGACGGGGATGGAAGCGCAACGCAGCGGAGCGGAGTGAAAGCCCGTCCCCGTAAGCCGGAGAGATCAGGCGGAGCGAAAGTGTGGAATGGTTGGAGTCAATCAGCGGGGGGCTCAAACAGTTTTTGGAAGCCGGGCCTTGCCGGAGCGAAGCGGAGGCGCAACGCGTCGGAACGGTCGGAACATGAGAAGGCAACTGCGGGGCAACGACGGCAGCCACGCCCGTCGCCATCGGATGGTCTCCGATTGGGTCAGGGAGTGGCCCATGTTTGCTGAGTTCTTGTGAATCGACCTGCCTGGCACAGGGTGCGTTCAATTGTGGAACTCGATCGCGGTGCAGTCGAGGCCACTCCGGTCGATCAACTCAAGAGCGGCAGCCTCATGTCCAGTCTCGGCCCGAATCCGAGCGACCAGGAGGTATCCTCTCATGCGGCGTGACCGCAGGGTGAGGTCGCCTCTGGAACGCGTGACGCGGGACTGACCGCGGAGGAGAGCTGCCTCGGCAAGAAGGGTGTCAATCTCATGGAGCAGGTCGCAATTGGCTGCGACCCCGAGGTGTGTCGGTTGTGTAATGGCGTGGTTCATGGTTGGGCTCCTTGTGGAGTTCGGAGGGACGGCCTCGGACCCGCTTGAGTCCCCGGCCAACTGCCGACAGAAAGGCAGCTACTCGGTTGGTCCGCGGGAGGTTTCTTGAAGAAAACGCCGAAAAGCCACCTCGACCAGTCGGAGCTGTTTGCGCCTGCAGCAATCGGGCGACGCTTGACTCCCCCAGGCCTTGTTGTGGGCGCACGTAATTGAGCCGGCTGTCGCCGAAGGATCCGTCCAGGAGCAGCGGTTCTCTTACCCGATGGAGCTTTCGCTCAGCCGATCAGGTGCCTTTTCAAGGAAAGGGCTGGTTTCCAGCCTGTTCGGGTGCCTTTGCAGACTGGGATGCCCCTGGAGATGGTCAGAAGCCCCCAACCACCATCGCCAGAGCAGCCGTCGAACGGAGAGGCATCTGGGCACCTCACCAAGGTTCAAGAAGCTTGCGGCCGGCCGTATCCGGTGAGAACCTACCACTGACGAGAAGCGTTGGAGATGGCCTCCTCAGAGGCTGGACCAGGTATCCAGGAGTCACGTTGTGGCATCACCAGAACAGAATGGCCCGCCTCGGCCGCCGTTTATCTCAAGCCAACGTCTGTGGCGGCTGGTCTGCCCGCCGAGACACCAGCGGGCCTGCCTGCGCCCTGAGCACCTGTGGGCTTTGCCGCGAAGTGATAAAGACTCGGACAACATCCGGCCCATCGAGGTCCACGGTGTGCCCAGGGGCCAGTGCCAGTGGGAACGAGTGGAGGATCGCCCGGCGTTCTTGAAGGACATGAGTCGGAAACGGCTGTGCCTGACCGTGGATGCGGGGGTGGGAAAGACGACGGCGCTGAAGCAAGCGCAGTATCTGCGGCAGACAGGGGACAACGAGGCCTGCGTGGCAATGCGGATTGAGTTCGCCGAGCTGCCGAGTCTTGTTGACTGGTTCCTTGATTACGGGAATCCCGACCCGATGTTGGTCGAGTGCTTCAAGACCAGCATCCAACGTCCAAGACTGCACAAGGACGTGGTGCAAACGCTGCTGGCCCGTCGGATTCGGCAGGGCGGTTTCACGCTGCTGGTCGATGCGCTGGATCAGTCACGGGCGATGGACCGTCCGGAGAAGTCCTGCATTGCCTTGCGTGAATTTCTTGATCGCTACCCGGAGGTCCGCTGTGTGGTCACCGGGCGACCCTTCTCAATTCGCCGTTATTGGCATGACCTGTTCGACCCGGAGCGGTTTGGAGAGCGTGCCGCCTGGGACTTTGCGATGGTCGACGTCTTTACGGGCGAGGAAGCCAGGGCGTACGTGGGCCCCCAGAAGCAGGAGCTACTCAATCAGCTCGGTGCCGATGTCATCGCCATCCCCCGCTCCCTGGAAATGATCCGCCAGGTTTCCGCGGATGGTCTGGGAACGTTGCGGACCAAAAGCGACGTCTACTGGGCGGCGCTGGACGGCATGTTGCGAAAAGCACTGGAGGGTATGCCCAGTGGTATCGGTCTGGGGGAGGAACAGGCGCGCCGGTTGTTTTCGTTGGTGGCCTGTGAGATGAGCCGGCGGGGCTTTCGTGGCGGAACGGCGGGAGTCTCACGCCAGGATTATGATGAGTTTCTGGCACATCTTTGGAGCCATCGGTTTGAGAAGGTGGAGTCCGACCAGGACGCTGAGCGGTCGACGCTGCGTGTTGCTCTGGATATTGGATCGCCCGGCCAACTTCATGAAAGGGTTGGGCGACTGTGTGCGGTGAACGAGCACCTGACCGACCCGGCGCTGGAGGGCCGGGATCATCCGGATGTGGTTCACTTGTATTGGCGAAACCAGACGTTGCAGGACATGTTCACGGCGGTGTGGATGGCGTTTTATGCCGGCGCCGGCGATGGGGATTGGCTGTACGAGCGGCGAGGAGAGGAAGCCTGGAAGGAACTTTGGCAGTTGACGGCGGAGATGGGGAAAGCCGGTCGCCATCGGTATGTGTTCCCCGGCGTAGTCGGCACGGTTTATCCCAGAGTCCCGGTTTCGGAGAATTCAGACGCTCCTAACGATGCCGTTGTCCCTGGGACAACTCGTGAGAGTCCCCAACAACGGTCGACCAGTTCGTGGTGGCGTTGGTTGTTCCCGAGCCCGGTGCTGAAGCCGATACCGCAACGGGCTGTGCCCCTGGAGGAACGAGCATCGGAAGCCCCGGCAGCACCATCGTCGGAATGGATCTACCGGAGTTTGCGAGGGATGTTGGAGTGTGCCTCGCCGGGCTGCGACGTGTCGACCGATGAGAAACTGCGGGAGGCGACGACCAAGTGGCAGCGTGAGGCTCGGGCAATTGTCGACGAAGCCTCGTCAGTTGAAGCGGCACGTCACGCACTCCGCGATGGCGAGAACCCAGCGCGAGAGGTTTTGCTTCAGTTTCTGGGAGAGTATCCGCTGATTTTGAAAGGTGCTCGTGGCCGTGAGGCCCAAGGAGTTGCGGAGGAGTTTGAGTCGAGCTTTCGGTGGGTACCGGAAAAAGAGACTGACAGCCTGGAGTTTTGGATGGGGGAGAAGGATTCACCGACGAGGACACCGATCCCGGCCCGCTTCCGCCTGTCGCGTTACCCGGTGACGAATGAGCTGATGGGATTGTGGGACCCAGGGCATATGGGACGTGAGAGCGGCTACCACAAATACAGCCCAGACCCACGATGTCCGGCGATTGAGGTGGATTGGTACACGGCGTGGTGCGTGTCGGTATGGCTGGGAGGTTACCTTCCGACGGAGGAGGAATCGGAGTATGCCTGCCGGGCCCAACCGCTGTCGGGTGAGGCGACCCTAGAAAGTCATCCGCCCACCGACTACTGCTTTGGCAACAGAGAGGAGGAGCTGGAGGATTATGCCTGGTACCAGGGGAATGCGGAAGGCCGAACCCACCCGGTTGGACAGAAGTATGCCAACAGCTTCGACCTCTGCGACATGCACGGCAACGTTGATGAGTGGTGCGATAGCTGGCTCAACGTGGGCGTGGGCCGGGTGTACCGGGGCGGTAGCTGGAGCCACGAGGCCGGGTACTGCCGTTCGGCGGACCGCAGCAGGATCGAGCCGTCCAACCGGTGCCACTTCCTGGGCTTTCGTGTGGCCCAAGTACCGTCCAGCGGTGAGCGGAGCAAGAGAAAGGGGAGCGGAGTCAGCAGGTGAGGCCCCGAGGCCGTCAGAGGCGGAGCCGTGCCGAGGTGGCTGAAACCTAGCTGACGAAGCGGGACAAGTC
>CAZYKP010000179.1:0-11032 GCA_964648025.1 uncultured Pirellulales bacterium | reverse complement strand
ACTTGCTTGTAAATGCCAGGACCGCGGCTGGTCAGTCGGACCAGAAGAATCAACAATCCCACGACAGGCAAAGCGGGAATCAACAAGAACGTTGCGAAAATCCGATCCAGATCGCACCGCGTCCCGTATCGGGTGGGAACGAAGGATTGGCCACAGTCAATAGCCTCCATGAGGTTGCCCCTGAGTTTCCACTGAGTTTCCCTTTTGCGAAAGCAATGGCAACTTGCCAGCAGGGAACGCTTAGATTGTTGGCTGCTTACATTCACTGGTTTTTTAATTGGATAATCTTGATGACCATCGAGGGGCTTTTCGCCAACAGCGCTCCCAGAGCACCGACCACGACACATTGAAAACGACGTCTGGGGAGTGTTCTTGTCAGAGAAATCTAAGGCGTTTTCTCAGCTGCCAGCTTGGAAGGCCACCTCAAGAGGTCAACCTGGCACCATCGGGGAGGTCTCTTGCCGAAGACGTCGCGGTTTCGCTGTATTGACCGCAAAGACGACGTTCGGGTGCTGTTGGGGACCCTATGATGGAGGGGAGCCCGAGGTGCCTTCATCTTGGCGACCTCCTCGGTTTCGGCTTCCCCGCTGTTTCATTGCTTTGTGGCGATCAGGTCTGCCACTCTCAGACAATTGAGAAAGAAATGCTGAATCGGTAGGGTGATACTTCGCCTGGAAAAAACTCTAAGCTTGGGTAAGGACAACGTCATGGTGGTGCGGAATCAACTTCTTACGCCGTTGACGGTCACGGCGTTGATGATGACTGCGTCGTTGGCCGCGATTTTGGTGCCGACTGCTGAACCGACGGTTGCGGCGGAATTGTCTCCCGCAAAGCGGAAAGAGCTCAAAAAGCTGCTCGCCGATTTTCGCAAGCTCAGTGAGCAAAATGCTCGGCTGCAAACCATGGAGAAGATCTTCGCCTTGGAAGGTTCAGCCCCCAAGGAACTTATGGGTGTGATCGGCAAAGAGCTTCAACCACAGGTCAGTGAGTACCGCAACAAGTTTTATCGAGCTGCCGCCCGAGAAGGCTTCGAGAAAGCCCGACGTGCGAACTTGCAGGAGGTCAACAGCTTGCGTTCTCAGGTGCTCGACCTGTTGGATCTCAACAACCTTACCAAGGAGCAGATCGTCCGGCAGGCCGATCCTGCGATGGAAAAGCTCAACGAGCTGCTGGTCGTCGAACGAGCCAGCATCTTCGAAAAGTCACCCGAGCTGATCACCCATCGGATGCGTCTGATGGAGTTGGGCCAATTGTGGGAGAAATGCGCTGCCCGATTGGCCGAACAGGCAGATACCAACCAGGTGCCGGCTGGTCAGCTCAAGCAGCAGCAGGACTCCCAGCAGCCACCGAGTTTTGAGGAGTACCTGCAAGACGAAGAAGAGATGGCCGCTCGCTTGGCCGTCCCGATGCCAGCAAGCGCCAAGGCCGTTTTGGGGGCCAATTCTCGACTGGCCAAGCAACTCGGTTCCGAAGAGGCTCGCGGGGTGCTGGCACTGAACCTCACTCGGAATCTCCTCGGGCTACCCCCCGTGGCCATTGACCTCGCTCTCACCGGCTGCGCTCGGGACCACTCTCACGATATGGAGACCAAGAACTTCTTCGACCACACATCCCCTGTCCCGGGGAAGACCAGTGTCAAGGATCGCGCCCGTCGCTTCGGGACCAAGGCCACCGCAGAGAATATCGCCTTGGGTCCCACCGATGGATATAAGGTCAACCAGATGTGGTTTCACAGCCCCGGCCACATGCGCAACATGCTCGGCAAGCACCGCCGGGTCGGCCTCGGCCGCAGTGGGATCTATTGGACACAGGTTTTTGGACGGTAGTTTCTCCACCGTTGGCCTCCCTCTTGCCGCCACGGCCCCAAACGGCGTTTTCTCTGCGAGCCAATGCACTGCGAGCCAATGCACTGCGAGCCAATGCACAGTGAGCCAATGCACGACCGGTCACGGCACAGAGGGTTCCAGCTCAGCCGGCAACGGCTCAACTGAGACCAAGTGAGATGGTCACCGCTCAGCTGGCAAACCGCTGCATCAGTCCAATCCTCGGCCTTGGCAATTCCGAAGAGTCTGCGTCGCCGAAGCCCGTTTGCCTTGGTGGGTCGGCCCCCGGCTCGAGGTTGCCTGAGCAATTGCTTGAGGACCACCAAGCTCGTGGGCCAATCCCAGATGTGGCTCTCGGGCCCTGAGGTCTTGTGTGTCCCGAGAGCTTGTGCCCACCTACTGCTCTTGGGGAAAATTCTTGCTCTTCCAAAACGCTAAAACGGCACAAGGACCGGCGATTTCGCAGCTTTTCCACAAACCGGACGAGCCAAGATTTTCCCCAACCTCAGTAGGTGGTGTTCCGTTGGCACTTTCCGATCTCGACAGAGTGAACCTCTGGGAACACCTGGAATGGTAAAGCTCAAAACGTCCGGGAGCTGGTTGGGCCGGACTAGGCGGCCCCCAAGTTGTCGTACTCATCCCATTCGGTGAGTTGGCTGGGACTCTCGATTTCCTGGAGGGATTCTTCGAGGGACTCCAGGGCAGCGCGAGCCTCCTCGACGCCACCCAAGCTCTCCACGAATTGTTCCACGGCTAACAGGACATCCAAAGAGACATCCGCCGGTTGCCCAGACAACAGTTGCTGCAGTTGATCGGGAGAAAGATCCTGAAGCCTGTGGGCGTTTGGATTCTCTGTCATCGGGGGGCTCCTTGTTGGAGGCGGTGGAAGACACGCAGGAATGAAGTTGGGCAGTTCGGCGAGGTATGCGATGCGTCGCTAAGGTCTGCATCGGCAACTTCCAACAGGTTGCTCCGGTCCAACTCAGTGGAAAATGCCCCCTGGTGCATCCAGAACAGGCGTCGGCAGGACCACTTCGTCTGCTGGCTGAGCCGCCCTGGCACACCGGGCTGTTTTCCCACGCCGGAGGTGACCAACAAGTCTTGCAAAAGCGGATCATCCAGAGGCCAAGGAAATCGCTTGACGGCAGGAACCCGCGTTCGTAATTTTGACCATATGCTAGGCCAGAACTGGCCGCTGCCGGATGTTCCAAAGTCGTATCTAGGCTACGGCCTAGTCTAAGTTCTGCTAAAACAAGCCCAGGTCATTGCTCACCGGTTTTGAACTTGGGCTAGTGCCTTGTTTGCTATGATTTTGGCAGTCGGTTGATTTTGGCAGTCGGTTGGACGTGAATCCCCCGATTCCACGAAAACCAACTGCCAAATCAGAAGGAAACCGACCACTGGGTGCCCAATGCAGAACAGCTTCGCAGAACCGCCTCAACCAACAGTTGCGGTGGGTTTGCCAGCCAGTGGAGATCTCGCACACAGCCATCCCAACAACCGCTCGAACCCGGCATCGCCAACAAAAACTTGTCAGCCTTCTCTTCTCCCGAACCGACCAATTCCTCCTCACCGGCACTGGCGTACGGGCGTTGGTGCTGGCGTTGGTGGAACGCTCGTGCAGCTCGGCAACCGACTCCTGGAAGCCTGCCGGTTCTGCCTCCTGGGGTTCTGCTCCTTGGATTCAGGGCCAAGAGGAGACCATCGGAGCGAAATGTGGGTCAGGGGAACGAGGAAGTTGTCCTTTGGTTTTGAGAAACAGGCTCGTCAACCCAGGCAACCACAACGATCATCACCAGCACCCAGGGAGTTGGAACACCTCGCTGGAGAATCCCTGAGAAACGGAAAGACCAAACGCAGGGCATTGCGAGCCTGATAGGACAGAGTGAGCACCATTTCCGTGAGTCTGGAGTTCTGTACGTCCTTGGGTAAGGTCTGATCACTGGTATGGGACTGATCAAGTTGGCTGGGTTCGTCCAACGAATTCACTACTACGTTTTCAATAAGAGGTGACGCTCATGTGGTCTCATCGTAATCGCTCGGCTGTTTGGGGCGGCGTTCCCAGAAACCAGATCCAGCAGAAACCAGCCAAAGCCGGCAACAATCCTGCCCGCTCGGGCACGGTGATGGCGGAATTTGCCCTGACGTTTCCGCTTTTTGTGTTGATTTTCTTTGGGATGTGCGAGTTCGGCCGGGCGTACATGCTCTCGCAAACCCTTCACGCAGCTGCCCGCCGGGCGAGTCGTTCTGGCGTGACTGAGGGCTCAACGACTCAGGAAGTCATTGATGAAATGCAGACTTTCCTGGCCGCGGGGGGTTTGAACCTAGCAGAGACCGACTTCTTCGTTGTCGATGCTTCTGGTTTTGACACTGATCCGACCAATCCCCCCACACTGTCTTCTTTGATTGGCCAAGGGAATTTTGAGATTCTTGATGCCGAGCCTCGCCAAATGATCGTTGTCGGCGCCCAGATCAACTTCCGTGACTACTCGCTCCTGCCCGTTCCTCAATGGCTGGGAAACCTGACTGTGACCAGCTCGGTCGCCTTCCGCAGAGGCTAGTACCGTCCTTGGGACTCCTGAACCACGTCTCGACCTTGTGCTTGCCCCCCCCATTGATGGTTGGAGAAACGAAATGCGACCTTCTATTTGCAAGTATCGACCTGTCTCTTCACGATGCCGCTCACAGGTGCAGCGTCCCGGATTGGATCGCATTTGGTCGGCCGTTGGCCCTGACGGCACTCGCCAAGGCACTGAGATGGTCGAATTGGCCATCCTCCTGCCGGTGATGTTGTTGATCCTGATGGGCACTCTTGAGTTCGGACAGGCCCTCCACGTTTCGCAGCAATTGACCGCAGCTGCTCGTGAGGGCGGCCGTCTGGGCATGCTTTATAACGTGATCAACGAGCAAGACCGGGCCAACGGCATTGAGACAACCAATGAAAAGGTTGAGACGGATGTCAAAAACTTGTTGGCCGCCAATGGCTTTGATCCCAACACCATCACTGTGGATATCCTCTCCGCACCTGTGCCCCCTGCCACACGGGGAACCGCCACGGTTGATCTCGACGATTACGCAAACATTGCGGAAGAGCCCTTCCAGGTGGTGGTCTCTGTGAACTACAACGATGTTGCCTACACGAACCCGATCTACCTCAACAACGCCACGCTCGCTGGGTCCATCGTGGTGCGTCACGAGTAGAACGCACGAGCTTGCAAGCGTCGTAGCGAGGCCTGGTTGCAACCAACAAACAAGCGGTGCCAAGGTGAGGTTGAGCCGATTTTCTTGGTCTCATTGTGAGACGCTGGCTTGCCAAGTGCCCTGGTGAGATGGTTTGATCAACAGGGGTCAGTCTCCCACCCGCGGTGGCTCTCCTGAATGTTCACTCTCACGACGGTTTGCAGCCTTTGCCGACAAAGCTGCTGGCGCGAACAATCCAGGGAGCCTGACAACCGTTTGTTCAACGGAGTTGGTTCCCAGATTTTGGTTCCCAGATTGAGGAGCATCTTGCCAAGCGTGGGCTTTGAGCTTTTCCGTCGACGTTGGCGGGACACTGCTTGCCAGAGGAGATTCTTCAAAGCAAGCGACTTTGCTGTCCCGACTGTTCCAGATTGCGGCACAGGTCCATCGCTGGGAGGGGATGTGACCTGTCGCTCTTGAGAAAGCCGATGCAACAAGATCTCGGTGGGCAACGGCCACACCTGGGACCACTCAACGATTGAGTCTCCGAGAAGTTTCCGACCGAAGGCGACGTCTGTTTCCGGGGCAGCCAAAAGCCGAACACAGACCCCTCGCCTTCAACTGTCTCAAGAAGCTCTTCGAATGCGCTAGGAAACTCCGCGAGAATCAATCATCTCGACGCCCGGCCACCGGCCCTCCCAAGCTTCAGGTGCTGGGCTCACCCGACTGTCGCCCTCAACGCAGCGCAAGGTGGAATGAATACGCCCGTCGCCGAAGCCGAACCGCGGTTCCAAGCCAACCCACACCTGCCGCGGCTGATTGAGCAACAGGGCATTATTTGTCCAGAGGCCCCCCCGGATGTCTATGCCACAGGCGTCACAGCCAGCATTTTGAGCGATTTGGCGCTGAAGGCGGCGTTTACGGTACCTCAATGCACGACCGAGTGGGTCAGTGGGCAATTGCATTTGCCGCTGCCGCTGATTGAGGACCTGTTGCAGCGGATGAAGAACGACCAGTTGCTGGAGATTTTGGGCCAGCTGGGGCCTTTCAACCATCGCTATGCCATCACCGACCGAGGACGGGAGCGGGCACGACGGTTGCTTGAGATCTCCGGTTACATTGGTCCGGCACCGGTCTCGCTGGATTCCTACACAGCGATGATTGACTGGCAGCTCAGTCAGTATCCGCCGGTCGATTTTCAGATGGTCAAGGACGCGTTGGCGCATTTGGTGCTGCCGGAGGAGGACATCTACACAACGGCTTTGGCGGCGATGAGCCAACGGAGTCTGTTTCTCAGCGGGCCGCCGGGCAATGGCAAGACGAGCATCGCCCGGGCGTTGCACGATGCCATCTCTGGGGAGTTATGGATTCCCTTTTGTATCTCGGTCAACAGCGACATCATTCGCATGTATGACCCTCAGACTCACATTCTGGCCGATACTCCGATCACGCAACCGTGGAAAATCGACCAGCGGTGGGTCCGGGTTGAGCGGCCCATGGTTGTCGCCGGTGGTGAGATGACCATTGAGGCGTTAGACCTGGTTTACAGTCCTAGCCTTAAATTTTACGAAGCGCCGCTACACCTCAAGAGTAACGGCGGGACTTTCGTCATTGACGACTTTGGCCGGCAACGAGTGGCTCCCACGGAGTTGCTCAACCGCTGGATCATTCCCATGGAACACAAGGTCGACTATCTGACGCTGCATACGGGGCTGAAGATTCAGGTCCCCTTCCGCCAGATGTTGGTGGTGGCGACCAACTTGGATCCCAACCGCGTGATGGACCCGGCGTTTCTGCGGCGGATGGGCTACCGAGTTGAGGTCATTGGTCCAACGGCAGAACGCTACAAAGAGATCTTTTTGCGGTATGCCCAAGACTACTTCAACGTGATTCCTCCACCGCGGTTGATCGATCGGCTTCTCGACCGTTACGCGAAAGAGAATCGGGAGCTGCGTGCTTGCGAGCCCCGGGACCTCATCCAGAGGATGGCTGACATCTGCCGGCTCAAGCGTCAACCCATGGAAATCAACGACGAGTATCTGGACATCGCCTGGTGTGGCTACTTCGGAGTCAAACGGCAACATTCCTGACCCCAAACCGTCCCCTGCAGCTTTTCGTCTTCTCTCAAAACAACAAGTCCGCTCCGACCACTCATCGGGGTGGGGCTGCCAGCAGAGTGCCGCTGCATTCCACAAGTCCTACCGCCGGATTCATCATTCTGGTCTCTGCCTCTTGTTCGGTCACACATCAAGATCGCACTCGACTGGGAACCCAATGATTCGCCTTCCATTTCGGGTCAATCCTGGTGAGCCTTCAGTTGAAGGGCGAATCTTGGAAAGCCTTGAGAGCAATTGACCCCGAACAAATGCGCCGATAAACTCACCGATTGCAAAGATTGGTGGGTTTTGCTGAACCCTCTCCTGTGACGAACTTGTTATTATAACAAAAGTCGGTCCCCCTGGCTCAGTGCAGGCTTTAACGCCAGCAAGAACTTGGCGTTGACTACAGCGATGGTGGGCCATTTTGATCTGGGAGAGGTTCTTGCAGTGAGGGTCGTTCCAAGCTTGGGAGTTCCCGACTGACCCAACAATCATTGCATTCCCCGCAGGTAATATTCCTTGGGACAGCGAACGCCGGTGGTCGGCCGATCGGGGAGCGGCCGCCAAGACCGGTGTGCCAGTGTTCATCCTGACACTCAACAAGCAGAAGGAGCACAAGCTGGTGGCGAGCATTGTCGTACAAGACCTCATTGAGGCAGGGGTCCACTTTGGACACCGGACCAGCCGGTGGAACCCCAAAATGCGGCCATACATCTTTGGTCGCCGCAATCTGATTCACATCATCGACATTCGGGAGACCGTCCGCGGTTTGCTCAGGGCGAGGAAATACCTCACCCAAGTCGGAAGCGGCAATTCGCTGGTGTTGTTTGTGGGGACCAAACGGCAGGCTGCTGAGGCGATCCAGCGAGAGGCCGAGCGGTGCAACATGCCCTTTGTCAATGAACGCTGGTTGGGTGGCACGCTGACCAACTTCCGCACCATCCGCAGCCGTTTGGGTCGCTTTGAAGAACTAGAAAAGCTCATCCACGATCCTGAGCAGCTGAGCGTTTACAGTAAGAAGATGCAGGCCCACTTGCGGCGGGACTACCGCAAGATGTACCGAAACCTCAATGGCGTGCGGGAGATGAACCGACTGCCCGAGGCGATGGTCATTGTCGATCCCAAGAAAGAGCACAACGCCATCCGCGAAGCCAAAAAGTTGGGCGTGGCCACCCTGGCGTTGATCGACACCGACAGTGATCCCGATGAAGTCGATCTGCCCATTCCAGGCAACGACGACAGTCTCCGGTCGATCGAGATGATCCTCCAGGTTCTCGCCGATGCCATTCTCGAGGGCCAGAAAAACATCGATGCCGCTGCCAAGGCCGGCGAGCCGGTTGGTCCCGGCGCTGCGGTGATGGAAGAAGAAGCCCCTAAGAAACGCCAAGAACGCCGCTAGTACCTTGTTTCCTATGATCTTGGCAGTCGGTTGATCTTGGCAGTCGGTTGATCTTGGCAGTCGGTTGGACGTGAATCCCCCGGATTCCACGAGAACCTACTGCCAAATCAGAAGAAAACCGACCACTAGTGTCGATTACGAGCACAAACGCGCGGGAGTAGCGAGCATTTTTATGTTTGCCGAACCGCTTGCCAGTTGGCGACACGTTTCGGTACGCGACAGAAAGACCGAGGTGGATTGGGCGATCGAGATGGCCAACCTACTGGAAGGTCGGTATGCCGAATGCGACAAGGTCATTGTCGTCTGTAACAGTCTGAACACGCATACCAAAGGAGCCTTCTACGAAGCATTTGATCCCGCCAGAGCGCGTTCTTTGCTGAGCCGCATCGAGTTCCACTACACACCCAAGCACGGTAGTTGGCTGAACATTGCGGAGAACGAACTCAGCTGCATGACACCTCAGCGCCTCAACGGACGACGCATCAGCACCTCCCAAGAACTTCAGAAGGAAACCACTGCTTGGCACAACGACGTCGACCAGACGCAGAGGGGCGTCGAATGGCAGATGAAAATTGATGACGCTCGCACCAAATTCAAGTCCGTCTACCCGAAAATTAAGAAGTAACAGAGCACGAGTGTCCCATTGGCTGGGAGAGTCATCCACCCCCCAGAGCCGATCTGTCGGAGCTGCTCCCAACTTCATGAAACTTACATGTTCCCAGACAGTCTGAGTGGGTCCTTGGTCCGCTGGGCGTCTGCCGCTAAGATTCCCTCCAGCACGCGTCCCAACTTCGGGTCTTGGCTCTTTGGCGTCCCGGCAGGATCACTCCAAGTACTGGACTGAATCCAAAAGTGCCAGAACCAACCCAAGTGGCCGAACCCGCGGAAGAACAAACTCGTCCTTCCAAGTGGTTTCATGAGAATCCCTTTGGTGAGGAAACGGTCCATCAGTGACCACAAGGTCGGTGACTCGAAAATCGGTAATGACCTCATCAGTGACTCCACAGAGGTGATGAACTGATCGGTGATCAAGCGATCGATTTTTCTGAGTGTGCGTTTCCAACACCGCAGGGTCTGAAACCGGTTCTTGAAGAGAGTTTTTCTCCAAGAGGGAGCTGTCAGCCAGTTGGGCGAATTGCCTGCCTGTCGGCTGGCCGAACAAACTCACTTATCTGAGGTTCGTCCTGCCGGCTCTTTGCCGTTGCCATCTTTGAAGACCGTCGTTGAAGAACGTCAGACGAGTGAAGGAGGACCCACCTGTGGCCGACATCTCAGCCGCCGCTGTGAAACGACTCCGCGAGCGGACCGACCTGCCGATGATGAAATGCAAGCAGGCCCTTCAGGAAACCGGCGGAGACGAAGAGGCGGCAGTCGAGTGGCTCCGGAAGGAACTCGGCGTCAAGATGACCAGCCGCAGCGGGGAACGAACCACCCAGGAGGGCAGGGTCTTCTGTCTCGGCGACGTCTCTGCCGGATACGGTGCCATGATCGAGCTTCTCTGTGAAACCGCTCCGGTGGCCAGCCATGAGGATTTCCGTGCCTTGGGCGCCGACCTCCTTCAACAGCTGATCTCAGGTCCCGGAGCAAGCACCGGCGAGGAACTGCTTGCCCAAGACTGTCCCTCCAAACCCGGCCAAACCCTGCAGGATGTGCTGACCGACCTCAGCAACAAGATGGGTGAGGTCTTCCGCATCCCGCGTTTGCTGCGGGTTGACGGGCCCTGTGGCTTTTATGCCCACCACACCGGCACCGACGGGGTGCTCATCGAGGTCTCCGGTGGCTCTCAGCAACCGGCCAATGAAATCGCCATGCACACTGCCGCGATGAAGCCGCAGGTGATCGATCGCGACAGCCTCCCGCAAGAAGACGTGGAAAAAGAACGAGAGTTCCAAAAGGACCTCGCTCGTCAGGAAGGCAAACCCGAGAACATCATTGAAAAGATGATCGAGGGTCGGATGCGGCTGTTCTACGAACAACGGTGTTTGGTCGATCAGAAGTTCGTCAAAGACGAAAGCGGCAAGAAAACCGTGGGGCAATTCGCCAAGGAAAACAAAATGGAACTCAAGCGGATGGAGCACTGGAAGCTCGGCCAGACTCAACCTGCTACCGAATCCACCGAAGACTAAGCTGGCGCAAAGACCAAGCTGGCCCGCGAGTTCTTCAATCACAACCGCGGCTCCAAGGTGTTCTGAAGGACCCGTTGGGGACGCGGTCCTGTTGTTGCTCTGAAGTTCCTGCCCCTGGGCACAACTCTGGTTCTCCAGAACGATTTGGCTTTTTCGATCAGAGACCTGCACTGAGGCTGGTCCGGCAGAGGACCGATTCCGACCTACTGATTCTCTGAAAAATCTTCGACGAAGCGGGGCGTTTCGTCCGGCAATCCGGGCTTCCGGTGGTGCCTCAGGCTGCCCCCTTGAGGTTATCACAAACAAGGGCAGACGGTCGTCCTTTGGTCGAAGACTTCTCTGAGGCTCCGTAGTGGTCGGTTTCCTTCTGATTTGGCAGTTGGTTCTCGTGCAATCGGGGGATTC
>CAZYKP010000178.1:0-11128 GCA_964648025.1 uncultured Pirellulales bacterium | reverse complement strand
GGTTCGATACATCGCCGGAGTTCCTCAGCCGAGTTGGGCAGATTTTTTTTTCAACCACTCGACTTCCATCTTGAGCCGACCGATTTGCTCGAACAGTTCCTCCTCGCTGGTGGAGCTCCCATCCGATGCTTGCCGTCCGTCCGCGAACAGGTCAGTCACCCCCGAGAGCAGCTGATGTTTCCAGGCAGACACTTGAGTCACATGAACCCCGAACTTCCTGGCCAGCTCCGCCAAAGTCTGCTCCTCACGGATCGCTGCCAGAGCGACCTTGGCCTTAAACGCAACCGTGAATCGTCGTCGTTTTCTCCCCATCGATCTGGACCCCTTTCGCCAGCTCGAAGCCGGCACTTTACATCTTAATGGGTGGTCCAGTTTTTGGGGTCCACTTCATCCGGCGACTTTAAGGTTTGCGGTCAGGCAAACAGTGTTCGGACAGTTCTCTGGCATGTTTGCTGTTCGTTTTCGCAGGTCCGAACAGCTTCTGCTGAAATCACAGTCATCGGACCCGCTGTTGGATCATCCTTGTGGAGTTCCGACTGCAGAGGCAGGCCAACGGAAACCGAGCTCGGCGGTGTTGCTGAAGTGGATGAGCAGCAAGCTTTCACCACGCGCAACGCCGACGATTCGACTCACCGGCCCTTGCAAGCGTCGACGGTTGTTTCTCCGTCGGCCCACCAAGCCATGCGGTCCAATACGTAGTGGTGGAAGCCTGTTCAAATCGCGGAAGGAAGCTCCGGCACTGCGATCTCACCAACCGCGGGAGCTGGACTCCCACTTGCCTTTACTACTTACGGAAGCGTTGGAATGAAGATCTGCGTCAACAGGCCATCGTGAGTGGAAGACTCAGACTCCGGCGTTCCGCTCTGTTCGGATGACACAACTCAACATCATTTCCCACTGGAGGGTATTGCCGTCATGGGAATCGGAAAAGTCCTGACGTTTGGGTTCGCGCTCTGCGGAGTTGCCGTCGCTGACATCTGCGACCCGGCGGAGAGGGCAAACGACCAAGTTGATGACCGGCCAGGACCTGACGCCCTTCGCAGGAAAACTTGGTTTATTCAGCCCTTGGGGCAGCACGAAGTTGTCGGCGACCGAATTCGCTGGCGGCTAATCTTGCAATCTCCAGACTTTCGGCAGGAGGTCCAACAAATCGACGAGCTTTGGGCTCGCGCCCACTCACCGCAGACCACTGCGGCCGACTGCCTCGCGTTGATCCGTGCGGTGGACCGCCTCCGAGTCAAGTGGCGCGAGGTCGTTACTCGCTATCCCCCTCGTTGTGGGGCAGCCGTCTCCTCCTTCCTTTTGCGGTTGCGTGCCTCCTGTCACCGCCTCGCGGCGTCGTGACCTTTGACGGCTCCCAGACCAATCCGCTCGGCCTCTCGGGGCACATTACTGCGCTGTGGCGACGGCGGCGGAGCGATGCTCCAACCAGGTTACGGACGAACTCCAGCTCGCTCTGGGAGATGTCGGCGAACTAGATCGTGGCATGCTCGCTCCTGCTTCAGGCCATGCAGTTCCAGAAGAGCGGAGGTGTATGATCTAGCTTTGCTCAGGGAGCGGCTGAAAGCTGTCTTTCCTGGCTCGCGGATTCGTCTCACCCCAATGTTTCAGTACGTTGTCGTTCAGGGCCGAGCCCGAAATGAAGACGAAATCAGGCAAATCTTGGAGGTTGTCAGGTCACTCCGACTGGCGGAACGGATGGGGACATCTTTCCCAATCCGATTCCAGGGGATAGTCTTCGCGAGCTCGACTCTGTAAGCCCCCGGGCTATCAGCTTGCTGGTGAATTCCAACCGACAGCGCCCCCTGTCGCTTTCTGGAGGAGGCTCGATGAATTCGAAAGTCCTTCAGCTTCAGATCCGTTCCCCGAGGACTGAGGAACTTCATCGCCGTCGGGCCAGACATGCGGACATTCCGCGACGGCGCAGGATGGCCCTTGCTCCCCAATCCTCGAAGTATCCGGAGCCTGTCCTCACTCTCCGAATCGTGGCCCAGCAGGGACGACAGGAAGGAAGACGCCGGAACGAACCGGAAACGGTTGACCAGACCTTGACGGAGGGCGCATACCAGACCGTCACTGAGTCGTTCAAAGGAGCGATCGGCAAGTAGTCACGACCTGCCAGGGTGGTTCTCGGGATGCTCCCGGCACACGAGCTGTCAGTTGATTCAACCGATGAAGCGTTTGCCGTTGGTCGACCAACCGCGGTTATCATCCGCTGACTGCATCACCTCTGCGATACGCTGATGTGGCGGTGATTGGGTGGAAGGCGAAACGCTTCTCTAGCAGCGAAATGACAACACAAAATGTTGCAGTGGACTGCGCAATTCGAGTATTTCAGGAGAAGGCGGCTTTACCAAACCACTGGGAACATAGGCTTTCGAGCCTATGAGCACTCTGTTCATACGCTATCTCAGGATTCTGGCTCCTTTGGTCTATCTTGAGGGCCGAGGTCTGGCCCGTAGACAAGAACTGTTGCACCAGCCGGTCGGAGGGAGTCTGAACGCTTGGTTTTCGCAGCAGCTGCGTGCCGTCAGAACCCTTGTTTCGGAGCCATAAGCCGTGCGGGGCAGAGTCGCGCCTGACCTCAATCCACCCGGTTGCTGAACACTTCCAGCGACTGACGGGGAACTGCCACAAAAAGTGTTACCAAAAGTGTTACCATGAACAGCTCAAATCGAGCCACACAGGCAAGCGGCTTGAGTGCGAGACCCTACAAAACCAGTACTTTGATCGTCATCCGGACTCTGTTCACAGCCTTTTAAAGGACTCATAATCCCTTGGTCGGGGGTTCGAGTCCCTCCGGGCCTACTAGTTGAAATTGCGAGATTTCGCAGGTAGTCGCAAAGTCCTGCATTTCAGGCACTTCGGCGACCTGCTCCCTCTCCCGTTGCGAGTCCCTGCGACCCTGTGCATGCACCTGCTGCGCCGCATTTTGCGCGGCACCCCCAACGATTGCTCGGGCATAATCATCGTCGGTTACTTGCCAGTAGTGCTTGTTGGCGATCAAAGTGGAGTGCCCCATCCAGGCAGCGGCGATGTGGGCTGGAAATTCGTTTGCCAACTCCGTGGCCCTGCTTGCACGGAGGTTCTGCCATAGTTTGGGCCAGGGAGTTAGCCCAGCACGAGCAATGATCTTTTGCAGTTGCGTCCGAAGGTTCACTCCGTCATCACGGTAGCGGGTAATTGTGAACTCCGTTCCCGCATCCGCTAGCTCCCAAACCGCCTCAAGGTGGGGTCGTAGCTCGGGGAAAATCGGTATCACTCGGCTCCCTTTGCCTTCGTGATGTTCTGTTTTTGGTGCGTGAACAGTCAAACGACTTCGTGCCCAGTCAACATCACCCCACCGAAGCGAAAGAATTTCAGAGGGGCACCGAAGCCCTCCGAACCTAGCCAACGCGAACATCAGCCGCCACTGGGCGTCAGGGCAAGCGTCCAGGACTCGTTGAGTGTCTTCGACGCTGACAAAGTAATCGCGGTCTCGATTACTCCCGACCGTACCCTTCAGACTGGCAAAGGGATTGCGGACGAGGATCTCCCGGGCAACGGCATCTGCAAAAAACAGCTTGGTGTTGCTGATCCGCTTTCGAATGGTATTTGTCGCCAGACCCGAGTTTTCAGCGGACCGATTGGAGCGGGCCTCGGGGGTTTTCAGCCAGCGGGCAAAATCCTTGGCGTCGCCTGGTGTGATGCTCGACAGGCGCCGATTTGGCCCGAAAAACGCCAGCAACACTCGTTGAGCCTGTCTCCAACTGATGAGGGTTCGGGGCTTCACATCCGACCGATTGGTAATAAATCGTTCCAAGTGCTCGCCAAGGGCCACGTCGCCAGTGGCGGTCCTCTCGGAAATCAGGCCCACTCGGGCGAACTTGCTCGCTAGCCCAGGTTCGAGTTCCGCGACCCACTTAGCCAGATCGGGGTTCATTGGCTGTTGAAGGAGGAGACACTCCAGCAACTGTTCGACGCGGTACTTAATGCTCTCCGCCGCGCGTTTGGAAACCTTCCCCAGCCGAATCGTCCGCCGGGGGCCATCAGGCGCGACAAACAGGATCCGTCGCGTCCCGTTCTTGTCCGATGCAACGCTCGCCATGATTGAACCACCTTCCTAGTTCGGGATCTTGCCCACACCATACCATTGAGGAAAACTGAGGAACTTGCCGCACCTGGCGCAGTCCCTGCGGATCGATTGGCCACCGTGAATCGAGACATCCCGCCAGGTCGCCGAGCCGCACCGGCAAATAGGCTCGTTCCCTG
Organism: uncultured Pirellulales bacterium; assembly: GCA_964648025.1. Classification (GTDB taxonomy): domain Bacteria; phylum Planctomycetota; class Planctomycetia; order Pirellulales; family Pb10988; genus CAZYKP01. Next base: position 6,877 of record CAZYKP010000178.1, on the reverse strand, counting down.
AGGCGGGCCTGTCCCGATTTGGTTGGAACCGATCAGGATTCTCCGCAATCGCGGACCCACGAAGAGCAATCAGAAGGTCCGCCTTGTGCGCCTTCAGTTGCCCCAAGAGATCGGGTGTCAGGGCCTGCCGAGGCGCATCAATGGTCAGCTCGTCACTTCCGCTCAGGAAGAGTCTGATGCCCCGAGCATCACACTCTGCCAGTAGTTTTCCCAGGTTTTTCATATCTTCATCTGGACCCGTTTGGTACTTTCAGGATTCTTCTGAGTGTTCTCAATATTCTCACAACAGCTGTCGTCACTTTCGGCTTGGACATTCTGAGAATACTGAGAACACTTCCGACCCGGTTGTTCTGCCAATACTGTTGGATTGACCTCATAGGTTGGTGATGGTGGCCGGCCCGGCCCCTTGGTTTCCAAGGGTCGCAAACGAATGTATCCGCGCCGCACCAATTCCCCCAACGCTGGGTCGATGTCGTCAGCCTTGGGAAATCGTCGCTTCCCGTGCTGTTGCGCGTCGCGCTTGGTGAACTCCTGTAACGCGTGTCGCTCGATCCACCGAAGCACATAACGGGCGTCGGCGGTCTCGGAGTCTTCTCTGGCCTGCATCATCTCCAGCACGGTTTCTGCATGAGGGATCAAATACTCAGCAATTGCAATCGCGGAGTCGAGTGTCGAAGGGTTGATGCTCCCGTTGGGGCCATGCTCCACACAATGGAGCACCGCGGCCAATCGAAGAGTGGCTCCGGCGAGTTTTGCCCCCCAATCCCTCATGAGCTCCATTTGCCCGCCGTCAGCCAACATGTCCTCAATCTCACTCTCCCAGACCTTCAGCTTAGACAAGGCATCTGGGGCCAGGGGCAACAACAGGTCAGGTTCTGTGTCGGCTAACTGCCGGATCGTCTGCCGGTACGACTCCCGCACCAGTTCAGGAACCGGCGGGGGTGCAATCTCCCGATGACCGATCCAGCTTTGAGGAGCAGCATAGAGGAATCTCGCTAGAAGCCCCCGGCCCCGAAAGGCAGCACTCTCAGCCAACCCTTCGATCACCTGAGGTTGCATCGTGTAGGCACAGGTGAGCGCAGGCCGCTTCACACGAACGCCCACCCGAGACACTCGATCGACGACTAAGTCATCTCCACTATGACCCATCAGGTAGACACCGAATTGCGGCACGCCGCTTTTGGAATACAGGCCAGCCATCAGGTCGAACACGCCGCCCTCGGGCGACATACTCGCGATCCGGCCTTGCTGCTGCTCCAGGATCATTGCAAGTTTCTCGCTGGTGGCGTCGTCAACAAGTAAACGGGGCAGGACGGGCTCCGGCTGATCAGCCAACTCTGCCGCAAGATTGCTGGCTTCGTGGGAGGCTTCGGCATCGTTCTTCTCCACGGCAAGTTTTTCTAGCCGTTTGAGGCGAGCTTCATCTTGTCGACGCTCGGATTGCCTGCGGGCCACTTCAGAACGTGCTGCTTCGATCAGTTCGGCCTCCAGTTCCCGCAGTGGTCGGAGAGCATCGGTGAACACCGCTGACTTCCGGTTGCCGGGTTCCAGCAAGATTGTGACGAACAGGTTCACCGGCTCACGCCAGCCTGGTCGGGGCTCGACCTCCACGCGTCGTGCAATCAATGCCGAACAGACCGCTAGAGCCAGGAGCCCAGCCAAATCGGCAGGGGTCTGAGTTGCCAGAGATTCGGCTTCGACCCATCGCCGTAAGACCTGTGGCAACGCATGGGTCGGAAACTCTGGCAACTCCAGCTCGTCGAACGGGACGATCTCCGGCCAGAGCTGAGCTGTGGGGTTCCACTCAGCAGCAGCTTGGATCAAGCGGGTTAACTCATCCTTGGTATTTCCTGCCTCAAGCCAGTCACTGACGTCAGCCTTGGGGGGAAGGTCCGGGAGACGGACGATCCGCACTGACTCAGCGATTCCGTGAAGTGATGCCGCCACTTGCTCGGCGTGCTTTTGCCCCGGCTCGTCGTTGTCTGGCAATACGGCGACGTGCCGACCCTGCAGAAAGGCCGAGTGCTGATCGGTCCACTTACCTGCGCCTCCTGCGTTGCAGGTCGCGAGAACATTGATGCGTGCCAGGTTGTCAACATCCTTCTCGCCTTCAACGACCACCACTGGACGGGTCGGCTCCTGCATCAATTCCGGCAGACGATACGGAACCACCCGAACACCTTTGACGCTCCAATCCCAACCTCCGTTCGGCTTCGGACGACGCTGGCGGAAATCTTTTGGTTCAAATCGCACCGCCTGGAAAAGCAACCGCTGGGATTCGTCGCAGTAGTCGTACGTTTGGACGACACGTGATTTGCTGGTGGACTTGGCGCTGCGGGGAGGTTCGGCGTTTCGACCTGTGTCCCTCGGGGGCATGAGATCTGCCAGCTGCAGACCCATCGCCGCACAGATGTCCTTGACCTCACAGCCAGCGTGGCATTTGAGAAGCACCTTGCCGTCCTCCCCTTCATCCACCGACAAGCTTGCATGGCGGTCGTCGTGGGCCGGGCAGCACGCAGACCAGCCCTTGCCGGCTTGCTTGGCGTCGGGCAGCTTGTCCAACAGCCGTTCAACGGGCGTCATCGTCGCCCCCTTTCTCGGCTTCGGCTTGCCGGCTCAACCAGGCTTGCAGGTCGGCCACGGGGTACAGCACCGTTGGCCGCTTGCCGTGGCCGATCCGAAGGCAGGGGATCGGGCCGCGCGGGGCCGTCAGCCCCCATAGAGTTCGGGCGCTAATGCCCAGGGCTTTCGCCGCTTCGCGGGGCCGCAGGGCCAGGGATTCAACAGATTGCGTTGCCATCGTCGGTTGCACCAACAGGTCAGGTGTTGCGAACCACGTGGTTCGCCTACCCGTTGGCGCAGCGTTCGGCGAGAATCTGCCGAACAGGGTGAGATTCGCACGAAACCGCCAGCAAACTCCGGGATTCGCGCAGGCAAGAATTTTCTCAGGTGTTCGGCAAATCATACCGAACGATCGAACGCTCGACCCGCCTAATCGTCATCCGGGCACTGTTTCCGGGCCTCGAAGGCGTCACGCGCGACCTGGGAAAGCTCTCGCGGTGTAAATTCGCCCCTCAGGGCCTTAATCGCGTCCGCCAAAGAGCCGGCGTCTCGACATTTCGTCCGGTATTTGGAATACCCGCCAAACTGCTTTTTGAAAAATCCAGAAGCCGTCGATGCGGACACTTCGGCAAGTCGGGCCAGTTCATTGTTGCCAACAGGAACCAGATTCAGGCAGCTTCTGTCAGCGTACTTGTGATGCTCGGTCAGGGCCGCAATCAATTTCGCCTGGGCTTCGCCCTGTTCGGTGCTCCGCTTGGCGTTTGTGGCCGATTTCGTCAAATTGGCGGCCGACACTAACGCTGGCTCGCCTTGGCCCAATCCCGCATCGCCATTTCGCAAGTTAGCTTCGCCTTTGGACACTTCGGCCGTGGTCAGCTTGATGTCGTCCAGCAACTCGACCAATTCGCTTGTCTTATCGTAGCATGGCGACAGTCGGTCCCGGACGATCGAATCCGATTCGGTTGCATCGGCCGGGGCGGGGTGTTGGTCGTACTTCGCGTCCAGGTCGGCAACACAATCCAGCGCGGTGTCATACGTGGATTGCAGCCGCGCGGACAAGTGTTGAAATCCATTCGCGTCCAACCAAACCAAGCATCGCCGTAGCGGATCCGCGGTCCTACGTTGAAAATCGCCCGGATGGTACGCGCCGCGCCAATAGATTGGCAGCACGCCGTTTCGCCAGTAGAGAACTTCGTCAACTAAGGCGTCAAAACGGCTTTCCCCTTTTGTGCCCAACGGATTGTTGGCTGCCACCACATTAAGAAAGTCAAACTGATCGTCTAGCCGCGATTCGGTCACGTCATTGACCGCTCGCTCTCCGTTTAAGGCAACAGAATTGAGGTGTGGGAAGAAGTGCAGATGGTCCGCCCAGGTGAGGCCACCGGGCCGCTGCAGCGATTCCCGTATGACCTTAGCGATGTCGGCCGCTTGCAAGAGCGCTTCGGCAACGGGCGCGAAGCCGTCGGGCGGATTCTGCATCGCATCGCGCAGACCCCATAGCCCGACGCAAAAATCATCGAAGTCAGGGGAGTTGGGATGCCAGCCTCCCGTCGCCAGTTTGTCGGCCAAAGAAAAGATGTTGCGGGCGCGGTCCAGCAGACCGGCCAGTTGGGATGTATCCGCCATGGGGTTGCCTTTCATTGTCCGGGCCGGCTTGGGCCGGACGGGTTGAAAGGCAATCAAAACTCCCCGCGCCGGCCCAGGCCGCTTGGCGTGCCGGGTGGCCACCCGGCCGCGCCGTCCCGAATGCCGTTATTCTATCGCCTACCGCCGATTGAGGCAGTCAGATGGGCCCATCGAAAGAACGACCAAGGATGGAATTGCTTGCCCACCCGGTGTGGCCTGTCTGGCAAGCAGAGCGGTTCTGGGGCAGCCGTGGTGGGATGATCTGAGCTGATTGCGTGATCCGTTTTGCGGAAACCCGTGGGCCGGGTGGACGGAGACGGCCAGCAAGGCCCCAAATCGACCGCCTGACGCATCCTGATGGTCGGGATGCCCAGAGACGCACAGAAACCATCAACGTCAAACCTGAGGGAAATTCAGGAGCTTGGGGGGCATCTCGCGGTGTGTGGCGGTTTTTATTACCAGAAAAATGGAAGCAAATGGCTGAGCGTCGGTACATCCCCTGCCGCTGGAATCATACGTGTTCTTGCGATCCTAAAGAAAGACTGAGGCCGCCACTTGCTTCCCATGCGAAACGACTACCGAAAAATCGCCCCCCGTAACGCCTCAATTCGTGCCAAATGCGACTACCACCTGAGCTGCAGTCGCGATCACTAAGGACATTGCAATCAGCACGACACACCCGAACGGTTGATACGTGGGGATAATCGTGACGTTTTGTGATCCGCAACGCGGGCATTTCGCAGACAGGTCACTTCCACGTGGAAACCAAGTGTGCCCGCAAGTCTCACAGCCGTTCTGCGGACGATCTGTGTTCCCTGCAGGGATAGGTGAAAATCGCGAGTCCCGCCGCTCGCGAACCAAAGGGGGACTCGGTCGATATCTCCGCTCGAGTTTTGGCTCCGAGGCTGAGAGCGACCCAAGGTAGTCACCAGCAGAAGGTTCGGGGGGCTCCTCTCCAGGCGGATAACGGCACCACAGCTTGCACGACGGGCACTGGTACTGTTCCGACGGCGGCGTGTTGCGGACAAGAAGCGGATGATTGCAGAAAGGACAAGGAACCTGCGCCATCCCAAGGGGGAGAGCAAGGGGTGCCGGGGGCTTCGGATCAGGAGGCGCCGCCCGCGGTGGGCTTCTGGTTGGTGGCTTTCTGGGGGGGTTTTCGCGCCAAGGGAGCCGCGGTCCAAATGGAGTCTCCACTAGACATTACCCTGGAGATAAGCGTCTCATCTTAGTTAAACTTGTGAGACAAAGATAGGGGAGGCGGAGCGTTCTGACTCGCACGTTGCTTCCGCGTGTCGGTGCGGGGTTAGGCCTTAAACAACCGAAGCGGCTAGGGTTCGAGGTAGAGAAAAATCTAAAAAAATGAAATCCTCTTCGTTTTTAGGGAGTCGAAAGGTTACCACACCAATCCGACACCCACAGCCAAAGAGGATTTCAAGTGAAACGCATTATCTTTCAGCGACTGGAGAATCGCAAGCGTCGACTCGCCCGTCGGTTGGCACGTAAGCGCGGTGCTGATCCTCACCATCCAACCCTCACAACTGCAGGTTTGCACAACGCAAGCCAAGCTGTGGCAGGCGTTCTCTTCAATGCTGACTAACTGCTGGCGTTGCTGGGAAATCGCCGGCACCAGCCACAGGGGGCACACAGGCAGCACAGCAGGGCAGACAGACGGCTCATTTACTGGGATCCTTGACAGGCGTTTCGCTGTCGTCGCTTTCCGCTGGAAGCGCGAGTGACACCAGCTCTATCAAGTTCTCCTTATCCAGAATGAGATCGCCCCCGTCATGCCTCAGTTTCGAGACTGCCTCAATCACCCGGGCCACACCGTCTGCAATTGCCCGAATGCGGCGGTTCTCGATCTCAGCCCGGATAGCCTCAACTTCAGCTTCCGTCTTGGCTGCCTCAGCCTTGGCCTTATCCTTTTCGGCTTGGGCAATGGCATCCTTTCGTTTGGCAATCGCCACCTTGTTGGCAGCTTCCGTCGCTTCAGCAACCCGTTTTTGAGCTTCTGCGTTTCGACTCTCCGCATCGGCTTTCAGCTTTTGGGTACTTGCCTCAAGAGCTTGGAACTCGTTCTCCTTCAAGCGTTGGATGTCGGACACCAGCCCCGAACTGACCAGTCCGAGCAGTTCTTGGGCTGTCGAAAGCGTGGCGATGCAGACGATCCGAACGTATCGCGAGGGTGTCTCGACAGATGTCGCCAACCAACGGATGATCTGCTCTCCGAATTCTTGCAGAGGTGTCATTTCTTGGGCACCTCCACTGCAGCACAGATCTCCAGTCCGTCCGACTTGAACTGCAACCCCAATCCCCCAGCGGCAACTTGCAGATCGCTGATGGCTTCCAGCACCTCCTGAATCGTCTCGGTTGATGCGTTACCGGGGGCAATGCGCACGACGATTTGAGGTTGTTCCGTTGATGTCGGAGACCCTGGTTCGGCCTGTGGAAGATCAGCGTTAGCCTGAGCAATCAGCTCCTTGGTTCGTCGGAGTCCTTCGCCCCACCAATCGGGTTCAGTCCCAGGCTGCCAGTAAGGCCCAAGGGGGCCATCCTCTCCGGGATTGACGGGGGCGTTCTCACCCAAGTTGAGCTTGACTAACTCGTCATAATCTCTTCTGTCGGCGGCGGCGGCGCGGGCGGCGAAGGCGGCGTTGGCGGCGTGGGCGGCGGCGAAGGCGGCGTTGGC
>CAZYKP010000177.1:8240-11213 GCA_964648025.1 uncultured Pirellulales bacterium | reverse complement strand
TCGCGGCGGACCAATAGAGGGTCTCAGTAAAGTCAGTCCGGTCCCCTGGCTGGCGGCCCGGACGGACTTGGTGAGCGTATTCTCGCACGAGAATTCGTCTGCCCGTTTTTTGAGATCGAATCAGCTGTTTTTCTGCCAAGATTCCCAGTTCCTCCCGCTGGGCTTGGCGGTCATCAAGAGCCTTCCGAAGCGCACGTCGGTCTTTGCCTTCCGGCGGCACTCCTCTTGCAGGCAAACGGTCTTGTGGACGATCCGCGGCCAGGTCGGCTGCGGGTGGGAGTCGCTTGGCCTTGTTCGGTGCGATCTCTCTGGCAAACTCTTTGGCTGGAGGCTCCTCCGCTTGATCCCTCTCTTTTTGAGCCTCCTGCAAACGCTGCTGTGCCGCCGGTCGTGCTGGCTCAGCAGCGACGGGAGCATCGGGAGCCGGTCGGTTGGGAGGGACAAGCGCAGCAGCTTGGGCAGCTTTCGGAATCGGGGCGGCTTCAGGCTTAAACACCTGGTCCTCGCGGATCGCACCACGACCAAACCGTCCGTTCTGGGTGCGAAGGCTGAGAATTTCTCGCCGGGTCGCCATCGTCAAGGCCAACACGCGTCGGGCGTCGTCACCATGATCTGCCACGAACTTGGCTGTATCGACCAATGCAAACCGGCGCCAACCTTGGGTACCCAACAGCAAATCCAACGCCCGGGGCGCCTTCTCGTTCTCTGGATCCAAATACACATGAGCGTCAGCCAGCTGCTGCACTTCATCCTCCAGTAACGCCATCACTGGCAATCGCGGTGCCTGCTGACGCTTCTCGATCAATTCCAAAACACTGTCATCGGTAACCGTCAGGCCGACCACCGCAGAGACAGGCTCACCGTCGAGGGTCGTCTTCACCTGCACCTCGACTTCATCTCCTGGAATAGACTCCTGTTGAACAGGGAGTATCTCAATTTCCAAGGCTTGCTTGGGCTGAACAAAAACCAGCCGTTCTGCGAGAGGCTGACCGTTGGCTTGATCGTAGGCGGTGGCCACCAGCACGCCGGTGGCGAGGTCCTGCTTGTCCTGGTTGATTTTGACAGTGATTGGTTGACCGCTCCCTGGCTTCAATGGGATTTCTGCTCGGCCGACTTCTTGTTCGCGTTTGCGGAGAGTGACGACGACGTCTTGGGCCTGAGTACTGCCGAGAGTCAGCAAGAGGGGCTGGCCGGGTGCGAAGACATCGGCCTGACTGCCGATGACCGTCCCGGTTTGCTTGACCTCAGGAACCGGGTAGACCGTCTTGATGCCTGTCGGCTCGGTGATCTTCAGCTGATAGGTCTTGCCTTTTGCCGGGGTGAAGGCCACTCGCCCGCGTCCTTCGTGTTCTGTGCGGAAGGTGGCAACTTGCTTTCCGGAGTCGTCCACCACCAGTCCGGCAAGATCAGCTGGCTTTCCATAAGGGGTCTTTGCTTCGAGGTACAATCGGGTGGGGAGACCAGCCACCAAATCACCGCCCTCAGGGAACATTGTCAGGTCCACAGTTTGCAGCAAAATGGGGATGGTCTTGCTAGCTGTCTCCACAATTCCGCCATCCTGGATGACCAGAGCTAGCGTGCCTTCTCCACGGGCGATCTGCCTGGGCAAATCGAACTTGACGGTGCAGTTGCCCTGATCATCGACCTGAGCGGTTCCGCGGTAGGCTTGGCGTCCATCGACACGGGCGATCACTTCGACAGCGGCCCCGGCCGGGATGCCGCCTTCAGCACGTTCGACATGCAGGGTAGCGCTGACGCGATCACCGGGGCCGTAGCCATCTCGCACAAAGATGATTTGGCTTTTCAGGCGAGGAGCACGGTAGTTGCGGACCTCGAAGGACCGTTCCGCTGGTGGATAGCCAGAAGAAGGATAGGAGAGTTTGACGGTGTATTGGCCGCCGGCTTGGCCCTCTGGGACTTTCCAGGAAATTCCTGCGGTGCTCTCTTGTAGTGACGTCCAGCCGTTTGTGACGACTTCACCTTTGGGGCCGCGAATCTCAAAACTTGCAGAAACTCGCGGAGTGAATTGCCGCAGCAGAGCCGCTTTGGCCTTGCCATCGGCCTGCTTCAGGGCCTTTTGGATGTTGGGCTCGTTGGGGATTTTGGCCGCCAAGGGCTGATGAGTCGCCGCATGCAGCAGCACACCGCGGATGTAGACCGTTTCCTCAGGTCGGTAGATCGGTTTGTCGGTACTCAAGTGAGTTGTGTAGCGGGCATCCCCGCCCAGAGTTGCGGTCTCGGCAACCTTCAGTTTGGTCTTGCCGGCTTGGTTGGGGCTCTTTGCCTGAGTAGCAGACTGAGCGGCCGATCCGCCGAGTTGAGCTTGGAGGAAGCCGCCCTGCCAAAAGGCGGCGACCAAGACACCAAGCGTGAGCACGCCGAGTGCGCGGATGAGGTTGAATCGCATGGGGAAATGATTCCTATCCAGTGGAACAGCGACACACGAGAAACGAAGCTCAGATTCTGGCTCGTCAAGGAAGGTCTTCTCGCCAAAGTCCGGCCTGGGAACTTGGACGCCTACCGCTGCAGAAAGTTTCCCGAAACTTGAAAACTCGACTGTTCCAGATTGTGGCAGAGGCCCAACCTGTCGGCCCCTCAACAGAGCCATGCAACAACACGTTGGTGGGCAATGGCCGGGAAACGGCCACATCTGGGACAGTCCAAGAAAAGGGGCGTCTGTATTTGGCCAACGCCTGGCAAGCCCACCAGCAGCCATGGAAGAGTTGGGCGGCTGCTGGTCCAGGCAGATCTCCGGCAGGTTCATCAAGAACTGAGAGCCGGCAGCTCGAGATTTCACTCCGAAGCTTCGCTGGGTTTGGCAATCTCTTCTCTCAACAGCCAAGATTTTCTCTGCTACCCTCTTGCTGTTTTCTGTGAGGATGTGTTAATCTTCTTACTGATACAGTCTCGTTTTCCCTCAAAACAACTCCACCCAACTCCCTGCACAACTCAGCCCCAAAATCGCTTGAATCC
>CAZYKP010000177.1:0-8140 GCA_964648025.1 uncultured Pirellulales bacterium | reverse complement strand
TCTGGCAGCTTGAATCCTCTGGCAGCTTGAATCCTCTGGCAGCTTGAATCCTCTGGCAGCTTGAATCCTCTGAACATCTTCCAAAATGCGGAAGCGTTCCCAAATTCTATCCCCCAATATCTTGAAGGAATCTGTCATGCGAGGTTTGGCAGTTGTGTTGCTCTCATTCTGTCTTGTCTCAGGGCCTGCCCAGGCTGGGTTGGTCTCTCACTTTACTTTCGACAACGCCGGTTCTCTGGGCGACGACCGAGGCGCCTTGAACAACGACACCACCGCCAACATCGGTGTGCCGGGCTTCACCCCTGTGGCCCAGGTCGGCTCAGGTGCGTTGGACCTCAATGGCTCGGCTGCTTTGGTTGTCCCCAATGCTCCCCAATACAGCCAGCTGGACGACAACGGCGAGGGCTTCACGATGGCTGCTTGGGTCAACCGCGATAACACTGTGGGCCCTCAACGGATTTTCTCGCTGGCGATGGGCGGTGGTTTCGTACCAGCTGCTTGGGGGGCTGGCTTTCGGGATGCGAACCTGCTGGCGACCACCTATGGCTTGGAAGATTATGATCAGCCAACGGCTGTGCCGACCGGATCCTACCAGCACGTGGCTTACACCTATTCGTTCAACGGCACCGACCAAATCGATTCGGTCAAGTTCTATCTCAACGGAGTCGAGGTGGGCAACGTGGACTCGGGCCCTGATGGAATGAACAACGTCGGGGGTGGGCAGTTCACCATTGGGAATCTCAACTTGCCCGGCGCTTTGCAGTTCTTCAACGGCGATATCGATGACCTCCGAGTCTACAATCAGGAGCTCAGCCCCAACCGAATCGCCGACCTGGCCGCCGGAGGTCCTACCGGAACCATTGTCGCGCCGACATTTGTCCAAAGCGCCAGTGCCAACCTGAATGTCTTCAGCTCGGCAACGCCCGACAATTTGACCAACAACAGCGGGTTAGATGTCCCCGTTATCACAGGCAACACCTTGGATGACGCCGAAGTCGCTGTCCATAATTTTAATGGTGGATTCGGAGAATCCTACGTTACCAACGCGTCCACTCCTGACTACTTTGGCAGCAACGAAGCACCGGTGCTCGTTTGGGACCTTGGAAGCCAGTCGAACATCGAGGACATCCTCCTCTGGCAGTATCAGAACAACGGTGGCAACGGCACCAGCATCGGGAACCACACTCAAACCTTCGAACTGCGTTTCAGCGATAGCCTCTCGTTCTCGGGTAGCCCGGCATTCACAGGCACCATGGCCAATGTGGCGCAGTTGGGCGGGCTGAACCTGGCCCAAACATTCAACTTAGCAGACGTCGCGGGAGCTCAGGGGGCACGGTTTGTGGAGCTGACTCTGACGGACAACTATTTTGGCGAACCTGGAATCACAGGCGGCGGCGACCGGATCGGTTTGGGCGAGATCCGCTTCAACGTTTCTTCGTCAGAAGTGATTCCCGAGCCAGCCACACTGCCGATGGTTTTGGCCGGCTTTCTGGCGGTTGCTCGCACGACTCAACGGCGCAAGAGAAGCTGAGCGACAGCCCTTTTGTGGATGCGATCATGCTGGTCTCCCTCGGCCTGTTGAACGGCGATGGGCCGAAGGGACCAGAACGATCAAGACGACGATCATCAAGTTCTTTTCGACTGAGGGCTCTCTGACTGCCCTTCCAAACCGCTTGCTCCAAGGGATCCTGGATTGGAGGACTTGGAGCCCCAAGATCCGTGGGACAATGCCTCCAAACCGGAAATCGCTTGGACGGCATCACCCTCTTCGATGGCCTCCAAAGCGTTCTGAAGAGCGTCGACCTGCCATCGTGCCAGCGGCACCGCTTGGCCGGGTTGGGGAGATTCAGAGACCAGTTGCCGTGCGACCGCCTCGATCAGTGTGGGGAGGCCTTCTCCGGTTTGTGCACTGACGACACAGGCAGGTCGGCCTCCTGGTTCGATAACTCGGGGCAAATCGGCTTTGTTGACCACGACCATCGCTTGAGGAAACTGCTGCAGCAGGGCTTGATCCTCGGCAGTCAGAGTCTGGCTGCCATCCAAAACCAAGAGCACCAGGTCAGCGAGCCTTGTTTGGTCAGTGGTCAGCCGGACGCCAGCGGCTTCCAGTGGGTCGTCGGTTTCTCGGAGGCCTGCAGTGTCGACCAGCTCAACCGGCCAGCCGTCGAAAGCGGTCAATGCGGTGACCAGATCCCGAGTGGTTCCAGGCTCGTGAAAGACGATCGCGCGTTGATAGCCCAACAGGCTGTTGAGCAAGGAACTCTTGCCCACATTGGGCCGACCAACCAACGCAACCTGGAAAGGGCTGACCGTGTGGAATCCAACCGACGCAACAGTGAGGAGTCGCTGGAGGATCTCTTGAGCTGAGGACTGCTCGGATCGGCGTAAATGCTCCACACTCAGTTGGATCGCCCGATCGAAAGCCCCTTGGCTTTGGGCAAGCACAAGAAGGGCTGTTCGCCTTGTCAGTGCCTGGGGAAGCATCCTGAGGGCCAATTGCTGAGCCGGACTGTCAGCCTGCTGGGCCAACCACCAATCCCAGTCTTTCTGCACACCGCCCCACTGCTGCAACGTTTCGACAACCATCGCCACCGAAATCGGCCCCCCATGGCAGTGAATCTCCAAACGCTGCCAACCTTTAGGCCCAGAACTGCCAGGCCCAGAACTGCCAGGCCCAGAATCGGCAGGCTGGAAGAACCGCAGAACCACTTCCTCGGCATGTTCTTGTTGGGCACCGGGAGGATCGTTTGGATCGCCGGTGGAACCAGTTGAGTTGCCGACATCCCAAATCCAGCGGCCAAGCCAGGGGCGGTTGGCCGACCAGGTGCTCGGTTGCTTCGGCGAATTCGAGCGAAAATGTCGATCCAGCAACGACTTGAGGTGTGGTCCCTGGACGGCGATGGTGGCGATGGCACCACGTCCAAGCGGCGTCAGCACACTGAACTCAAGAGTCCGGTCGCCGGCAGGTTGTTGCAGATCGGTCACGTCGGTTTGCCAATCGGGGGCCGATTCTTCACTCCGGATCGCCAGAAGCAAAATCGCCAGAAGCAAGATCATTAGAAACAAGATCATTAGAAACCGGATGCCAGCAGTGCCTGAAGGCCAAGGCGATTCCCGAGAGCGTCAAGTGAGCCACGACGGCGACCCTTTGTTGCTGGCCAGGTTGTTGCTGGCCAGGTTGTTGATGACCAGGTTGTTGCTGGCCAGGTTGTTGATGACCAGCGTGTTGCAGGCCCGCTGCCAGGAGGTTGGCCACGCCGCCGGTGATGAGCACCGGGCCGAGGCCTGCCAGATCAGCGAAATGCCTCAGGAGTTCGCGAATGGCTCCGACCGATCCCCAAAATAAACCAGAGCGAATTGCTGACTCCGTTGAAGTCCCCAGAGCCTGTGGGGGATCCTGCCAATGAGAAACATCAAGTCGTGGGAGCAGATCGGTCATCTGGTGCAGCGCCGTTGCGGCAGTCTGGAGTCCTGGCAAGATTGCTCCCCCTCGAAACACCCCCTGCTGATCGACTAGATCAATCGTCAAGGCGGTTCCAGCATCGACCACGACGATCGGCTGAGACGGAGGTCGCAGGTGGTTGGCTGCCACTGCTGCTGCCAGACGATCCATCCCAACTGCTTGGGGGCGTGCCAGCGGAACCCGGAGAGGAAGGTCGCTGGGTTGAAGGACTGACTGATTGCTAGCAGAACAATTCTGGCCAGACAGCCAGTCCAACAGGCTGGCAAGCCGTGGACGGCAAACGCTGCTGATGGCCCAGTGCAGCCGATGCTGCCAGGACCCTTCCAGGTCGGTGTTGATCAGACTCGTTGCCAGCCAGTTGGGCAGCTTGTACCAAAACTCCCCGTCGCCTGCGTAGGTGGCCGTCGGCACAGGGAGTCGTCCAGGCCATGTCGGCTCCGGCAGGAACAGCCCCAACTTGGCCCTGGTATTTCCCAAATCGACAGCAACAACAGGATGGTCGCCCCCCAGCGGTGGCTGGTTGGTGAGCTCACCGGACATGGGTCTTCCTCTCCGGCCTCACAAAATCGCAACAGGACTCTGTTCTGTTGATAGCTCGACTGTTCCAGATTGTGGCAGAGGCCCAACCTGTCGGGCCCTCAACTGATCCATGCAACAACATATTGGTGGGCAACGACGGACAACGACCACATCTGGGACAGCCCAAATAGAAAGCTCACAGCAAAATGCGCTCAAAAGTCAAGTCGCCACTTCCGTACCCGTGTCGACCTCCAGGTCGGAGTCAGTGATGTTGGCTTGGCTCAGCAGATTCTTCGCCAGAGGTCACCGGTTGACTGCTGCCCTGCGAGCTTGCCTCGCCCTCGTGCTGTGGTCCTGCCTGGGGTGTTTGTTGTTCCCGGGATATTTGTTGTTCTTGAAGTTCTTTTTGTTCTTGCAGGGTCCGGGCGATGGTGCGGACCAACTCGGGGAGGCCTTCGCTGGTGGCTGCTGAGATCCCCTGAACGGGTCGCTTGAGAGCTTCTTCGAGCAACTCTCGAGCTGCTTGGCCGCTGGGGAGATCCTGTTTGCTCACCACGAGGATCTCTGGGCGAGAACCGAGTTCTTCCCGATATTGGGTGAGTTCTTGGCGGATGGCGTGGTAGTTGTCCACCGGATCCGATCCGTCGCTCGGTTCGGGTTCGACCAGGTGGACCAGGATTCCTGCCCTTTCGATGTGCCTGAGGAACTCGTGACCCAAGCCGGCCCCTTCATGGGCGCCCTCAATCAGCCCCGGGATATCAGCCAGCACAAAGGACCGGTCCAGGTCGATATCGACGATCCCGAGGTTGGGGTGTTTGGTGGTAAAAGGATAATCGGCGATTTCCGGCCGTGCCCGAGAGAGCCGGCTTAACAGGGTGCTCTTTCCGGCATTGGGCTTTCCCACCAGACCGACGTCGGCGATGACCTTCAGTTCCAAAACCAACGACCGCTTCTCTCCTTCTTCGCCGGGCGTTGTTGTCCGTGGGGCCCGGTTGGTGGACGTTTTGAACGAGGCATTGCCCCGCCCGGCTTTGCCACCTCGCGCGATGGTCACCTGATCGCCTGGGCCAGTGAGGTCCTTGATCACGTGTCCGGCCTCAGCGTCGATGATCAAGGTGCCAGGGGGCACCTCAATTGTGAGATTTTGACCGTTGCGGCCGTTGCGGTTGGCAGGACCTCCTGACTGACCAGGTTCGGCACGCCAGTGTTTGCGGTGGGCCAGTGCGGACAGATGATCAACCCCCGGGACCGCCACGATGATAATACTGCCGCCATGGCCGCCGTCGCCGCCGTCGGGTCCTCCCCTGGGAACGTACTTTTCCCGCCGGAAGCTCAGGCAACCGGCACCTCCACGCCCGGCCTGGACAGCGATTTCTACACGGTCGACAAACACTTTTGTTCCTCCTGCGGCCGTCCGGGTGCCAGCACAAAGACGCTTTTCCTGTTGGCCTGGATTGCCCCCCCAGGACCGGCCACTGGTCTCAGCAACCGACGCTTCCAATCGGCGGCCACCAATCGGCGGCCACCAATCGGCGGCCAAAAGAGAACAGGACAGCCCCATTGTGAGACTGTCCTGACAAGCGACCACCGAAGTGTGAAGAAGGTTCGCAGTTGCTTAAGCTTGATCACTGCGCTTGAGGGGTCAATGGCTAGCAAAAAACCATTAAGTAAATGGTTTTATCCAGCACACTCAGCTGGGATCGACTCTCTGGGATCGACTCTCTGGGATCGGCTCTCTGGGATCGGCTCTGGCGGGAGCCTTCCACTGAGATCGGCACGACATTTTCTGTCTGGACCTTCGCCAGTGGCTTTGAGTTGAACATGGATGTGCAGCTCTTGTGTGAAGTCTTTTTGTAAGAAGGATATCGCTGAGCCTACGTGCTGGTCAACAGCGACGGCCTGTGCGGCTGCTCAGGCCAGCCAACCCGAGTGCGAACCAGAGGGCCAAAGAGGTCGGTTCTGGGATGGCGTTTGTGCTGGCCAGCTCGGCGGTAACGACGATATTATCCACCGCCCACCACCAGTTTCTGCCGGCATCGGTGAGGCCGAATCGCAGCATCATGCTGGCCACTTCGGCAGGATGAGCCAGCGAGAGAAACACCTGCTCATTCTCATTATCCAGATGAAAGAAGGGCGAATCCTGCGGGGACTCCCAGCGAAGAATCTCTTCCCAACTCTGGCCACCATCGTAGGAGACCTCCACAGTGGCCGTCTGATTCCCTGAGGCTCGCCAGCTGGAATCGAATTGCAAAGCCAGGGTACCCGCCAGCGCCTGAGAGATATCGATTTCGGGGCTGACCAAGAAGGAGTTGAAGGCACCGCTTGTGGCAAGATCAGTCCATTCACGAGGGTCGGCAATGGCCACAGTCCCCTGAGAGCCTGCGAAGAACTCGCGGTTTCGTGGGCTGATCCCACCGCTGCGGGCCACATCCTTCCACCAGGCCCCTTCAGCAAAACTCCAGCCTTGCCATTCGGTGACTCCTCCGTCGCCTAACTGGCTGTTGTCGACCGACCAGCCCGGCGTGCTAGGGCTCCAGACATCGGAACGACTGGGATTACCCTCCTGAATGTTCGGGCCCAGTGGCAGACTCTCAAAATCCTCAACGAACAACGAACCGCCTCCATCGGAGAGGGCGATATTGTCCACAGCCCACCACCAATCATTACCGGCTTGGGTCAGCCCAAAGCGGAGAATGGCGCTGGCATCGTCAGCAGCATTATTCAGCGGCAAACTCAGTTGCTCGTTTCTCTGACTGACCGAGTCTCCACCAACTTTTGTCAACAAATTGGTGAAGGTCCTCCCGCCATCAAAGGAAACATCGATGGTGGCAGTTTGCTGAGCGAAAGGGCGAAAGCTGGAGTCCAACTCCAGCGTGGCCGCTTCCCCTCGCAAGGCGATTTCCGGGGTGGTCAAAAAGGAATTAAACTCGCCGGGCGTCCGCGAGATATCATCCCATTCGTCGGGATCGGCGACGGCGACGGTCCCGGAGCCGAAGGCGAAGTCGCCCCGTCCTTGGTTGTCCACGCTGATCCACCAATCTTTGTCCGCAAAGCTCCAGCCGTTCCATTCGGCGACTCCACTGCCTGGACTGCTGGCTTGGGCGGGCATCTGCGTATTGTCAACCAACCAGTTTGTGGGACCTCGATCAGTCCACACAGCCTCAACAGGTGTGCTCGCTCCGTTGGGAAAAGGCTCATCGACGGGCGACCCCAGGGGGGTATCTTCAAAATCTTCCTGGAAAAGCACCGCCTGAGATCGGGCAGCTGCAGGAACTTGTGCGAAGCCTTCAATTTTTACATTATCAATAGCCCACCAGCGATCATTGCCAGCCTCTGAGAGGGCAAAGCGGACCTGCACATCGTCACCATCGCCCGAGTTGGGCAAGGATCCCAAATCCAGGCTAATGCGTTCATTGATACGGGAGATCGAATCTCTCCCTCGTGAGGAGGCCGTATCGAGTGTTTCGGCGACGACGAAGTTGTTGCCACCATCAAAAGACACCTCAATCGAGCCGGTTTGATCGTCTGCAGGCCGAAAGCTGGAATCGAATTGCAGTCTCAAGGTGTCTTTGAGCACGCCCGAGGCGTCCACCACAGGTGTGCTGATAGCTGCGTTGAAAAGATTCGGATCCACATTGGTACCGTCATCGTATTCATCCGGGTCGGCAACTAACACAGTGCCGGTGGCATTGCCAAAGAGAGAGCGTCGCTCATTACGTGAGGTTGTCACCCAAGATTGCTTATCCAAAAACGTAAAACCGAAAAACTCCACCGGGTTGCCTGCCGGTGTGCCGAGCGGATCGCTGATCCAACCAGCCGGAGCCGTGGCGGTCCAATCGACGTCTCGGCCGCTAAACTCTGTCGGCGAGACAAACGGCCCCAAGGGGAGACTGTCAAAGTTCTCATCCAACAGTGTGATCTGCCCGAAACTTGTGACAGGCCAAACAAGGACACCAAAGATCACAACAGCGAACTTCCATGACCTCACCAATGACTGCTCCCTGCAAGCCTGGGAATAATGTTGGCGCATGATGGATCCTCTGAGGTTGGGGATACCCGACCGACGTTTCAGGAACATCTTGACTCCTCCGGCACTGTGAAAAAGCTGCCAGATCAACAGCTGCCAGATCAACAGCTGCCAGATCAACAGCTGCCAGA
>CAZYKP010000176.1:9468-11363 GCA_964648025.1 uncultured Pirellulales bacterium | reverse complement strand
AAACAGCTACTGGAAAATACGCTTTCCTTGGCTGCGTAATCTGCAAAACTCGAACCTAGAAGAGAACGAAAAAGCCCAACCTTTTCTCCAACAGGCACTCAACATCCGCGGCAAGCGTCTCGGGACCGACCATCCGGACTATGCCTCAACCTTAAGCGTCCTGGGCAGAGTTTTTCGCAAGCAGAACCGACTTGAGAAAGCGGTTGCCCTCACCCGTCAGGCCATCGGGATCTGGGAAAAATCCTTCGGCGAACATCACAACGAAACAGCTAGCGGTAGATACTACCTGGCCTCGCTCTATCAAGAACAACGAGAGTTTCAGAAAGCGACCGACCTACTTCGCCAGGCGACTGAGTCGACGCAGAAGATCTACGGCCCAAAACATCCAAGATATGCTGAGGCTCTTACTCTGCTTGCTCAGGCCCATCAGACGCAGAAGCAACACAAGCAGGCTCTTCCGCTCTTGCAACAGGCTCTGGAGATCCGAACGCAAGCCCTGGGCGAGGCCCACCCAAAATCCCTCGAAAGCCTGCGTCACTTGGCTCAGCTGTACCAGGCTCTTGAACAACCTGATCAAGCTCAGTCGCTGGAACAGCGAGCTTTGGAGCTTGAAACCCAAAAAGAACCAGCTGAAGAAACTCCGGCCCCCGGCAAAGCTGAGCGCCTTGACTAACGGTGCTGGAAATTCGACTCGTGAAAGTAAGTAGACGTACTGCTTGCAGCTACCGTTGAGCTCAGACCTCACGTCGACAACGCAGCCGCTTGGATTCTGGGTGTTTTATGGCAGGGACAGGCTGTTCCCTTGAAGAAAGCACGGACACGCTTATTCCGTGCCGGTTGCTCCTGATTCGAACCGCTCTCTTGATGGAGGGAATGCAAGCTCAGGTCGCCCCTGAGGAACCCCCGCTGGTTGACGCGGATCGGCGAAGAGGCGCTTCATATAGGGTAAACAGGCTGGCAGAAACCGTGCAGCGGAATAGTGTCCGGCGTTCATCCAGTGAATCTCCGGCCGGCCGGCGGCTTCCCAGAGGCTTTGGGTACAAGCCGGGGGGATGACCTCGTCGTGTCGTGCGTTGAACATCACAATACGCCGCCCGCGAAGATTCTCCGCGTAGGTGAGCGGGTCGACTGGGCGGAGGGTCTCCACCAAGCCGGCGATCGTCCCACCCTGAGCCTTCCATTGCTTCCGCATCCAGCGGGTCTCCACTCCTTGCCACGCGACCTGCCCGAGGTCGCCGCCGGCTAAGACAAGTGCCGCGGATTGGAGTTGCGGTTCCGCTTCTACGGCCAAGGCTCCGACAACCCCGCCTAAACTGATCCCAAAGAGGCCCAGCCGTTTCGAGTCGATCTCCGGTTGGGAGGCCAGCCAAGCTGTTCCTCGGCGGATGTCCAGGACAGCCTGGCGGACTCCCTGGACGGTCTGCTTCGGATCGTGCGAGACCATCCGGGTTGAGTCGCCGGGCGTCCGGCGAGGCCCATAATAGGGCATCTTGACAAAAAGTGCGGCTGTGCCTTGCCTGGCGAAGTATCGACAGAATACCCGCGACAAAGCGAATTCGCCCCCAAGAATGTGAAGCACAACAACCCCAGGGACCCGCTGGCCTGGGCGAACGACTGGGCGAAAGTACTCACAGTGCACGGTGTTGTTCGCCTTGCTCCGAGTCTCCACAGGCGACGGAAACGTGACCTCAGACCAGGAGAACCGCGGACTGACAGTTTGCCTGGAAACGGCTCGGTAAGCGAACTTGTGGGCCGAGAGTCGAAAGAGGTCCGGAACACTTGCGTGCTCGTCGTCTGTCGGCACAAAACGGATGTGTCCCTCCTGTTGCGGAACGCCTTTGGCCAGCAGGTGCTCTTCTGGCTCAGATTGCTGGGAGCTGGACTGCCCTACCTTG
>CAZYKP010000176.1:0-9368 GCA_964648025.1 uncultured Pirellulales bacterium | reverse complement strand
GTTTCTTGCCGACCAGGGGTTTCTTGCCGACCAGGGGTTTCTTGCCGACCAGGGGTTTCTTGCCGACCAGGGGACTGGGCAGTGCAAAGCACTGGATCGGCTGACAGCAGCCCAATGAGCATGACAATCAGCTCGATGGAGACCTTCCGCGAAGCTTGCACCGGCATGGCCACAACTCCCCTAGGGCGAAGACGGAACGCGGAGCCTGAGCTGATCTGGTGAGAAAAGCCCGCAGCGGTGGCACAGAGAGCTTAATTAAACGTCAAGTGACAGAGAGTGCAACTGCGAACTAAGGAGGCAACGGCCAGCGGGACTCCGGCAGCCGGTCCAGGACGGTTGTGGCATTGATTGCAACACCGCAGGCGACAATCTAGGTCCGAGGAGGTGAGATTGAGCAGCCTCTGCCTGTCCGAAGCCGGTTGCTCCGATTGGGGCTCTGCGTTCAGGCGAGGGAGACAAACGCCTATAGTTCGCAGCGCGACAGGCGAATGCGACGAATCGTTGTCGGCCGCTTCCTCTGCTGAGAAGGTCAAGCAAGCCAAGGAAACGGTGATCTGTCCTCCAGGGCTTTCTGGCGCCTTCACCACCCAGGGGGAAACCGACTGGGAAGGTTTTTCCCCATCGGATCCTGTCGTCTT
The DNA here is from genome assembly GCA_964648025.1 of uncultured Pirellulales bacterium. Taxonomy (GTDB): domain Bacteria; phylum Planctomycetota; class Planctomycetia; order Pirellulales; family Pb10988; genus CAZYKP01. The sequence goes on along the minus strand of CAZYKP010000176.1, from coordinate 8,730 downwards.
GGCTTCAGTGCGACTCACTCCGGAAAAAGTGGTACCACCAAACCATCCCATGCCCAGACTCAGGGCCATCAAGACTGCTGCGGCGGTCAGTTGGAAAAGCCACCGAGGGCGAGCCGTGGCCCGCTGGGCTTTTTGAATCTCAACGCCATCGGCTGCACAAGAACTCGGGTAACCCTCCTCAGATCGGGATGGTCGGGTCAAACCCGCTGCAGAAGCACAGTCTCGAGAATCTTGGCCCTCCAAGGAACCATAGTCTGGAAAACAGCAATTGGAAGTACGAGGTTGCGAATCCTTCTCAGGGGGATGGCCGCGATCCTCTTTGGGTGGATTCGGGGACTTCAGCTGCCCCCAATACTCCGGCAGATCCTCGATTTCATCTCCGTCGAGGGCCTCGTGGAACAGATCGAGAGCGGGCTGTAGGGCGTAGGCCAGACGTGCGCAATCGGGGCACTCCGCCACATGTCGTTCGACCGCATCAATCTCGTCGCCGTCCCGAAACGCTTGCCCGAGAAACGGTCCCCGGGTCAGGGTCTCAAAAACGTCATCGCAGCTGATTGATTGTTTGCCCTTCACAGTTGGCTCTCTCACGTACCCTGACCGGTCAATGTCCTCAGGCCAAATCGATTGCAACGTTGGGTAGAACGTGGATTCGATGGTCCTTAAGGATTCTTCACGCTGGTCTGGCTTGCTCCAGATGATAGTCCACGATCCATCTGGAGAAGCTGAAGCACTTGTCTTGTCAACTTCTCTGGACCTCCGTGGATGTCATGAATGCCCAACCTCTTATAGTACGCCGCTTTTGGGAACGGTTAACCCAAGCCAACTGGGCTCCGTTCTCAAGCCATGGTTCAGGCAGACGAAGCTTTCCAGATAAAGAGCAGGCTCCCGAGGAGCAGATCGAAGCTTCCCCAAAAACAAAAGATCACAACACCCTGCTCAGGCTGGACCTGCAGCGTTCCCTCAGAGGGATTCTGCCACCCCTCTTCTGGTACGGACGGCCTGGGCAAGGCGTTCCAGACCGACACGCACACGATGCTTGGCCGTTGCCAAACTGCAACCGGTTTGGTCAGCAATTTGCTGAAACTTGAGACCTTCGAAGAAACGCAACCGCAAGGCCTGGCCTTGCTCGCGTGGAAGCCGATCCAACAACTGCTCCAGCAACACCCTGCGTTCAGCGGCCAACACCGGCTCCTCGGGTGTTAGCGCCCGTTTGTCAACGATCCAATCCGCTTGCTGGAAAGCCGAATGAGCCCCTTCCTGATCGGGCCTGTCGTCCGATCGATCGCCTGAGGTGGGCTCTCCGGGAGAGACTATCCTCGGTGCGGCCTTTTCCAAGGAAACTTGGCCAGAAGACACTTGGCCAGAAGACACTTGGCCAGAAGACACTCTGCCAGAGAAGCTTGTGCTGGGCAGACTTTCTTCGGTAAGGCCTTGCTGACTGACCCTCGAGTGGGCTGCGGAGTTGGCTTGCGGGCCGTCGATCGAGCGGGTGGCCGCCGGGTCACGTTGGCGTCTGAGCCAGACCGTGCGGCATTGGTTCATCAGGAGGGTCCACAGCCACGTCCGCAAGCGGTATTGAGGTTTGTAGGTGTGTCGGTACCGGTAGGCTGCCATCCAGGCCTCTTGGACGGCGTCTTCGGCGAGCGTCTCATCGCCTAGCCGATGGCGGGCCGCACGGACCATCGCCTCTCGGTGCCGGGCGATCAGCTCTGCAAACCGCTCTGTTTGCCCTTCCTGCGCCTGCAACATCAATTGCTCATCTGACAACTTGCCGGTTGCCTGGTGAGAATTCGTCGAATCAACAGCGGCCAGCTTGCCCACAAGCTACTCCCTTGAGCCTAGCAGATTCCCAGCAAGTGCAGATTCCCCGCAAGTGCAGATTCCCAGCAAGTGCAGATTCCCAGCGACCGAAGTTTCCAGATCAGTCCAAGGCCGTACGAGTCCCCTGCTCAGCTGAAACCATCAACGCTGACTGATGTGTGCAACCTATCTTAGTAGACTGCCAAACGGTGTCGTCAAGGGGCCAACAATGGGACTGATATGGTATTGCTCACCAAGGACATGTCGGAAATCGAAGGGAGAAGCCGTTGGTGGGTCCTGCGAACAGGGGGGGAGTGATGAGCAAGCAACGAGCCAGGCGACCGTCCACGGCGACGGATTCGCAGGGAGCCAGGCAGCAAAGTTCTCTGGAAAGGCTTCAACAAGTCGAGCCTCAGCAGCCTCAGCCGGTTGAGCAAGCCCCGCAGCCGGGCGTTTCCAGAGATCCGTTTTCTTCACCGTGGGTTTGGGTGAGGCTGTTCCTCGCGGCTGGCCTGGTCGGGTTAGTCGGCATTTTGCCGAAGTACGTCCAACGCCAAGCCCAGAGAGACTTGCGATCGGAGGCCATTGCGGGATCTGCTGAAACCGGAGCCGGACAAGGACAGTGGGCTGACGCAACCCTTGCCCTGATCATGGTGGTGCTGGCTGGCTTGTCGTTGGTGGTGCTCGGTTGGCTATGGTGGCGGCAAACAGGCAGTCAAGAGAGCGATCCTCCTCACTGAACTCAAAACAGGTAAAATGCCAGTTGGCCGCACGCCCGGGGAAGACTGCCTGTTCAAGGCGTTGCCAGCGGTTTCTCACCCATGATCGCATACAGGGTCAAGATGATGACATGGCTGTTGGAGGGACCTTGGGTCTTGGCGGGAATTGGTTTAGTGGCCTTGGCCTTCCCTTGGATTGTGTATTTGCGGAGTCGACGGGTGATGTGGCTGGGGGTCATGCTGGCCATTGTGTTGGTGACTGCTGGTGTGATTGGCCTGGAACGATGGGTTGTCACCGATCGCGAGCAAGTTCAGCAAGCGGTCTCCGATCTGGCCGTTGCTTTGGAGACCGATGACCGGCAAGGCGTGCTCGATCTCATTTCCGACAAGGCTCCTGAGTTGGAACGGGATGCTGCGGGGAAACTGAGGTGGATTCGTGTGGAACGGGCCAAAGTTCGCAATCTGAAGATCACCCTGGATGAGCAGCCAGGAACAGCCACGGCAACGTTTCGGGCTGGGGTTCACATCCGTGTCCGACGGCAGGGAGGTGGTCGAGGAATGCAGCTTCTGAGGGTGGAACTTCAGTTTCGCCGTGATCAACCGGCGGGCCCATGGCGGGTGAGCGACTATCACTATCAGGCGGTGGCCAATCCAGCGATCAGCTCGGACAGCCCAGGCTGACGGTAGCCTCAAGAGGCAAGCGAGCCCGATTTGACCGGCGGTTTGAGGACTTACGAGGACTCGGGAAACGAAAACGTCCACTGCTGCATGCTCGCCAAAGCGTCACGTTTGGTGAGGTCGAAGTGCAGCGGAGTCAAGGTCAAGTAGCCCTCATCGAGGGCGGCGACATCGCTCTCGCCGGTTTCTTGGGGAGGGGGGGCCTCGGAGGCTGCCCAATAGTATGGTCGTCCTCGAGGGTCGGTCCTTTTTTCAAATCGCTCTCCATACTGCGTCACCCCCATGGGACGGACCTTGAGCCCTTTGCAGTTGGCCAGTGCTGTCTGCGGGATATTTAAGTTGTAAAGAATCGATGGTTGTTCTGGTTGGGCCAGAAGTTGTTGAACCACCTGGCGTGCCAGACGGGCGGCATGGATATGGTCGCTGTGGTCGTCGTACTCCAGGGAGACAGCGATACTGGTGACACCGAAGAACGCCCCTTCGATCGCCGCGGCGACTGTCCCGCTATAAAGGACGTTGATTCCGGAATTCAATCCGCTGTTGATGCCACTGATAATTAAGTCGGGTCGTCGAGGAAGGATCTCGCAGATCCCGAGTTTGACGCAATCCGCAGGGCTTCCCTCAACGGCCCAACCTCGTCTCCTCTGGCCGTCGAAGGCCTCGTAAGTGACCAAAGGCCGCAGGTAAGTAATCGAATGGCCAACACCACTTTGCTCGGTGGCTGGGGCCACGACCTCCACTTCGCCGAGGGTCAGCAATTCCTTCTCCATCGCGGCGAGCCCTGGTGCATAAACGCCGTCGTCGTTGGTCAACAGAATGAGCACTCCAGCCGGCCTCGCTACGCGGAATGGTGTGGCGAAAAAGTCTTCCAGTTGCCCCTTAGGCCCAAACTCAATAGGTCAAACTGGATGGGAGCAACTGTCAGCTCACGGGTCTTTTCAAGGAAATCGGTTTCCGAATGGATTCGCTGAGGAGACCCCCGGTCCTGGCACACCTGCTGGCGGAGTCCTCGAAGCTCCAAAACCTGGAGTCATTCGTCCCGGAGTCATTCGTCCCGGAGTCATTCGTCCCGGAGTCATTCGTCCCGGATTTGTTCGTCCCGGATTTGTTCGTCCCGGATTTGTTCGTCCCGGCATCCCGATGCCCGGCGTTGGGATCCCTGGAGTCGTTCGGCCGGGGTTGTCTTTCCGGCGATAGCCTGGCGGATCGGGTATTCCCGGATTGCCAATGCCTGGTGCGGGAATCCGGGTGCTGGGGATGCTTGGTCTGGGCACACTTGGGGTCGGCACGCGGGCAGCAGGCAGGTTGGGGATTCTACTGCCTGGATAGGGTCTTGCTCCACGCGAATGAGTGTCTCCGGCCTGTTGGGGAACAATCAAGGGTGTGGAGAAAGCAGGAGAGGAACCCTCGGTGGTGAATTGCGGCGAGGCCGCACCTGCGGGGTTGACCAGGGGCCGCTTCAGGGGAGCACCGGTGCGACTCTGCGGAGAGGTCGCTGACTCAGGTCGCTGGCTGAGGACTGCGGCCACTGCTGCTGCAAAAACGAACACCAGCACCACAAGAACCCCGGTGGCCACAGCCGGGCCGTGGTTGGATGCCTTGCGTGATCGGTGAAGACCTTCGGAGACCGAAGGATACGAGGAGTCGCCCTCTGCCGCATAGCCTCTGGTGTCAGGAGCCGAGCCTCGTTGTGGAGGTGCCGCTGAGCCAGAACCCGACCCGTAGGTCGAGCCATACCCTCCTGCTGGGCTCGATGCGTTGAGTTGGTTCGCCGCTCGGTGAGGGGGCTGACGCGTCACCGGAGGAACAGGTGGGCGTGCGGCCGCTGATGATGTTGGGGCTCCGCCAATTGAAAGGCTTGTCAGATACTCGCCGACGGACTGTCCGGCTGAAGCCGCTTGTTTCGACCTGCCTGCTGTGGGGGGCCGATCCGATGGATGGGGCGGAGGTGAAGGCGAGGTCGTCTGCGGGCTTGCTTGGGTTTTCTCGTTGGCCTTGGTGGCAACCACTCGGCCTCCAGGAGCAGAGCTAAGAGCAACTTCACCTCGACACCAGACGCAGGTGAAAGCCTCCGCGTTAAGCTGACGCGTGCCAAGTTGACAAGTGGTCTGGCAATGAGGGCAGCGAACGGAGGTAATCATCCGCCTCATCTCCTGCTGAAATGATCGTGCAAGAAGTGTCAGCTTCGGGGGTGGTCGTGATTCCCCGGTCTATCAACCTCAACGAAGCAAACCCGAGGCGTTTCTCAAACGCTCAAGCAGACTGTTTGTTTAGTAGTGTACAACTTCAACGACCAGAACCGAACAAGCTCCCTTATTGAGGGGAAAAACAAGCCAAAATTCTCTGATAGGGAGTTTTTGATGGAGGGTTTCTCCGGCGGTGGCAAGTGTAAGTGTTGATGGCGAAACATACCACCGGCTCCAAGTTCCACAAGTACTGATGTCACGGGGCCTGAGCACGAGAGTGGGGAATTCGCTGGTGATCGACAGAACTGGGCTTGAGGTCGCCAGGGGGGATGTTTATTGTCCTGAGCCTTCGCTCAGAGGGTTTCCAAGGAGCACAAGCCAAGAGAGGCCGTTGCGTTCAGGACGAAACGCGAAACCTTTCTTCGAAGCTTGTGAAATCGTAGCACTTCACACAAACCTTTGGTGTCTCAAGCTTTTGGACAAGCTGAGGGGATTGTGAGCTGAGATGGGCCACAATCGGTCTTGGAGGGGTTCTCCCCTTGCGGGCGAGTGTGAGTTAACCTCTGAAGAGTTCCCACAAGCGAGATCTCCCCTTCCCTCGCTGTCTGCTCCGGTTGCAAGAGGCTGACTGAATGGATTCAAGTTGGACAGTGCACTTCCCGTCTGCCGAGGCGCCCCTGGCCGGGAGCCGCCCTGTTGAGCCCACTTTGACCTTGCGGACTTCCGCTCATCCCAGTTGCCGGGTCCCCTCGCAACATTCGTCTGTGCGAGCAGAGTCAGAGAGAGCACAGGTTGAGCGAGTACAGGCTGAGCATGTGCGATCAGGCCAAGTGCAACATCAACAATCGGAAAATGGGTCTGCTGGGGCGTATCTGGTCAATCGGTTTCGGGCAGATCTCCGCCGAGCGGTCACACGGACCCGAAACTGGCTGCTGGAGCAACAACACCCCGATGGTTATTGGCAGGGCGAGCTTGAGGGCGATTCGATCCTGGAGAGCGAGTACATTCTCCTGCTGGCGTTTTTAGGGGAAGCCGACACCGAGGTAGCGCAGCAGGCCGCCAAGACGTTACTCGACAAGCAACTGCCGGAGGGTGGATGGAGCTTGTACCCTGGCGGGCCTGTCGAAATCAGCGGCAGCGTCAAAGCCTACTTCGCGCTGAAGATCACCGGCCAAGATCCCAGCAGCCCCCAAATGCACAAAGCCCGAACGGCCATCCTGGCTCATGGGGGGGCCGATGCGGTCAACACCTTCACTCGATTCTATTTGGCTCTTCTAGGACAAATCCCTTACGATCTTTGTCCAGCAGTTCCTCCAGAGTTCGTGCTGCTTCCCCAGTGGTTCCCGATCAGCCTTGCTCGGGTCAGTGCTTGGTCACGGACAATGATCGTCCCCCTTTCGGTGATGTGGGCGACTAAGCCGACGACCAACCTCCCCGAGCACCTCGGCATCCGCGAGCTGTTCCTTCAACCTCCTTCTGCCTGGTCAATGCCAGAGCGACCTGGCAGCAAAAAGCACCAAGGTATCAAGCGGCTCTTCAGCTGGCGAAGTCTATTCCTAGGTCTCGACCAGGCGATCAAGTTGGCCGAGCGATGGGGTCTGAAACCATGGCGATCCCAGGCCTTACGAGCCGCTGAGCAATGGATGGTCCGCCGCTTTGACAAAAGCGAAGGCCTCGGGGCCATCTTCCCCTGCATGGTCTGGAGTATCATCGCGCTACGCTCTTTCGGTTATCGCAACGACCACCCCACATTCCAATGGGCTCGCAGCGTGCTCGACGGTTTGATCCTCCGCAGCCCACCCTGCCAGGACCAAGCCCTCTCCTATAACAGCGATCCTGAGAGTTCTGCTGGCCAGAGTTCTGCTGGTCAGACTTCTGCTGGCCAGACAAGTGCTGACAGGCCAATAAAGTCCCAAGCGGCAAACCCTACCGTTGCGGACTCAAGGAACAGGCAGCCTGGCTGTGGACAAGGCGAGACGATCCGTGTTCAGCCCTGCCAATCACCAGTGTGGGATACAACTTTCGCCTTAGTTGCCTTGGCGGAAGCAGGCCTCTGTGCAAAACACCCAGCTGCCCAAGCGGGACAGCGATGGCTGTTGGACAAGCAGACAACGTCGCCCGGGGATTGGTCGGCCACGGTTCAGGCAGAGCCCGGCGGCTGGTATTTTGAGCACGCCAACGAGTTCTACCCAGACAACGATGACACCGCGATGGCGGTCATGGCCCTTGGACGTCGGTTTGAAGCGAACCCGGGCTTGTCGAATCAACAGCTTGACCTCTTGCCAGCCGATCTGAGCCTGTTTGACGAACGAGACGATGCTGAACCAGACAGCACCGGACAAGAGGGCTTTGGGCCGGACAACCAAGTGGGAGAAATCAAGCAGGGAGATGGCCATGAGGCCGCCCTCGATCGGCAAATACGCAACTCCATGAATCGCGGATGCCGCTGGTTGCTGGCCATGCAGAACAGCGACGGGGGTTGGGGGGCCTTCGACAAGGATAACGACGCCGCGATATTGTGTTCGCTGCCCTTTGCCGATCACAACGCAATGATTGATCCCAGCACGCCCGACTTGACAGCACGGGTGTTGGAGGCGCTTGGCCAGGCCGGATACGAGCTCGGTCACCCGGCAGTCGATCAAGCGGTGGACTACCTTCGCAAGACCCAAGAGGCCGATGGGAGCTGGTTTGGCCGCTGGGGCGTCAATTACGTTTATGGGACCTGGCAAACGGTGGTCGGGCTGCGGGCCATTGGGGTCGCCAGTGACGACCCAGCTCTTCAACGCGCTGTCAACTGGTTGCTGGCACACCAGCAGCCCAGTGGAGCCTGGGGCGAGAGCCCCGAGAGCTACCAGGATCCCCGCCTTCGCGGCCAAGGAGAGCCGACGCCATCCCAGACCGCTTGGGCCCTGCTGGCCCTAATCGCCGCTGGCCACGCTCAACATTCGGCCACCGCCCGGGGCATTCGTTATCTGCTGCAAACACAACTCCCCAACGGGACCTGGAAGGAGACCGAATTCACCGGCACCGGTTTCCCTCAGGTCTTTTACCTAAAGTATCACTTGTACAGAATCTATTTCCCGTTAATAGCCCTGAGCCGTTACGCTCGGGCCATCGCCGGTCGTGAGCCCAGCGCCCCGGCCATGCCGATTGAACACCTGCGGCCCCAGAAGATCCCCAAGCTGGCCACAGCCTAGTGGTCCTTCAAGGAAGATTTGTCGGATCCGATAGCAGGCTTCCCAAGCAGGAATTGCATCGCTCCTCCGGCACTGTGGAAACTCTGCCAGATCAGCAGCTGCCAGATCACCAGCTGCCAGATCACCAGCTGCCAGATCACCAGCTGCCAG
>CAZYKP010000175.1:0-11504 GCA_964648025.1 uncultured Pirellulales bacterium | reverse complement strand
TTACCTCGCAAGCCAGTAACCTCGCAAGCCAGTAACCTCGCGGTGGTCATCACATGCGTACAGTCTGCATGTTTTCTATGGTCTTTGCAATCATTGGGGCTCTGCCCTCAGCCTTTGGGCAAGTTGCCGCGCCGACCGTTCAGCTGCCGTCGTTTCGCTTCTTCACGGTCAACACAAGCGTCTCAGTTCCTGACCGAGGGACTGCGTTGCTGGGCGGAGTCAGTTCTTCTGCTCGCGGCCGCTCGGGCTTTGGTGTCCCATCGGCTCCGGTTCCCGGGTTGCGAAACCGTGCCTTTGGCCTGACCAACCAAACCGGCAATGTCACGGTCTCGGCGCAAATTCACGATTTGAGGGCCATGGATGCGGAGATCCTCCGCATTGGCTCGCAGAGACAAGGCCAACAAAACCAGCTTGCCGGAATTCCTCGCCAGCTGCGAGGGCATCTTCGTCCAAGACAGCAAGAAATAGCCCGTCAGACTACCGGTGACCAGAGCACTGCTGATCAAGGCGCCGCCAGTCTGGAAACGCTTCGGCGGCAGCAGGCGACCCAAGTTAACCAACAACAAGACGACGCTGCCCTTGAGTTTCAGCGGGCTTTGGATGCCGAAGCAGCCGGGAAAACCGGCGTCGCGAAAATTTACTACCGCATCGCGGCTCGGAAAGCTCAAGGCGACTTGCAGAAACAGGCTTTGGCCAAACTTCGCGTCCTGGAAAACCCACCTCAAACTGCACAAGCTCGGTGAGGCGGAGCTCATTTGTCCAAAGCCTCAGCCATTTCCGCTTTTTGGTCTGAGGTTCGTCGAGCAGCGGTCTTTTCCCTGGCCGAGAGATTCTGCCCTTCAAGGTCTCTGTCGGAAACAGGGAAGACCTCCCCGGATACGGCGTCTCGGCGTGCCCACCCAGATTTGGTGCATTGACTCTCTCAGGTCCCGCCAGAGTTGTTCTCGGCAGAGCTGGTTCCGGCAGCGTTGGTTCCGGCAGCGTTGGTCCCGGCAGCGTGAGCCTCTGCCACAATGCAAGACAGTCAAGCGGGCGAGTCCATCCTTGAGAACGGCAGCAGAGTCAGGGCTGCACAACCGCCTTCAGATCGGTCATTCGGCGGTTCATGCACCACCAGGCTTGGTGGCCATGCTGACCAACTGACGAGGCCACGTGGGGAAGATCCACCAAACTATCGAAGGTGATCATCCGCTGGCATTGACCGTAGTCTTCCCAGGAGAGCTGGAACTGGCCGGACGAAGTGGTCGTCCAGTGCATTTCGTCGTGCAGCGCCCTATCGGCCACAACTCGCCCCTGCCGGATGAAGTACGCTCGGGAGAGGTGCCAGTCTCGTGAGCTGGTGTCCTCGTGGACAAGCCAGACTTCGTCGTAGTGCTCCTCAACCAAAGGCAGGCTGTCCTCAGCGGTCGCCGAACTGGAAAAGCCACCGCAGACCAAAACCCCAACCAGGCCCCAGCCCAGCAGGCAGAGGCTCCATTGTTTTGCAGAGTACATAGCACGACCCATTTTGCGGATCCTCCCTGATCGTAACGGAATTTGAAGACACCGAGGTTAGAACTCCGTGGACAACCCTGTGCCCTCGGAGTTTGTGGGGAAGGTATCGGGCCCACTCTGAGCTGACCGAATCGTTCCCACTCTCCCTCAGTTGGGTCGGAATTCGATGCTGCTTGGAAACCGTGGCAAGCCGTCAGGCCAAGAACGCTCCACAAACTCCTGCCGGGTGTTGGCAAAGATGAACCAAGTCCTTTGGTCCGGCGTTCTCAACGCACTGGCTCGATCACAAACCGAGAATCACAAACCGACAATCACTGGCCAAGAATCACTGGCCAAGAATCACTGGCCAAGAATCACTGGCCAAGAATCACCGGCCAAAATTCACGAGGTTGTGATTGCTGCCCCGAGGTGCGGGGCTCAGCCCGAGGTTCGCACCAGCCCTGAAGAGCCAACGCGATCCACAGGGTCTTCACGCGAGTTTCATGCCAATTTGTGGCTGAGGTTGAGCAAGGCTGCCGAATTGGGTGCAGCCAGAGCCGTTGGCCACCCCGAAAAAAGTCCTCAGGCTCCCCGACCTCTTAATCGATGCAAGCTTCCTAGGCAGAGCTGCACGCTTGGCAGGCACAGGATCTTGCCCCGAACAGGGTGCCGAAACTTGAAAGAAGGTAGCCGACCTCCGCGGAACAGAAAATAGCGATTTCTATTCCGGCGGTTCCGGAGAGCTTTGAGAAAGCAGGGGCTTTTGTGCAAAAAAGCCAAGCGGATTGCGATGATAGTTTGTGCACAGCTCGAGGATGCCGGAGTTCTTGCATCCTTCGGCGGGGAGGCGAGGCAAGATTGGGCAAGTTTTGGCCAATCTTGGCATTTTTTGGTTTTTGGGTTCTTGAGGCTCTCTGGGCATTAGGGGGTGTCAGGCCATAGGGTTGGCTGGCTAGACTGGCTCTTTGGAAGAGCACTTCTCGGGACAGATTCTACGCCTCATAACCGGTCCACCGATGCGACTGACGCTGAAGATTTTGGCGGGTAAGCATGTCGGCAAGGAGTTGCGAATCACCAAGGAGCAGTTCCTGATCGGCCGAGGTGAAGACTGCCACCTCCGTGCCCTCAGCAGTGAGGTCAGCCGCCACCACTGTCAAATCGCCCTTGACGAGCGTGGGGCCTTTATCAGTGACCTGGGCAGCACCAACGGAACCTACATCAACGGCCGTCGGATTACCCAGACCGAACCACTGCATTCTGGTGATGTGCTCATCGTCGGCCCCTTGATGTTCGAGGCCCAACTGCCTCGGCAGCCCTCACAAATTGCCGAGCCAGAAACAAGCGAATGGGCTATCGGCGATTCCGAAGTGGTCAACTTAGTCGAAGATCCCGACGATCCCGACCTGGCCGTTGCTGCCAGCCGCACACGCCTGTTGGGAGCCGACGAACTGGCTGAGTTGGTCTCCCGGGACCTCAACCCCGACTTGGCCGGCCCCGACCCCTCGCACTTGGGCAACCTGTCGCTGACTCAACAACTGATCGTCACCGTGGAAACCTATCGGCAAAAATTCCCCCACACATCCTGGGAAGACGTCTGCTCAGCCCTTCGTGAAATGCTTGACTGGGCTCGCTCTCGCAACGCCCAGTAGCCCTAAGCCAGTCTAGTCCCAGCAAGTCTAGTCCCAGCAAGTCCGGCACAGTCCAATCCGGCACAGTCCAATCCGGCACAGAAATCCCGGCATCAACAAGTCCAACGTCACTCTGGGCGGCTGTTCTTCAAACGATCCTTCAAGGTGTGCCCCCTGCTGAGCACAGTTTGCCATGATCTCGGCCATGGTCCGTCATTTCGTTCCCTCCGACCTGGATCCCAACGACTTCGACCAACTGCAACCACTTTATCAGCAGTTGCTCAGTCGCGGGTTGAACTCGACTGCAGAGCTAGAAACGTGGCTGAAGGACCTCTCGGAATTAGCCTGCGTTGTCGACGAGCACAAAAGCCGCCTGGAAATTGCCACCACTCGTCACACCGATGACCAAGCTGCCGAAGCGGCTTTTTTGCAGTTCATCCAGAACGTCGAACCACAGATCAAACCCCTGGTCTTTGCCTTACAACAAAAGTACATCGCCTGTCCGCATCGTGAGGGTTTGTTGCCGGATCGTTTTGGCCTCTTCGATCGCCGCTGGCAGGCTGATGTGGAACTGTTTTGTCAAGAAAACATCTCCCTGCAGACGGAAATCACTCGGCTGGGAAACGAATATGCCAAGATCTGCGGCGCGATGACCATCGAGCATGACGGAGTCGAGTACCCCCTGCCGCAAGCGGCCCGATTTCTGGAAGATCCCGATCGAACGTTGCGGCAGTCTGTCTGGGAGAAAGTCCAGGCTCGACGAACGCAAGACCGGAACGGGATCGACCAGCTTTTTGAGCAACTACTTGATCGACGGCAACGAATAGCCCAGCAAGCAGGTTTGGCGGATTTTCGTGAGTATATCTGGCAAGAATATTACCGCTTCGATTACACCCCGGAAGATTGCCTGAGATTTGTCGAGGCGATCGAGCAGACCTGTGTGCCGCTTGTCAACAAGCTCGATCTCCACCGGCAGAAGACGCTCGGGGTTGACAGCCTGCGGCCCTGGGACCTGCACGTCGACCCGCAGCATCGCCAGAGTCTGAAGCCTTTTCCCCCTGACGATCCTCAAGAATTGGTGGCCGCCTGCGGACGGATGATCCGCCGAGTGGATCCAGAGCTGGGCAGGCAATTCGCTAGTCTCAAACCGGGGCGGAACTTGGATTTGGACAGCCGCCCCGGTAAAGCGCCAGGCGGTTATCAGGCCGAGTTTCAGGAGAGTGGTGAGCCTTTTATTTTCATGAATGCCGCTGGCAGGCATTCTGACGTGATCGTCCTGCTGCACGAGGCCGGTCACGCGCTGCACTTCTTTGCCGCCAGAGCCGAGCCGCTGTTCCATCTCCGCGAACCGTCGATTGAGTTTTGCGAGGTGGCCAGCATGTCCATGGAGCTACTTGGCTTGGAGTTCTATGAGGAGCTGTATTCTCCAGAGGATGCCGCCCGTGCTCGTCGGATGCAGATGGAGGACGTTCTCCGGACGATGACTTGGGTGGCGACCATCGACTCCTTCCAGCATTGGCTGTACACGCATCCGGGACACAGCCTTGATCAACGCCGTCTGCAATGGACCGCCATCGCCCGGCGGTTTGGCGGTCTGGTGGACTGGTCGGGCTACGAAGAGTTTCAAGCCAGCCTCTGGCAGCGACAAATCCACCTCTTTCAGGATCCTTTTTACTATATTGAATATGCCATCGCCCGGCTGGGCTCGCTGCAGTTGTGGCAGCGGTTTCGGGATGATCCGCAAGCGGCTGTGGCAGACTATCGTCAAGCCCTGGCGTTGGGAGGGACCGTGAGCCTGCCGACGCTCTTTGCAACAGCTGGCTTGCGCTTTGATCTTTCCGTGGAAGTCCTCGGCCCGCTGATGGATTCCGTCGCAGCCGAGTTGAGCTTGTAAGAGGCGGCTGTTGAACGGTCCTCAATCCGCTGGGCTTGCCGAAAAGCCGGCACTTCTGGCGGCGATTGCCGCCGCTCCCGACGACGATCTGCCGCGGCTGGTTTATGCGGACTGGCTGGAGCGACGGAATTCTGCCGCCGACCGAGCCCAGGCGGAGTTCATCCGCGTGCAGTGCCAATTGGCTCAACTGGAAGCCGACCAACCTGCTTACCCAAAACTGAAAGAGCGAGAGACAGAGCTTCTGGCCCGGCACCGCCGCAGTTGGTTGGGGCCTCTGTGGGAACAGGAACGCCGCTGGGCTGATTTGAGGCCCAACCTGTTTCAGTTCCACCGTGGCCTGGTGGGAGGCGTCCTGCTCCAAGGACCTGGCCCCTGCAGTAAAGATTCTCAGGTGAGTAAAGATTCTCAGGACTGGCTTCAGCATGCCCCACTGCTCAGACGAGTTGGCTTTACCACCGACGCCATCGATTGGCTCAGCCGAGATTGGCCAGGGCTGACCCAGATCGATTCGCTTCACGCTCTGACTCACGTGCCTGTTTCACGTCTGAATGTCCTCTTGCAGGCACCACGTCTTGGCCGACTCAGGGCGTTCTCCCTGGACGAGCAGTTCTCGGCCACCGATTCACGAGTGATCCCCGATGCCTTGGCCAACCACGGCCACCTTAGGGAGTTGTCCATCTCTGCCCATTTCTCCCAGATGGCGCCGCTGGCAGCACGCGATTTTCTTCGCCTCCCCGGGTTGCGGCTGAGCACAGTGACCATCAGCTGCAACGGAGCCAGTCCGGGAGATCGGCTGTTGGAAACTTTGGCCGAGGCACCGCTTGCTGAAGGGCTACAATCCTTGAAGTTGGATTGCAGCCAGATTGGACCGGAAACGTTTCGCAGGCTGGTCCAATCACCTTTGCTCATTGCCCTCCGCGACCTACGGTTGACCGCTGGAACGCTGCTGCCTTTACACAGTCGCCAACTCGGGCTTGGCAACCTTCGGGGCTTCCTACAAACCCCTGAGATCAGCCAAGTAGAAAGCCTAGAGTTTTACGCGTGCCAACTTGGCTCCAAATCCGCTCAGGCTATTGCGGAGAGCCCGTATCTGACGAAGCTGAGAAAACTGCGACTTGGCGGCAACCCACGACTTGGTAATAAGGGGGCGATGGCGATTGTCGAGTCGGGCAACCTTCCACAATTGGAGTTTGTGAACCTGCGTGGGGTCTCCCTGAGCGCCTCGGTTCGTGATCGACTTCTCGAGCGTTTCGGCTCGGATGGACTTTGCCTATAAGCGGGGGCTCCGCCCTTTGACTCACTCACAGCCTTCTGGCACAGTTCGACTGACAATCTTCTTCAACCTCTGCTGATTCCCTGAAAAGTCTTCGACGAAGCGGGGCGTTTCGTCCGACAATCCGGGCTTCCGGTGGTGCCTCAGGCTGCCCCCTCTTAGGTATCACAGACAAAGGTAGACGGTCGCCCTTTGGCCGAGGAATGCTCTGAGGCTCAGTAGCTAAACCGAATATCCAAAATTCTCATATAAGTACACAGCCCAGCGTCTTGAATGGGGAGGACCACAGCATTTTGGTCGCTCTCGTTATGATGGGAGTGCCACAACATCGGTGGTGTGACAAAGGCGCTTCCTGAGATCCAGTCGGCCTTGGAAGGGTTGGCCACCTGTCCGTCTTCGGTGAGTTCCTCTCCGATGAGGGTATAGGTGTCTGGACCGGCGGAAACGCATAAATCCAGGGCCACCGAATTGTGTCGATGTGGTTTTTGAAAGGAATTGGCCGGCAAGATATTCAGCAACGACCAGAGGGTGTGGGTGATCGTCAGCGTCTGTGGCGTCGCCGCGTTGCCCAACAAAATGCCGCGTCGGTTTCGGCCTTCGGCGCCGGGGGCCTGAGCCACCGCGTCAAGCTCACGCTGCAGCTGCTCGTGTCGGTAATGAGTTGCCCGGAAGCGAGCTGTTGTCGGCTTGACTCCCAGGTAGCTCAGCAAGGGGGCATCATGGACCCAATACAAGGCGGCATCTTCGGTGGCCTGATGGGTCGAGCGAGCCGCTGCTGGCAGCACAAAGATGTCTCCCTCTGCCCAGCTGATCTGGCCTCCCTCACCGTCGATTGGCGCGAACTCCGTTTGGCCCGCCCCACGGATGACGTAGAATAACTGCGAGGTGCTTTCCGCCTGAGTGCCGACGGCCTCGCCGGGCAGGAGATGGACGAAGTTGGCCAAAAGGTTGGGTGTCGTTGCCGGCCAATCACATTGGAGTTGCTCCGAGAGATCAAAGGTGATCACCCCGGTTGGCCCCTGTTGATGACTTTCTGCAGGCAACGTCGCAATCGGCACCGCAGCCATTTCTGGATCGGCCGCCGAGGTGTACTCAAAGTAGCGAGTATCGGCCGTCCAGCAAGCAGCCTGCGAGGAAGCAGCTTGCGAGGAAGCGGCCTGCGAGGAAGCGGCCTGCGAGGAAGCGGCCTGCGAGGGAGCAGATTGAAGTCGGGCCATCTCGGGCATGCTCATGAAAAACTCCTCCAATGAGGCATCGTGCTTCGTTTCTCACTCCGCTGACAACTCACCAATCTTTGGTCTTCTTTGACCTTGGCCCATATCTTGGAATTGATAAGCGCCTTTGTCCAGAGAAATCTCTTTGCCCCGAAAATTGGCACCCAACTGACTGCTGCCTTCGGAAAAATCTTGCTCGGCCAAAACAGGCCAGCCGCCGGAACGACCAGTGATTTGCCAGCCGCCGGAACGACCAGCCTTTCCGCTGTGCCGGACGAACCAAGCTTTTCCTCAATCTCAGGAGGGCTTTCTCTGACTCACCTGATCATCGGAAGGAAAGTCCTCTGGGACTTTTTGGAGTGTGACTTCGCCGGTGGCAGCCCACTCGGCGCCGCGGACCAGCGTTGTCTGAAAGCCGACACAATGCATCGCCTGAGGACTATGGCCAAGAGCGGTGTGGAAGCACCGTCCCTGACCGTAGTTGATGGTCATCAACAGCGGCTCATGCTTGCCGGTGCCGCGTGTGGCCGGATCCGAATAGGCTGTCGCCAGCACATGCAGATTGACCGCCGGGCCGCGGAGCCGATCGTACAGCTCGTCCTTGACATGCATCCACTCCGGCGGCAAGCCCTTGGTGATGGGGTGCTCGGTGTCCCGATGAATCATGGTGAAAGCGTGCTGTCGGCCGTGGCTGCCCCCGCGGCCCCTGGAGGTGTCTCTTGTGATCTTGCCATCTTCCCACCGCACATACGGCCCACTGCGTTCGTTGCGGCCACCCCAACCGCCCAGTCCAATAATCACATTGTACTCACCCCACTGCGGAAACGAGTTGTTGGCCGCATGCACCGTGACAAAACCACCTCCCCCGCGAACGTATTGCTCAAAAGCCTTGCGGGTCTGCTCAGGCCACAGCGGCCCGTTGTAGTTGGAGACCACAACATCATAGTCAGAAAACTTAGGGGCGTATTCGTTGAGCTTGCTCTTATCCTGCGGAGCTGTGGCCACATCAACTTCAAATCGCCCGCTGTTGCGAAAAATTGCCGTGAGCACCGGAGTGGTCGCCCGCCAATTGTGGTTATTGTGACCATCGACAATCAGCAACTTGAGCTTCTCCTGGTCCGCCTGGACCCATCCGCCGGACAAGCCCACGGCCAACCCGATCAATAACCCCGCTTCCCGCCAAAACCCACGTCGGCACATCATGGATGATTCTCCTGATTCGTCTGCTTGGTTGTTTTTTGTTTGGTTGTTTTTTGTTTGGTTGTCTCTTCTGATCTGATGCCCAAGGACCCGCTCTCTCCCGACCTACTGAGCCTCAGATCAGTCTTCGACCACAGGGCTTTCCGTCTGCCCTTGTTTGTGATGACCTCAAGGGGGCAGCCTGAGGCACCACAGCAAGCCCGGATTGCCGGACGAAACGCACCGCTTCGTCGGAGACTTGTCAGGGAATCAGGAGATGGCCCCAGCCGGGTTGGCTCAGCCTGGGCTGCCGACGATCTTTGAAGGCTTTGATTGTGACCAACTGACCGTCCAAGAGCAAACGGGCGATCTGCGAGGCTTTCCCGGAGGCTTGTGTTTTTCTGGAACCATCAGTTTCCGGAATTCGTCCAACGCGGCAGTTGGGGCCTTCCGCTTGGTGGGCCGTCAGAAAAACGTTCCCCTTATTCTGAACCAGAGGAGTCATCACCCCATGCGAGCTGCCACCTTGACCCGCACCCTTGGGATTCTGGCCCTCGGCACTGCCGTGGCGGTCTTCTGGCAGGCGAACCTGTCACATGCCGACCGCCCCAAGAAAGAAGAGCCCACACAATCCAAGAAAGAACACCAAGAACCTCAACGGCAAAAGCAAGCTCAACTTGGGAGAGTTTCGAAGCAACAAGTGGCTTTACATGTTGTTGACGTGGCGACACTAGGAGGTTTAGAGCGTTACATAAGTCACTTGAGCACAGACAAGCCTGTCTACAAGCCGAAGGAAACCGTTTACATTCGCGGGGTCTTATTGCACGCGGCGACCCACAAGCCGCTACCGGGCCAGATTCCTGCCCTCTTCCAGGTTCACGGTCCCAAAGGCGAAGCAGTCGCCAGCGGAACCACTCAAGTGGACGACAGCACAGCCGGCTTTTCTTGGAAAGTTCCCGATGGTCAGTCCGGTGGCCAATACAAAGTCAAACTCTCCTACCCCTACTCCGGCTACCCACCGACGGAACGATCCTTCGAAATCCGCAATTACCGAGCTCCTCGACTGAGAAGCCAAATCGTCTTCGTCCGCGACGGTTATGGGCCAGGGGCCACCGTCAACGCCACCTTGCATGTGGAGCGTGCCGAAGGGGGAGTTCCTGCTGGCGCCGCAGTGGAAGCTATTGCTCGGGTGGATGGTGCTGAAGTTTTTCGTGGGCCAACTCAAGTCGACAACAAAGGCAACTGCACCATTCAGTTTAACTTGCCAGAGACCATCGCCCGTGGTCAAGGCACACTGGCCCTGGTGGTCCAAGATGGCGGCGTCGTGGAAACCGCCAGCAAAACTATTCCCATTTTGCTGCAAACAATTGACTTGACGATGTATCCCGAGGGCGGCGACTTGGTCGCCGGGTTGTCTGGCCGAGTCTACCTGCAAGGCAAGACGCCCTATGGCAAACCAGCTGACTTGGCTGGGATTGTTGTCGATAACCAGGGCGGTGAGGTGGCGACATTCCGCACGGAACACGAAGGGCGGGGACGCTTTACCTTCACGCCTGCTGCTGGCAAAGAGTATACCCTCAAGGTGACCGAGCCAACCGGCATCAAGACTACCTACCCGCTGCCGCAAATCAAACAAGCCGGGACGGTCCTTGGCAGTACTTCCGATCGCTTTGCTGCCGACGAGCCGGTCAAACTGACAGTTGCCAGCACAGAGGCTCGTGATGTGCTGGTCGTTTTGCAGAAGCGAGAACAAGAACTCGGCCGAGCCAAGGCTCAGTTGCAATCCGGCATCCGCCAAACCGTTTCGATCCCGATTGGCCCCAGTGCTCCTGCCGATGGTGTGCTGATTGCCACCGCCTACGATGCCCAGACAGGCATGCCGCTGGCCGAACGGCTGATCTTCCGACACCCTGCAAAAGGACTTCAAATTGAGGTCCAAACAGCCGATCGCCAGTTCATCCCAGGCGACCAAGTCGAGCTGACGATCAAGACAACCCTGGATGGAAAGCCAGTTCCTGCCGTGGTAGGCCTGACAGTCACCGACGACAGCGTGCTGGAGATGATCGAGAAACGTGAGCAGGCTCCCCGATTGCCTGTGATGGTCTTGCTGGAAAACGAAGTCCAAGAGCTGGCCGATGCCCACGTGTATTTGGACCCGCAAAACGCCAAAGCCCCCTTGGCCGTCGATTTGCTCCTGGGGACCCAGGGCTGGCGGCGGTTTGCCTTGCGCGACGTTGCTACCTTCCTGAAACAACACGGAGATGACGCTCGCCGTGTGGTCGCCCTAACCATGACCACCCAACGCGAGAAAAAACAGATCCGAAAAGCCGGGAGCTTTGCTGCAAACAACCGAATTCAGTTTTTCGGAGCCCCAGCCCAAAAGAAGGCCGAGGCCCTACGCGACTTCGGCATTCAGCCAGAGCAAGCAAAAGCCGGCGATGTCGGACAAGGCCAGGGCCAACAAGCAGGCCAACAACAAAGACAGAAACAAGAGCGGGCTCAAGAGCAGCCCGGTCTTGACTTGAAGGAGCAGGAAGGCAAGCAGCTCCCGGCTCATGCAGGCAAAGCTGTCGGCAACCAGCTTCAACCAACAGGCCAGCAGCTCCAACTCATCCAACAGGAGCCTCGACTCCGAAAGGAGGTGCGTCAGGCCCTTGAGAAAGCTGAAGCCTTGGTGGCTGACGAAGTCTTGATCGATGGCGAGATCCGGGAGAACCGCCGCCGTGACAGGGGTCTTTGGCGTGCAATGGTCGTCGTCCGGGAATACGCCCATGAACTTCGCCCCAATCGCCAGCCAGGGGACCGGACTGACTTTACTGAGACCCTCTATTGGTCCGCCGCGA
>CAZYKP010000174.1:0-11927 GCA_964648025.1 uncultured Pirellulales bacterium | reverse complement strand
GTGGTGCCTCAGGCTGCCCCCTTGAGGTCATCACAAACCAGGGCAGACGGAAAGCGTTGGGTCGAAAATTTCTCCGAAAGTCGTTAACAACCCCGCCAGCCGTCCAATCGCCACTGAGGGTGCTGCAGCGATGTGTGACGGGGCTTGAGCGTTCCTTGCGATCTATCAAGGTGCCCCCCTGGAGGGAGCCGAAGTGACCTGGACGCCCGAGGGAGGAACTCCAGCGATGGGTCGCACGGACGCCGCCGGGCAATTCTCCTTGCGTACATTTCAAAAAGCCGATGGTGCGATTGCCGGAACGCATCGAGCGACCGTCGTGAAATAGGTTGGGTCTGTGACAACGCCGGAAAATCCGTATCCTGTGGGCAAGAATGTCCTGCCGGTGCGTGACGGGCGGCTGATGGACTCGGGTTTCGTTTTCAAAGTTCAGCCTCTAAGGTAAGAACTACTCTCGCCTGGAACTGAGCCAATAAACTCCGGCGGCAAGCCAGATCGGTTGGTTGCCATCCCCGCCCACACCAGCCCAATCCGCCCGCAACGACTGTCTGAACGGGAATCAGCCACGAGGCCACTCGCCTCGGCCGGGTGTTCTGCTTGCCGGGTGTTCTGCTGGCCGGGTGTTCTGCTTGCTGGGTGTTCTGCTGGCTGGGTGTTCTGCTTGGCTCATTTCCTACTTAGCTCGCGAGGAGTTGCCAGATGTTGAAGAATGTTCCACCTGGTGATCCTCAGTTGGTGTGGGGGACTGGTATCCGATTTTGGCGTCTTGCTGGGTTGTCTCTGGGATTGATGCTGGCCCTGCTGCCGCAGCGATCAGCCGCAGCAGACCGGCTTCCGGCTGCGGCCGACAAAGCCGTCGAGTTCACCCGTGATGTGCAACCGATCTTGCGGGATCACTGTCTCAAGTGCCACGGACCACAGAGGCAGGAGAGCAACTTCCGCGTTGACCAGCGTCAGTCGCTGCTTGCTGGTGGCGATTTTGGAGAGCCGGGCCTTGTTCCTGGTCAAAGCTCCGCAAGCCATTTGATTGCGTTGGTCGCCGGAGTCGGTGGCGATTGGATGCCCCCGAAGGACAAAGGGAAGCCGCTTTCTTCAGAACAAGTTGGCCTTCTGCGTGCCTGGATCGACCAAGGGGCCAAGATGCCCAAGGACGGCGGCGTTCATCCAACGCCCAGCACGACCCACTGGTCCTTTCAGCCGATCGTCCGTCATGACCCGCCCGAACTCAAATCTCCAGGCCAATCTCAACTCCAGGATGAGTTCCTCGTCAATGCGATCGACGCTTTCGTTCTTGCCAAGCTTCAGGAACAAGGCCTCAGACCGTCGCCGCCTGTGGACCGAGCGACACTGATTCGCCGGCTGTATGTGGACATGCTCGGGCTGTTGCCCTCACCGGAAGAAGTTCGCAGTTTCGTCAGCGACTCCTCGCCGAGGGCTTATGAAGACCTTGTCGAGCGTGTCTTGGCCAGCAAGCACTATGGGGAACGATGGGCTCGGCACTGGCTCGACGTGGTGCGATTTGCCGAATCCAACGGCTTTGAAACCAACGTTGAACGTCCCCATGCCTTCCGGTATCGCGATTGGGTCATTCGAGCCCTCAACAGTGACATGCCCTACCAGGAGTTCGTCTTTCATCAACTGGCCGGCGACAGCTCTGGCGAGGATGCCGCGACCGGCTTTCTCGTCGGCGGCGCCTACGACCTCGTCAAAAGTCCTGATGCAACCCTGACGGCCATGCAGCGACAGGACGAACTGGCCGACATGATCAACACCACCGGCACAGCGTTTCTCGGCTTGACTCTCGGCTGCGCACGCTGCCACAGTCACAAATTCGACCCCATCCTGCAAAAAGATTATTACTCATTCCAAGCCATCTTTGCCGGAGTCCGGCACGGCGTCCGGACGATCAAACCCTCCCACAACTCCACCAAGGCCGCCGCAGTCGCTGCAGCTACGGCCGAAGTGCACGCGTTGCAACGGCAACTTACCAACTTGGGCGTTTTGCCGCCGGTGAACCCTCGTCAGAATGAAGAACGCTTTGAGCCAAAGACGGCGCGTTTCGTCCGCTTCACCATCACGGCAACCAACAGTGCCGAACCGTGCATTGACGAACTGGAGATCTGGACTGCCGGAGAGAAGTCCCAGAATGTCGGCCTGGCTTCTGCAGGCGCCAGAGCCACCAGCTCCGGCAACTATCAGGGCAACCCCAAGCACAAGCTCGAGCACATCAACGACAAGCGACTGAGTAACGATTTCAGTTGGATCTCCGACAAGCCGGGAGGCGGCTGGGTTCAGATTGAGCTGGCCAGCTCGCAGAGGATCGATCGCATTGTTTGGGGACGGGACCGCACGGGAAAGTACCAAGACCGTCTGGCGACAAAGTATCGCATCGAAGTGGCCACCGAAGAGGATCAGTGGGAGCAAGTGGCCAGCTCTGCTGCTCGTCTTCCCATCAGCGGCACCGGTGATCTGGCGGTTCTTCGTGATCGGGGGTTGAGCGAGCCCGAGGCTGCCAAAGCCGCTGAGCTGCTCAAGCGATTTGGCGAGCTCCAAGCTCATATCAGGCAACTGCAAGAACCAGCCCAAGCTTACGCTGGTACGTTCGTGCAACCGCCGGCGACGTATCGTCTCTATCGTGGCGACCCAGCCTCGCCACGCGAACGCGTCAGTCCCGAGACCCTGACGGTTTTGCATCAGGACGTTGGTGCGTTAGGACTGGGTTTTGATACCCCAGAACAGCAGCGTCGCATTGAGCTTGCCAAGTGGATCACCTCGGCCAAGAACCCGCTGACGGCCCGAGTTTTGGTCAATCGCCTCTGGCACTATCATTTCGGCCGAGGCATTCTCAGCACGCCGTCCGATTTCGGGGCGATGGGGGCCCGGCCAACTCATCCACGGTTACTGGATTGGCTTGCTGCGGAATTGATCGCCAACGATGGGTCGCTCAAGCATATTCATCGTCTGATTGTGCTCTCGGGGACTTTTCGCCAGAGTCACAAACCCCGGAAAGTCGCCCTGGCTCAAGACAAAGATGCCACCCTGTTGTGGCGTTTCCCGCCTCGGCGGATGGAAGCTGAGGCCATCCGTGACAACATCTTGTTGATCAGCGGGGCTCTGGATCGAAGAATGTATGGACGGGGGTTTCTCTTATTCCATCCTAACAACAACTACAGTCGTAATTGGGTGGCCAAGGACGAATTCGGTCCCGCCGAGTTTCGCCGCATGATTTACGCGACAGATCTGCGGATGGAACTCGACGCAGTCTTTGGTGCCTTCGATTGTCCCGATGGCGGCCAGATCGCCCCACAGCGAAGCCGTTCGACCACTCCGATCCAAGCACTCAACTTGCTCAACAGTCCGTTTATCGTGCAACAGGCCCAGCTTGCCGCCGACCGTGTCCGTCGCGACGTCGGCGACGATGTCGCAGCTCAAGTCGCTCGGCTCTTTGAACTCGCTCTTGGTCGCACCCCGACTGCTGACCAGTCTGCAGCTGCCCAGACGCTTGTCCGCAGGCACGGCTTGGCCTCCCTTTGCCGCGCGATGTTCAACTCGAACGAATTTCTCTTCATTCCTTAGCTCCCAGCCAGGAGTTCCCAGCCAGGAGTCCCCAGCCAGAGCTTTTCCGTGCGTTGATCGACTCGCCGGGTGCGACCACAAAGTTTGCCGGCCGACTCCGGCGGTCACAGTTTGAGTTATCTCGACGAGCCAACTTCATGCAACCGATCAGTCGCCCAGGCCTCGATTTGCTCTCCCGCCGCCACTTTCTGGCCCAAGCTGGGACCGGCTTAGGGAGTATTGCACTGGTCTCGTTACTGGCCCAAGAGGGGCTCCTTGCCGAAGGGCCCCGTGGCACTGCGGCAATCCCTCCCGAGCCGATCCGCCCAAAGATCGATCCTCAGCGACCGTATGCTGCCCGCGTGCCGCACTTCGCCGCCAAAGCCAAGAACGTTTTGGTCGTCTTCGTCAGCGGGGCACTCAGTCACGTCGATACCTTCGACTACAAACCCGCTCTGTTCAAATACAACGGTCAGCCGTTGCCGGGCGCCGACAAGCTCGTGACCTTTCAGGGAGAGAATGGCCATCTCGCTCGACCGATTCGCGATTTTCGCCCTCGTGGTCACTGCGGGAAGATGACCAGCGATCTGCTACCGGAACTCGGTTCTCTGGTTGACGATTGCTGTTTCATTCATTCGCTGACCAGCAAGACCAACACCCATGGCCCTGGAGAGAATTTTGCCTCCACCGGATTCACCCTGGACGGTTTTCCCTCCATGGGTGCCTGGACGAGTTATGCCCTGGGCAGCCAGAACGAGGACCTGCCGGCCTTCGTCTCCATCCCGGATCCACGCGGCCTGCCGCAAGCCGCGGGTAACAACTGGGGCAACGGCTTTTTACCCGCAACCTTCCAAGGAACCGCCTTAAGCACCCGTCAGCCGGTTCGCTACCTCAAAGCCCCAGATTCGATCCCATCCGAGAGCGATGCCGCCACACGTGATTTTCTCAAGCGGTTCAACGACGAGCATCTCCGGCAGTTTCCGGGGGATTCGGAGCTGGCTGCTCGCATTGCCAGTTACGAGCTTGCCGCGCGGATGCAGCGAAGTGTGCCGGAGGTCGCCGCAATCGAACAAGAGCCGACCTCCATCCTTAGAGCCTATGGCGCTGAGAGCAAAAATCCAATCAAAGCCGCCTACGCCCGTAATTGCCTGCTGGCGCGTCGGCTGATCGAACGTGGGGTGCGTTTCGTGCAGCTCTTCAACGGCGCCTACGCGATGGGCGAGGGTGTCGGCAATTGGGATGGCCACAAGCAGATCGCCAGGCAGTATCCTGGTCATGCGGAGATTCTTGATCAACCGACCGCAGCCCTGATTCGAGATTTGAAGCAGCGTGGCCTCTTGGAGGAGACGTTGGTGGTTTTTTGCACGGAGTTCGGCCGCATGCCCACGTTTCAAAAGGGAGCTTCGGGCCGGGACCATAACCCGTCAGGCTTTACGGTCTTTTTGGCCGGAGCTGGTGTGCAAAAAGCCACCAGTTACGGTGCCACCGATGAATTCGGCTGGAAGGCAACGCAGAACCCCTCCAGCATCCACGACCTCCATGCGACGATGCTGCATCTTTTAGGGCTCAACCATAAGCGGTTAACCTACTACCACAACGGGATCGAACGCCGCCTCACCGATGTGCATGGTCGAGTATGGACTGAAGTGCTGGACTCTTGATTCTTGGATAGGGTTCGAGGAACACAGAGGATCAGTTCTGGGCCGCGATGCTCGCTTCGCCTGAGAACGAGCAGCCCAGTGGGAATACGCCTGCCGTGCCGGCACGACGAGTCCCTTCCATTTCGGAAGTGCGCTCAATGGGCTCCAAGCCAACTGCGTTGGTGGCCAACCCTATGGCACCCAGCAAAGTGGTCCCTACTTGCAAGGTCCCAGTCCGATTGGCAGATATCCGCCAAATGGATGGGGATTGTATGATATGCATGGCAACGTCGAGGAGTGGTGTGAAGATTGGTTCCGGGGGAACTATCACGGATTTTCGGTGACTGTCTCGTCGGGCTCACAGCGCTCACTCCGAGGTGGGAACTGGCGTCTTTACCCAGAGCACTTGCGTTGAGCAGCTCGCGCAGGGCGTTCGCCTCGGGACTGGGACGGTGTATTCGGCTTTCGCGTGGCCAGAAGGGCGTCTCGGCTGATGGGAAAGTAGTCATCCTGGTGTCCCAACTACCCATCCCGGAGAACGCACGTGTTGTCTCGGCCAGTCTCACACTTCCGAGTCGAGCCTCCGCTGACCCTTCCGCTGATGACACCGAACCTGCGTGTGGGCCTGTGGAGATTCATTCCCGAGCCAACTTCAGCTGGCGTCTTTGGGCTGGCAGCTGGCATCGCTGTGAGCTTTTCTGCTCTGTCGGGGCGACGGGGCTGAGATTGTGCCATCTTCGGGGCAGAGGCCGAGGTTTGTGTGAGGGCAGGACCCTCCAGAGTCGCCAACCTCAGGTGCTCCCGTGCGACCGACTCCTGGATTGGTCCTGCTTCTGAGTCTCTTGGCTTCTTTCTGGGGGGATTTCCTTTCCTTGGAGCCTGGCCAGCCGGGAATCCGCCAGACTGCTGCGATCTCGCCGTTGGTTGGAACGCAGACCCCCTCCGGCGGCGGCCTGTTGCCGCCATTGGCAGTTCTTGCCGCTGGCTTGAACACGACATGACGTCCTCAGAGCTTCTCAGCGATCCGACCAAGCCGGGAGCGTTCATTGGCGGGGCATTGTTCTGGGTCCGACCACTGATCGGCAGAGAAAGAGAGCAAGAAACGCTTCTGTGGTGGAATCCACCACAAGCTTCCGGTTCATTTCACCATTCCCGCTCTGGCTGAATTTTCGATGGCCTACTGGTCGAATTCCTGAGCCCTGCTTCAGAAAATAGACCAAAGATTGATTGATAGAATCTTTTATCAGCAGTCGATAGAATCCGCCATTCCAGGAAAATCGTTCATCAATGGCTTGCATCACTTCATATCGATAGTACCCTGAGTACTCCTGGGTCTCACCATGCGGGAGCGCACCGCGGACACACACCCACACAAAATCCGTTTTCTCGCATGTATTCCCACCGTTGTGTTTCTCACCATTTTGAGTTTTGGGGAAGTCAGCTGAGCGTGAGGAAATTCTCGCCCCTCTCCTCGAGACGAGGAGGCTGGCCGCGAACAAACCAAAGTTCCGGCCCCGAACTGTCGCAAGCGAAGAATATCCCCTGCGGTCATCAACCCCGGTTCCGTCCCATGCACCTACAGAGGAGATGACGATGAAGGCACACATGACCAAGGCATTATTGGTTGGCGCGATCGTCGCGTTGGCTGTCGCTAATCAGGCACAAGCGGGCAAAGTTTTTAGAGGCAACACACCGCAGGGATTCGTCTCGGCTCTTTCTGGTGCCAGCGAATTCGGAGGTACCGATGCCTCCAGCAGTCTCACCTGCCCCCTCTGCGATTCCGTGGTGAACTTCGCAACTTACTCGAACCCCGATGGGGGTGATTGGCGAGAGGCTCTTGAAGCAGACTTTGGCATCAACCCTTCCAGTTGGCAGACCTTAGGGAGTGACCAAGGCGCAGAAGGAGGCGATAATGGCAACCCCTGGGACGACCGTTGGGTCTTCTTCTACCAAATCCAGAACACCAATCCCTTGGGCGGAGTCAACGCCGATTTGGAGAATTTTAATGTGACCAAAACGTTCGTCGGCAATCCGTTTGAGCTGAACCCTTATGCCAACGGCGGATTCAACACGGGCGCGGCCATCGACCCTTTCAATCCGACTCCCGGCATTGATGATCCTAACGATTGGGTCCCTGCTGAAACTGGGGACCGGGTTGTGATCCCCGGTGTCGGTGGCATCGACCCTTCGCAATTGACCTTCACCAACGTCTCAGGTCCCACCCCCATCTCCAGCCCTTCGGTTCGAAATGGGCAAGACGCCTACAGCGGTGCGTTGTTCCAGTTCGAGAACTTCATCGGCGAGGATCAATTCAGCGAGGTGCTCTGGCTCAGTTCCAACGCCCGCACTGCCGGGATCATCTGGGCAGAGACTGAGTCCCCAGGCGGTTTTGGAGCCGCCGCCGATATTGCCGGAATCAAGAACATCCCTGAACCAACAAGCCTGTGCTCGATCTTTGGCCTGGCAGTTCTGGGGACTGCACTGCGTCGCCGTAAGTAAGGTCCGTTCTTGAGGTAGGCCCCGATATGGCCTTTGAGGATTCAGGCGGACTCCCTTTGTCGAGGCCTCCCCTTTGGCCCCCGTGTACTAATCTGGGAGTGTACTAATCTGGGAGTGTACTAATCTGGGAGTGTACTAATCTGGGAGTGTACTAATCTGGGACAGTCGAGAAAGCTGACCTCGCTTGGAGGGAAAACCCTTTGGGTCTTGTGCCCAGGACGTTCTCGACTCAGAGGCCAGTTCCCGCGGAAGGGATCTGGCCTCTGCTCTGTTTTGCTAGCCCCCGGAATTCCAGAGCCCCTGCTGAAACTCTGGTTCGTCCCATCTCCCGTCCGCAATCGCGTCCTGCTCACCTGGCGGGCGTGGCAAGGTGGACTCTTTGCGTTTGGCAAATCGCAGCTAGCCAACGATGGAGCACCTGGGCAAGGCGGCTCGGAGGGTCTTCAGCCCAGCCGGTGTCACTTGGGTGGCGCCAAGGGTGAGTTCGCTCAGCTGGGAGAGCTCCGCTAGATTGGCCAGTCCGGCGTCGGTCACTCGGGTGCCCCACAGATGAAGCCGGCTGAGTTGCGAGAGCTCTTTGAGTTCCACCAAGCCCACATCGGTCACCGGCGTGCCGCTGAGATACAGAGAGCTTAGTTGGTCGAGTGTCCGGAGTGATGCCAGCCCTGAATCGGTGACCTGCGTTCCGCGAAGATTCAACGAAGTCAGTTGCGGGAGCTTGGCCAGTTCCGTCAATCCAAAGTCACTCACAGCGGTACTGCCAAGGTCCAGCTTCGCTAGGTTGCCAAGTCCGGCCAAGTTCGCGAGGCCCGCGTCGGTGATGTGCGTCTCGTCCAAGGCCAACGACGTGAGCTGCTGGAGGCCAGCCAGCTTGGCCAATCCCGCGTCGGTGGTGGCCGTTCCATCAAGATACAGCTCAGTGAGGTCTTCTAGGCGGCCAAGCTGGTCAAGTCCCTCATCGCTGACTTGGGTGAAGCGGAGATCCAGGGAACTCACTCTGGGTAGTGTAACCAGCTTAGCTAGGCCTCCGTCGCTAACACGGGTGTAGCGAAGCTGAAGCCAGACCAGCTGCTTCAGGGCTGTTAGCTCACCCAAGCCTGTGTCGGTGATCTGGGTGCCGTGCAGATCCAGCGAAGTCAAACCCTTGAGTTTAGCCAGTTCAGTTAAGCCTGCGTTGCTGATCTTCGTAAAGGCCAGACTCAAGCCGGTCAGCCCTTTGAGTTTTCTCAGCTCCGCCACGCCCGTGTTACTGACCTCTGTGCTGCGGAGGTGAAGGAAGCTCAGAGCCCCCAGCGGCCGCAACTGCGGTAGGGCTGCATCGGTCACCTCAGTTCCCCAGAGGCTCAGTTCGGCCAGATGGGGCAGCTTGGCCAGGTCGTCGAGACCAGTGTCGGAGACCTGTGTTCCGAGCAAATCCAAGGACCGGAGGTTTTGTAGCTCAGCCAGCTCAGCAAGCCCCTCATTGGTCACCTGAGTATGGCCCAGGCTCAATCCGCGAAGCTGCTTGAGCCCCTTGAGCCGCTTCAGCCCGTTGTCGGTCAGGGGTGTGAAGCTGAGATTGAGAAACTGGAGATGGGCCAGCCGAGCAATTTCTGCCAAAGAATCCTCAGAGACTTGCGTTGTGCTCAAGTCCAAGCCAAAGCTTGTCTCAACCGACGGCCAAGGAGAGGGCGGCAGATCGTGGAATCGGAAAGCCGGCAAGCTTTCTCGAGGTGCGAAAGTGAACTGAGAAGTGGAAGCGAATTCCGAAGTGAAGGCGAGGCCACCGTCGCGTGTTCTTGTCATCCAGCCGGAATTGGCCCCCAGTTGTTCGTAGGCGGCGATCGTCTCGGCTTGGAGAGCTTCAGCGGCTGGAACTGGTGAGTGTCCCTCCGGTTTCTGCCAGGCCTCGCTTGGTGCGGCCCCTCCCAGCAAACCAAACAGGCGGCCAAACCACTGCGTAAGAGGACGCATCGTTGGAATCCTCGGTCAAATTCGGGAATCACTCGCTCGGCCTCGCGCAACGGGAACTCAGCCGCGCCAGATACGCTTTGCCCCAAACACTTTTTGCCCCAGACATCTCTTGCTCCAGACATCTCTTGCTCCAGTACGTCTCGCTTGGGGCGATGGGCGTACCCAGCATGTTATGTTGATCGTTTCCGGATCGCGCAACCAATGCTGGAGGCTTTGGAAAAGTTTCCGACTGAGGACCCTCCGTCTGCCTTGATTGATTTTGTTGACAGGCTCAGAGACGTTTCCGGCAGTCAGTCAACGCAAAAGGGCCCACCCATACAAAAAGACCCGCCAGCGTCTTTCGGCCGGCGGGTCTCAGAGCCTCAAAGGTTTGGTAGAGCGGAGAACGGCTTGGCTTGCTGGAAGCGGTTTGGCGTTTACTAAGCTGGGGTATCTGCCTTTCGCCGCCGCACCCCTGCCAGACTTAAGGCGGCCAGGCCCAGGATCGCGAGACTGGCCGGTTCTGGGATGACCCTGGCTGGTTGGACTACATCGCCGAGGGTCGTGCCCAAGTTCAGCTCGTCAAACCGGATGCCCGCCCCAGTCACATCGGCTCCCTCCAAAACCATCAACTGGAATGCCTCGCTGTTGAACCAAGAAAAGTCTTCAAACATGGCTGTGGGAGTTCCGAGGGCCGTTTCGGAGGAGACGTCCGTCGGGTTGACCCACACGGAAACCCGATCGTTGCCAGTCAGGACAGGGTTCACGACGTTGGCCTCAACCTTCACAACAAACAAATTGGCCACGCCGGCTTCGGTTGTGCCCACAGTTTCGTTGACCAACGAGATGCTCGGAAGCTGCGCGCCGGGTGACATATCGGTGTCCACACGGTGTCTCAAGACGAGATCCATCGTGGAGGTGGAGCCATTGCCGACAACCCCAAAGCGAATCCCTTGAGTACCGCCATCGTCACCGTTGTCCGCGGAGAACCCAGCCCAGGCAAGCCCATTGGGGTCGATCTCGTCCACTTGGACCAAGCCCGAGAGGAAGACCGTCGCACCAGGATCGGGATCCACAATCGGTGGGCTCGTCAGTGGACGATTGATGTCGCGCCGGCCGACTTCGCTGTCAAAGGTAAACCGAGCCGCTCCTCCAGCTTCTCCCCCGATGGAAGGGTGATCTAGACCGTCTGTGACAGCCTGCCAGAGGGAGGTGCCGATTCCTGTCCACTCATCGTTGAAGCCGGGAATTGAGGGGTTTTGGGCCGGCAGACCGCCAGGCGGATGCAAACGTCCGTCCCCCAGTGGAGTGGCCGTGTACTCACCCGCTGCAGGATTGGCAGGATCGCCGAAGAGGAACGCGTCGGCGGCGATAACTACGGCTTGGGCTGATGGCGGGGTGGCCAAGGGTCCGCCGATGCCGATGACCAAAACAAGTGTCAAACGCAGGCATGGTACCAACATGATAATGCTCAGGGTTCTGTGCGGTGACGTGTTGAAACACAAAAAACACAATATGCCGCGGCCTGGGTGACCTGTGGCCGCAACGACGAACAAACGGGGCGGTGTGTGACGGTTTGAGTCGTGGTTGTGTTGCGAGTTTTTGGGGGTGGCAACCGAGGATGGTTCGCACGGATGACAGTCTGTGAGATGAATAAAAGTTTAAGAAATGACGAAAGTTTTGCAAGCAGAAAATGGGCAAAGTGTTCTTCAGCTCTCGTTGGTCCAGACTCTCCTGGAACAATCCGAGGTAGGACGCAGCAGCAAGTCGGCTCGCTGAGCGTGTGCCGTGGTTGTTCAGCCCTATTGTCCTTGTGGGATTGTCATCCCGATCTGCCTGGACAGGGAAGGTTGTCGATGCTGGAGAGAGGAGAATCGTTGGGCGGCTCGTCCTGGAATCGACGTCGCTTTTTTCCGAGTATGTTGCCATTTGAGAGATTTCTGCTAGCCTCAAAAGCGGCTTGAAACTCGCCTTAGGCACCTGCAATTTTTCTGCCGGCGATTGCGGATCATGAGCTCGCTGTTTCCCGAAGCAGCACTTGCGGCTAGATCGTCCTCAGAGAGTCGCTTGCCCCAAATGCAGGAGTTTCCGCAATCCAACCTTTCACGTCCTTTATCACTCCGGGGGAAAAACTAAGGAAGCGATCCCCTTAATGCAGCAGGCCACCGAAATCTGGAAGGAAACGTTCGGTCCCGATCATCTCAGCACGGTCGGAGGACTCCATAACCTCGGTGTGTTTTACCAACACCTAGTTCGAGTTTTGCAGTTTTGGAGGTAGAGCAGGGGCGGTCTGGAAAAGGAGCG
>CAZYKP010000173.1:11900-11972 GCA_964648025.1 uncultured Pirellulales bacterium | reverse complement strand
TCGCAGAACGTTGATGGCTCGCAGAACGTTGATGGCTCGCAGAACGTTGATGGCTCGCAGAACGTTGATGGC
>CAZYKP010000173.1:0-11800 GCA_964648025.1 uncultured Pirellulales bacterium | reverse complement strand
TTGCTGGAGATCGATGCAGATGACTTGGGCCCCAGTACTTTGATCAATCCGGTTACTTGTTGCATCCGGTTCATCAGCGGCTGCGGTCACCCCTTTTGCTGAAGTGACCTCCGGCTCTTGGAGCGACTCCTGATGGGGTATTGGAATCAATGATGGTATGAAATGATCCGGTGGAATCACCTCTTCGCTGAGTTGATCTCGTTGCTCAGAGGACCGATGAGTTGAGATGTTCAATGTGTGGAGAGGATGCCTTCAGAAGACTGCGTGTTCAAGGGGACCTGTGGTTGGGCGGAATCGATCGTTGGCAAAACCTGAGATCGCTTGCTGAGCCATTAAACCACCTCGTCCAGCAGCCCCTGGCCTCGTTCTCGCAGACGGGCAAGCACACGGCTTTTGGCGATCAAGACGGCGTTGGGAGTCATCCCCAAATCGGCAGCCACCTTGGCAGGTTTTTCACCCTGAAGCACCACCAAGCGAAAGGCTTGCCACGTGTTCTCTTGAAACTCCGGCTCAATGGCCTTCAGCAGATAGTTGGTCACGTGTTGGTCGTGTTCGGCATCCCACTGATTGCTCAGAGGACTGTGGTCATCGGTCAATTCCTGAAGGATCTGCTGAAAACTGCTGGTACCGGTGGCCAGAGGTTTATTCTTCTGACTTCGCCAAAACTCTCGCAAACAATTGACTGTAATGGTTCGCAACCAGCAGCGGAAGCTGCCGACTCTCTCGTTGTGTTGAAAGTCAGGCAGCCGGCGAATGACCACCGATAAAACCTCTTGGGCAACATCCTCGGCCTCGGAGCTGGTCAAACCCTGATGATGGATCCATTTGCTGATCAGCGGCCAATAGAGGTCAACCATTAAGCTCCAGGCTTCTTGATCGGACTGACTCTGCAGACGCTCAAGCAAGGTCATCGAGGTTGTATCGGACATCCTGAGCAGCCCTCCTGCGTGCACCAGTGAGCCGGTGAGGTCAAAGATCAGCCGGCAGAACTCGGCCAAACCCCCGGTCATCTCGCAGCAGCCTCCAGTTCGTGCGGTTGAGCAACGATTGTAGCAGTTTTCAGGAACGCCTGGGTGTCCAGGCCCACCAGAGACTCATCCGCCGCGTGAGGAGTTCCGACCGAAAACTCGGCGAAGTAACTGGCTGGTCCATTGGATGGTGGTGGGCTTTCGTCGGGTGGGCTGGGCACCGGGCAAGCCGCGGAAGGCTCCCTCGGGCAGTTCGCTGCCAAGGATTCTGGCCAGCACCTCAGTTGGATCCAAATACCGAGGTGTGCTGGCTGGCTCGGACTGACTGCTGATGCCCTCAGCCACATGAAGATAGCCAACCAAGAGCACAGCGCTGAGTTTCTCCGGATGCTCAGCGGCCAGGCCGCGGATCTCTTCGAAAACCGGCTGAAGCCGCCGATACTCAGCCAGGGTGCGGCAGCGGACCCGACACTGTTCTTCTAGATCCTCCACAAGTCGCAATTGCCAAGAAGCAGGGTGCGATTGGCCAAATTTCCCCTGGTGGGTGCCCTCCTGGCCACTTCCGGCGGCGGATCCGTTGACGTCCTGACTCGTCTCAGCTGGCCCGAAGCTGACGCGATGATTGAAGGACCCGCCTGTTGGGTACCGAGCTGTTGCTGAGGTGGGATTTTGGGAAGGTTCCGCCGGCCAGGGACCAACGGCGCGGAGCTCCAGCCGCAGGCAGCGGACCCCGGATTCTCGTCGCACAGCGACTTCCCACCTTTGGGGAAGGTCCGTTTCGGCGAGATCGTGCAGGGTGGCGATTTGTCCGTCTCCGCCAGCCAGGCTTTCGTAGTGCTGGTCGACCACTTTGCGGAGGCGGAGCAACTGTTCGGCTGAGAGAACGCCTTCGGGGTCTTCCAGGGTGGGCAGACCCGTGGCGGTGTCTTCTCGATATATCAACGCAAGTTCAGCCATGGGTCTGGGCTGCTATCGTTGGTCCGACGGTGTAGTCTTCACAGGAATGATCCAGCTCTCGATATACTGCAGGTCGTCCTGAAGTTGACGGCCAACTTGAGAGATCGTGGTGGGATTGAATTGGCGTGTGTCCACTTCTTGGTTGCGGAGACCTTGCCATAAGGTCCAGGCCGTCAAGGCCGTGAGGTTGAAGGGCTCCTGCGAGGCCCCGCGTTTGAGCACCCAAGCCGGCTCGGCGGTGTACAACTGGGGGGAGCTGCTTTGCGGAGTTGTGGCCTCATGATCCGGCAAGGCCGTCGCATTGCCAAAACCAAAAGAAGAGGTGGGAAAGATCGCCGCGTCAAGAACCTTGCGGGAGGTGTTGACCACGTTCACCAACGGACCCAACACGTTTTGGGCCATCTCATCGGCCAAGACCTCCCGTGCCTCCTCCTCAACAGGGAATAAGCTGTCGATTTTGGTCAGCACCAAGGCCACCGCACACGGCTGGTCAGGCCGCCGATGCCGCAGTGCTTCACGCAGGTAAGCCGAAGTCAAGCGAAGATCATTGTTGTAGCGGCGTTTGTCCCGAGGAGTTGGATCAGGAGGTGGGGTGGGGATCGCCACCCAAAGCACCTGGGTGCTGGCCAACTCACCCATGTATTGGTGATAGCGAGTCTGCTGCTCCTCGCTGCTGTCGGGCAACGTATGTGTGAGAATTTGCCCAATCACCTCACGCATGTGAAAGGCCA
Source organism: uncultured Pirellulales bacterium (assembly GCA_964648025.1). Taxonomy (GTDB): domain Bacteria; phylum Planctomycetota; class Planctomycetia; order Pirellulales; family Pb10988; genus CAZYKP01. Next base: position 9,144 of record CAZYKP010000173.1, on the reverse strand, counting down.
GAACCGGCGACTCGCCATCGAACAAAAAGTACGCCTGTTCCGAGGCCTCCAGCGTCGGCGGCAGCCCCACATCCTCCAAAAGCTTGTGCGTCTCCTCAGCCTCACGAATCAATCGGGCCACCTGACGTGGGTCGCCCACATCCAGGTGAAGACCACTGGGAAGATATTCACTCAGTGGACCCTGAGCTAAGGCCCGAAACAAAGCCGTCTTGCCTGCATAACCACGCCCGATGACTCCAGCCCGAACAGCCGGTAGGTCTTCCTCAAGCTGATCCTGGTGGCGCTGCGGCCATTGCCAATCGGGACCGGCCTGTCGGGCGCCAACGGAATCCGGTTGGTCGGGTTGGTTCTCGGACATCGTAGGCAGTCTCTCCATCTGGGCATTGCCCTGAAGGACCAGATTACGGCCAAAGACTCATTCCAAGAAGAGGCCGCCGCTTCTTGGAGAAACTCTCAGCAGTGTTGCTGCATTGTTGGTCTGGACACCGCCGAACAGCCAGAAACCGGTTTTTGTGAGCTTTTCTGGCCCAATCCTTTCTGCTTCCTTGGGCTGACTTTTTCTGGTGTTACCCCAGCTTGCAGGAAGGCTCTTGACTTAGCAAACACGGTGTTGAAACGTCCAAGCTCTATCTCTGCAGTCACGAGCGATCAATCACCGACCTCGGCGACACGTCCTTTGGGTCGTCTGGAGATCCCTTCTAAGGCGGCGCGAGTCTGGGCCGCACCCCGAATGGGACGCCTGTCGCCGCTGGCGCGTCCTTCGGGGGTTGCGGAGGAACGACCTTCGGAGGTGGGATCGCTAGAGACCGGCGACGCCCGACCAAAGAGCCGAACCCCGTCAAAGAGGGAAACCAACGGGAGGATGACTGCAACGACCAAAGTTGCCGTGACAATCAGCGTCCAGGGTGCCTCCACTGGGGCCAAACCGCCGAGAGTACCGACCTGTTGAACAAAGGTCTGGCCCGACGGGGGCAGTACCTCTTGCTGGAACCAAACCTGCTGAACCCAGGCGATTCCGGCGATTGCTAAGGCTCCCAAAGCGACCAATCGCAAAACAATGGAGAAAAGCCCCAAAAACAACCCCCGCAGCCATCGCATCGGCATCAACAAAATCGCCATGGCCACCAAGGCAGTCATGGCCAGGATTGTTTGACTGATCTGATGCATGGGAATCGCTCCGTTTGTCGAGATCCTCTGACGCCCTCTCCCAGGGTCGTTACTCAAAGTCACGCTTCGCTCACAAACGCACTTGTCTGAGAAACGCACTTGTCTGAGAAACGCACGTTCTTTGGGGACAGATCAGCGGAGAGGGTGCCAACCCCCAAGTGAGCTTGGGGCTTCCATGAACCATGCAAGTTAAATCCCGTCAGTTGGTGGGGCCTCAGGCTGCCACCTTGCTGTTGGGTCAATCTGTCCCTAGAGCTCATCATAGCACGAATTGGCTCGGCGAGGCGGCCGATTACCGACCTGCCCAAAGGAACCCGGAAACTCTGTCCTCAAACTCAGCCAGTTCGTTACAAGAACCCCTCAGCAGCCGACTGGAAAACAGTCCAGGGTCCTGATCGTCCTTCTGACAGGCCGGCAAAGACCCCATCACTCTTCAAGTGAAAGCCTGTTTTAATCGTTAGGGTCACAATCAAAGCCGAAACGGGTCCTGCCAAGTCATCCTCCGGGAGTAGCCTTCCAGGCATTGCTTGGCATCGAAGGGAGCTGGTGGTATGGGTTCAGTCAGGGTCGAGACTGAGTGGCTCAGAGCCGTGACCGCCGTCTTTGCGGGCAATGTGCTAAGAATTGCCGCCTGATTGTTCTTGAGGGTTTTTGAATGGAACGATTCTGGGCTTTTGGCTGATGTTGATCCTGTGTTGGCGACATGGTCGAGGTCAGAGCAGAGATCATTGGGGCAGCGAGGCGACTTCGCGGCCCCGGCGAGTGCCAAGCTCGTTGTAAAGCCTGTAGTCGATCGAGTCGGTGATGTAATGAACGCTCCCATCGCCGAGCACGAAGTTGGCACCACTGGTGTGCTCGCTTTTGAAACCACATCCTCGCCAGTAGTCGACGCCGCGTTCTTCGTTACGCTCAAAGGTGTTCAGCGGGATGATGGTCGAACTGAGGGGAAAATTCTGACAGAAAACACACTGGTAGACACACTGGTCCGGCAATCCCTCGCCGACCATCAGCGTGTTGCTCAAGCCATCTTTGGCATCTTCAAAGCGAAATCCCTTGGGATAGCGGCCGAACATCCCCACGGAGTTATTAGGCGGTCTGGTGCCGAAGTTCTGTCCCTGACAGCAGTAGCTGGGATTGCCCTCACTACAAAAGACACACCCGCGATCCATTTCCGTGGGGCCCATGGAGCCAAAGTAGTTTCCTCCCAGTGCCTCGGTGGGATTCCCGCCTGAGCGATTTTGGCGGTTGGTAAAAATCGGTCCGTTGCTGTCGCTGGGGCAAACATAGACTGGCACGATGGTCCTGACCCACTGCGCGTTGTTGGGGTGATCCATCCGCACGTGGAAATCAAGCTGATCAAACAGGGCCCCTTGCTCCACTTGAGGCAAGATGAAGGCGGTCCAGGTCCCTCCGTTCTGAACGCCAGCCTCGGTGTAGTTGCTGCCAAAGGGCAAGCGATTGTGGTCAAAATGGTAGTTGTGCAGTGCCAATCCAATCTGCTTGAGGTTGTTGCTGCACTGCATGCGACGCGCAGCCGCCCGAATCTGTTGGACCGCCGGCAACAACAGACTCATCAGAATCCCGATGATGGTGATCACCACCAACAGTTCGACCAGCGTGAAACCTGGACGATTCCAGCAGCCGAACAATCGGGACTGTTGCGTTGTCCGAGCAACAGACTCACCAAAAACGAGGGGGGTACGATGCAACCCCGATAAATGTCTCTGATGGCAACGAGGAATCATGAACCCGCCTCGGATGAAAGATGGAAAACGCCGTGCAAATCTCGTCATGCGGGGAAGTCAACCTCACCCTGTTGCCTCATCGGCTGATTCCGGGCGTGCGGCCGACCTCAACGCGAAAACATCACTTTACCAAAATAGTATCTTCATAAACCCAGGGTCAGTGCGGTTCAACAGGGCCCCACCTGTTGGCGGCCTTTTTGAAACGAATCGCCTCAGCCGACCAAGCCACAAACCCCATCCTATGGCGGGTGCCGGTCTTCCTGATCTCGTGAGTTCGACTGGTCCAGATTGTGGCAGAGGCCCAACCTGGAGGAACCTCAGCAAGTTCATTCACCAACATATGGGTGGGCAGCGACCACATCTGGGACAGTCCAATCAGGACCAAGTGCTGTGGAGACGAGGCGAGAGCTGGTCAACGAACGTGGCTCAGCTTGTTCCTGGCAGAACAGTGACCACGTGACTGTCTCGATTGAGGGAGGGTTTTCGGTTTTCTCTCCGAAAGGGTCAAGCTGCAGTTCTCACTGACCCAGGCGTGCCTAGGGTTGCAGACGGTCCAGTCAAGCAAAACCATCGGAGGTCTTGCCAGCAGTCGCATGGTGAGGCTGGCCGGATTTCCGGGCCAATTGGATCTTTCAGGCCAACGGATTGGCAGGCCGATGCAAACGCGACGGTTCAGATGGTCCAAGGAGTTACCGGGGAAATGGCCCAACTTGTCAGGCCGGGCCACCTCGGCCAAGCAGGCCAATGCAGGAGATACCTCGATGCCGCCGAGGACTCTTTCCAGCCGCCCAAAGCCACGGTCGAAGTGAGATCGCTGTTTTGCGACAGAGCCTGGTGGTCCGTTTCCTTCTGAGTTGGCAGTTGGGGTCTCGTGGAATCGAGGGATTCCGGTCGAACCGACTGCCAAAATCCAAGGAAACAAGGCACTAGCCAGCGCCGGGCGTCGGCGACATCGGCTGGTCTTCGGGGAGAGTCTCTGACGAGGCCGGCTGAGCGTCGACCTGCTGATCGACCTGAGAGCCAGTGGCTGCACCGGATTCTGTCTTGCCGGAACCTGTCTCGCCAGAACCTGTCTGGCTGGTGCTTGGCTCGCTGGAACCTGGGATCTCGCTCATGGGGACATCAGGACCCGGGACCTCCGGGTCGTTGAGTTGAACCGCTCCAGGCAGGCGAATGGGCACGGCTTCGGCCTGTGTCAAAGGACGAGTGTTCAGACCTTGGCCGCTGGCAATGCCCGGGTGCTCGGTGATGACTTTGTGCAGCAGGAACCGCTTTCGATCGGCCGGCTGAAAGACCCCTTCGGTGAGCGTTTCCAACAACCGCCGATTGTAGACAGTGCGGACCGAATAGCTCAGCTGCTTCTGACTCCTGAGAGTCTTGGCCTGGTCGACGCTCTCGACGGCCTTCTTGCGGTTGGCTTCGGCTTGCTGTCGAAGTTGATCAGCCTCCCTGGCAAGTTCGTCTGCTTGCTGGCGGTCCTCAGCAGTCGCATCAGATCGACTGCGTCGCGTCTCAGCTTGATAACGCAGCTTGGCAGCTCGATCCAACAACGTGTTGGCCTGACGCTGTAACCGCTCGGCTTCTTCTTCCAAAGGAAGAGCACGCTGCTCGAGAGCCCAGTCATCACCTGCCAAGCGTAGATAGTCCTGCAATTCCTCAGCAAGAGCTCCCTCCTCGGCCAAGGCCTCATCACGGGCTCGGCTGGTTTTGGTCACATCCGGATCCATGACCTCAGCCTCGATGACATCAGCCTCGGTCACATCAGCCTCGGTCACATCAGCCTCGGTTCCAGCTTGCTTGCCGCTGAGTTGGTCGAGAATACCCGATTCGAGCACATCGGCGGCGAATCGCTCCGTTTCTAGATAGCGATTCAGTTGAGCGAGCAGGTCCAGCTGCTCACGCCACTCGGGAAAACGTTCGGGATAGTAGGCCTTCACTTCTTCTTGGAACAAAGGCGGAAGACCATCCCAGAGTCGGCCCAGGGGGGTTTCGCCACCGGCGGTGAGTTGTTGCATCAACTCGGGCCAATCGACAACCTCTTGGAGACTGACCAATCCATAACCCGCTGGCGGAAAGGCATCTTCCAGGCCAGATTCTCTTAGGGCACGGCGGTATTCTCGAACGATCTCAAAGAGATCCTCGGCGGTAAGCGTATCGTCCCGTAAGGCCGGGAAAGCCTCCAAAATCACTCGCCAGTGCTCCAAACACCGGGCATACTCCTGCCAGGCCTTCAGGGGATCACCATCGACCCGGTAGGCCTGTCGGGCGTCGCGGACAGCGATTCGGGCAGCACGAGCGTCGTAGACTTGTTCGGCCTGGGCTCTAGTTCGCCAGTAGATGAAATTGACGATATCGCGGTAGTTACTGTGATACTGAGCGATTTGCTTGGCACGATTGTAGTCTTCTGCCAGCTTGAGAGCCTGCTGGCGGAGCGGCTCGGGCATGGCCATGGCCAGATCTTCTTGAGGATCGATATAGAGCTTTTGCTCCGCTGATGCGGCTAACTGGTACTGCTCGCCGACGCGTTTTTCAAAGGGGATCTCCAGGGCCTGACGTTCTACAGATGTGACTTGGGCCTCGCGCTCGGTTTTGAGCTGGTCGTAGAGCTGAGGATCCAAGGCGGTCAATTTCTCCCACAGCTCGTCACGACGCTGGTCCCATTCTTCTTTGTGGTTCAACCGAATGATGATCGTATCATCCAGAGAGTATTTGATCTCTCGCTCACCCAGTGGCGGAACACCGTCTTTGGTCATCTCTGTGCCGGACCATTCCTCCTCCCCAAGCTGCCAAATGCTCTCCAGAATGTCCCCAAGGTTGCCTTCTTCGGCCAAAGCCATCGCGTAATAAAAATTGTTCAGACCTGGAGTCGACCAGAAGATCAGACGCGAGTTTCCGCGGTAGACCCGTTTGGGGTTATAGTCCAACACGCGTTCGGCTTTACGATAGTAGCTTTTGCCAACAACCCAGTTATCGCGTTCGCCGGTGGGCCGGCCATACTGCTTGTGGAAGTCCTCGTCGAGCTTAAATAGCCGGCGAAACTGCGTCTTCTCATCGCTCTTGCCGATTTTATGGCTGATAAACCAACCATTGTCGTACAACAGCGAGGGGTCGTCGTGATTGACCCGCACACCACGCTCAAGACATTCGATGCCTTGGACAACCCAATAATAACGGTCGCGATAATCATCCCATTCGACTGAGACGTTGTAGGAAACATTCCAGGCCTGAAATCGCCAAACGGTAATAAAGTGAGGCTGAAGGCGGAAGATGGTTTCGACTGTGGCCAACATGTTGGTCCAGTCTTCCTTCTTTTTGTACTCGTTGGCCTTCGTCCACAAGATATTCGCGGCAATCCCTCGCAGACCCAACAAGGCCAACTTAATCGTTTGGCTCGTTGGATCCACCCGACCCAAGGCTTGATTGGTCAGGCCATATTTGCGCCGCAGCTGGGTCAACGCACCGCCGGTGCCCGGCTCGACGGTGTCCATCAGGTTCCCTTCCTGGACTTTGTCGAGGCTCTTGTAGGTCGCCGGCCCACTGAGATAGTAGTTGGGAAGCAACAACGCCACCAACACGATCACGTAGACAAGCTTGCGGGTCAAAGGGCGTCTCTGTGACATCACTCTGCCTTCGTTGGGAGTCGGCTCAGCACAACACCATGAGTCTGAGCCCGCAACTCTTGTTCTCTTCGCCGTGTTTGTTCTCTTCGCCGTGTTTGTTCACTTCGCCGTGTTTGTTCACTTCGCCGTGTTTGTTCACTTCGTGGGTCATCGATGCCAGCTGGATTGGTTTCGCCGGAAAGGGCTGCCACCGAGTTGGGGATGATTCTCTGAGGATTCGCACCGGACTTCCGAACTTCCGAACTTCGGAACTCAGGGGTCCTGGGGTGGGGAGCTTATTCGGCGACCTGGCGGCTCCGCAAACCGAAGTGCCCGGCGATGATCACAGGAACGACAAAGGCCAACGCGCTGAGCACATGCTGCCCGATTCGCTCGGGCGAGATGTCAAAGCCCTGGGCGACGAAGTTGGAGTCGTTAAACGCCAGAAAATCAGGAACCATGCGTTCGGCCGCAAACATCAACGCCCCTAAGAAGGTATCGAAGACCTCAATGGCCTCTTGGGGAGCGTCCTTGAGCTCGACAATGGGATTTTCTTGACGGATGATACGAATGAGTGATTCGACGGGTCCGCCGCCAGGGGTTTCCCCGAGGTAGATCCCCCGCATAAATTCCGTGCAGAACCCGGCCACGGTGGTGGCCACCGTCGCCACCAGGGCCACTGGCCCTCGCAAGATGGTACTCCAAGCGACTCCGGCGGTGATCACCAACACCATTTGCAGCCAAATCCCCACGTGGCCCTTGATGAAGTTCCACCAGAAAGGAACATCGGTTGCTCGGAGGTAGAGGTCGGGACCGGCCATACAGAAGAACTGCCCTCGTTCCTCGCAGCGGATCTCCACCATCAACTTGCCGTCTTCGACCAGATCTCGAAACAGGCTGATCGGACCGCTCGGTCCATCGACGACGATATCCGGAAGGTAGCCGAGACGCTGATAGGCCGAGATGATCACTCCGAGTTCATCCGGGCCGACGGCCCTGTCTTGATCCTGACCGGCTTCTGCGGTCAGGCCCAGTTCTTGTAACACCGTGGCATAGGGAACGGTGTTGCCGTCGCGGTCCAACAGCACAGGTTGGTCGTTGGCATCGCGCCGGGGTTCTCCCAAGGTGAACTTGTCGGTGTAATATTCTCGGCTTTCGAAACGTTTGGGACGAGTTCGACGAGTCGGGTCGGAGGGATTGACCAGCGTGAGATTGCCGTAGATTCGCTCTTCGAGGTTGTCGCCCTTGTGTGTGCGGAACACCCCGGTGGTCAACTCAAAGGGCAATCCCAACAGAAAGCGGTCTCGGGTGATGCCTGGAAAAATCCACTCGGCTTTGCAGCCTGTTCCCCCTTCAATGCACTTGCGATATTCCCATTCCTTGCCCACGTTGATGCCGTCGGTAGCCTGGTTCCCTTGCCGGTCGTAGAAGGTCAGCTCACCGTAGACCGGCACTCGGGCTTTCAAGAGGCCAACCGGGGAGCTGAACTGATAAACCGGTTTGCCCTGCACATCTTCCAGGGTGACCAAGTGAGTGTGGCCTGGACCGTCGTCGACCTCCACGGTGTTGTCCGCCCGAACGATGATCTGATGGCGGTGGCCGTGCTCCGCGGCGGTCGTGCCGATGCGGCGAATCGGGTTGGGATCATCCGGATCGGTCGAAGAACGCGTCTCCCACCCCTCCAACGCCACCTTATGCGAATGGTTCAAGCCGCGGATGATGAACAGGTAGCTCACGACCCCCATCGCCCCCAGCAACAGGGTGCCCGTGGCGGCAAAACCCAGAACGCGGCCAAGGATCATTTCATGCCGGCGAACTGGCTTGGAGAGCACCGTATAGATCGTGCGGTCCTTGATATCTGCCGGAAGGCTAAAGGCGCTGAGGATGATCGAGACCGCCAGCATCAAATAAGACAACGCCGCGAAGATAAACGTGACGTACGTCTTGGCCGCCGCCTGACTGCTGCTGCCCAAAAACAACACAGCAAAAAGCAGCACCACCACAAAAAGCACAAAGACCACAATCACTCGTCGGCGAAAGGATTCCTGCATGGCCAAGCGTGCCAACGCCAAAACACGCCTCGGCGAGGTCCGCGTCCAATCCTGCACGACCCCCGTGATCGCTTGACCGATGTTGCCAAGAGCCCGGGCGGGACCCCGGCGAATGGCACCCAAAATAAAGGCCCCCAGGCCAACGAGCAGGCAGACGCCAGTCAGCACCATCAGCCACAACAGACCGCTGATCCCCAACCACGCCCAAAAACTCAGTTGTTCTTCTTCAAGGACCATTCTTCTTCTGGCACAGAAAACTGCTGGTGAACGAGTCAGCTGGTCAACAAGTCAGCCGACGAAGAGTCAAGCCACAGCCAAGGCGGCCATTGGTTGGAATCCGCTTTACTCACTTGGTGCTGGAGAAGGTTCGCCAGTTCCCAAAGGCATCACACCCACGCGTGAGATTCTCGACGATTCGGCCCCCATGATCCTGACGCCATCCGCTCATCGCCTTCCGCGAAAATCGTACGGCCTGCTCAGACACCCCTTGTCAGTCCCTAGCACTTTTTGGATCTCAGTGGCTGTCAGGATCTCAGTGGCTGTCAGGATCTCAGTGGCTGTCAGGATCTCAGTGGCTGTCAG
>CAZYKP010000172.1:1887-12029 GCA_964648025.1 uncultured Pirellulales bacterium | reverse complement strand
TTGCGAGGTTACTGGCTTGCGAGGTTACTGGCTTGCGAGGTTACTGGCTTGCGAGTTGCTGGCTTGCGAGTTGCTGAGTACCCGGTTGGGATCGATTGTGTTGGTCGCCTGTGTTGTAGCGTCGGTGTGTCCACCAAGTGCGTGTTTGGTCCCAGGGAGTTGCTGCCGTAGCGATCCGGGCCCCTGACCTCAGCTATTTTTTCAAAGTCGAGTCCTCTGAGAAAACCCCTCGGCAACACTTGGGGTCTTCACATCCTGCCATTCAGCGTACCATGCATCCCAGCGAGGCAACCAGCACCATCTGGGCTGCTTTGGCAAAAGTCAGCCTTGGAACAGGGCAAGCTCCATCCAGTTCGGTGTGAGCAACTCGAGTTTCCGAGATTCGAGTTCTGAGACTCGAGTTCCGAGACTCAGCTCAAAACCTCCATTTTGCCACACAGGCTCCTTCCAATGAGGCCGGCCGGTTTCCCAAGGAGGAGGGGCGAGACCACTTGGAGGCTTCGGTCAGAACTTGTCTCCGTTTGCCGACCGATTGTCAGGCGGTTGTGATCAATCCCTCTCCAACTGCAAGCTCTGGATGGGACAAGCTCTGGATGGGACAAGCTCTGGATGTGACAGGAGGGTTCGTCGGAGAAACCATGACACAAGCCATTTCACCGTCTGTCTCGGATGACTCAGGGGAGCATCCCAACCCTTATAATCCCCCAGGAGTTGAAACGGCAGACGACTCCACGCGTCCTCGGATTTTGGGAGAGCTCATTCCCTACCGGAATCGCCCTGCGTTGGTGGGCTACTACCTGGGCATTTTCTCGCTGCTGGCGCTTGTCCCGCTGCTGGGTATTCTGTTTCTCGTGTTGGCTTTGGGAGGAATCTGGTACGGCTACAGGGGATTGGTGGCTGCTCGCCGAGATCAGCAAGTCTCCGGTGAGATCCATGCCTGGATTGGACTTGGAACAGGCATGCTGGCCATCTTCTTGGGCCTCCCCCTGCAGACGATTTCTGTGCTCTCCACCCTCAATCTGATCGACCAAGTGAACGAGAATCTCACCACTCCCGTGCTGACGATCTTGCCCTGGCTGGTCATCCCTGGTTAGCCATCTTCGGCTTGCCAGCTTGGGGGGGCTCTCGTTTAAGGGGCTTGCCGCCGAGCCTGATCGGCCTAACCGACACCAGTATTTCTCGTGGTCCTGTGTGGACTCATCCCTGGTCTCAAGCGTTGAGGCTTTCTCTGGTGCGACCCCTTGATGTGAAATAAGATAGAGAGATTGGTCAACGGGACTGAGTCGACCTTGGCTCTTTTGCGGAAGGGGTTTTGCCGTGAGGAAACAATCTCTCTCGGTTGTTGGGATGTTGGGGCCTCTGCCAGCTGGCGTGGTTCTGCTGGCTGCTGTTTTGGCCAATTTGACCTTGGTCCCAACAGCGGAGGCTGCCGTTCCAGAATTGGTCGGCAAGGTCGAATTGCTTCTCGAACCAGAAGTCGCAGAAACGTTGGGTCTTTCGGAGTCGACGCGAGAGAAGCTCCAAGAACTCGTCGACGAGCAGACCAACAAGGGGCTGGAGCTGCTCTTGGAAGCCAAGGACCTCCCTAAGGCAGAACGCCAAAAGAAACTGCAGCCATTTCGTCAGGCCACCGAGAAAAAGGCTCGCCAGCTTGTCACCCCCGACCAGTGGAGGCAGGTCGCCCAGATCTCCATCCGCAGGCGTGGCCTTGCCTCTCTCGCTGATCCCTCCGTCGCTGATGCCCTCAATCTCTCCGACGCTCAAAGGGCCCGACGAGACGAACTGCTCGAACAACTCCAGACTCAGCTGGGCTCAGCACCGGAAGCCACCCGTCGATCGCTGCAAGCCGAGTCTGATCGGAAGCTCCGCAACCTGCTCTCGGAAGAGCAATACGCGAAGTGGCAACAGCTCGCCGGCGAGGCTGTCCAGACATCCGATGCTGCGGCCGATTCCCTGGCTGGCTCCCCTGCTGATACGCCTCCTGCTCCACCTGAGACGAGTTTGCCTGAGACGAGTTTGCCTGGGAAGAATCTGCCTGGGAAGAATCTGCCTGAGACGGATCGGTCGCAGGATCAGCGAGATGAGGTGGCCGCAGAGGCCGCGGCGATCAGGCTGCCTCGCAAGCCCGGGGGGGCTGCAGCGGCTGATTCGCGGTTGCGGATCAACTTTCGTTATCAGCCTTGGGGGGATGTGTTGGACTGGTTTGCTCGCCAGGCCGACCTCTCGTTGGTGATGGACGCTCCTCCTCAGGGCACCTTCAACTACACCGACTCGCGGACTTACACCTCCGCTGAGGTCATCGACTTGCTCAACGGCGTCCTGCTCACCAAGGGCTATACCCTCGTCCGGCGGGAACGCATGTTGATGGTCATCAATCTCGAAGATGGGATTCCGCCGAACTTGGTGCCCTTTGTTCCCCTCAAGCAGCTTGACGAAAAAGGGGAATTCGAACTGGTCAGGGTGTTGTTTCCCTTGGGCAAACTCACACCTGAGGAGGCCGAAGAAGAGCTAAAACCCTTGCTTGGCCCGCAAGGTCAGGTTGTTCCTCTGGAAAAAGCCCGGCAAATCATGGTCACCGAAACTGCCGGGCGTTTGCGAACCATCCGATCCTTGCTCGATGCGGTGGAGAATCCAGGCGGAGGCAAGGAACTCAAGGTGATCATCCCACAGTATGCCTTGGCTGACGAGATCCTCAACATCATCCGGCAGTTGATGGATATTCCCGCCGACCGGAACAGCACCTCGGATGGGACTTTGCGTGTGGCAGTCGGCCCACTGGGCGAGAAACTCTTGCTCAGCGGGCGAGCGGATCAGGTGGCCCGAGTTGAGCAGATCGTGCAGGAAGTCGATATCCCTGTCGGCGGCTCTGCTGAGGCTGGTCCACTGGAGACTCCCCAATTGGAAGTCTATTCGGTGACTGAGGCAGACCCCGCAAGCGTCTTGGCGGTGATGCAGACTTTGCTGGCCGGCCAGGCCGACGTGCGGCTGACGACTGATCCCAAAACCGGCAGCTTGGTCGCCTTGGCTCGTCCCTCTCAGCATCGAACCATCCAGGCGACCCTCCAGCAACTGCAGCAAGATGGGCGTCAAATTGAGGTCATCCGACTTCAACGAGTTGACCCCCAAGTGGCGGTCTTGAGCATCAACAAGCTCTTTGGCTCCACAGGAGAAGAGGGCACTCCTAGCCGTGGGCCGACGGTTGATGCCGACCCCACTACTGGCCAGTTGCTTGTGCGAGGTACTGCCGCCCAACTGACTCAAATTCGGTCTTTGCTGGAGAAGATGGGCGAAGGAGGCCTTGATGAGACCCAGCCGCTGGCCTCGACCGAACGTGGCAACGTGCGGCTGTTGCCAGTCACAGGGATGTCCGCCCAGACAGCCCTGCAGCAAATGGAGGCATTATGGCCGGCGATGCGACCAAATCTCATCCGAGTCGTTCGCCCCAGCCAACGAATTCCCGCCCGGCGTCCTGGCCAAGAGCCTCAGCAGCGTGGTGCTGGCATGATTCCGCCAGCGACACCACTGCCAGACGGCCGCCTGCAAACCGATCCGCTGGACCTGTTGGACGGCTTGTTCCCCACTCAGCCTCAGTCCGGTCGTTCTCCTTCACGAAGTTCTTCGCCACCTGGCTCTTCGCCAGCTCGTCCCTCGCCAGCGAGTTCATCACCGGCGAGTTCATCACCGGCGAGTTCATCACCGGCGAGTTCTCGTGAAGCGAGACGGCTTGATTTGCCGGTCTCTGGCCGCACTGTTGCGGTCCTGAAAGCACCTCAGGTGACGCGTTTGGTCCGCTTGAAGCGAGGTTCGCAGTCGGCCGCCTCCTCGCCAGACTCACGCGAAGGCTCGACTAGCCCAGCAGAGGAGAGCGCGACTGATCTTCCCGTTCCTGATCAAGAACTCCCTCGGCAAACAACAGAGCAAAGTCCCAATCCAACCTCGAGACAACCAGAATCTAGCCCGGCCGAATCTAGCCCGGCCGAATCTAGCCCGGCCGAATCTAGCCCGGCCGAATCTGGCCAGGCCGAATCTGGCCAGGCCGAATCTAGCCAGGCCGAATCTGGCCAGGCAGGATCCGGCCAACGAGAAGCGGAGCAGTCGTCAGGGAAGCAAGCCCCGCAGCGTCAGGCTGGGACGGCACCGATCATTGTGATCCCGGGGCCAAAAGGGTTGATGATCGCCTCGGAGGATTTGGAGGCTTTGGATGACTTTGAGGCCTTGTTGAGTACCCTAACGGGGACTCAGTTTGCCGGGGGCCAGCAATTCACCGTCTTTTATCTCAACAGTGCTAATGCCGTTGTTGTTGCTGAGACCTTGGATCAATTGCTCACCGGCGGTTCCTCGAGTCAGTCCTCCGGTGGCGGGGGCTCGCTTTTGGGCGACCTCGCAGGGGCGGCTTTGGGGGATTTAGGCGGTGGGCTTTTCGGGAACCTTCTGGGCTTGGGAGGAGACGGGGGAGGCTCGGTTCTGGCCTCCAGCGCTCTGAGAATCGTTCCGGAGGTCCGGTTGAATGCGTTGATCGTTCAGGGGCCACCGGCTGATGTTGCTGTCGTTGAGCAACTGCTGGAAGTGCTCGATCAAGAAGAGACGCCCGACAACCAGGTCGAGCGGAAACCCAGGTTGATTCCGGTGCGGAATCAGTCAGCCGCTCAAGTTGCCAGCACCCTGCGGCAAGCTTATGGCGATCGCCTGGTGGGCTCATCCGGCCAGCGTCGGCAGCCTTCGCCTGAGGAGTTTATCAATTTGCTACGTGGACGTCGGGGGCGAGGGAACAGCAACAGCCAGTCCCAGCGTGTTCAAGAACAGATTTCCATTGGTGTCGATGAGCCGACCAATTCCATTGTGGTGGTAGCTTCTGACACGATGTTTCAGGAGATCCAGCAACTGGTGGCCACTCTGGATGTTTTGCCACCGGAGGCGACCCAGGTGACGCAGGTGGTGACGCTGAAACGAACCAACGCCGTGGCTGTTCAGGAGGCCCTTCAGGCTTTGTATGGCGACCGTGTGCAGACGACCTCTCAACCGTCTGACTCCAGCAGAAGCCGCAGTTCTGATCGCAGCAGTCGAACTCGAAGTAGCAGCGACCGGCAACAGTTCGATCAGTTCCGGCGACGCATCGAGTTCTTCAATAACCTCAGACGGTCGATGGATAGCCGAGGGCGCGGCACGAGTGGCCGGGGTGGAACAAGCGGCCGGGGCGGAACAAGTGGCCGGGGCGGATTCCAACCTGGTGGGGGCAGAAGGCCCCCCGGTCGGTAGCGGTTGGCCGACTTAGGCCAGAGCGTACTGGCCAGGTGCTTGGGCGAAGCTGACCACTTCTTCGATGGCCCGGCACATCTGGTGGCCATCGATGTGGTGGACGTCGATCGGCGAGCCGACATCGGTGAGCATGGTCAAGGTCAAGCGGCCACCGAGGTGTTGGCGGAATTCCTCCAAACCGGCGAACAAGTCGTTGGGCTTGTGCAGCAACGGATGATCCAACTGGAAGCCAAGGTCGCAGAGGCACCGCAGAACCGCTTGGGCATCGGCTTGTAAAAGACCGTGCACCATCGATGAGTAGACGGTGTCAATGGCGACGCCGATGGCAACTGCCTCTCCATGACGAAGCTGGAAGTTGCTCAGTGGCTCCAGTTTGTGTGCCGACCAGTGGCCATAATCCAACGGCCGAGCCTCCAGCATCTCAAAGGCGTCTCCGCCTTGAGTGATGTGCCGGAGATGCCACTCTGCCGAGGCGCGAATCGCCGGCAAGGCAACGTCGAGCTCCCTTCGAGCAATCCGCGTTGCCGATTGGCAGAGTTGGTGGAAGAACCGCCGGTCTTTGAGCAAGGACACTTTGACCGCCTCGCTAAAGCCGCAGCGAAAATCCCGGTCTGGCAGGCTGGACAGCAAAACAGCGTCGTTGATCACCGCCCAAGGAACGGCGAAGCTGCCCAACCAATTCTTTTTCTGAAACAGGTTGATCCCGTTTTTGACCCCCACACCACTGTCTGCTTGGCCGAGTGTGGTCGTCGGAAGACGCACCAACCGCAACCCTCTGTGAGCAATGGCAGTGGCAAACCCCACCGCATCCAGCACCGCCCCGCCGCCAACAACCACGACATAACTGCGACGGTCCAGCCCAGCAGAGTTCATGCACTTGAGCATCCGCTCGATGATGTGGATGTCGTTCTTGATGGCCTCTCCACCAGGAACAACCTGAACGTTGCTGGCTAACTCCATCTGGGAAGGAGCGTAGTCGGGGAATTGCTGAAGTTTTTCCAGCAAACCTGGGTTCGCCTCCATCACGCATTGATCCAACCAAAATTGAATTCTGGCCGGCCCATCGCCCCCAGGCCTCAGCACATCGGCAAGCACCCTCCAGTCCGCTCCCAAGACATCATCGGTCATCCGCAGCCGATGAACAAACGGTACCTGAAAGGCGATATCTAAGGCGTTTGAGTTGGAATGCTCGGTCATCGTTGCTAATCCCAATGCGTCTGGCCCAATTTATGAAAACAGCCCAATTCATGAAAACAGCCTGGCTCATGAAAACAGCCTGGCTCATGAAAACAGCCTGGCTCATGAAAACAGACAGGGCGAACCAAAGCTTGGTCAGACCTGTCCGCTGGGGCAGTAAGAAGGATAATTCATCAATCAATTTTTATTGGCGGAGCCTATTGTTTTAACATAGCCCCAGTTGGTCATCGAGGGGCCACGCAGGCCCTTATCGACCCCCAGTGTGAGCGTCAGAAAAGGTGTGGTGAGCCCGCAAGCCCTGGTGACAAGAATCGTTTGTGACTTGGCGAGACTTAGCAAGACCTAGCGCACTTGATCGGATTGCAGGTGGAATTTGTGATCTCGGAAGATGAACTGCTTGGGGCCATTGCGGCTGACCCGGACAACGATGCCCCACGGTTGGTCTATGCCGATTGGTTGGCAACTCATGGTCAAGGCGAACGAGCAGAATTGATTCGTCTGCAATGCCAGATGGCTCGGCTGCCGCAGTCGGATCGCCGGGTTCGTCAGCTTCGGCAGCGATCTCGGCAACTGTTACACCGCCACCAAACGGAGTGGCTGGGCGTCCCGGCGTCTGGGACCGGTGAATTGGAGGTCACCTGGCGACGGGGCTTTGCTGAGCATGTTGTCCTCAGCCGACGATCGGGCAGATCCTCCCGGCGGGGTCTTTCCCAAGAAGATGCCTTGCAACGTCTTAGTCGCTGGCCGCTGGTCCGCTCGCTGGATCTTTCTCGGATGTCTGTGCCCGCGTTGGCTGCTCTGGCTCAGCTTGGGCAACTGGAAGAGCTGATTCTTCATCGCGTGCCTCAAGCTGCGCTGCCTTTGAGTCCTCTGAGCCAACTGAGCCAACTTCGACGATTGATAATCCGCGATACCAAACTCAGCCCGGACGACCTGCAGACTCTGGCGAGCCTCAAGAGGTTGCAGCACTTGGAGTTGCCAAGTGTCCGCATCGGAGACCGCGGGCTGGAGATCTTGGCGGATTTACCCTCCTTGGAAGTGCTGAACATCCATCGCGGCGCGATCACAACCTCAGGGTTGCGGTATTTTTTGAAGAATTTTCATCAGCTGCGGGAGCTTGATCTTTCTTGGAGCCTCCTGGATGGCCAACACTTGGGGTTTCTCGGAGGGCTCCCTCGTCTCTGCCGGCTTTCGCTGAAGGGCAACTTATTGAGCACCGCTGAGGAACTCGGCCTGCTGACGCAACTGGAGGAACTGAACCTCAGGGCCACCGGAGTGGCTTTTGGGGCCTTGGGATCGATGGGGGCGCTTCGAGGATTGGCCCGTCTGCAAACGCTCAACTTGGGGTTCAATCCTCTGGATGATGACCAACTTCGCTTCTTGTTCCCGTTGCGGTCGCTGCGGCGGTTGGACTTGGACAGAACTCGGATTACAGGCGTTGGGTTGCGTCATCTCAGTGAGCTGAGTCGGTTGCGGACCTTGGTGCTGGATGACAACCAGTTGGGGCATGGGGTCCTGGCAAGCAGTTTGCCTGCGTTGCGGTCGCTTCGCCAGCTGAGCTTACAAGGAACATCCGTGGCTGGGGCGGGCCTCCGAGGGTTGACTCGATTGCAGGCGCTGCGGCGGCTGGACCTGGGTTGGACTGATGCAGGCAGCCGGGAGCTACAAATCCTGGCCGGCCTGCGTCGCTTGCGGGAACTCAGCCTTAGCTCCGCCCGTCATGTCAACGACGAGGCTCTGCGGCATCTGGCTTCGCTTGGTGGTTTGGAGTCTCTGGACCTCAGCGGCACCGCCATCACCGATGCTGGGTTGGGCCAGCTGCGTCCCATGAGGCACCTCCGTCGACTCGACCTTCGCGGGACGGGCGTCAGCAACCGCGAAATCAGCCGGCTGAAACAGGCGCTGCCTCGCCTTCATATCAAAAGCTAGTAGTCGGTTTCCTTCTGATTTGGCAGTTGGTTCTGGTGGAATCGGGGGATTCACGTCTCACCGACTGCCAAAATCAACCGACTGCCAAAATCAACCGACTGCCAAAATCAACCGACTGCCAAAATCATAGGAAACAAGGCACTAGGTCCGGTCGAAGTTGCTCTCACAGCGAAGCCCGAACCAAAAAGCCCGAACAAAAAAGTTCAGGCCAAAAAGTTCGGGCCTAGCGATCCTGGTACTTGCCGGCGCGACCTCGAACAAGGGGCCTACGTTCTGGGCTTCACGGAAGCTGCTGTGAGTACCATTGGTCCTTGTGCTGTTGGAACGAATTGGTGGGCCGGCCTTCAGGTGTCCCAGCTGGGGTTGCCTCTTTGACGTCCGCTTACTCTAGTGGTCGGTTTCCTTCTGATTTGGCAGTTGGTTCTGGTGGAATCGGGGGATTCACGTCTCACCGACTGCCAAAATCAACCGACTGCCAAAATCAACCGACTGCCAAAATCAACCGACTGCCAAAATCATAGGAAACAAGGTACTAGTTGCCGACTGTTCGGCATTGGCTCAACCGCGAAGGTGTAAACAAATTGCCAGTCTTTGGAGCTGGCGAGGCGCGAGGGGCATTGGGGGGCTTTTGGGGTCAAGCAGCGAGAAGAAAAGAATTTGCCAAGATGTCCTGGTGACCCAGCGGGAGGCCTCAAGGCACTGATTCTGGCGAGATTGGGGGGCAGGGCCTCACCAAGTCCGTTCCCGAACGCGGCTCAACGAATAGAAATCATGGGGGACTTATCGTTGAGAGAGCTCGGCTGTCCCGGAGGGGATCGTCCAGAATTGATGAGAACCCAGAGGGCCCTTGTTGACCTCTAAGAAGGCAAGGCCGAGTTTCTCAAAACGACCTAGTGCCTTGTTTCCTGTGATTTTGGCAGTCGGTTGATTTTGGCAGTCGGTTGATTTTGGCAGTCGGTTGATTTTGGCAGTCGGCTGGAAGTGAATCCCCCGATTCCACCAGAACCAACTGCCAAATCAGAAGGAAACCGACCACGAGTGGCGGCACTGGCTCACAAATGAAGCCCAACGAACTGAACACAGTGCAGGTGACAATCGGTCGATACCCCTTCATGGGGCTGTGGCTGATCAGTACTCCAGCCAGAGATGTCGGCAGCAGCCAGCGATGACCAGATTGAACGGTCATCCCTGTGCCTTCCAGCCACAATCGATCACCGGCCAACAGCAGGACTTCTGTGGAAATGGACTTCTTTGTTGGCAAGGCCCTGCAAGCTGGTCATCAAGAGGGTGCCATGGCCCCCCAATCTGGCAAGAGTTGCACCATTTGGTTGATTGCGTCAAGCTGACAGGATTATGTCGGTTGGGCTGGCGGTGAGCTTTTCTCCAAGAGACTGGCAATCAAGTCACTCACAAAGCGGGTCGCCATCGAGTTTTCAGCGGGCAGGCATTTTTTCGGGGGCCAACATCTTTTCGGTCCAACAACGCCCGGACGGCGTGTGCCGGCCAAAATGGCCGGCGGGAATTTCTCAACTCTGGCCCGCGGAGAAACCCTGCCGAGGCTCTTCCAGGACTCCAGGGATGATCCACACCAGGGCACTTATCGCCGAAGGACGCTGCCTGCAAAGGATGCCGGTCCACATCCGGTGGCTCTGGAAATCGGAGCAATAGGGGTCACTTGGTTGAGGCGCTGAGAAGATCAAGACGCGAGAAGATCAAGACGCGAGAAGATCAAGACGCGAGAAGATCAAGACGCGAGAAGA
>CAZYKP010000172.1:0-1787 GCA_964648025.1 uncultured Pirellulales bacterium | reverse complement strand
TCAAGACGCTGACTGGTTTGAGGCTTGCTTGCTGGAGAGGCCCCGGAAGGTAAGGTCTCTTGCTGCTAAGGGTTTTTATGTTCAGGGACCGTTTGGAAGAGGGGTCCCGATTTGCTTGCAGACATGTGTTTGGTTTTCAACACGTCTTCTGCGACTATCCGCGGAGGGTGGGAACAATGGACGATTTCAAATTCAATCTATTTCGACGAGAGGTCCAACATGGAGACCTTGTTACCCTATGTATGACCGACGGGAAGGAATTGACCGGTCGGGTTGAACAGCTTGAGCCCAGCCATCTTGTGCTCGACGGAGACGACGGCCGGATCATGTTGTTTGAGTTTGTCGGAGTTGCCTGGTGGCGAATTTGGGCAGCAACCGAGCCGGCCACTCCCGGAAACACGCAACAACCCATACCAGCTCAGCAACAACCGGCTCAGCAACCAGTCCCACAGCAGCCAGTCCCACAGCAGCCAGCAACGGCACAACAAAACGGTCAGGGCTACGTCCCTGTGCCGACACAAACGCCGCCCCACGCCCTTGAGGCCGACATGGGGTCCCAGGCGGCTTACCACCCGAGTTCCTCACAAGGATTCGAGCCACCGGTTGCCGACCAAGTCAGCCAGCACAGAGAGCCGCCCCATCCTCCTGTGCCGTCGCTGGCACAGGCAGCCACGACACCGGCAGCCACGACACCGGGACAGCAGCCTCTTTCAGAGTCTCAGGCACCAAGTTCTCAGACAGGTTCTGGATTGGCCTCGGCGGCCGCGGCAGGAAGTCTTCAGCCGGCAAATATTCAGCCGGCAAACATTCAGGCGGCAAATATTCAGGCGGCAAATATTCAGGCGGCAGATATTCAGGCGGCAAGTCTTCAGGCAGTCAGCCCGGCTGTGTTGAAAGCTCATGTGGCTATGACTGCCGAGTTTCAGACACATCTGACACGGGCCAAGTTGCCCATGCCGGCTTTGGTGTTTTCCATTGAGGATCGCGAGCAGCAAGGTTACGATGCCTCGGATCTGCGTCAACTCCAGCAGGCTCTTAATCGAGCTAGTAATAAATATGACTACGCGATCAAGCAGCGAGATTTGACGCGTTTGGCGGGAATTGTCAACGAGGTACTCAAGCCATTGGCTGCTCAGTACCCTCGCTCCACGGCGGTCAACCGGCTGATCGGCGGCCTGTACTTGCGGGACCATAAGTCCCAGCAGGCTCTTGAGTACTTGGCCCCTGCGGCCTTGCAGGCGAGCAGCCCTCAGGTTTGGCTTGCTGTGGCTAAGGCTGCTGAAAAAACCAACGAAGAGCTTTGTTGTCGTGCTTTGAAGGAGTATTTTTCTGTCCGTCCTCCTGAGGCTGAAAGAGACCTCTGGTTTGCCTATGTCCAGGTCGCCTTTCGGCTCGGCGATGGCCCTGGTTTTCGGGAGCTTTTTGAGCTCTGGCGAACATTCCCTTCTCAGGGTGCTTCCCGAGGCGGTGCTGAATTCAGCTCGCCAGGGTTTCTCGTCGCCGAAACGCTCATGTACTGGTTGCACTCCCTGGGTTTGGCCTCCCAGTCGCAGCAGGCGGTCAAGCTGCTTGTCGAGCCACCTGAGGACCCTGAGGAGACACTGGCTGCTTGGGGACCTCTGCTGGATCTATTGCCCAGCAAAATCCTTTCCAGTGTTGCTGAGCTGCTGGAGCCCTTCTGCCCTCAGCAAGGGGAGGCGTCAGCCAACGCTCCCCCCGGAAGTCACGTTGGCCCCGGAAGTCACGTTGGCCCCGGAAGTCACGTTGGCCCCGGAAGTCACGTTGGC
>CAZYKP010000171.1:8896-12101 GCA_964648025.1 uncultured Pirellulales bacterium | reverse complement strand
ACCAAACAGGGTCTGCGGAGAGTCGATTTCGAAGGGGCTGAAATAGGTACCACAGGTACCACAGGTACCACAGTTCCCTCTCATTGATTGCCGCCAAATCGACTTCCTGTCCTGTCAATCGCATGGCCAACGAGTTGAAGCCTATGATCTGCTTTGGAAAGCACTCGATGAGCGTGACAGAGCTGATCGCTGACCTCACTCGCCGCGGGGCGCGGCTTTCAATTTCGGACGATCGGCAGCTTTCGCTCAGCGTGCCGGCTGAGTCGCTGTCGGAGGGCCTCGGCGCGGAACTGGCTCGCCGACCGGCGGAAGTCATCGCTTATTTGCTCAAGAGAACTGCTTGTCATCTGATTGAGCGAACCGTGGCCCGGGTCGCCGCTTGCGGCCGAGACTACCAGCCAACGCCGAAAGCTGAGGCTGGCTGGCGTGAGATTGAGGCGTCGATCGACCGAGCTTGCAAGGCGGAGGATCTTCAAGCCTTACGTATTGCCCTCCGCGATTACGAAGCCTTCGCCACCTCGGAATTCAGCCAGCAGTTGAAGCCAGCTTGCTCTTTGAAACAACGTCGTCCCGACAGTCCCCTGGCGGGGCAGTTCCTCCCGCCATCTCTTGCCAATCCCGACGGTGACTCCGCCGAGGATCTTCACGGCCCCACGCAGAACGATTGGTCGACCGACCACGACTGCCTCCCACCGGAGGACCAGCCGCTCGAGGAGTGGTTTGAGTCTCTGCCGGTCGATCGACCACCCCCGACAGCGAAGGCTTCACAGCCTCGGCCGCTCAAGCGGCCTCGTCCAACAACGGAAGACCGGCTGTTCTGAAGCTCACCAACGTTCCCCAACAAACGGAGCCCACCCATGGCCCGACGGAGTGAAGTGAGAGACAGGTTTCGAGCTTGGATGGATACACACGGCAAGCGCCCCCCGCCTGAGGATCTTGAGCCCTGGGAGCAGGTGCTCAGAAAGCTTGAGTACTTTCCCGAAGCGGTTCGCACCAAGCGTTCGACCGGCTTTCTGGCTTGGTCAACTGAGGCTGAGGATCTGCTGGAGGATTTGTGTGGCGAGGATCTTCGGCGCCTCGACGACCTCACCGCTTGGCTGCAGTTGCGAGGAATCGTCGAGCGGCTGACTCGTGCGTTGCACTTGATCGACCATGACTCCAGCGTTCCGGTCGCCGCCCCAACTGTGCAGCAAGCGGTCGACGCCGCAAGGGCGTTGACTCCCTACATCAAGTCGGGCGTTGATCCCTTGGAAGTCAACTTCTGGTTTCCCGACCCGGATCCGGCTCAACCTCGGCGGATCGTGATGCGCGAGAAACCATCGAGGACACGGATGACTGAGGAACGGACGGATGACCTTTGACCCTGTGACGGAGTAAAAAAATCATGAGCGTGAGTTACCTGACAAGGGAAGCCGCTACGCAGACCGATGATGTCGTGACGGTCGACTTCCACGGCGACTCGTTGGAAGCTGTTCAGCGAGGCCCGAACCGCGAGGACATTTACGTCAGCGTTCGTCGGGTGTGCGAGGGCTTGGGTCTCGACCATTCCAGCCAACGCGCCAAGCTGAGGAACAAGTCTTGGGCAACTGTGGTGATGATCACCTCGGTTGCCGCGGACGGGAAACCTCGGGAGCAGGCCTTCCTTCGTCTCGACCGTGTGCCGATGTGGTTGGCCAACATCGACGAACGACGGGTCTCGCCGGAGATCCGTCCCAAGCTTGTCCGCTACCAAGTGGAATGTGCGGATGCCCTCGCCCGTCACTTCTTCAAGGGCGACCCCAACAACGTCTTCGACGCTCTGCGACGGTCCATCGATCAGATCGAGGCCAACAGCCGGGCTGTGCAGCAGCTCGGTACCGCCCTGTCGGTCCAGGCTAATCGACTCACGACTGTGGAGCAGACAGCCGAGGCTGCTTGGGATCACGCCACCAGCAACTATGGCTGGTACACGGTGATGGGGTGGATGTCGCTGTTGAAGAAGAAGGTGGAGATCGCCGAGGCGGCGAAGATTGGCCGGCAGTTGACGGCGATTTGCAAGGCGAGGGAAATCGAGTTGGGATGGCAGATGGACCCGAGGTTCGGCCGAGTGAACACGTATCCGGAGGAGATTCTGAAGGAGGTGTTAGGGAGTCCCTTCACCAAGTCGTAGTCTCTTCGAAACAACTGTTCACAGCCACGACCTCCAGGCAAAGCGACTCGCTTGGTTACTCAAGCTTCCGGCTAATTCCGAAGGTTCGGCCGAAATCCACTTCTCCCTGAACGAACATCGTCCGGAAACCGTCTGCGGTTGCCTCGTGCCAGCGGTGGGTTGACTTCGATTGCCAAGCCATCCGGACCTTTCCTCCGGGCAAGTGGGTGACTTCCAGCTCTCTCCAATCAGCAGGGACAACCGTCGGAGGCCATGTCCATCGCCCACCGCGCTCTTGGAGTAGCAGATGGTCGATTCGAATGGGAGTCTGACCTGGTGGTGTGACGTGATGTGTTCAGTGGACAGCAGCCGCCCAGGAATGTTGGATCGGTGGGAGGTTCCCGGGGTCGTCGCCTGCTTCCGCAGGGCAGGGAGGTTGGGTGAGGAGAGCACGAGCCACAACGGCAGCGCCGGAACAAGACGCATGGGACGCTTCCTTTCCAAGCCAGACACTTAACCTGTTACTTAGCTTCTCAGGGAGGTCAAATCAACAGTAGCCGAGGTGTATTTGTCTCTTCCATCCTTTCTCAGACGGGACTCTCGGCAAACAGCAATTCCAGAAAACCCGAGCTTACCTGTTTTCGCCTGGTTGCTGGTGTGCAACCGATTTGAGACAATTCCGCTACTGGTTGGGGGACCCACCCCGAAACGGCGTTGAAGCTGCAGGTACCATCGGAGCCTCGTCCCGGCATCCAGAGAGACCGACTCGACCGATAGAGACAAGCCTCCATGGGTAAGCGCAGGAACGTCGGATTCGATTCCAACGACGAAGAAGCCCTACGACGCATCGAAGCATTTCGTGGGGACGGGGTGCTCGATTTGCAGGGACTGAAGCTCGTCAGCCTCCCCGCTGAGATCGGTCAGCTCTCTTCCCTCACCCAGCTTAACCTCAACGGGAACCAACTGAGCAGCCTCCCCGCAGAGATCGGTCAGCTCTCTTCCCTCACCCAGCTTAACCTCAACGGGAACCAACTGAGCAGCCTCCCCGCTGAGATCGGTCAGCTCTCTTCCCTCACC
>CAZYKP010000171.1:0-8796 GCA_964648025.1 uncultured Pirellulales bacterium | reverse complement strand
CGGGAACCAACTGAGCAGCCTCCCCGCTGAGATCGGTCAGCTCTCTTCCCTCACCAAGCTTGACCTCCACCGGAACCAACTGAGCAGCCTCCCCGCTGAGATCGGTCAGCTCTCTTCCCTCACCGACTTTTACCTCCACGAGAACCCTAAACTTGCTATTCCGGACTCAGTGCTCGGCCCAACTTGGGTAGAAGTCCGTCGCGGGAATAAATCACCGGCCCGGCCGCAAGACGTGCTGACGTTCTATTTCCAACGTCAGAAGGCCGCCAAGTCAGGCGAGTTGCGACCTGTTCAGGAAGTGAAGGTGATGCTGGTGGGACGCGGGGGAGCTGGGAAAACGAGCCTCAGGCGTTTCTTTTTAGGCCAACCCCACAACCCCGGAGAGACAGAAACGCCAGGGATCGCCCTCGATGCTTTCAAACTGACCTGCCAGCAAAGCGAAGTCAAAGTGCGGCTGTGGGACTTCGCCGGGCAAGAGATCACACACGCGTTGCACCAGTTCTTCCTCACCGAAGGTTGCATCTACCTGTTGGTTCTCGACCCCCGTTCGAATACGGAGATGCTGGACGCCGAGTATTGGCTGAGGCTGCTTAAGCAGTATGCCGGGAAATCGCCAGTGCTCTTGGCTTTGAACCGGCAAGACGCCCGACAGGGTGGCTATGATGTGGACCGCAGTCGGCTCAGGGAACAGTTCCCGTGCATCCACAGCTTCACCCGCACGAACTGTTCGAATCGGGAAGGCTGTGAAGAGTTAAAGGCGCACCTGCAGGCTGCGGTTGCCTCGTTGGGCAAGACTGAACCACCTCACCTTAAAGTTCCGCTGACTTGGCTCAACGTCATGCAGGAGTGTGCCGGCATGTCCTCGGAGACTCCGCTGCGCGAGCAGGCCCGTCGGCAGTACATGACCTTGGAGGAGTTTCGAGAGATCTGCGCAAGGCATGGAGAGCCGGATGAGCAAAAGCAAGAGTCGCTGGCCCGACTGCTTCATGGGCTTGGTGTGGTTCTCCATTTCGTCGATGAAGAGCGATTGAGAGACACATCCGTTCTCGATCCGCACTGGGTCACCGACGGTGTCTATCGCTTACTCCGCTTCAAAGACCGGCCGGACAGCGACGGGATTCTCACCCTGGAAGACGCGCTGGAGGCATTGCCAGGTGAAACGGAGCGGAAGGCTCGCTTCCTGCTGCACCTGATGGAACGGTTTGAGATGTGTTTCCCATTGGAAAAGGAAGGCAACACAGCTCCCCAAGGGAAGTGGCTCATTCCGGGAGCCCTCGATCCATTCCAGCCTGAACACTTGCCGGGTGACTGGCAGCAATCGGACGGCGTGCGGCTGAGGTACGTTTACGACCCGCTGCCGGAGGGTGTGATGCCCCGGTTCATTGTGAGGACACATCTGCTCAGCGAGAGTTTACCTCGCTGGCGGTACGGCGTCGTACTTGAGGGCGCGGGAGCCCGAGCGTTGGTACGTCAGGGATCGAACCGCAATCACGTTGAGGTCACGGCGATTGGCTCGGACGACGAGCGGCTGCGTCTTCTCGAAATCATTCAAGGCAACTTCGAATCCATTCACGCCGACCTGCCCGATCCCAAGCCATTCGACGAAATGGAACTGGCGGGCCAGCCGGGTGTTTTTCGCCGAGTGGAAGACCTGGAAGCGGCGGAACGCCGGAAACAACCGTTTGCGCCGCCTCGGCGATCTCCACCTTCTTCTTCAACAGCGACATCCCTTGACTTCGCTCAGCCCCCTCCAGCA
Organism: uncultured Pirellulales bacterium; assembly: GCA_964648025.1. Classification (GTDB taxonomy): domain Bacteria; phylum Planctomycetota; class Planctomycetia; order Pirellulales; family Pb10988; genus CAZYKP01. The sequence continues at coordinate 7,040 of CAZYKP010000171.1, read as the reverse complement.
ATTCCACAATGTGGTACAATCGAGGTGAATCCAAAGCTGCCAAAGCACCAGTTTTCAAGGGCGACTACAGCACCACCACCCACTCCCGAAAACGGAAGCGAGCCCGCTGATTCAGCGGAACCCTCGGCGTAACAAAGAGACTCTGCTGTGAAAAACGAACGCCGAAAGGGTTCCCGTTGGATCTGGTTGGCTACGGTTGTGTGCCTGCTGCTTGCGCTGCCGCTGGTCTTTTGGCTTGGGGTTTGGGAGCCTGAGCGAGGCAAAATGGTGCTCCGAGGGCACACTGACGCAGTCACCTGCGTTGCTTGGAGCCCAGATGGGGAAAGTCTGCTCAGCGGTTCCTTTGATAATACCGCCCGAATCTGGGATGCCGACACGGGTCAAGAACAGCTCGTTCTGCGTGGACATGCGAACTTCATCCGCGATGTTGTCTGGAGTCCTGACAACACCCGTGTGCTGACCGGATCGGCTGATGGCACCCTGAGAATCTGGGACGCTCTCACAGGAAAAGACCTGTTCTCCCTCGACCAGGGATTTCCCGTGAGATGGGTTTTCTGGACCCCCGAAGGGAAGCGCGTCGCCGGCTGTTCCTATCGCATCGAGACAGACTCCGAGGTGAGAGTCTGGGATGCTGGCTCAGGCCAGTTAGAACTCAGCTTTCAGGTGGGGCCTATCAACGACTTGGCCTGGAGCCCGGATGGGCAGAGCCTGGCGACGAGTTGGCAAGGCGAGTTTGACAATCCCGATGCCCACGACCGCAAACACATCTCGCCGGCAAGAATCGACATCTGGGATCTCGCCACCGGCAAGCAAGAGCGGAGCGTTCAAGGAGACATCGGGGCCTATTATGTGGTTCATTGGGCACCCCGCGGCAAGAAGCTATTTTGCGGGGATGGCGATGGGTTTGAGGTTTGGGATCTTTCATCCACGGAGACTGAACCAGCATTTCAGATTCCCAACGAAGATTACCGAGCTTTTGCCTGGAGCCCTGACGGGGAGAAACTTGCGACGAGCTCCGTGCGGTGGGAGCAAGCCACCTTGCGGCTCTTGTGTACGGTCACCATCTGGGACGTTCAGTCGGGAGAACAACTCCAACGGATTGACGCCCATCGCATGCCCGCCCACGCCTTGGCTTGGAGAGCCGACGGCAAGCGGCTGGCCACCGGGTCCAAACGGCCACCGCTGTTTGGTCCATCTCCGGGAATCATCAAAATCTGGGACCTGTCCGATTTCAAGAAGTAACCGGCAGCCCACCGTTACTCCATGAACACGGCGTGGACCGCAGTCGTTGAGCCCCGCCTCTTCCCCAACAGCGTCGTTGTGGTGCGACGTTTTCTACACCTCCACCGACAACACCCTTTGCGGTGCTGGTGCGTTGTCACAGATAGAGGTTGCGGGGAAAACCTCGGGGGAAGGTGGAGTTTACTCTCGCCTCAATCCCAGGGCGCGATCGTTGCAGACCGGAGCCCTAAACGCCGACCCGCGGCGCCCCGACAGGGCCGGTGTTTGCCCCGCTACGAAGCAACCTCGATTCCTCTCCCCTGGACAAACTTATGCTCCAGGTTGATTCTTCTCATCGACCGTGGGAGATTCCCGATGTCCCTGCAACAAGATGTCATCACATTGCTCCGGAGTACAGAAGTTGGCCAGGTCCAGTTCCGATACGGACGGAGTTTCATCATAGGCACAGAGTACGATCAACTCGCCGACGACATTTCCAACCGCCGAGTTGGGGTTGTCACCGATGTGCAGCCCGCCCGGGCGGCGGCAAGTTATCAGCATCTGCCGACGCACGCGCACCCCAACTCGCTGGTGTTTCCGCGAGGTTGGAACCGTATCGGCAACGATATTTGGCGACAGCTCTGTGTCGTTCACGAGGCCACCCATGCCATCCAAGACACACGCGCAGCGGAGATGAGCCAGGTTGAGGCCGAAGGGGTCGCGTTTATCGCCGAGGCCCTGTATCTCCGGATCACCGGTCGCACTCACTCTGTCTACGACCGGATTCAGCAAGACGCCCGGTACGACACCGCCCGAGTCATCTGCCGACGGGCGTGGCATGCTGCCGTGGAACTGTGGGAACGCAAGCTCAACGCCGTTCCCTCTTGGAGGGTGGAACACATCAACCGGGCGATTGCTGCCGACCCGAATTACAGCCGGACGCGGCGCTACCGCTTTGACGGAATTCCTGCTGCGGCGGCACCGGTTCCTGCGGCAGCCTGAGTGGAACCGCTCGGAGAAGCGTTTCTCCTCGACAACGACAGGCTCGAATTCGTGTGAGTCGTGACGCCCAAGAACAGCCACTTTTTGCAGTCGAGTGCTCGCGAGGACTCGCGACAGGGTCTCCAAACAGGGCCGCCGAAATTCTTCGGCGGCCCTTACGCATCGTCCTCCCTTCGAGCGCCTGTCGTGGGATACGTCCGACGATACCTGGGTCGATATGGGTATATTGGACATAAAGGAGTAATTTACTTGCAAAAGACAGGATCAGGTCAGGCCTGTCTCAGCGCTCCGTGAAAGCAAGGCTCTGATGTTGCTCATCGCATCGAGAGAACTGAGCCACACCAACCTGACGGCGCCGCATGCCCCTCGATGACCGGCGCAGCACCTCCAGAGCTGGATATCCTCACCGCCGGGACAACCAAGCAACGGCCGATTGGCACATCGCTGGGGGGAGCGTGTTTGCGCAGAAGTGTTCATACTGGCTCGCAGCTTGGTCATCCTTCGAACTGCGGAGATTGTCGTGCATCGGGATCTTTCGGGAACAACGAGACTTATTGGTTTCCTCGTGATCATGGCTGCAGCACCCGGGCTAGTCGCGCAGGCGGCGCTGCCCAGGGAAGACGTGATCGACAAGGCGGCGATCGGTCAGGGTCTTTGCCTCCACAACCTGTTTCAGTCGAACATGGTGCTGCAACGGGACAAGCCCATCCGCATCTGGGGCTGGGCGACGCCGGGCGAGAAGGTCACGGTGACGTTTGCGGGTGAGCAACAGCCGGTGGTCGCCGACCAGGACCGATCCTGGAAGGTGACACTTCCCGCCATGCCGGCTCACGGGGACCCGCTCACGCTGACTGTGACGGGCAACGAAGAAAAGCTGGAGCTGGAGAACAAAATCCCCGCCGGTGAACGCATCGCGCGCTGGGCGCTGGCGGCATTCTACGACAAGAGCCGCGATCTTCGGTGGAAGCCGCCGCTGCTGGAAGAGAGGAACGTCGAGGAGGACCGCCTTGTGCTGAAGTTCGATGCCGCCGTTGGGGCAGTCGACGATGGAAGTCCGATGGTGGGATTCGCCATCGCCGGTGAGGATCGCAAGTTCCATCCTGCAGATGCCGCTTACCTTGTGGTGGGCAAGGATGACCGCGGTCGTCCCCGTCAGGATCGCAAGACACTGGTCCTCACAAGTCCGATGGTCCCGAAGCCGGTTCACTTCCGTTACGCTTGGGCACGCAGTCCCCTGGCGAACATCCAAGCTGCCAGCAACTCCGACATACCTCTCGGCACTCAGCGCAGTGACGACTGGCCGATGGAAAACATTCCGCTCGGAGTGCTTGGGGATGATCCTTCCCCGAATGCCGACCGCGGCCAACGTCGCACGATCCAGCAGGCGCTGAGGCGGGAGGATCTCCGGCGCCGGTACGCGGAGGCAGAGGCATTCGTCCGGGAGCACCGCGATGCTCTCGGCGAGGCTGCGTCAGAGTGAACCAACTTGAAACGGAGACCTTGCTCAACGGGTCACCCTCGGCGGAGTAGTCACAATATCGTGCCGCAGTTTCGCCTTTGTCAGATCCCGATGTCGTCACCCGAATTGGAGTTGATCGTGGCTCTCATCCGAACATGTGTCGCAGTTCTCGTCTTGGGTATTGCCTCAACTGACCTGGTGGCCCAACCACCGAAGACACCGTTGCCAACTCTGGTCGTCGCCGACGACGGCAACATCCAACTGGTTCGCTACAAGGCCGAAGAGCGGGTGAGGATCGTCTCGGTACGCGCCCCGAACGGAATCGTGGAAGAAGTTCCGCAGTCGTACACAGTGTGGGTTCCGTACCAGGTCGACCCGCGAGCTGTGTCGAGCTTAGAAATCCTGCCGGTGACTGTCACTGACGAACTGATCGCCTCCAAGAAGGTCGCCTGGCACAACTTCGACGGCACGCGGATCTCCGCCGAGCAGTTGAAGGACCGGGTGAAGTCGGGCGATGTCGTGGCTGTCACGCGCGGGCGGCCCATGCACGAGTCGCTGAGAAAGCTGTTTGCCAAGTCAGCGGTGAACCTTGTGGTCAACCCTGCCAAAACCGGCAAGTAGGATACCGCCGAAAGGCAGACTCACCGCAGCAGGTTCACTCGGTGCGCATTGCTCAGGTCCAGGGTGTGAGCGTCACGAACGTCGGCGGCTCACTGGTGGAGTTCGGACGACTTGGTGAGCAAGTCCGTCTGCCCAACTTGGACGATGTTTGTGCAGAGGACCGTCCGCGACCGCAGATGCGGAAGCGTGCATTGGTCCGGGTTTCCTTGGGTGATATCTTGGAAGAGATTCTCGGAGGGCAGCTGCTACGGCTGGAAGCCGAAGCCACTGACACATCCCCTCCCAAATAGCACACTGTGGCTACGGCTTTCAGCCGTAGCAGATCCAGTTCACCCGCTGTTGAGCCGCTGCGGGTCGCTGGACCCACCAACATCGTCCGAGTTGCGCAGAGAAGCCTCCGCGGTGCGGAATCGTGTATTGGCAGGGTGTTTCTTGGGTGATAACTTGGAAGAAATTCTCGGAGGGCAGCTGCTACGGCTGGAAGCCGTAGCAGTTCCAGTTCACCCGATGTTGAGCCGCTGCTGGTTGTTCAACCTACCAACATCATCCGAGTTGTGTCGAGGACTCGCCCACAGGCACTCCTGCCGAACTCCGCCCAATTGTCCGCCCATTTTCGTGACGCTCCCACATGACAACTCGTCTGACCTACATCCTCTCCAGTTGGGAGACTTGGCGTGGAGTGTTGGCAGCGGGCGTTGCGACCCTGGGCGCTGTGGTTGCCCTGGTTGATGAGGGTCTTGGCTTCCTGGGTTGGTTTCGCAGGCTTGATCCGTCCGTTCAATGGACGGTCGTTGGTTTGCTGGCGCTCATTGGCCTGTGGTCACTGATCTCGGCGTTTGCCCGCCGGTCTCTGCTCCGCAAGCCGGAACGCTTTCGGATCGAAACGAAAACCCCTGACCAACTCGTTGGGCGCAAAGACGATCTCGATCGCCTCAGTCGCAACTGCCTAAAGCATCGGCTGGTGTTTCTCTCTGGGGAATCGGGCTCTGGCAAAAGTGCTCTGGTCAATGCTGGCCTGGTAGGCTCCTGCCGAGGCGACCAGCAACAGATCAACTCAGCGCTGTTACCCATCTCCATTGACGCTTCCTTATTGGAATGGAGTGGAGGTCTCGCGAGAGAACTCGTCAGACAATTGGGAGAGCTAACGTCAGAGGAGCTTCAGGCCATCGGTCAGACGGAACCTCCGAAGGTGGAAACGCTGAAGGCGTGGCTCGAACAATTCCCAGCCGGCTCGGCCCGGGACTTGTTGATTGTGATCGATCAGTTTGACGATTACGTCAGCCGCTGGAAGGAGCAACTCGTTGATGAAGGAGTGCTCATCGAACCGGGAAAACTGCGGCAGAAGAACCGTCCTTGGTCCTGGCTTGCGCAGGGTGTGGAGAATCAGCGACTGCGTTTGTTGATCGTCTGCCGCGACGATGCCAGTTGGGCTGCGCCCGTCGTGCGATTCGGGCCAGCGGCCGACCTGAAGCCTCTCCCCAGGTTGGCTCCGGAAGCCGTCTCGCCTCTGCTTGATCGGTTCGACGATGACGACGAGCAGGACCCAACCATCCAAGATCCCGAGTTGGGATGGACATCGTTGAAAAGCCGTTTGGTGCGAGACTTGTCTGCCGGGAGTGGTCAGGTGTTGGCGGTTCAGCTCGTGGTCGCCGTGGAAGCACTTCGCTCGTTAGGGGCGCTGACCGAACGTGAATATCTCCGTCAAGGAGGACTCCAGGGCCTGGTTCGCACGTTGGTCACCAAGCAGGTTTCCGCTGCCGCCAGCGGACTTGGTGGAACGGGCAGAGAGGCCGATTTACTGAAGGGTCTGAACGGGTTGCTGGTCACCGAGGATGGCAGCAAGTCGCAGCCGGCAGACCTGACAACACTGGCCCACAAAGTCCTCGGCTCCAAGGGATCCGTGGCTCAACTCAAGCCAGCCATCGATTTTCTTGAGTCAAGGAAAATTCTCCGCCGTTTCACTAATCAGGACGGCACCGAGCAAGTCATGCTCTATCACGACTTCCTCGCCGGAAGCGTTCGTGACGCCTGGTTTCGAGCCAATCGATCGCATGAACTCCTCAGCCGACACGATGAGGAGCGACGACGGGCGGTCACGTGGAGTCAGTGGTGGAACGCATTGTTGAGTGTCCGCGATCAACTCCGCCTCGGTTGGTTGAGGCTACGCGGAAAGATCCATTACCGGCCGTACGGGCGGCTTGTTGGTCTGAGCCTCCTGCGAACGTTGCCCTATTTTTTCCTGCTCGGAGTTGCAAGCTCTGGGGCTTGGCAATGGGGGCTTGATCAGGAGCGACGACGAGCGCGGGACTGTCTTGTCGTGAGCGCTGGAGTCGAACCGTCAGCGAATGAGGTCAACGGATGGGTTCGTCTCGCGGGATTATCTGAGCAGGCCCGGATACATGCTCTCCGAGTCGGGATTGACAAGCAACCTGGAAACATCGAGCGTCGGGCCGCGTGGATGGTGCATGCGGTGGCAGGGCTCGACCCGGGTGGACGAATTCGCCAGAGAGTTGGCGATGAGATTCTGTTGCCGCTCTTGCGGGAGTCCACAACTCACGACGCCCGCGAGCGTGCTTGTTTGGCTGTTCTTGGCGAGTTGGATCTACCTTCTCCGAAACCTATCGCTGAAGTCTTGGTCAAGCGGATGGAGACCGAGCAGTCCAGTTCTGCCCTGTATTTTTTGGGCAAAGCGTTGGGGAGTCTCAGCTCCAAGCTGGATGGGCCTGCTGCCAAAGAC
>CAZYKP010000170.1:398-12130 GCA_964648025.1 uncultured Pirellulales bacterium | reverse complement strand
CGGTTGCACTAAGGGCATCAGGCTCACGAGCCTGCCACGAAAATGGACACTTACTTCCTGACATATTCACAGAAGTTCCCATCGACATCTGGCCCTCAATTTGCCAGGCGTAAGTCCCTAGAATCCAATAACTTACAAACCGGGCGCTGTAGGACTAATCGAGCACCACAATCCAGCCACCCGCCCCAGCGACGCGATGGGTCCCTACATGGAGCCGTCCGCCCCAAACAAGCCAGGGGATCAACGAAATCGGGACATCTTGATAGACGCCCACGCCCACGGCTCCTTTGCTCTCATAACATTTCGGTTGGTCTCCTCGATTGCTCCACCGGGGTTGCTGGAAGGTTTGGTAGTGGCTTTGGGACATTTTGATCGTTTCCGCTGCTGCCTTCAACGCCGGGAAGTCCGCGGCTATTGGCCCCGAACCAAACTGCCTGTGTAGTTCTCCAATCACTCTCAATGACGCTCGGAAGAGATCGCTAAACGCTGGCTGGGTGACTGACACCCGTTTCCCTCGATCACTTTTGTGACGAAGGAACAACGGAGCCTGCAGTTGGACCCACACCCGAGGCACACGACCGGCCGTCTCATCGGGCGACGCGGGCAATGTGGTCGGGTCGAACCGCCCTCGGTCAACCACTCCTAACGTGGTGGTGGTAAAACGTGCGTCCTCGGGACCTATCCCGCGGTTCGCTCCTGCCATCTGGAGAGCTCCGACCACCTCCGGCAGGCGGCCAACCGCTTCCGATCCAATCCCCATCACCTTCACCCTCAAATCAACCGCATCATCAGCGTCATGAGGTGCTGGGAATTCCGGGGCGATGACCAAGGGTCTTACTCCATCGGCTTGCCCGGCTGACAAGTGAACCCCTGCCGGAGTCTCGGGTTCATAGGTCAGCCCATAGCTGCACCCAGCGGAGTGCGGACAACCCCGGCAATACTTCCAACGGGTGTCACGCTCCGCCACGGGGTGGCGGCAGACCGAGGTCTTCAGTTGCCAAGCGGTGATTCCACGAACTGCTGGTCCAAGCCACTCGGCCAACCGGCCTGGGGAGTCAAACTCCAAGCCCAACCACTGCACTTGATACTCCATTTTTCGCTCCTCCGCGGTGTTCGGCGAACCAGGCCAAATCGGATGGAAAGCCCCATCGTCTAAACGCTGCCCATCCGGGAGGGCAGACATCCAGCCCTAAAAACTTGTCCTTTGATGCAGAAATTTCTGAGAGGTTGTCCGTTTGGGTGCCGGAGAGACGTTTTACTGGCAGGTGCTGGTTGCTGATGGTGGGAGAGGACGTATCATGACCCATCACTGGGGTGGGCCTTTTCTCTCCATGCTGCCGACGGTTTGCAGCGGTCATCAACTCCTGGTCTGTGACTCCCGCCATCTGCCGGACTGGCGGCTCGTTGCTTCCCGGCTTGCTGCGCCGCATCTTATCAAGACCAACCCACCGAGGGCCTTGGATGTCGACTACAACAAGAACCGAACACCTCCTGCTGGCGACACTCGGACGCGCTCCCGGGGCTGTGCTTGGAACGCTTGACTGGCTGAATAATCCAGATCCTTGGTCCAGGCTCGGCCGGGTTCCTGCTCCAGTGTCTGCTGGAATCTCTCCGACTAACGCTCCTCCGCCGGTGACGCATCTCTGGGTCATCACCACCAACGACGAGGTCGCAAAGCGAGGTTTGGAAACGCTGATTGCGCCCATCCTGGAAACGCCTCCGGACGGTTCTGGTCTGGGGGGGATTTCGCCGAGGTTGCGGTTCGTAGACATCAGCGATATCACCAGTTTGGATGACCACCAGGCGATGGCGGAGATCCTCTACCGGCTGGTGCTGCAGGGTGCATCTTGGCAACAAGCGGGGGAGGATCGGCGTTTCTCGGTGAGCCTAAGTGGAGGCCGAAAAACCATGTCCGCGGTGCTGCAGCAGGCAGCCACTTTCTTACCAGTGGATTGGGTCTTTCACCTGGTCTTCGACGAGCGCTCGGGCATCCGGGCGAACACCTGGGACGACGTTCAGCAACACCGCAACTTGCACTTCCCGGTCTCGATTAGTTCAACGAGGACCCCTTGGTACGAGTTGCTCGCCCACGCCTGGCAGCAACTCCACGGCAGCCGGCTGACCACCGAGGAGTTTCCTCTCTCAGATGATTGGACTGAGGAAACCGCCAACTGTGATGTCACAAGCGTCGGACTCGCCGGGAATCCTCGCCAGCAACTGTCTCTCAGACTTCAGGACGTCGCCGGACACACACACCAGTTTGCGGTTCAAGGGCTTGCTTGTGGTGTGGGACCTTCGTTCCTGCGCCATGATTTGAGGCCCTTGGTGCTCAGTGTGAAGGAACAACTGACCGCATCCCCTGATGGTCTCTCCGGCACTCAGATGCAATCGGTTAGTTCGCAAATCAATGCTTTGGAACGCTATCTTCAAGGTCTGGAATGCGTTCTCCAAGTTGACCGTCAGCGCCATCAGCCTGAGCCCATCCCGGTGAGCAATCTCCCGAACTTGCTCAGTCAGGCCTGGATTCTGGCCGCGGGAACGCCCGTCGCTCCCACGATTTCTGCAACGGGATCCCACCATTGGAGTCAGAAAGATTTTGAGATGGAGCTGCAAACCGGAGACGTTGCAAACAATCTCGTTCTGAGAGGGATCTCGGAGACTGCTCTGCTGTTGGTTCTCCGAAACCTGGTGGCCAACGCCCGAACTCATGGACGGTCAGCGGCCGAGCGTCCACGGCTCTTGGTGACCTTGAAGCAAACGAGTGCTGCCGGGGACGACCAAACTGAGGCTGTGTCGCTCGGTTTTCAGAACGCCGTCGACGAGAACGCCGCCGATGGCTTGTGTGAACGTGCGGGCCCGGACGGTCGACTTCTTTGGCTGCTGCAACCGTTTCAACAAGGATGCCAACGCGGACCTGGCCGAGTCCGAGCGCGACCGGGCCAGGGGTTGGGGTTGTTCACGGTTGCCCGGGTTCTAATGTCGACCAATCCGAAGGTTCGCTTGCAGGGCCCACGGCTTGAGCCTCGCGCGGATAGCCCTTTGGAAGCAGTTGACTTTGCCGTCGGATTAGAGTTTTGTGCGGAGGGAAAGTGATGAGCGACGACGCTCAAACCGAGAACTGGGTTAACCTGCAGGTTGTGCATTTCGACTCTTACATTCCTGAAGTCGATTTGCGCGATGCGACCCCTTTGGCACCCTGGCACACTTGGGTCCAGGGGTTCTATCACCAATGCCGCCAATCGAGCGGGTGTCTTGATCAGTTGCAAAGCTCTGATGGACCCGTGATCCTTTTGTTGCACTTCACCGATCTCCTGCAAGCTACGCCCGAGTTTTGCGAAGAACTGAGCACTTGGTTGGCTGCCGATCCTGCTGGAAGGGAGGCAGCCCGACCGACGCGGCAGATCTTCGTCTATACGGCCTCTTGGGGTTTTGGGAATAACAGCTCAGATGTTGGGAACCGGCTTCCTCCGGAGGAGTACGGTCGGCGGTGGACGACCGTTCCGACAGAACACCTCGAGAGTTGGGCTTGTCCGGTCGGTTGGCTAGGGCATGTCTGCGGTTTGGGGTTGACCCTGCAGGAGCTGAGCGGGCACTTCGAAGGGTGGCGCGAGAGGGCCATCGAACGCCTTGTCATCACATCGCGAGGTGATGAAGCGATCATCTTTGAGCGACAGGAGCATGAGGGGCCATTCCTTCGCCGGCTCTGTCGTGTCGAATTGAGCGAGGTGTTGCTGACTCATGATCTTCGTTATGGTCACAACAACTCCCGGGTCGCCAACAACCGTAGCGACGCACAGGGAAGACTGGCGGTTTTTCGCACCGCCGACTCTCTGTGGGCTTTGTACTGTGTTTGCGGGCATCTCCGTTGGACTCGTTGCGAGCAATTGTTGCAGGATGTGTTGGCACAGATTGCTAATCTGTTGCAGCGTGGGATCAGTTTGGCCGACTCCCAGGCCCACGCCTGGCAGGATGTTGGGCACCGGATTGAGCGGCTTCTCGACGAAGCCCGCCCGGACTCCAACGTTTACTGACCTTCAGGAAAGTTTTCAGAGGACGGTCTCCTCAAGCTCCTAGGGAATCAGAGTTTCCTCGGCAGAAGTCGTCTGAAACTTTCCTGAAGGTCAATAGTCTGACCAACTGCAACTTTCACTAGTCTCTTGCATTTTGCTCACTTCCCGACTTCCAGCGTGTGATCTATGGACAAATTCCGCCTCTTGATGGTTGATGATCAACCTGTGGAAGTCGAACGTCTTCGAGCCGAAATCATGGCGCACGTTGACGAGGTGGAGGAGGTGGTAGGTGTTCAGCATGCTGCTGCAGCCGTCGAGGCTCTTCAGCAAAAGACATTTCACCTTGTTCTCATGGATCAGCAGTGGTCTCCCAGCAACGTGGAGGCCGCACAGCTAGTGGACGTCGACGGAAACCTTCCTCCTCGCGGTCAGGTGGACTGGGACCGTCAGGGCTTCCATGTCATGCGGTATCTGCGGAATCAAGGATGGGAGATCCCCATCATTTTTTGCACGAGAGTCGGGACACTGCGCACCTCTCGTCAGGCCACCGAAGCTGGTGCCTACACCTATTATGATAAAGCGGACCTCCTGGCGAATCCTCATTGGGTGTTGTACCCACTGACGGACGGGGTCCGCGACATGGCCTACGTGCGTCGCGAATGCCAACGATTGCGTCTGGATACAGCCGGTTTTGTGCAACAGTGGCTCGTGGGACAGCGTCCCATCTGGGGAAGGCAATGGACCGGGATCGTGACAACTTGTCTGGAGGCGCTGGCTGCTCAGGGCGCCGTCCATCTCAGCCCACGGGAAATCGACCAGTTCGAGCTAGGAATCTTGCCGGGCGTTCTTCGGGAGTTTCAAGAACCCACACGCCCTGACGACTTGTTGGCGTTTCTCAGTCGACGGGGATTCGCATGCGTGGACGCCCGGCGATGCAAACCGTTTTGGCTGATCACCACCGAGGACCCATCCTGCCCTCGACTGTTGGTTCTGGATCCTGCCGACCAGCATCGCAATCCCCGTCCGCCGGGCGGATGGGCAGAATCCACTCGCCAGTGGCACCGCAAACACCCAGCAGTCGTCCCTGTTGATTTGCGGAGCTGGTCCGTGGGGGCTGTCGATCCCTACTGGGGCGTCGAGCAAGTTTTCGCACTCTGTCCTGAAGTGAGCGAGGGTCTACCAGACCTTGCGGAATTTTCGGCGTTTCCCAGCAAGAGCGGGCGGATTGGACAACTTGGCCCCGATCGCTGGGATCAGCTCGCCGAGATCTGCGAGGATCTTCAGCAGGCGGAGGATTTTCTGGCACGGGCGACTTCCATTGCCTCAGCTTACTTTCTCAACCCAAGAGTTGAGCCGGATTCCCCGACTGAAGGTTCGGACGGTTTGCCCTGTGCGGTCGTGCCCATTCCAGACGGCCTCATTCATCCGGAGATTGTGCAAAAGGAGTCTGGAGGCCCGTTGGTGCAATTACTCAGATTGCATTCGACCAGCACTCCTTCGGAGGAGTCTGCGGACGAAGTTCGGCAACGGCTGCAACTGGTCTCCCGTGTGACAGTTTACCGGGGACCGTCCGCGAATGCCTTTGAGGAGCAGGTCCTGCAGGTCGTCCTGCAGACTCTCTCTCAGGTGTTGCAACGGGCGTCCGGCCCCTGGTTCGTGTGGTTGGGCTGCGATGTTCTGCATGTGAGGAGTTCACAGTCTCGACGCGGACCGAGATTGAACGTTTGGCCACGCGAAGTCGATGTGTTGATCCTTGGGCCTCCCGGGATCTGTGTGCTGGAGTGCAAGGACAGCCTCAAGCCCTCGGACCTGAACCGCGGACGCGACCAGCTCATTGATCTGCGTCAAGTCGTCTGGTGTGGACTTGACCGGCGACAGCATTGGGGCGGAGTGTACCTGTTGCCTGTGCTGGAGCATCGTTTGGCAGGGATGGGGAGACACAGCCAAGTGCCTGACGATGTGTTGCAGGCGGTGCCCGCGCGGCTTGCCGATGCCGTCACGCCTCTGCGAGGGCGACAAAGCGTCCTGAACGAGATTCGGAACTTCTACCGGCCCCTGGAGCAAGTGTTTGTCAATCCAGGTCAGACACTGAGACGCCAAGATTTCAACTTGGCGCGGAACCGCATCTCGGCAGTGATCGGCTATGTCGTTGTTCCTGACGATTTTGATCGACGCGGGAGAGCTGGCATCGCTCCCTACATCCAGCGCTTACAACGCGATCTGCCGCAGGTGCTCCAGAAGTGGGCGACGCTGCCTGCGGCGTTCACCGATGATGGGACCTCTCAATCGGCGTTCTCTGTCGTCCGGGAAGCCTTGCATGATCTTGCATTGACCCCAACGCGTCCCGGCTTGCAGCAGGTGTATGGGTTCGCTCCGGAAGAAACGGAGCCCGATCTTCTCGATGGCTGGCAGGTTCTCAGCGGTCAAGCCGAGCTGACTCAACAACAACAGACCGTGCTGGTCCACACCTTCACGCGCTCTCCCACTCGCGCCCACCTCCATGGGTATGGTCCTTGGAGAGCAACGGGACTACGAGATTTGTCTTGTGAATTTCGGTGGCTCGATGTCAGAGGCTTGCCGCCGGTCGAGCAGAGGCACGTCCGGCGGCTGGCGATTGTCGCTCAGGGGCGACTTGGCGATGCCGATGCCATTTCCCAGTGGGATCCGGGATCACGATTGGTTGCCATCGAGGCATTGTGGCGGCTGGGAGCGGAGCCGGCCGTCAGCGGAGTTCTTGGTGAGAGTTCCAACCTGCCTCAACCGCTGGCACAGCAGTTGATGCCTGGGCAGGCGTGGCGGTTTGCTTGGCTTCCTGGTCATCCACCTCCGCCAACAAAGGGGCAGAGCGGAGAACGGCCCGAATTCGTCTTGGCTCCACTTCACATCCAGAGGCGCGGGCTCGATTACGTGTTGACGGCTTTACTGAGTTTGTTGAGTGATCTTGAGGACCCGATTCTGAAACGGGTTCGGGAGATCTTGGCAGAAGCTCAAGCCGCGTTGAAAGAACGGAACACCCCTTTGCCGAATACGAATGCCCTGGGTGAGTCAGTCGCCGCAGCCAGTCGTCTCTTCCAGGTCTCAGTTTCGACGGCCACCGCACCCTCATAAGAACTGCGGAAACGGAACAATCGGCCAACACTTGTGATGCCCCAATTCGCTGCCTGAATGTTCTGAGGTTTTCTCATGGCCGGCCGTCTAGTGCTTGTGATTGACGACAAATGGGATTCCGAAGGTTTAGTGACTAAGGAGCGACTCGGCCGGGCCGTTCGCGAGGCAATCCCGGACTGTCAGCTTCATTTGCAGGCGTTTCAGCCCTCCGACAACGGCCTCTGGAAGGAGGGGCCACAGATTCACGTTGTGGGAGTGAGGGATTATGTGGAGGCGCAGCGGTTCCTGACGTGCCCTGAGCTGGCTGCTGTGTTCGTTGATCAGGTGTTTGATCACCCTGAATGTCAACTGTTGAATCCAGATGGCGAGGCGGTCAAGTCTTCTAGCCCGGCGTTGCAGCCTGAGCAGGGCTTCTTCATTTCCGAGCGACTGGCGACAGACCTGGGAAGGCTCCAGCCACCGCTGTATATGTTCTCCAGCCAAGGTCAGGAAGTGACTCAGGCCGATCGGCTGCAACAGCGCGGCGTGCTTGAAGGCTACTATAGCAAACCTGGCCAATACGAGCCGGGCGATCCTGGTTTTGACTCCTTGGTAAGCTTTCTCCGTCGGACTCTGAACCCGCTGGGTGAAGTGAAGGCTGCCGAGTCAACTGGCCAGATCGCCCAGATCGATCCGATCTTTTTGCGGTTTCTGGAAACCAATCACCGGCAGTGGCGTCGCGACGGCTTGGCGGTTGTGGACACCTTGCTAGAAACCGCCCGCGAAAACCCCACGAGGCTTCTTGACTCGAAAGTGTGGGCGGCAACGCAGCAGAGGCCCGAGTTGAAGGAGTTGGGCTCGGCCTGGGATGACGAGGAGCTTTGGCTGGAGTTGGTCAAGCCGCTGGGAGCCTGCAGTCCTTGGCGCCCGTGGCGTAAGGGAGAGCTCTTCGATTCGACCAGCCGGCTGCATTACTTCAAAATGGAGCGGGAGCCAGGGCGAGGTTTGCAACGCATTCTCATCTGGCTTGACCCCCGCGCTTTCCCGGCCGGGTTGACCAGCGCCGAGCATCGAAAGCTTGCCAAGCTCCCAGTCCTGAAAAAATTCGACAGTGAGTCTCAGTCTGGACGTCCTTTGTTTCGGTTTCCGTTACCGCCTCGTGCTCCTTTGGGGACATTGCCGTTTCTGCTCGGCACGTACTTTGAAATCCCCGATGGCCAGTGGATACCGTTAACCGTCTTTCGATCACAGCAATTTCGAGAAGGAGAACCACTACTGCCAGCGTTGAACCAGGTCGTCTCGGCCATCGACCACGGGGTGGAACAGAACACACAACACAAGGTCCCCCCAGGCTACGGCCCCGTGATGGAAGGCATTCTTATCAACCGCGACAAGCATGGACAGGGACGCTTCAGCAACTGGCGGATCCCACTCTTCCCGCTGGACTTGTTGGAACTCTCTCCCGATCCAGCCACTAGTGAGCCTCTGCCATTTCGCACTTACTACCAATTGCCGTCGGTCACCCAATGGCTTCAGGCAGCCGCAGCCTGGTTTGCTGCCGGAGCATTGCCCGAGATCCTCAACGCCCGTCAACTGGAAGAGACGTGGAAGGAACTGCGTCGACTCCTCCAAGGAGAACGGGTCGATCTCGATATCCACACCTGGTGGCAGGACCAGACAGAGAATCTGGTCGAACGCCCCTCGGCAGGCTCACGACGGGCAACCAAGCAGGTGCCGATGGTTCAACAGATCAATCGTCGGCTTCGTTTCCCATTGGAGACTCGGTGTCTGGGTGAGCCTGGAAGTCCGCCGAGAGTTGTGCGCCCTCGGGTCAATCTCGTCAACTGCGAGCTGGAGGTCGGCAACAGATCCGAAGAGCCGCTTGCCCTACTTGAGCAGTTATCATTCCAGCAACCTGTGTTGATCCGCCGCTGTCGTCTGGTCGACGAGAACGGTCAACTTGCCCCCTTGCTGATTCGTGACTGCACTTTCGAGGGAGGGTTGGAACTGGACCAACTTGAGGCGGCCGGAATTGAGCTGATTGGGTGCCGGTTTGCCAATCCCGAGTCATCTTCCAGCGGCTTGGCGATCAATCGAACCGCAACCAATCAGCCGGTTGTGCTCTCTCGTCTTGAGGCCTCAGGGTGTCTGGAGCTGGCTGAGACATCACTGTCGACGCTCACTGTGCAGGGGCATTGTGGTCGGCTCAAGCTAGGCCCGCACTTGCGGGTCTCTCAGGACTGCCGACTGAGTGTGGTCGGAGCCGAGGATCGGTCTTCCCAGGTGGCCATGAGCCAAACTGAGGTAGCTGGGTTGCTCCAGGTGGAATGTGGCCAGGGGGTTCAGTTCACCAGCGATCACTGCCGTTTGGGGCGGATCCGGCTGCTGGTCCAACCGGAGGCCGAAGGAGTCTCCTTCGACAACTGCTCGTTTGTGGGGGAAGTGGCTGTCTTGGGACCAAAAGTGCTGCAGGCAGCAGGCGGGCCCGCCGAAGTCGCCGTGCCAACAGATGCTGATCGTGTCGACGACGAGAACTCCACAGGTCGATCCTCGGCGATCCCAATGACCTGGGACGGCTGCCAACTGAATGATTCGCTGGTGGCCAGCGGTCACCTGGCAGTTGCTCTGAGGGGAACGCGTCTTCAAAAGGATTTCATCTGTGCTGCGGCGACTCCCTTGGTGACCGCCAGCCGGCAAAATGCGGCTCTGGAAAGCCGTCATTTGGAGACGAGTCGGTCCGTGCTGGCCAGCCTTCACATGGATAACGTCATGCTCAGCGGCATGCTGGACCTCTCCAATAGCCGGATCTTGGGGCGGTTGGAAATGCGTCGCAGTGCAGTCGAGCAATTTGTGCGAGGAGAGAAGGCACACTTTCAGGAAGTCCGGGTGTTGGCGACCAGCTGTGTGGGCAACTGGCTATTCCGGGAGTCCCATTTCCATGGGGAGGTTTGCGTTGCGCAGCCTGGGGAGGGGACTGAAGCAGAAACGGAGTCGCATGGGCTGGCGGGCGTTGTGCTGCGAGAACAAATTGATTTCAGCAAAGCCCACTTCCATGCGGAGGCAGACTTTTCCCATCTGGTGATTGAGCATGAAGCCAAGTTTCAGGGAGCGATTTTTTCGGGTCCGGTAGACTTTCGTCGCTTGCAGTGCAGCAGCAACATGATACTGAGTGGATGCACCTTCCAGCAGAGCGTCTGGTTTGATGGAGCAATTCTCAGCGGCTTGTTGGAAGCGACCGAATGCAGATTTGCGGAGACACCGAGTTTTGTTCGAGCCACCCTCTCAAGGGGTGTCCGTCTCAGCCAGGTCTGCTGGCCCGTCGAGAATCCGTTGCAAACAGGCTGGCAGCTCGAACCTCCCCAAGCCACGAGTGACGAAAGGCCGGCAGCAGAGTTCACAGATTGCTTGGTCGAGGGGCACATCGATCTTGCGGAGCCTCGCGACTCTTCGGGGGAGCCACTTGAGACGTTTTGGGTGGACCTGACGGGTGCATCGGCAGATCACGTGGGGATGGAAGCACGGCATATGCGGCATTCGTTTACCAGGTCGTCGCAAGATGAGAGTAAACGGCATCATCCTGGCCGGCGGCATCAGCTTTCAGCACTGGCGAAGTTATTTGAGGGTTCATTGATTGGAGAAGTCCGTTTCAGCGAGGCAGACTACTTTTATCGGAAGGCAAACCACTACGGCGATCATCCGATCATTTCTGGCGTCTTGTATGTCATCTGGGGCCACGGCACGTTCCCCGCGCTGGCGTTCTGCTGGCTGGTCGCGTTGTCGTTAATGACAGCGGGGCTGACGATTTGGGCATCCGATGCAACAGGGCGGTCGATGTCCAAAGTCATCCTGGAAGGGTTTTCACGTTTCCTACTTGGCGAGAGCCCTCCGGTTGGGACGCTACAAGCGATCCCCGTTCCCTGGGTGTTGGTTGATTCCCTGATCGCACTGCTCGTCCTAGTTCAGGCAGTCCTTCTTAACTTGTTTTTTGTGGCATTAGCGCGCAGGATGTTGAGATAAGGAACGGCGGAACGGTATCCATCAAGGATCGATATCTCAAATTGAAGCGCCTAAGCGTGGACATATGATACATAGTATGATCAGGGAGTGGGACGAAAACTCCCCGAAGGCGCGCAAAAGTCGCGAAATTGGGCGCGCACTGGTACAGAGACGTAACCTGTTGCGAGTACTCAACTTATGCATAGCAATATCAGCTACCACCCCTATCACGTGGCTAGGGCATATTCATTACCCCGTGCGCGGTCTGGGAAAACAGGCCACTTAACCTCTTGACAGATATGGGGTTACAAACGGTAGAGTTGCACTGTGCTCGCCCGATGAGAGGGCATTGAAACACCGTACACCCTGGTCTGGTTGTTAGCCAGAGCCAGGGTGTTGCACTGTGCTCGCCCGATGAGAGGGCATTGAAACTTACTATGTGTTGTCGTGCGCGAGTTGGCTGAGTGCCAACTCTGTTGCACTGTGCTCGCCCGATGAGAGGGCATTGAAACGTCAGTGCGGTAACCTTGCACTTCCTTTACCCACGGCCGTTGCACTGTGCTCGCCCGATGAGAGGGCATTGAAACGTCGAGCCAGAAGATACTCACGACGGCACAGGCGAGTCAGAGGCTAGGTTGA
>CAZYKP010000170.1:0-388 GCA_964648025.1 uncultured Pirellulales bacterium | reverse complement strand
TCTCGACCGATCTGGATTATTTTCATCTCGTTTTCTCTGTGCTCTCCTGATGTGAGTGCATTTAAACTTCCTAGGTCTCGAAATATATCGATAACCACCTTGGGTGTTGCACTGTGCTCGCCCGATGAGAGGGCATTGAAACGCAGAGGCTGATCAGTTGATCAGCCTCGGGTGGCAGCCTGTTGCACTGTGCTCGCCCGATGAGAGGGCATTGAAACTCGTTGGCGCTCCTGCATGAAACCTTCCGGACTACTGACACGTTGCACTGTGCTCGCCCGATGAGAGGGCATTGAAACGAAAGATTGGCTACCGCCTCTAGCCTCGATCTTTACCTGTTGCACTGTGCTCGCCCGATGAGAGGGCATTGAAACCGAGCGAGCACGTCGCG
>CAZYKP010000169.1:0-12244 GCA_964648025.1 uncultured Pirellulales bacterium | reverse complement strand
GTGTGGTCGGTGCTTGTGCGACTGGCGTGTTGTTGTCTGGCGTTTGGGTGTCTGGCGTTTGGCTGTCTGGCGTTTGGTTGGCTGGCGTTTGGGTGTCTGTCTTTGGGGCATCTGGCGTTTGTGGGGCCTGCCCAAAGCTGGAGCCGGGCGTTTCTGACATGGTCTCGGGCCACTGCTGTTGTCCCTCTGGGGAGGGGATCGCGGCTGACGAGAGCTCGTTGATCTCGGCGTTGGCAGGTGCAGGCTGACCTTCAGGGAGCTGTTTGTCCGGCTGGCGGGGACTGTTGGACTGGGTTACCCGAAATGTCGAAGGATCGTTTTGAATTTGTTGCGAATTGGCGGGCTTGGCGGATGGTTCTGCAACAGCGGTGCGGACTTTCTTGGCGTTGTTCTTCGCCAGAAAGACAACGCCGATGCCTGTGCCAGCAACCAAGATCAGCAGGATGAGGATTTGACGGCTGAGCTTGCCAGCGTCAAAGGTCGAGGATTGGGGATTTCCAAATCGAACCACAGGTGCTTCTCCGCCAAAGTACCAGATCGGAGCCCGGTGAGTTATCTCGGGCGTTGGTTGGAAAGGCTCAGTCGTTGGATACCGCGACAGGTGCTTGGTGTCGTATTATAGGACTGGGCCCAAAAGTCACTCAACGAAGTCCTCGGTGTTGTTCGCGCGACCTCGCCTGGAGTATTTCCTGTTGCTTGGGCAACAACCTCCTACCTGGATCAGCAGCCCCTCGGGTTGAGCAGCCCCTCGTGATCAGCAGCCCCCTCGTGATCCCTCGAAGCAGAGATGCCGCCTTGGGCCGATGTGAGCAGCTGCACTCAATGAGGTTGCCGGCCTCTCACCAGGAGGGTCTTGCGGACTCCCTGAACGCAGTGTTGAGCAGTCTTTTTGCTTGCTTTTGCCATGGCTTGAGTCTCAAGTGCCATCACCCATCAAGATGATGTTGCATGGATCCGTGGAGGGTCCCGACAGGTACGGCCTCTGCCACAATCTGAAACAGTCGAGCGAGTTGGGATCGCCCAAGAGCGAGATCGTCCAGGGCGTTGCCGGTCTGACGACTTGCCGGGAATAACCGTGAATCGGCGGATCGAATGGGATGAGGATATCCCGATTCCTCGAGCAGATGATCAACTTGGCAGCACCGCGAAGCCGGGTGATCGGCGAAGTTGAGCATTGAGGGTCTGTGCCAAAAAAGTTTTTGTTGGTACAGGGTTTGTGGGCCAAAGGGTCTGAAGTGTATCAGCAGGGAGAAGGAGTTTGAGGAGTTGCCAGTCATCCGGCAAGGAGCGGGGTTTTGGCCCTCACGCAGACCGAGTTCTGCCATCTGATCTCAGAGCACGCGCCGGCACTCTTTCGGCTCGCCTACCGCTTGTTAGGCGACTGGACTGAGGCCGAGGACATCGTGCAGGAAACCTTCCAATCAGTCTGGAAGGCTCGAAATCGGTACGACCCGACCCGAGGAACGCGAGCCTGGCTGACCACGATCCTCCGCCGACGAGTGGCCGACCTGCTCCGCAAGCCCCGCATCCGCTGGCACCCTGCCGAGCAAGCCCTAGAAGCGGTCGCGGATCCTTCGTCCGTCCCTGAAGAGGGGCCTCCTGCAGAAGAACACTTCGGAGACGAAATGCAGCAAGCCCTCGACCGCCTGCCGGCCGATCTGCGTGAGACACTGCTGCTGGTTGTCGTGAGCGAATTGACCCATCAGGAAGCCGCCGACATGCTCAACGTTCCGCTGGGCACAGTACTCTCGCGCGTCCACCGAGCTCGAAAGCAGCTGCGGGAATACTTGGCCTCGATGACCGCGAAGTCAGAGTAGATCCCTTGAGCTGCAGCTCGCCTTGCCTTTTAGATTCCAGCATTTGCTAGGACACAGCCAAGAAAATTCAGCTCTTGACCAGTCATTGCCTTGTCAACTGCTCAAAGCGTTTTGCTCAAATTTCGGGAGGAACGCCCCCAACCAATTCCCAGCAGTGGCTGCTCCGGTTGGGGATTTCATCCTCCAGGTCAGCTCAACAATCCACCGCTGAGACGACCAAGCAAGCCCGAAAACACGTTTCTAAAGCCTGAGAAAACACTTTTGCCTGGCAAATCCAAGGCGGTCATCGATTGAGATCATGGGTTCGGTTGCGGCTTCTTCAGTCTCAGCGTCCCAGAAATCCGAATCGTCCCAGAAATCCGAATCGTCCCAGAAATCCGAATCGTCCCAGAAATCCAAGTTGACCCACAGCCCCCAGCGTCTTGTGAATCGTTTGCTTTGATGACCGATCCGTCACCAGACCCCAGCGACGAATGGCTTGATCGGCAATTGCGAGATATTGCCGTGCCGGAGTCGTTGTTGTCTCAACTGCGGCAGATTCCTGCCAGCCAGTCGGGCCAACAGGCCGGTGCCCCAGGAAACAATCCCTCAACTGGCTGGAGTCCCGCTGAAGCACAACCCCCCGAGGCACAACCAGCTGAGAGACCAACATCTGAGCGAAAAACATCTGAGCGAAAAACATCTGAGCGAAAAACATCTGAGAGACCAACAGCTGGGCAACGGACCTCAATCCGAGATCTCGTCTTTTTCAGCGACGCCGAAATGGACCGGCGTCTTTGCGATGTCGCGGTTCCTGAGTCTTTGTTAGTGCGGTTGCGGAAAATCCCCACCAGAACACTCTCCCCGAAGCGACATGCACAACTCGGGCCTGCTCTTGCGGCCGCGGCGTTGCTCCTGTGCTTAGGACTGAGCTACACAGGGGCGATCGTGGCCTTTGTCTTGGCCGCCTATGAAAACACTCGCCCGACTGCGTTGGCCAAGGTCCATTTCGAACTCGAGGCGGCTCTGGTGACCGAACCCTTCGCCGCCAAGGATTTGGCAACACTGACTGCTCAGGTTCATGCCGAGCAAGCCGATCCGTCTGAGGCATCAACTGGCGAGAACCATACACCCCTCTACAACCAAGCAGCCATGTGCGATGCGGTGTACGACGCGGTGCCTCAACATCAGAGCCATCCCGGCATGATCACCCAAGAAAGCACAGACCAGCCCGCCAACCGGCAGAGATTTCTCGGTGTTCTGCTCCCAGAACCTCTGCTTGCTGATCTCGGAGGGAAGGATCCCCAGCCACCTTGGCCGGTCTTTCCACGGGGAGGTTCCGTCGTTGGCCAGGACCTATCCTCCCTGATCCAATGGGCAGGACTGGGAATCTGGCAACTCCGTCTGCCCGGTCCGCCCTGGCGTGCGTTGCAGGAGGTACCTGAGTTCATCCTGGCGCCCCCTGACCCTCAACGCCCCTCGGCAGAACTGAAAAAAGTCAACTGGCCTCTCCCTCGGGGCATTGGTCGTCGCAAGACCAAAGGCTACGACGATCTTTTCTTGATTGGGAACAAGACCCAGCCGGTCGTTTACTTAGCCAGCGGAGGTGTGGAGCTCCATCGAGTTGCCATCCCTCTCAGCACCGACCAAACAAGTGTGGAGGTCTGTCGCAGGCGTTTAGCCGCTGGCCAGTGGCCCGATCAAGCCGACGTGCGTGTGGAGGATTTTCTGGCTGCTGCCCATGTCCTCACAAGTGCAGGTGGCCAAACCGTTCGTCTCACAGCGAGGACGGGCGTAGCGCCTTTGGGCCCGCATCTTCCTTGGCAGATGGCCATGCCTAGCCATCTGCTCAATCTCGTTGTCCAGGCTCCCGAAGCGGCTCCTTCGTTTCGGCCAGCCTGTCGTTTGACTGTGCTGGTGGATTGTTCCCGCAGTGTTGATACCGGCGATCACCTGGCACGGGTTCAGCTGGCTTTGAAGGATTTAGTCGCTGCGATGGGCCCTGGCGATTTGCTTTCGCTGATTGCCTTCGACGCTGAAGCTGAGGTGATCTTTGAAGATGGTCGTGCTGACCAGGCGGAGAACCTCTGTGAGGGGATCGATTCTTTGAGTGTTGGAGAGGCCACCAATCTTTCTGCTGGGCTCCAAATGGCTTATGCGGTAGCCCAGTCTCATTGGCCCCGCGACGGTCGACGTCACCGAGTAGCGATGTTGACCGACAGCACCATGCCGGTCTCGCGGGTGATTCGCAACCATTTGGCTCAGGCCTTACGACAGACGGCTTCTGAGGGATTGAGCCTGACTGTGTTCGACCTGGGAGGTACTGAACACGGCCTCCCTCGCAAGGGACCTGGTACGCTGCTTTGGGATCTTGCCGATGCAGGGGGGGGATGGGTCGAGTCGGCCGCAGGGACGGAGCAGCTCCGCTGGGGACTGAAGCGGTTACTGACCGGTTGCTCCCAGGTCATTGCCCACGATGCTCGGTTGGAAGTGCAATTCTCCCCCGAAACGGTGTTGACCTACCGACTGCTGGGTCACGAACCCAGCGACCCGAGCTTGGACGGAGGGCCACTGGACTTGGACCTTCGGGCTGGAGAGAGTTGCACAGGTTTGCTGGAGATTCAGTTGAAGCCCGGTCAGCAGGGCCGCGTGGCAGTTGCCCAACTGAGATGGTTGGACCCGATCAGCGGCCAGCAAAAGTCCAGCAAAGTCGAGGTGACCACAGATCAGTTTCCCTCAGATTGGTCCGACACACAGCCAGCTGTGCAGCATCTAGCCCTGGCAGCCTACGTGGCCGAGGTGTTGCGGCGGTCTCCCTACTTTCAGGCCAAGCCTCCGGGCGTCGTTTCGCAGTTGGCCGAGAGTGTGGCTCGGCAAACGCAAGGGGCACCTCAGCGTCGACATGCTGGGTTGGCCAGCATCTTTGAGGTCCTCCGGCTCGCCGAAGCTCTGCAGCCCCGCCTGGGGCAACCGTCCCAAGATCACCGACGTCAACAAAACCGATTCCGTCGAGGCCGGCCAAATCGAAACAGGTCCCTGGAGAACCAACGGAGCTTCAGACCCAAATAGCCTCTCCTCGCTCGGATGACCATCAACCTCTGGTCAACACCAAAGGTTTCTCTCCGCAGTGAGCTGACCATGGGCTCGGCAATTGCACAGCGTCCAGCGAACTACTTGTTGATAGTCTCGTAAAAGGGTAGGTTAACCGAAGTTTGTGAGGTGATCTTAACACTCCGACTACTGCGTGTGTGAAAACTTCTTGCTGGCGGGCTTCGGCAGGAACCCCCTCAGCGATGGCAGACAACGGACGCCCGAGAAGCGAGTTGAGACTCGCCGGCTGACGATAGACGCCTTGCTGGTTGGCCAGCTACTGCTCTTGGGGGAAGTTCTTGTTCGTCCAAAACGCTGGATAGGCACAACAACCGCTGATTCCGCAGCCTTTCCACCAACCGGACGAGCCAAGATTTTCCCCAACCTCAGTAAGAATGTTTCAACCAACAGTAAGCCTTCAACATACAGACATGATCGGGCGGCTTGTCTTGTCAGTCTGGCGAGTTTTGTCGCCCCCTAGGTCTGGATGTTCACCAACTTGGGAACCGGCGGGTCGGGCACTCTCCGGCTCATTCTCCCCTCAGACTCGGGTTGGCAGCCGATCCTCGACGACTTTGCCGCTTCTGATCATCGTGCGGGTTGTTGGCCCGACGGTCTCAGAGCTGGTGGTGAGTGAGACGGTCGCCAGCGCCCGCGTTTGACCCCCCATGGTGCAGGATGCTCCCTGTGAGTTGTCAGAATGGAGCCCACCATCCTTTCCAGGGTGGCACTCCGTGTGGTCACTTCGTTGGTTTGCTGAGAACCTGGTTACCACTCTTGAGATTCAAGAAAAGTTTCGCACTCAGGGCGACCAGCGGACGCCCGGCTGCCTACTGCTGCCCCAGGAAAATTTTGCTCGTCCAAAACACGGAAACCAGCGGAATCACCGGTGACGTGGCAGCCTTTTGAACAGCCGGACGAGCCAAGATTTTCCTCAGTCTCAGCAGTTGGACTGTCCCAGATGTGGCCCGGCTCACCCCGATGTTGTTGCATGGCTCCGTTAAAGGGCCGAGAGGTTGGTCCTCCGCTACAATCCAGGACAGTGGAGAGAGAAGCTCAACGGGAGCGGCTGAGGGCGGTTTCCATCTGGGTCCTTTGATTGGGTCCTCTGATTGGGTCCTCGGTGGGAGCCAGAGGCTGGAGAGAGATCCAGACCGCCTGAGGGGTTTTGGCTTGGTTGAGGACCTTTTTGAGAGTCAATAATCGGTTCAGGGCCTTTGAGCCCGAGGCGACAAATCATGGCGGTTTCGATCGGTGAGCACTCAAAGCCTTGAACGCTCACCAAGCAAAGGGCCTGGGAAGTCTCGGCCGAAAACTCGACCAATTTTCTGCCAGTGGTGATCGTCTCGCGATCGCTCTGGTCAACAGGACACATGGGTTTGCACTATGCCAATGATCAGGACAACGGGGATGACAACTCGCAAGGGGCTCCGACGGCCGGCGAACCTGACAACGTTCTGCCTTCAATCGGCATGGGTTGCCATGCTCGGGGCGGTCTTCAGCGCGATCGTTTCGCTCCCCAGTCACCGTGTCGAGGGGGCTGAACCTTACCAGCGGTTTTTAAGTGAGCTCCGCCGTTTAAACATGCACGATACGGCGGTGATGTACCTGCAGAGTCTGAAGTCGCGGAAGAACCTGGACCCTGAGATCCGCAAGTTGCTGCCCTACGAAGAGGGGATCAGCCTGTTGGAACGAGCGAAGTATCAAAAAGATACCAAGCTCCGCAGCCAAGGACTGGATGCCGCCGCCGAGGTGCTTGCTCAGTTTGCTAAGGATAATCCTAAGCACCCCAAGGCAGCAGCAGCGAACACTCAGCTTGGCAATGTGTTGGTCGAACGAGCGGTCTCCAAGCTGAAGTTGGCCAAGCGTCCGACCAAAGTCAACGAAAAGCCCAAGCTCTTGGCTGAGTCCCGCGAACTCTTTGCCGCCGCTCAACAAGCGCTGGTGAAGGCCGAAAAGCAGTTGCAGACCCTTTACGGTGAGGTCAAAGCTTACATCGACAGCAAAGACCGCAAAAAGATTCAAGAGCGTGACGCCGTCCGCGCAGACTACCTCCTGTGCCTGTTGCACAACGCCTCGGTCTTTTATGAGTGGAGTAAGGCCTACGACCGGGAGGTCGAGAAGGAAAACGAAAAGCGTGTCGAACTACTAAAAAAATCCGCGACCAAATATGACGAGATTGCCAAGAAGAATCGCAAACGCTTAGTCGGCAGCTACGCGATCATGTGGCAGGGCCGTAGTTTGCAGGAGATCGGCACCGACGATCAGCGAAAGCAGGCCATGGCCCTCTATCGGCAACTGCTGGCGGTGGTGGACAAAGAGCAGTCGGTCCGCGGCGTTCAATTTGCGACTGTCCGTCTGGCGATGGCTTGCTTGATGGATTACTCAGAGCCCAAGCTCAAAGAGGTTGTCGAATTGGGCCGACAATGGATCGGCGAGTTCAGAGGTTCCGAGGATAAGACCGAAGATGGCCTGGCGATCAAACTGCTGCAGGCTCAAGCTCTGAAAAAGATCCACGATGCCACCGAGGATAAACGAGAGAAAAGCCGCCTGACTGCCGAGGGCGTTAAGCTCGCCCGGGATGTCGCGCGTTGGGATGTGCCCTTTGCGGGCGATGCGAAGAAGTTGCTGGCTGAGTGGACTCGTGGCGGGCTGGAGGCAGGACCCCCGGAGGATTTCCAGGCAGCCGTGGAACGGGCCAAGGAGGCTTTGGATAACAGTCAGGTCTTTGCTGGGCAACGCAATCAGGAGACCGACGAGCAAAAGAAGAAGGAGCTGACCGAGAAGAGCCGCAAAGCCGAGAAGGATGCCCACGAGTTCTTCCAGTTGGCCCTGAAACTTCGCGATGTGAGCCCTGAGCCGCCGACTGAGGATGAACTCAACCAAGTCTATTACTATCTCTGCTTTCTGAATTATCAGCGGCAGAATTTCTACGACGCGGCGCTTTTGGGCGAATATCTAGCCAAGGAGCGTCCGTCCAGCGCTGGCGCTCGGCCTGGGGCCAAGATCGCCTTGGCTTCCTACGGAAAGCTCTACAACGCAGCTCCCGCGGAGGATCGAGCCTTTGAGTCTCGGCACATGGAATCGATTGCCGAGTTCATCGCCGAGAAGTGGCCTCGGGATGAAGCCGCCCTGCAAGCACGGCTGGCCCTGATCGATGTGCTCTCTCGGGCGGGCCGCACCGAACGGTTGATTTCGGTCTTAGCCAACATCCCAGAGGATGCCAACGGCCGGGCCACAGCTGAGCTGAAAGTCGGTAACTACCTGTGGATTCAGTACCTTAAGCAATCTGCCAAAAAGCGAGACGACGACACACGGCTTGATCAGCAAACGCTGGATTCCTACGCCGCCCAGGCTGCCAAGTATCTCAAGGCCGGCGTTCAGCGGGCCCAAAACCAAGAACAGGGCGACCTCAGCGCCACGGCCCTGACCGGTCGGTTGTCCTTGGCTCAGGTCCACACCCGAGGCGGTGCCGAGTACGACAAAGCCCTGGCGATCTTGGAAGATAAAAAGACCGGGCTGTTGCCACTTGTCAAAAACGATCATCCCTTGACCAAACGCCTCCGCGGTTTCCGCACCGAAGTGCTCAAAATCGCCCTCCAGGCTTACGTGAATACCGATCGCCAAGACGATGCCATCGCCATGATGGACCTGCTGGACAAAGAGTTCACCGGGAAAGGAGCCGCCTCGAAAAGCACCCTCACCAAGATCTACATCAAGCTCGGGCGTGAACTGCAAGCCGACTTGGAGCGGTTCGCTCAAGAAGACGACAAGCAGAAGTATCAGAAAGCGCTCTCGGCTACCAAGGCGTTTCTCTCCAGAATCATCGGCCGAAGTGAAGGCAACACCTTCCAAGCATTGATTTGGGTGGCCAACACTTTCCGTGGGCTGGGAGAGGGGGCCCTGACGGCCAACCAAAAGAAGACAGCTTCTGAGATGTTCCAAGAGGCTGACCGGGCCTACCGCACAATCCTGCAGAAGGACACCCCAGGCTTCTGGCCAGAAGACCAAAAGACCAGCTCAGCCTACCGCACCCAGATCAAACTGTGGCAGGTCGCCTGTCTCCGCGGGCAGGGTCAATACGAGAAGGCCCTGGAGATCCTCAAAAAGATGCTCGCCGAGACTGGTGCCAACCTCCAAGCTCAGCAAGAAGCGGCCATCACCTACGAAGAATGGGGGGTCCAAGACGGGGACCTCAAAAAGCTCCGGCTGGCCATGATGGGACTCCGCGAGGATCCCTCCGATGCCAGAAGCAAAAAGGTGATCTGGGGCTGGAGCTACATGAGCAAGGTCATGCAGAAGTACATCGAACGTCCCGGTTTCGCAGAGTACTTTCACGAGAGTCGCTATCACCTGGCCCGCTGCCTCTACGAATTCGCCCGGCTGCAAAGTAGCTCTCAGAAGAAAAAGGAATACTTGGAAAAAAGTGCCAAGGCAATTGTGCTTCTGCAGGGACTTTACCCGACGATGGGCGGTGACGAGTTCTTCGGCCGGTATCAGAGTCTGCTGAAGAAGATCAACCGGGAGCTAGGTAGTAAGTACGAATTGGAGGAACCCGCTGAGCAGGGCGAGCCGGTTTCCACGGAAACTTCCGCCGAGTAAGCATCCGGTCAGGCCCTCTGGCTCAAGGGAGGGAACTTCCCAGACCGGTTTTGCGTTGATCCAAAAAGCTGTGATCACCCGTGAGCTGTGATCACCCAAGATTTGTGATCATCCAAGACTTGGAACCAACGAGTTCCGATTTTCTTCAGCGGAAGTTTTGGTGATCCATCAGGAAGTTTTGTTGACACATCGTCATCCAAACTGTGCCTGTGAAAGGTCGAAATAGTCCGACCCGCATGGGCCGAATAGCAGGCGCTTGTTCGGGTTGTTCCTCTCTGATTGTCGAGGAGATCAAGATGCTGAGACTTCGCCAAGTGGCGTGCGGCTTTGTTGTGGGGCTTTTGTGGGGCACATTTTGTTTGACCGCTTGTGCTCAGACTCGCGTTGAGGTGCTTCAAGGGCAGTCTCCCCGAGGCACTGTGAAGTCGATCGGCCGAGAGACCATTGGAGTGGAAACTCGCAACGGGATGGTCCAAGTGCCGGTGACCAACGTGAGGTTGATGCGTTTTGAAGGTGAGCCCTCCGAGATGATCCCGGCTCGCAGTGCTGCGTTGGGGGGACGCTACGAGGACGGCTTGGAGTTCTTCAAGAAATTAGAGAATGAGTCCTTGGAGGGGGCCAACGCCCTGTACGTTCGCCAGGATATCGCCTTCTACCAAGCTCTCTGCATTGCCAAGCTGTCCCTCAGCGGAGACGAAAACCACAGCTTAGCAAAAGCAGAAACTCAGCTGTCCAAGTTCCTCTCTGACCACAGTACCAGCTACCACTACCTGGAAGCAACGGAGCTGCTCGGCGACATCCGGACCACCATGGGCAAACACGCCGACGCCCAAGCAGCCTATCAGGAGCTCACCCGCAGCTCGATCGACGCCATCCGCTTGCGAGGTCTGGTCGCCCAAGGGTACAGTCTGCTGAGCCAAGACAAAGTCAGCGAGGCCAAAGGCGTCTTCAGTGATGTCACCGCAGCAAATCCCTCCAGCCCCGAGGCGCGGCGGTATGTGGAAATCGGCAAAGTCGGGACCGCCTCATGTCTGGCTGCCACCGGGCAAGCTCAGAAAGGTGTTGCTATGGTGATGAAAGTCATCGAGGATAACGACGAAGATACCGCTTTGTTTGCTAAGGCTTACAACACCTTAGGCCAGTGTTATCAGAAACTCGGCAACCAAAAAGAAGCCCTGATGGCCTATTTGCACGTGCACCTGCTCTACTCGTCCCAAGCCCAAGAACATGCCCAAGCACTGCTGCAGCTCAGCCTCCTGTGGAAGCAGCTTGACAACGAGCAGCGGGCCGCCGAAGCTCGGACCATGCTCAAACAACGCTATGGCAACAGCTTTTACGCTCAACAACTTTAGCTCCTGAACAAGCGAAACTCACAATCTGTCAGAGCAGTCAGAACTCAGCAGTACCTTGGCCTTGAGTCCTGTCCTGAAAACAACAAGCTCTGGAAAAAGACTCCCTCCACCAGAAGCTGGCCCAGCAAAAGTCTGGTCCGACAACAGTCTGGTCCGATAACAGTCTGGTCCGATAACAAAGGCCTGTCAGAGAAGTCCCTCGTCAGACAAGTCCCTTGTCAGACAAACAGCTGGTTTTGAAGGGTTGAACTGCAAAGATTCCGTCGCCAAGGCTGAGGATGACCGACCCAAGAGTCTCTCAAGATCCCTAAGCAACATCTACAAAATTGGCCGGCTCTTCTGAGTCGGACTTATTCCAAGGAGAGTAATTCCATGCGATCGATGTTCGACTTTCCTACCGGCATGAGCTGGTTGCTCGTTTTGGCGTTGGTGCTCGGCGGTGCTGTCACCATGACCGTTCTGACACCGCAGACCGCCCTCGCACAGGAAGAGGGCGGCGAGGGAGAAAGCGGCGAGGGAGAAAGCGACGAAGGGACATCCGAATCGTCAACAAGCGCTCTCAACTGGGTGCTGAAAGCTTTGGGCATCGGTTACTCGATTGCTTTCCTGTTCCTTTCGTTCATGCTGGTGGCCCTGTTTGTCATGAACATCCTGGCCCTGCGACGGGACAGCATCGTGCCCTTGATGTTGGTGGAGACCTTCGAAGCACATCTGAAAGAAAAACGCTACCAAGAAGCCTTTGACCTTGCCAAGAACGACGATTCCTTCCTCGGTCGTGTGTTGGCCGCTGGGTTGGGACGTTTGCAAAATGGGTACGCTCAGGCGATTGAGGCCATGCAGGAGGTGGGCGAGACCGAGAACATGAAACTTGAGCACCGGCTCAGCTACATCGCCCTGATCGGCACGGTCAGCCCCATGGTGGGACTGCTAGGAACTGTGCACGGTATGGTCAACTCGTTCTCAGTGATTGCCACCAGCAATGCCACCCCGAGCCCCAGCAAACTTGCTGAGGGGATTTCCACGGCTTTGATCACCACCATGGTTGGACTGATCATCGCCATCCCGGCCATCGCAGCCTACAACATCCTCAAAAACCGCGCTCAGCAACTGGTGCTGGAGGCGGGCATCATCAGCGAACAGCTGATGGGGCGGTTCCAAAACGTCGGCAAAAAGTGAGCTCAGCTCCTCCAGGCTGAGCTCGCGACGTCTCTGAAATTCGAGCGGCTCCGTTGATCCCGCAGCTTTGCACAAGCCAGCATCTGCGGGATCCAGACCGTCTGAGCCCCCTTGGATCGCCTTGGGAACAACCTAGTGGTCGGTTTCCTTCTGATTTGGCAGTTGGTTCTCGGGGAATCGGGGGATTCACGTCCCACCGACTGCCAAAATCAACCGACTGCCAAAATC
>CAZYKP010000168.1:0-12894 GCA_964648025.1 uncultured Pirellulales bacterium | reverse complement strand
GATTCGTGATTTCGTGGCGAGTGTCCAACAGCCTGGATGTGAGCTTCTGTCTGGAAGCCTTGGACGAGGCCCTGCAGGAGGCCTGTCCGGAGATCTTCAATTCGGACCAAGGCTCGCAGTTCACCAGCCCGGTTTTCACCTCGCGATTGGAAGAGCGTGGAGTAAGGATCAGCATGGACGGTCGAGGCCGGGCCTTGGACAACGTCATGATCGAACGTCTTTGGAGGACGGTGAAGTACGAGGACATTTATTTGAAGGAGTACATCAACGGCTGGGATTTGGTCACGGGGTTGGAATCGTACTTCGAGTTTTATGGGCATCAGAGACCTCATTCGTCGCTGAGTGGCTGCACGCCCGCGGAGGTCTATCGTGGGGTCGCGTGAACGAATCAGTGCCAATCTCAAAAAACGGGAAACGTCGCGCGGAAGAAAGGCAAAATGCGGAGAGGGTCACGTTGGGTCGAGCGGTGAAAGCGTCCGCGCGAGACCTGGGAAGGGTCTCGCGGGCCGCCCACGTACTCGGTCGGCTCTATCTTATTGGAGGCGGTTTGTGGTCCAATAAATGGGGTCCACCTCATCTTTCGGCCAACTGATCTTTGGTGAAAGATGCAATTCTCCTTCCGGGTAATCTCGAAGAACAATGACCCGGAGGATTTCTCTCTTTAAGTTTCCATGCAATGTGTCGTCTTCAGAAAGGTCATCAATCCATTCTCTGAGGATTGAGGTCAACAACGTGGAGCTTGCCTTCACATCACCCGATTTCATGCCACTGACCTCCGTTTGCTCAGCTTCGTCTCGGCCTCGTCTCTGCATGACTTCGATCACTGTGACAGAAATGATAGCAACAATCGCAACGGAGCCACTTACCAAGTCCATCCCTCCGAAGTCCACCTCCAACCGTTTCTCAACCGAAATGAGGATTGCAGGCACAGCGATTGCTGCCAATGCAATCGTCCCGATGACTCGAATGTGTAGACTTGCTCTTCGCCAATACCCCCAAGAATATGCTCCCCAATGAGAGAGCAGGAGGATTATACCCGCCACCGCTACTCCCCAGTAGGGAATCTCTATCATGTGTCATCTCTCCGTTCCCAACCCAAGCAGCCGGAAATTGCTCACAGCCAGTTAAGTGAGGCCGCAATTCTCAAGGGCGTAACTCGCACTTCTCAGGCAGCCGAGCAGGGATATAGCCTGGCTTGCTCAGTTTCAATACGGTAGTTCATGTATGCCTTCCAGTCACCGTTGAGATAGATGGCGCGGAGGTGCAGCATGGCTTGTGCGCCGTGGACCGTCCAGCGCATGCCGGTGCCTTCCATGCGGTCTTTCACCAAGTGGCGGCAGGCGCCCTCGGCGACGCCGCTGCCGATGGGGTAACCCTGGGCGAGGTATTCGTCGTACCGCATGTGCTGACGATTGTTTTCGTAGTAGGTGATCACCGCGTTGAGCGTCTTCCGCTTGGCAGTCGTGAGGAACTGTTGATCGTGCAGCCGTCGTAGGACCCCAATCACGTAGCCAACCTTGCCCGCAAGCAGCATCCGCAGACGGTGAGAGACGAATGCCTCGGCTTCGGGACTCCGCTCCGGGTGGAAGCAGTACGCCGCCTGCCAGAGTCGTTCCAGCACGTGGAACAGGTCCAGGATGCCAACCGCTCGGGGCAGCCACCCGCCGGCCATCTCCCACAAGGCCTTCTCGCCATCCATCAAGCAGACCAGTGTCTTCTCCCGTTGAGGGTCGCGGTGGTGGCAGGCCACTGCCATTTCGATGAAAACACGTTCTCGGCCCGGACTGCTCTCTTCTGCGGTTACCCGGGTCATCTCAGCCCAAAGCTGCTTGTGTTGCGGCTGCGGCCGGTCGGCTGCCCGCTCTCGACGACAGATTTCGTCCAGCACATCGTCGGCCGTGCGAACGAAGCGGTCGATGCTGTAAACGGCTCCCACATAGGCCATCTTCTTCTTGTTGGCTTTTTCCCCTTTGCCGCGACGAGGATGGGAGTTGTGAACTGGCTCTGGCACAGGTCGCCGCATCGGGACTCCTTTGCCATCGGCAGTCGCCACCAGAATCTCGCCTTCCTCGTCGTCCGGTGGCGGTGCCAGCTGAAGCTGAAACGCTTCGGCGTCTTGGGCCATCCGCTGATTCATCTGTTCGGCGGCCCGCCCGATGGGTGCCACACCCAACAGCGTTCGCAGCGATGTCACGGCCTCAGCAAAGGACTCTTTCACGCACAGCCGCTGCTGCCAATCCTCCAGCACGTAAGAGAACTCGCCCGCCGGCAGGCCCAGTCGTTCGTCGAGGGGCACCCGCTCGATTTTCTGCCCTTCGCGGCATGTGTAGACCCGACGCGAGATGAGCAATTCGCCAAAGATCGAGAGGTATCGCCGCGTCCGCGAGTCGTTCAGCCGCCGCAAGCGGCGGTCCCCTTCCTCAAGCTCAGCTCCCACGTCGCCGTCACCTTGGGAGTCCACGAAAGCTCGCAGTAGCGTCTGTCCTACGGCCAACAGTTGCGTAAAGAGTTCGCGTTCCACCTCATCGACACGCTGACGTTCCTCCGCTGCCTGCTCGACAAAGCGACACATCGCTTGCAACTGTTGGTGGCTGCCTTTTAACGCGCCCCATGACACTGGTCGCGACCTGCGAATCGCCCGTGCCTGAAATTTCGAAGTAAGCAAACTCCGGCCACCGCTGGACACTGATTCTGGCTTTCTCAACTCTTCGTCGGCTGCGTCTCCGTTAACGCCAGGACACTCCCACTCCCCGTCGGTAATGCCAACCAAGACTTTCTCGCCAGTGGAGTTCAGCGCAATCATGACCTCGGCTTGGTGGCCCTGCAACTGGGCGCGCAATCGTTTTCGATCGATCTTCGGTAAATCTTCAGCCATGAGGACCTCGGGGGTTGGCAGTACTCCGTTCTCTGCAATCTAATGCCCCCTATCAGTACCATCCAGAAGGATTTGCCAGACACGCCCCCTGTTTGGTTGTAGCCTAATTGAGCGTTCTTGTTGAGCCTCAACCGGCAAGAGTCCCCACCAACCACCCATGTCTTCTCTCGACAACCTCCGGCACTGGATTCAGCAGCGGAATGACTCAGTGGAGGTCCCTTAGACTCAGCAGGTTGAATAAGCTTGCTCCTCAGAGACACTGAGACAGCAACTGCTTAGAACAGCGAACGAGTCAGCTCCCAAGGCAAAAGCTGGCACTTGCGGCTACGACCTGGATTCCCGAATTTTCGAACTGAGCAAGCAGGAGCTCAAGGCCGGAGAGATCGGGGAGCGGGTTGGCCTGACAGCAATGCAGGTCGGCAAAAGGCTCAACGCGCTGGCAGAGTAATATTGGCTTTGCTGGCGATCGGTTCCTACAGCAGCGGATCCACGGCGCTCCGTCAATGATCGTGGTTCGCTGCTGGGCTTCTTGCATCTTCACATCGGCCACCATTCGTCTCATCAAGCGACCCGTCGCACCAGGCGGTGCTCTTGCGACTCCTCGTAGATAGTTGTCGCACGAAACTCTTTGTTGCTCTGATCCGAACTGCGTTGGCGTGGCGGTAAGCGGCGGAGGTTCTGACCTCGTCGGGCTTGTCGCTTCTGACGAACCTTGCCACGCCGTATTTGCTTTTTCCTCCTCAGTGATCAAGGGAACCTTCACCACCACAGTCGCTTTCAACATTCTGACGTGCGTTGAACGTGACGATTCCGCTCGCATTGTTGCACACATAACATGCACCACATTGGCTTTACTCGCGTGCACTGCGAGCAATCCGGAAGCCCAAGTTGCTGCAAGCAAAGTCCGTCCTTGCCCCATTCCGGTTCGCGGAACGTGCGACTTCCGATCTGCTGTCCCAGGCTCCCCCGCGGACAACCCGTTCCGAGGAACCGGCAGCTCCCAGGACTCGGATCATGGGATCCTCACACCACTCCCAAACATTCCCATGCATATCCCAGAGTCCGAAAGGGTTCCGTCGAAACGAACCCACCGGTGCCGTCACCGCATACCCATCGCGACCAGAAACTCCCCAGGGCAAGCCAAGGTCCTCTTGCGCCGTACGATCCGCCACGTTCCCAACAGCAACTAACCCTGCCGCATCATCCCCGTGCCAGTACCGACGACTACTCCCAGCCCGACACGCATACTCCCACTCCACATCCGTGGGAAGCCGATACTCCTGCCCCTCACGTTCACTGAGCCAGTCAAGATAGGCCTGGACGTCCTGCCAGCTCACCTGCACCACCGGAGACTCCTCCCTTTGCTGAAAGCCAGGTGCGCTCCAAATGAACTGCGGGCGCTGTTGGAACTGAAGTCCAACCAACGCACTCCCGCCCCATCCATTCCGCTCGGCAGTGGTTCGGTAGCGACGGTCCTTGACGAACTCGCGAAACTGGGCCACGGTCACCTCCGTGGCGCCCAGGTAGAATCCTCCCCTCACCTTGACCCGACGCTGTTGCTCGTCGGCATCGCGGCCGTGCTCCCTCGCCGGGCTTCCCATCAAAAATTCTCCAGGGGGGATGTAGCAAAGTTTCAGTCCCGAGGAGCTCGTCAGAAAGCCCCCAGCATAAGTCAGTGCCCGGCAGTCCACCCAGCCGCGCTGGGAGCGACCATACTCCACCAGAAACCGATCCTCGTACGTTTCTTGGACAATCACCTGCTGTCCCCGCAACAGGGAATCTCCGGACGGTTTGCCGATTGGCGTCTCATCAACCTGCAGGTCGTCCTGGACGACTTCCATGATCAGGCCCGTGGCCCTTGGAGGAGGAAATGGTGCCGCTGCCGGCTGAGGAGGGTTCGGTCCGGGAGTTGGGTCCTCCTTGGGGCTCGGGCGGGACTGAAGGGGCACCTCCGTTCTCCTTCTCTGAAGGCCGGGGCTCGGGCGGTTGTGCCGTGGGGAGCAAGTCCTCCGACCGGCTCAAGTCCTCCTTCTCGTCTCCTGACCCCTGGGAGCCATTCCCCAACCAGCCGAACAGGACTACACCCGCCAACAAGGCCACAACTGCCGTCCCCAGGAACAACATCCCTTGCCTCCAACCCAGCAATCCACCCGGGGCGGGATCTGCCATCGCGCCGGCTTGAGGTTTCCTAGAGGGTTGGTTGGTGACGGCAGCATCCTTGGCAGGCTTGCGAGGGGGCGAGCCCGGCACCTGGCTCAGCGCCACGGCCAGGGCGTCCAGAAACTGTTGGCACGAGCGGAACCGATCCTGGGGATCTTTCGCCAGTGCCTGATGCAGCATACGATTCGCTGCCGGTGCGATTGAGGCGATCTCAGGCGGTTCGTCGCCCAGGACACACATCCGCAGGATTTCGGGATCCGGCGATTGAAACGGAGGGTGTCCCACGATCAGTTCGTAGGCCACCACCGCCAGCGCATACTGATCGGCCCGGCCATCCTGGGGTCTGCCCCGCCATTGCTCCGGGGCCATATAGGCATAGGTCCCACTCACCCCCACGTGGGCCTGGCTCACGCGCGTCGTGGCCATCCGGATCTCCTCAGCCAAGCCAAAGTCGACCAGCTGCGGATCCGTTCCGTCTTCTCGAACCAGGATGTTCTGCGGCTTCACATCACGATGGATGATCCCCTGGCCATGGGCATAGTCCAACGCCGCGGCCACCGGACCCAGCACGTCCGCCAGCTCGCCGACGGGGAACTCACCCCGCTCGCGGACGACGCGAAAGCGATACACCGCCAGCGTTTCTCCTTCCACGAACTTCATCACCAAGTAGTCACCGACACGCTCGTCGGAGGCCAGGTCATAGACGGGGCAGATATGTTGGTGCTGCAGGGCGTTCACGCTGCGAAAGGAGTCCTGGATCCGTTGCAGCTCCAACGCGTTGCCCTGAAGCGCCAGCGGCAGCAACTTGATCACCACGGGACCGTTGCGGTTGGGATCAAACGCCTTCCAGACCTCCCCCATTCCACCCCGGCCAAGTAACTCCAGGACTTGATAGCGCCCCAGAGCCATCCCGGGTTGAAGCACGGACGGGGGTACCGTGGCTTGCCCCCAGACCCCGTCCGATGTTGAAGCGGTAGGAGAAGGCTTCATGAGCTCGCTCTGGACTGGACACTATCGGTGGGCTCGGCCGATGGCTCGACGGGTGACACAGTCAGCCGCCACAAGATGGAGCGGAAACAATCTCCGCAGGTGGGTTGTCTTTCTCCGGGACCTGGGTAGCGTGGAGGTCGACCTCCGTGTCCGCCGACCGTGCCGCTTGGCTTCTTGAACGTCGCGAGGATCGTCCAATGCCAAGACTCCATCACACGGACTCCAAGCGCGCGCAGTCCCTGGTTCCGGGCAACACGATTCTGGTCGGTCGCAGCCAGGATGCCGATCTTCCCGTCCCCGACCTCTCCTGCTCGCGTCAGCAGTTTCGGATCCAAACCCGGCAGGACGGAACTTGCTCGCTCCAACCCCTTTCGCGTACCTCCCCAACGTTCTGCGAGGGGACGATCGTTCACGACGAACGGGAACTTGATCGGAACGTGCAGATTACAGCCGGGCAATCGACGTTTCTCTTTGTCCTGGATGACTCCGACGAGACCTTGCTCCCCGCTGGACCGCAACTCACCGACGTCCACGCGCCCACTGCTGACGTGCCCGTTGAAACGCTTGGGCCGATTGCCGTCGGCGAGGACTCGATCATCGGCCGCGACCCACACCGAGCCAGCATCTTCCTACCCCATGTGCAGGTCTCCCGGACCCACGCCCGGCTATCTTCTCACGAGACGGGAACTCTCCTCACGGACCTGGCTAGCTCGGGTGGGACCTACGTCAATGGCCAGCGATTGCGGTCGCCCCGGCAACTCCGAACCGGCGATCGCATCGGGATCGGACCGTACCAATTCACGTTCCAAGAGGGTGTCCTCACCGGAGCCACTCGGGAGGATGGACTCACACTGGTCGCCCACGGTCTCACCCGGATCGTCCCTGATCGGCTCTCGGGAAAGACGATCTTGGATGATGTGTCTCTGCGCCTTGGGCCCCACGAGTTTGTGTGCTTGCTGGGGCCAGCCGGGTCCGGCAAGTCGACCTTGCTGTCGGCGCTGAGCGCTCGCCGACCAGCAGACCATGGCAGGGTGATGCTCAATCACCTCGACTTGTACCGCCAGTTCGAACAGCTCAAACACGACCTGGTGGTCGTCCCTCAGCAAGACCCGCTCCACACGCAGCTCACCGTGGAGCAAGCCCTGCGTTACACCGCACAACTTCGTTTACCTCAGGATACCAGTTCCGACGAAGTCCAGGCCGTGGTCCAGCAAACCCTGGACACCGTGGGTCTCCTCTCCGAATGCCGAACTCGGATCGGGAACCTGAGCGGAGGGCAAACCAAACGAACGAGCCTGGCCCTGGAGATCCTGGCGAACCCGAGCTTGATCTTTCTGGATGAAGTTACCTCCGGACTCGACGAGGAGTCGGATCGGGAGCTCATGACCCTCTTCCGCCGGCTCGCCGACGACGGCAAGACCCTGGTCTGCATCACGCACAACCTGACCAACGTGGAACGGACCTGCCATCGCGTTCTGATCCTGGCGCCGGGGTGCTTCATACAGGACTGGCTGTGACCGCCACGTTGTGTGCCTTGAAGCTCACCGGTCTGGGTCAGCGTGCCCTGTAGCCCGAAGAGGAATCACGAATCGCGCTTTGAGGGAAAGTCCCCGCACCAGCTGCGTTAAACAACGGAACTCCGAACCAGTCCAGAGCAGTTATCACGAGACGCGTAAACTGGGTCACCGAACTCCTGCAGAGCGTTTCCGTTGGGATCTTGCCCCGGTCGCCCTCCCGGCTCCCTTCCGGGACGCTTCACTTCGATAAATTCCCGAAGTTGCTCAGCCTCTGACATCCGTTCCCTGAGCCAGCCGGGGCGGGCCATCCCGGCCCGCAGGCTGCAGCGGGTGACGGTCGCAATTCTGCAAAGCAGCGCTCCCAAACGACGGGCAGAGAGACTGTTTACCTCATCACCTGCAGTACCATGACACCCAACCCCAGCGCGATCAGTACCGCCGACAAGACCCCTATCTTTCGAAGTTGTATCTCGAGTTCTGAGTGCCCGCTGGGCAACCGTGCCGGAATCCGAAACCACCAGCCAAGAAGTTTGACGATCCGCGGGCGATCGGTCGTGAAAGTCAAAACCGTCAGCCATGTGAAGCCGCCCACAAACAGACCGCCGCCAATCAGGACCTGGATGGGAAGCAATATCACCGCATGTGCCCAACTCCCAGACGAACCCCCGAACCACTGTGTCGCCAGCAGACAAATGAGACCCAACAGCCCCACACAACACAACCACAACAGATGGGTTGCGGTGGCCAGCAGATGCGTCTGAGGTACCGCTGGAGGTGCGAATGAAGCCGGGTTCGGACTCATGAATGCGGTGGCACCGACGCCTCCGTTCCAAGTCCGCTTGACCCGGGGTGGGGTCGTGATGTGAATTGCATTGGCCAGGCTCGCTGTCGACGGTCGATGACCCTCTGGCATCGCAAAAACGTCAGGGCGCCCCAGGTAGTCGAACTCTGCGGGAAGTGAAGTTCGCTGGAACGCAATCCGCACTTGATCTCCCGCCCACTCGCTCACGGGTGCCTCGAAGTCACAGGCCTCGTCGAAACACAGGAGTTCCAGCAGCAACATATCCCGGGCGTACCGATCCGAATAGGGAGCGATCCCACGATCGTTGATCGCCGCCCTCTGTTCCAAGTCGGGCGGGCAATACCCTTTCGTGCCGTACGTTCCCCCGTCAGCGACTGGCAAGCGGTAGAGGTCCTGCCCTGCGGCGGGCGCCACGAATCCATCGAAGTCGATCAGGTAGAGCGAAGGCTCGTTGTCTCCCGCCTTGACATCCACAATGATGTTATTGGGAGATAGGTCCCCGTGGACGATGTCGCGCTGCTCCAGATGCACCAAGCCGCTAAGGAGATTTCGCACACAGCGCATCCGCAACGGATCATCGAGTTGCACCTGCCCGTCGGCCACATCCAGTTTCACTTCGAGCCACGTTCGTCCCGGGACAGCCTGAGCGAACGAACACGCAAACTCAAAGGAGATCCCGAGTGGCGGCCCGTCATTGTGGGTCTCGACCAAGGACGCAGGCGCCCCTGCCAGTTCCGGAGCCCAGGAGCCGATCTGCTGCCCGATCAGCCACTTCGTCCGTTCCACGCGCCGGGTGTTCACCCGCAGCGCCTCAAAGAACTTGACGTACGCTCGCGGAGTTCCCTCCGAGCCATACAGCGGATAAGCAATTCCCTCCGAACCAGTCTTCCAGGGCGGCTGACCGGGTTCACCCGGATCGTAGTCGGCAAACCGGAGCTGCTCGCCGTGGAGCTGCCAGCTCTTGCCGGCCAGCTCTCGGGCCTGCAGTTGGCTGACGCTCGGACTCGCCGGCACTGTGGGCATTCGGACGTGTACCTCAGGTTCTACTCAAGCGCACTCAATCAGCGCCAGCGTCAGGTTGTCCTCGAAGTCCTCAGGCCGGTCTTTGATCAGCCGGCCTATGATGTCACGGGAGGTCGGGGAAGCTATCGGGGCACTTCTCATCAACGGTGCCCCGTCCGCACCGATCCCTCGGGCAATGCCGTCCGTGAACAACGCGATCAGCCCGGTCCCCTCAACGTCGACCCGACCACCATAGTCAAAAGCTGACACATGTCGGTTCAACGGGCCCAGGGCATGAACCCGTTGCGTTTGTGCGCTGGCTCCTCCCAGAAATCTGGGCGCCTCCTCGTCACCAAACCCGAACAAGGCGGCACCCCCGTCCCCGACGATCACAAGGTTGAGAACGCCCGCTTCCATCCAGGCCAAACTGAGTGTGGTCTGCAACAGCAGACCTTCCCGAAGGGTGTACTTCCAGGTCGACGAAAACTCCGTCTGCGGACGAAAACGCTCGGGGTCCGCCATCAACTCCTCAAAGAGTCCGCCGATCGCATCTCCGGCAGCATCCAGAGATCGCCGAGACTGGCGCTGAAAATCGTCCGGTACAGTCACCAGTTCCGCCAGAGCAGCCCAGCAGGCAATCCTGGCCCCAAACTCTGCTTGAAAGGAAGACGTCACCCCATCGGCGAGGGCGACCGCCCATGGAATGCCCGAGGACCCCTTGGCGACCCAGCCCAGGACGAAGTCCTGGTTGGTATCCTTGTCCTGCCCCTGAGGGCCGAAATCGGTGTGAAGCGAAAGGCGGCCACCTGACCAGTGCAGCTCACCGGATGCCACACACACAGTCCCGCAGGATTCCAGTCGTCCCCGGAATCCTTCCACGAGCTCGTTGACTCGTGATTCCGCGAGACCGCCGGTGTTTCCCATCGTGTTCATCACTCTTCCTGGGACGGCTGCCGTTCGAGACGCTCGACAATCTGAGCCACCTCGGCGGGCGACGAGGCACCCGAGCTGCCCACCTCCGCGAGAAACTCACTGAGGCCATCCGCGCTCGGGCGACGCGCCGAAATCACCAGCGCCGCTGCTCTCGCCTGACCACTGAACGCGTCAGCCGACTCATCGCTGAGGTCGGCAAGGCGGCTGGCGTGATTGTCCGCGAGGCTGACGAGGAGGCAGGCAGACGGGTGAAATACGCCAGCGCGCACGATCTGCGCCGCAGTTGTGCCGAGCGGCTGATCAACGTAGGAGTGTCGGCTGAAACGCTGATGTTGGTGATGCGCCACAAAGATTTTGCCACAACCAGAAAGTTCTACGGCGCGAGGCGGGCAGCTCAGGCAGCGGCCCGAGAAGTCTTCGATAAGCTCTCAGCACAGGCATGATCACGAATGCGAAGCTGTGGGGCGAGAACCTTGAGATAAAAAACTCACCCGGCCGAATGGTTCAGCCGGGTGAGTTGGTGATGGAGCGAACATGCAAGCGTGGCACCTGAACAAGGGCCACAAGCGAGACTAGGGGGCACTCAGTCGGGATCGGCAAGAACAGCGGAGCCGGGAGATGAAGCCACTCACCCGGCAGCAGCCAGGGTATCCGTGGCAGGAAGAACGCCACTTGCCGTGCAACGCATCAGCCGCACGAATTAGCCGAACGACATCCGCGGGGTCCGCCCGATTGCCTAACTGCCACAAGCCTTCGATTTCACCGACCTCGACCGCAAACCGCCGCGAACGTAGGACAAGTGGCCATCGGATCCGGCGGTCCGCGGACAGATCAGCCGCACGCAAGGGCCGGGGGCCCCATTTTGAACGAGGTGAATGAGCCAAATGTGGCTTGTCCAAAACCGGAGCCGCGGCCTGAGCTTCTGGAGGAGGGTCACAAGGAGCGGCGGAGACCGCGGCACAGGAAAACAGAAAAGCCAAAGAGAGCAATGTCGCGCGCATGAGATTGGTACCTCGAGACAGGAATGGGGAGTCAGTTGAACCCATGTCTCACGTTCTTTGCACGCCCCATGCCGGTGCGGCTCTAAACGCCGTAACCCTCGATCTGACAGGTGGTTAGGTGTCATCGGATGCGAGGAATCTGTCGCGGTTCACAGTCGCCGACGCGAGGCGGGCGTCGCCGGCGCTTAGCCCCGGACGGTTGGTCTACCGCAGCGATCTGGCGGGGGGTCTGGGTGAACAGTTCTTGAGCCGAGCTTGAGAGCCACAACATCTCCGCGATGAACTCGATGTGTACCACACTCGGACAGTTGTTCTCGATGATCAAAATTCCGGCGGTGCCCGCTTCACCCCAAGTGGCTGGATGAGGGGCCCCGGTAGCTCCGACTGGTCAGCTGCAGAAGACACAACACTCGACGTCTCAAGTACACCGGAAAAGCCTCACTCCGGTCCAACGTGCCTTCGAATCAGCTGGACTCCCAAACAAGACGATGAGTGGTGTGGTATTTACTGGTTAAATAAAGACAAAAACTGGGGAAGGTTTGAAGGGCTGGATCTGAGTGGAGCAACGCGGATGACCTTCTGGGCTCGTGGCGAGATAGGCGGTGAGGTGTGTGAATTTTGCTTCGCAGGGATCGATTGTCGACGCGCGGCGGAAAATGATCAGCCGGCCCCGGACTCCAACTGTCGGTATGTCGACTCGACCGAAAGAATCTCTACGGAACTCACCAGTCTCTCAAACCACTGGAAACGGTATTGCCTCGACCTGAGAGGCAAAAATCTCCAAAATATCATTGGTGGCTTTTGCTGTATCGTCAGCGCCTTGCCCAATGTCGGAGGAGCCACAATATACTTGGACGATATTGTGATCCATCACAGTCGCCTTCAGGAACCAAGGCTCATCCGGTCATATCAAGTAGGTAAACAATTGCTGAAGTTCGGTGATCGAGAGGTCCCTTATCTGCGCAACGTCTGCTACATCCATGATAATGCTCTGGCTATCAATGCTCTCTTGGCATCAGGTTCGGTATCCGATCGGCATCGAGCCCGCACAATTGCAGACGCGTTCGTGGCCCTCGCAGCGTACTCAGAAGGGAGTTCGAGACGGCCGGTCACCCAAATGGGCTTTGCTGGAGCATTCCTGCATCGTGGGTACTCCTGTGGAGATCTTTTTGGTTGGCAATCTTCTCCTGAGAACGAAATAGGGAAAGCAACAGTTGCGCGGAATAGCCCTCCGTCCTCGGTACAAGCCAGGATGGAGAAGGAACGTGCGCCTCGGCTCCCTGGATGGGAGAATCCTGGAGGCGAAGAGAATCCTGATCCCGAGAGCGTACCCTGGTTAATCGATGGCTCTTCCAAATCTATTAACACGGGAGACATGGCATGGGCCATTCTTGGGTTGCTCAATGTTTGGGCTGCCGAAGGCTCGGCTCCCGACTCGGCCTACTTGCCCA
This sequence comes from uncultured Pirellulales bacterium, assembly GCA_964648025.1. Classification (GTDB taxonomy): domain Bacteria; phylum Planctomycetota; class Planctomycetia; order Pirellulales; family Pb10988; genus CAZYKP01. Next base: position 163 of record CAZYKP010000168.1, on the reverse strand, counting down.
CAGCAGAAAAACTTGGAAGGTGGTTAGTGCGCCACTGTCGAGTTAGGCCGAGAAACATCCAGCGAGGCTCGCTCGGCTTCCATGGAGGGGTGGAATGGCGAGAAGACTCTAGCAGCCTGTTGAAAAAGTCGTATCAGTGATCATCATAGCAGATACGCGGAGG
>CAZYKP010000167.1:0-12924 GCA_964648025.1 uncultured Pirellulales bacterium | reverse complement strand
CATGGTGCAACACGATCCAGGTGGATTCCGGTGCTTTTCGGACAGACTGTCAGAGCGAGTGAAGGTGGTCCCGAAGCGAGCAACGACTGCCAACCGGCCGACTGACTCCCAGAGATAAAAGCAGCCTTTGGACTCATCTGCTGCCCGACGGTTGCCCTGGGCCGAGTTCTGAAGGCTGCTTGACGCCCCGCACGTCCGTTGATGGGGCCACGGTCCGGTAGAACACCCTAGCAATAGCCTATTCTCGCAAACAGGCTGATCAAGGCCAACCCCAACACAGCCAGACGCTGAAACACCCTGGTTTGGGGAATGGTGGCATCTGAGTCGCGGGTGGGTTCCAGCGTGGCGAATTCCCTGGCACAACGGCAGCGGAACAAGCCTCACACGAGGACGCCGCAGTCCGAACTGAGCGTCTTCAGACTGCGGCGTTGGGGGCGTTTTCGGGCCTCTTGGTGGAGATCTTTAGAACACGTCCAAGATGAAGTGGTGTCCACGGTGGTACCGCCGAGTTTGGGGGTAGTAGTTGTGCCACTGGCGGTTGTACACAGGGATCTGCATTTCTGGTGGATATCGCCAGTAAAGGTCATTGCGGCTATCGTAGTAGTCCGCCCCGTAGAAATTCTGCGGGTAAAAAACATAGGGGTAGTGATAAAACCGCTGCCAATTGGTTGCTGGCATCCTGTTGTAGATGTTGCCGTAGGCCTGCTGGGCCTTGGCCTCGGAGACGCCCCCAAGGGCCCACAAGCCAGCAGTCAACACGGCGGCCACAAGCACCCGTCGGATCATCCTTGCTTCCCTCGGTCAAAATCCCCGCCTCCAGGGGCGGCGAGTGGTTGAATCTGTCTGGACAAGCGTGAAACTCGTGCACATCCTGTTGATTTGCTTCGATCCGCTCTCCAGATGGCCTCCCCGAGACCGTCCAGGCGCTTGAGACCGCACAGCCGTCGGTGGCAGCCTCCAGCACAGTCACTGTTTGTCTTCGGCTGCCAGAGAGCCCGAAGTTGAGGTGGATCCGCTGCTGGCTGTGGCCCCGGTCCATGGGGCTCTCTTCGTTGTGGCCCAAGGTCCCTTGGAGTCTGCTCTCATGGACCTGTTCCGGCCGTTATCTTTTTTAGGTCAGACGGTTGATGACAAGACAATCCCTTCCCTCAGCCTATACAGCCTTGGTGACACTGCTTGTCTGTTGGCTGACGCCCGCTATTGCTGGGCAATCGAGTCCCCTCAAGCAGCAAGGGCCGCAACCACTGGCCCAGCAAACTCAATCTCTGCGAAAGCAAGGCATGCGAGAGCAAGTCCTGCAGAACCAAAATCGGGAGGGTCAAGCACAGCAACAAGGGGGAGAATCGGGTAGCCAGCTTGTTGACAACTCACGCAACAGCTCCATCGAAGAGGGGGTCGCAACGATCACTGTGTCGGCTTTGCGTCGCTGGGTCGTCAAGTTGGCCAGCCCGGAGTTGGGAGGAAGGTTTGGAGAGGGCGGCACAAAAGCAGCCGAGCTGATCGCCGGCCGTTTTCGAGAATTGAAGCTGCGTGGGGCCTTCGACCAAGGCCAATCCTTCTTCCAAAAAGTCCCCTGGGATGGGCGGCGGCGTGCTTTCGGTCCAGACGCCTCGATCGATCCCCAAGATCCCACGAAGCAGAAAACCAACTGGCGGAATGTCGCCGCGGTGATCCCTGGCCGAGATCCGGAGTTGGCCGATCAGTGGATCCTGCTCGGCGCTCACTTTGATGGCTTAGGCACCCAGCAGGGAGTTGTTTATCCCGGCGCTGATGACAATGCCAGCGGCATTGCCATGTTGTTGGAGACAGCACGGGTGCTAAGTCAAAAACGCCCTGCTCGTAGCGTTCTGCTGGTGGCTTTCGATTTGGAGGAACGGGGGCTGATCGGCTCGCGGTATTTTGTCGAGCATTGCCCGATTCCATTGGAGAAGCTGCGGCTTTGTGTGATCGCCGATATGATTGGCCGCGATGCCGGGGGGCTGATTCGCCCCATGGTCTACATGATGGGGAGTGAATATGTGCCAGGTCTGCGGCCTTGGGTCCGAGAGGCCAACAGCGAGGATGGCCTGAAACTGGGCTTTTTGGCGGCGTCTTTAGTGGGTGGCCGCAGCGACCATACGCCGTTCTGGAGAAAAGATATCCCGTTTCTGTTCTTCAGCACTGGAGAACACCCCGACTACCATCGACCAGGGGATACCGCCGAGAAACTCAACTACCCCAAATTTGCCCAGGTCAGTCGTGTGATTTGCCGTGTTGTTTGGGCTGGTGCCAACCGCCAACAACTTCCCAATTGGCAAAACGAGCCCGTTGTTGATCTGTCAGACGTCCAGACCGTCGTCCTGACTTTGCAGGAGGCCCTGGCCGCCCCAAAAGGCCCTCAGCCAGGAACCTTTGAACATGCCCTGGCCACCAATACCTTGCAGTCGCTTCAGGCCATTTTAGAGCGTGGCTCCATCACCAAAGCTGAGCGAGAATGGCTGATCAGCATCTGCAAGGTGCTTCTCAAGAGAATGCCACAACGGTAATTCCAAGACTGGGCCTGGGCACTGCTCTGCGGCTGCCTTTGGGAAATTCTTTCTCGTCCACAACACGCGAGCCGCCGGGTTGGCCCTTAGCCACCATTTGAGACAGTCGAGGGAGGCGGATGGATTTACCAACCCCAGCTTCCCTCGACTCCTTTGAACGGCCCAACCACGTCTTTGGTGATCCAACCACCATAAAAACGACCTGGTTGAGGCGCGACCTCTTCACCGTCGACATAACATCCATCGGTGAGCTGGGCGTAAAAGCAAAGGTGATTCGTCACAGCCTTGTACGCAGGAGAAGGATTTGCGTAAGCCCAGACGGCTTTGGGGGCTGTTCGCTCTCCAACGACCAAATCGTAGTAGTGAGCCGGCCCTTTGAACTCACAGAAGCTCCCTGCTGCAGCGACCGGCCGAAGATAGTCCATCTGCACATCTTCCGGGGGAAGATAATAGGTCGGCGGGTGACTGGTCTCCAAAATCCGGTAGGCCCGGTTGGTCAGGGCAATCTCTACCCCTGCAAATACCACCCGAATCTGCTTGCTCGTTTTCTCAAGCCGGGGTGGGCGTGGATAGTCCCAGACGCTCTCCTGTCCAGGACCTGGTGGAATGGGTTTTGGATGACGCATAAAAAACCTAAAAATCTGCCAGGGGCGAATGCTCAGGCATTATTTCCAGGTCGGTCAGCTTGACTAGTTCTTGCCCAGTTCGTTTGCTGGCCAGTTCGTTTTGCTGGCCAGTTCGTTTTGCTGGCCAGTGAACTTGTGTGGGGATGGACTTTATTCGGGCATCTTGCCTTCGGCGAGTTCCTGATCCCACTGAGCCAGCAGAGGCCAGGAGTGGGCACACATGCCGAAGTCGGCCATGTACTGGTAAGTCTCCAACCGAGCAATGGTCTTATCCAACAGGTCAGGATCCTTCCGGAAGATCGGTCCGTGACTGGGGAGCAGCCAGCGGACATCGCTCTGGCGAATGCGATTCAGCGAGCTGATGAAGGCGGGGATATCGCTGCCGTGGTGCGCGTCGATCGCCCCTACACATCCATCACGGTAGATGTTGTCGGCGCTGAAGAGCAGATCGCCCATCCTGAGGGAAATCTGGTTGGAACAATGGCCTGGTGTGTGCCAGACCTCCAATTCCAGCTCCCCGACACGAAGGGTGTCCCCCTCATCGACGGTGTGCTCCAGCTCAACAGGCTCCATATCCAGGCGGAATTGGCGAGCCTTCACCTCAGAGAAGGTGACCACCGGATCGGCCGTCTTGAGTGGTTCGGCAGCCAGGGGATGCCCAATGGCTTTCGTTCTCAATACCTGTTTCGCCTTGGCGAGCCCCTGGACGTGGTCGGCATCGGCATGGGTGGCCACAATCATACGACATCGTGAAAGCGGAAAGTCCAGTTGGCGAATCAGTTCAACGATTTCGTCAACGGTTTCCTCAAACCCAATATCAACGAGAAGCCACTCACGTTGGCTGTAGATCAAATAAACATTGCACCCAATGCGGTAGCCCGCTTGCGTGTTCAGCTCGATAACATGTGGAAATACAGGTTTTCGCTCCAGCATTTGGCTACTTTCCCTGAAAAATCACCCGTGAAAGCCGATGGGCTTTGAGGTCTCATCTTAGACCTCACCGTCTGATGGAGCAATCAACCCCATGACTGCAGCCCCGATGTGATTGGTTTGGCCGCGGAGCCAATGAAGATTTGGTGGATCAATCTGTCCGGTCCTTGTCTCTTGAAAGGTTGTCCTTCTGCCAGGTTTCGGTCCACGAGGCTGAAGTTGACGTTGCTCACCAGCGGACCACATGAGACAGTAAGGCGTCTGAGATGGCCTGGGACGGGACCTCGTTGGTCAGACCGACACCGACCGCCGTGCCGGGTCAGGTCAGATTTTGCACCCCCCGCTGGGATGATCAAGCAGGGGCCTTCAAGACCGACCTGGGATCTTCGCTGACCCGGATCGGCCAAAACTATCATTCGCAAGACCTGTGATTTGCAGGACCTGTGATTTGCAGGACCTGTGATTTGCAGGACCTGTGATTTGAGGGAACTGGGATGCCACAGCGGTTCGACTACGTCCATACCGTCACGCCCGAGGAGATTGACCAACACGGACACGCCAACAACATCGCTTATCTTCACTGGATGCAGCAGGCCGCTGTGGCCCATTCGTCAGCAGAAGGGTGGACCCCCCAGCGGTATTTCCAGCGAAACGTCGGCTGGTTCGCCCGGCGGCATGAGTTGGATTACCTTCAACCGGCCTTTGAGGGCGAGACGTTGGTCATTTGCACTTGGTTGGAGTCGTTGGCTCGGGTGCGATGCCTGCGACGGTACGAGGTGATCCGATCCAGTTCCCTGAGAACCCCGCAGCCTGAGCAGGGCCACCAGCCAGGAGAGATCGTCGCTTGTGGGTTAACCGATTGGGTGTTTGTCAATCTCACCACCGGGCGGCCCTCCCGCATTCCCCAGGATATTCTGCAAGCCTTCACCTGTTGGAAGGGTGGTGATTCTGGGGGGCATTGTCCTGACAGTCAGTCTGGCGGATTTCCGGATAATGCAACCCCCCGATGTTAAGAAGGGGCTGACTTCGAGCTACGGCTGTTGAGGTTATTCTGCCTGACCCTGAGGGAGAGCGTTTGTCTGCGGGGCACGCGGGTTGCGCTGCAGATACCGTTGGACCGCCAGGCCGAGTTGCCGACCGACGGTTTGGTAGCCTTCTGGGGTACTGTGTGGGGTGTTCCAGGCTGTTTCCAAGGTCAGTCCAACAACGTGGGCTTGTGTGTTGGTGACCGCCCAGTTGGAACTCATCGACTTCCAGAGGGGATCGTATTGGGGACCGGTTTCTTGCACATACCCCTGAAACCGCAAGGGGCCGGTGATTTCCTGCCGGCTGTCCTCAAGAAACCAATTGAGGTTGCGAGCACGCTGCGGTTGGGCACGTGCTCGTTGGCTGACCATGTAGAAGGGGGTCCGGGCTGTCCACCCGGGGTTGTGCAGATCGAGGTACAGATCAAACTGTTTCTGCACATCACGCTCTGAGATCCACTTCATCGCTGCGGCTGTTGCTCGCCAGTGCGGGCGTTTGCCCCAATCTCGGTTATGATCGTGGGGTTTTTGATTCTTCCCACCGGCCCCTTCGGCCACGCTATCGAGGTCCATAATCGGCACCACGATGACCACCGCTTGACGGCGTAATGCGGCAGCCTTAGGGTCGTCGCTGATCAGCCACCGGGCGAGGCCAGCAGCGACCCAACTGCTGCCGCTTTCCCAGGCGTGCTGTCGGGCGTTGATCCACACGCCGAACCGATCAGGGTGGTCTTTGCCTTCCATCACTTTGAGGGCATAGACGAGCCGACCGCCGCGAGTGCGGCAGAGGGTGAATTCCTCGGCATGGGGGCTTGCCTGAGCCAGCCGGCGACAAAGTTGCTGAGCGTCAGCTGGGAGGAAGGGCGGACCCCAAGCAACGGTGACCGTCGGTCCTGGGGGCTTGAGCACGTAGATGGTGCGATTTTTGAGCTGACGACCTGGCGGGGAGTGTTTCCAAGTTGTGCCATCGCTGTATGTGGCTCGTTCTGGCTGCGACCACCGACCGCTGTGCCCTTCTTGGACATCAACAGTCAGCGTCTGGCCGATCTTGAGCCCGCTGACCCGGATACACCACCAACAATTCCAGCCCCGACCCCGATGCTGAGTGGGGATGATCCGCACCACTTGCTCATCACCATCGATTGCCTGAATCAGCCCTGAACCCCCTGGGAACTCGCTGGTGACCCGGAACTCATCATCAGCGGCTGCTCGTGGAAGCTGTTCTGGCTTGCTGGGGACTGGTTGGGCAGACAGGGCCATCGGCAGGCTGAGGAACATGCTCAGGCTCATCCAGAACCTCGGAGGCCAGAGGAGTCCTGCGGAAAAGAGGTCGCCCTTGGGAGGGGACAGATTCCAAGAGTTCATGTTGAGGGGAACGATTGACAAAAAGGAGATTGACCAGGAATAGAAGTCTGCCAAGCCACGAAGATCGCCGACCGAGGGCGAACCGATCCCTAGCAAAAATTGGGGTTCGTGAGCAGACCGGTTGATGCTATGGTGTGTTCAATCTACGTCGAGGTCCGCGCGAACTCCAGCCGTTTCAGACAGTGGTTGAGAGGGGTTCGCGGTGGGCTATCTGCACCTTGAGGAGGCATTCAATGGCACGGACTCGCATTCCCCTCAGCGCGGCGGACACCTACGAGAAACAACTTCAGGATCGGCTGGCGATGAGCACTGCCGAGATTGGTCTGCCAGTTCGGACGACCAACTGCCTTGAAGAGAAGGGGATCTACACAGTGGAGGACCTGCTCAACGCAACGCCTGAGGATCTGCTGAGCATCTCCAACTTTGGCGAAAAGACCCTCGAAGAAGTCTACAAAGCCCTTGAACAGTTTGGCTTTTACCGCGATAGCAAACAGCCAATTGCAATTGCCGGAAAAATTGGCTGAATGGACCGGGATGCCCTTTGGGGCTGAGCAACAACTTGACGTCGGCCGCCCGTTGGTTTCCTGCCAACGGGTTTTTGTTTGTCCAGCAGGTTCGGGTCGGTTCTGAAGGATGACCGAGTTCAAGGTCGTCTCTGGTGGTGTTGGTTATTGCTCCCTTTGGCAGACTGTCAGCACGGCGGGTTTGTCTGATGTCGAGAACGATTTGGGGCGCTTTTGTGGAGCAACGCACATCCGCAGTTGGTTGCTTTGAAAATGGATAATCCCAACACCGTAACCAACGAACGTGATCCGCATCGGAGTTCTGGTTGGCTCAAGCGTATACTGTCCTTCCACGGTACGATCTGGTGAGACGGCGGTGAATCGACCGTTTGTGAACGTATAGGAATACCCTTGCAGAACTGTTGGCTTTCCTCCCGCCTCGCCTCGAACCGCCTCCCATTCCCCTTGCAAACGAGCTTCCGGGTCGGCGTTGCAAATCAGTTCGACCAGCCAGCTGCCCCGAGCGTGGACGCCCGCTGGCGATCGGCAGTGCCACAGGATCAGTTCGTTCTCACACCCGGCTTGCAGCAGAGCGTCCGCCAAGATGGGCATCAGGTCGTAGTCTCCAGTCTGCAGCATCTTCTCGGCCAGCAACCGGACCGTGCCATCTTGGAAGGTTAGCCAGCCCGGGGCGAACCTCAACGCCTTGTTGAGCTGTTTGCGAAATTCTTCCTCGTTGGTTTCCGAGCTGTAACCAACAGGCAAGCTATCGTCGATCCACTCGCCGTGCTCGTCTTCGTATCCGGCGTCTTCGCCCATCTCGAGCAGGGGTTCCTCAAGGGGTCTCAACGGCACGCTGGACCAGTCAAAGGACAGCAAAGCGGTGGTCCAGAAGACATCGTCATAGCCGTATTGAGACCAGAGCCCTTCTCCCTTCCGAGGTGAACGTGACTTCGTTGGCCCCATGGACGGTCATCAACGGGATGAGGTCGATCGTCTGCACGGACCGACCTGGGATGTATGTCTCCAGCGGAATCTCATCGAAGGGAAAAAGGCTCGCTTCCCTCATCCACCGAAACAACTCAAAAGCCAAAGCTTGCTGGAGTTGGGTGAGCGAACCATAAGTCAAGGAGATGGATACGGAGATACCCCCGCTCAGGTCCAGATCGACCACGTAAAAGCTCTCCAAGTCCTCTCCAAGCTCTCTCCAAGACCTTGGCCGCGAGGGTGGTTGGCCTGACTCGCCTTGCTGGCATCGAGTTGCCGGAGTTGTCACGAATCACAATCGCCTGTTGGTCAACCTGGCCGGTCTCCCATGGCCCCAACAAACCGTTCTGCTTCGTCAGGTTATCAACGAATTTTGGGTTGATGAAGTCCACAATCAATTCAGTGTCCGAACCCTCGCAGGGGCAAGGATCGAACAGGGCCGGAGAGCTCAGCGAGCCCAGAGAGTGAGCGGTCTCAGGAGGATCGCCACTCGCCGATTCGTTGGTTGCTGGCTTGCAAGTGGGTCCCCTGGGCACTTGGGTTCTGATAGCCTGAAAACAGGAAGGCAGATCGATTTTCGACTGAGAGATGTTCTGCACAGACGCTGCAGGCGGGATTTCGATTTCTGCGGCCCGACGAGCTCGCCCGATGACAAAGTAGCCCCGAAGAGGAAAGGCGCGAGGATGAACCATCACCATGAACTTGGTTTCACCTACTTCTCCCAAGAAGATCTGTTGGATGCTGGATGCTTTGATATGAGCATGGCCATTGAGGTGGCCGAGAGTGCGTTGGTGGCTTACCAAAAAGGAGGTGTATTGTTTCCCGAAAAGGTGGTTCAGATCTTTAATCCGCAGACTCAGGCGCGGATCAATTGTTTGCCGGCGACGATGCTGGAGCACAAGGTCTGCGGTGTCAAATGGGTTTCGGTGTTCCCTGAGAATCCCAAGGACGATCTGCAAAATCTGTCAGCCATTGTGGTGCTTTCGGAGATCGAGCATGGCTTTCCCGTGGCGGTGATGGATGGCACGCTGGCCTCTAATATCCGGGTCGGAGCTGTCGGCGGGATCGCAGCCAAGTATCTCGCGCGAGAAGATGCTGAGGTGATCGGCTTCATCGGAGCTGGCGAACAAGCCAAAATGCACCTGTTGGCCATGAAGGCAGTCCGACCTTCTCTGAAACGGTGTCGCGTCTCCTCACGGACCGAACACCATGAGATTGAGTTTGTCGCTCAGATGCAACCCATCTTACCAGATATGGAGATCATCCCCACTCATACTAACCATAAAGAAGCAATGGACGGCGCGGATATCTTAGTCACCGCCACCAGCGCTCAGGCACCCCTGTTGCAGGGGGAGTGGGTGGGGCCTGGCTCGTTTTATAGTCATGTTGGTGGTTGGGAGGATGACTATGCTGTTGCCGAGCAGGCTGATAAGATTGTCTGCGATGATTGGGAGACGGTGACGCACAGGACGCAAACACTGAGCCGCATGTACAACGAAGGACGGATCACCGCCAAGGATATCTATGCGGACTTGCACGAGCTCGTCTCTCGTGAAAAACCAGGACGCCAGTGCGAAACCGAGCGGATCTACTTCAACGCCGTGGGCTTGGCGTTTCTCGATGTGGCTATCGCCGAGGCGATGTATCGCAGAGCCAAGCAAGCCGGCGTCGGTCAAGCTCTACAGCTCCAGCACGAGATGGTCTTTGAGCACCAGGATATCGCGAAGAAAGTGCGGCTTTAAGTCAGGGAACTCGCCTGCCGACTTCGGGCACCGGGCGTCTGCCTGCCCACAAAGAACCTCCGGCATCCGTTGTCCTCGCCAGCTCTGCCCGTAGTCCCAGTCTGTCACGGTCCCCAGTCTGTCACGATTCTGAGTCTGTCACGATTCTGAGTTTGAGCGGATTGGCGCAAGAATCCTGGCTTGTCACAATCCAACGTCTTTCCGGCGGAGGCAAGTGTTCGTTTGTTGACACACGCTGGATTGACGAACTACTGAACTTCGGAGAAGTCTTCGACCCAGGGCTTTTGGTCTGCCCTTGTTTGTGATGACCTCAAGGGGGCAGCCTGAGGCACCACAGCAAGCCCGGATTGCTGGACCAAAGGTGCCCGCTTCGTCGAAGACTTCTCAGGGAATCAGTACTTCCCCCTTCGTGAGGACCATTCATGTCGACGGAAACGAATCCTCGCCGGCATGGCGATCGGCACAAGATCCAATTTACCTACCTCTCTCAGGAGGCACTCCTGCAGGCTGGCTGCTTGGATTTTCGCCTAGCGATCGAAACAGCCGAGCAGGCGTTAATTGCTCACCAAAAAGGTGACGTCATTTATCCAGACAAGACCGTGCAGATCTTTAACCAGGAGACTCAAGAGCGGATCAATTGCCTTCCGGCGACGCTCAAGGCTGAGAAGATCTGCGGGGTCAAATGGGTGTCGGTCTTTCCGCCCAATGTCGACCATTACGATCTGCAGACGCTCACCGCTGTGTTCGTCCTCTCTGAGATCGAGAAAGGTTTTCCCGTTGCCTTTATGGAAGGCACCTTGGCTTCCAATATCCGTGTGGCAGCGATGGGGGCGTTGGCAGCGAAGTATCTGGCTCCCAAGAACCCCAAAGTCATCGGCTTTATCGGTGCTGGCGAGCAGGCCAAGATGCATTTTCTGGCGATGAAGGTCATCTGCCCAACGATCGAAGAATGCCGAGTCTCAGCCAAGACGGCCATCGAAGAAGAGCGATTCATCGACCAGCTTGAGGCGATCGAGCCCAGCGTCCGCTTCGTTCAGGCCTTTACCGATGGTCAAAAAGCAATCTCTCCGGCCGACATCATCGTGACTGCTACCAGCGCTCAGGCGCCGCTTCTCAAGGCCTCATGGATGAAGCCCGGTTCGTTTTATAGTCATATCGGCGGCTGGGAAGACGAATACGCTGTGGCCAAGGCCTGCCAGAAAATTGTGTGCGATGATTGGGAGACCGTCAAACACCGTACACAAACACTCAGCCGCATGTACCAAGATGGCGAGCTGACCGACGACGATATCTATTGCAACCTTGTTTCGTTGGTCAGTGGTGAGAAACCCGGCCGAGAAAACGATCAAGAACGTATTTACTTCAACGCCGTTGGCTTGGCCTTTGTCGATGTCGCTATTTGTGTGGCTATGTATCGCCGAGCCAAAGAGCACGGATTCGGCCAGCAGCTGACCCTTCAAGAAACCACCATCTTCGAACACCCGCAGATCAACGAATGGGCGCGGATGTAAGAAGATCTTTGGGCATTTCCAGAACCGAGGGGATCCCGACATCCTCAGTGGCAGAGTTCCGCCTTTACCGTAACGGCCCGCCGGCCAAAAAGGACTCAAACAGGGCGACTTCCTCTCGGCTGCCGATGACCAGGGGCGATTGTTGGTGAATCGATTCCCGGGGGATTTCCAGCGTTCGACGACCGCCGTCGGAGGATCGTCCTCCGGCTTGCTCGATCACCAGAGCCAGCGGGGCACACTCATACAGCAGCCGCAGTTTCCCCCGCGGGTTGTTCATATCCGCTGGGTAGAAGTACAGCCCGCCGGAGATCAGGCTGCGGTGCACATCGGACACCAGGGCCCCAGAATAGCGGAGCGAGTAAGGGCGGCCGGTGGAAGGATCGGCTTGGCTGACGTGGTCCATGTAGCGGAAGATCCCGCCAGGCCAGTCGTAACGGCGGCCCACGTTGGCTGAGTAGATCGCCCCCTCCTCAGGGCATCTGATGTCCTGATGCGACAACAGAAACTCCCCAATGCCTCGGTCCAGAGTAAAGCCCCAGGTGCCGCGTCCTTGTGTGTAAACAAGCAGCGTACTGGTGCTGAACATCACATACCCGGAGGCGGCCAAGACGGTCTCTGGTCGCATCAGCTCGGCTTCCAGCCTTTGGGAGGTGAGCTCCCCGTCGCTGCCATCAGGGCAATCCGGTGGCAGCTGGTAGAAGCCGAAGATCGTCCCGACGGTATTGTTGATGTCGACGTTCTTGGAGCCATCAATCGGGTCGATGCAGAGGATATAGCGAGCTTGCGGGCCTGTGCTGATCGGCTCGATCGCTTCCATCTCCTCGCTGACGATCCCAGCCAGACGAGTCGAGCGGCCAAAGGCTTCCACGATCACATGGTTGCCGTAGACATCCAGCTTGGTCTGGATGTCGCCGGTGACATTCTGTGCCCCGACCAGCCCCAATCGTCCCACCAACGCCGCCCGATTGAGCTCCCGGGCCAACAGCTTCGAGGCGTAGGCCATCTGCAGCATCAGCGGAGCGATGTCCTCCGGGTCTGTCTGGTCAGGTCCCCAGGGCCCCGGGTGATCCCGCTCGACTTGCCTAAGGTGCTGGCTGAGGGTCACAGCCAAGCCGTCCATTTCGTCGCCTCCTGGCCGGTTTCCAGAAGGTGAGTTCGTTGGGAGGGTGCTCACAGTTGACTCACAGCGTTGCCTGTTGGCAGCTTGTTTTCTTTTAGCCCAACAGTTTGGCAGTTGGTTTCTTCCAGATCGACAGTTTACCGTTCCTGCCGCCGGCCTGACAGAAAGGATCGTTTACTCAGAGCAAAAGGTCGTTGAGAGCCGACAAAGCCCGTTCTTGCTTGACGGCTGCAGTTCATGAATGGCTTGCTGGTAATTACCAGTAATAACACCCCCTGTTGCTGACCACAGAGGCCAACCCGATGGTTGGGGGTTTTGGCTTCTGCCGGTTGGAGTTTTGTTTCGGTCGAGGCTGGTTGGACCACGACCAGCGTCAGCCGAACATCCGAAATCAATCAAGAGCGATGCCTCGGAAGAATACGAGCCCAAGATCCTCGTAGTCGGTTTCCTTCCGATTTGGCAGTTGGTTCTCGTGCAATCGGGGGATTCACGTCCAACCGACTGCCAAAATCAACCGGCTGCCAAAATCAACCGGCTGCCAAAATCAACCGACTGCCAAAATCAACCGACTGCCAAAATCATAGGAAACA
>CAZYKP010000166.1:0-13279 GCA_964648025.1 uncultured Pirellulales bacterium | reverse complement strand
TTACAGTCTGTCCGAGAAGCACCGGAATCCACCTGGATCGTGTTGCACCATGACTGGGGCTCCACAACACAGTGGATTGCCGGATGCTTTTCGGAGAGTCTCTTACAGTCTGTCCGAGAAGCACCGGAATCCACCTGGATCGTGTTGCACCATGACTTGGGCTCCACAACACAGTGGATTGCCGGATGCTTTTCGGAGAGTCTCTGTGCCGGGCGTGGGGGAGGATCACCTGAGGCGGACCGGTGGCGTCGATTGCTGAGAGTTTCTCAGAATTTTGAGGGGCAGCTTGGGTGCTTCGCCAACTGCCGGTGGTGAGCCAGCCGCTGAGCTGGAGACCACGACATCCTTGCGGGATTCAACGCCAGAGGGTTGGACGAAGTTCTTACTCAGGTCGCAGACGATCGTTTCCGACTTGGCTGCCTGAGCCAACGACAAGACACGATGCAGATCTCCAACGTTGGTCTTCGGCAGCGTCGCAGCGTTTTGCATGGCGGGCATCTCACAGGTTGAGCCAAGGGCATGTCCCAAGTACGGCGTTGCACAACGAATGTAGGCTCGCGCAGAACGAGAGTGGCCCAGAACGAAGGTGCCCCCCCTCTGACTCTGACTAGCCGACAAGCTGGTGAACCGATGTTGACTATAGTAGTGTTTTTCGCCGGTTTGTAAATAGCCGATGCGCGGGTTAAAAATTTTTAGCGATAATGATGAACAACTGAGCCCAAAAAAGCTTGAGCGGGAAGCTTGATGGACACTTGGTCAGAAAGACAAGCAAGGGGTGAGAATGAGGAAGGCCGCTGGGGAATCGTCTCCCAGCGGCCTCCTGAGGTTGAGGAACATCTTGCCTCGTCCGGCACAGCGGAAAAGCTGGTCAATCAACAGCCGCCAGAACAACAGGGATGTTCCAGGAGGCTCTGGAGAAGGCCGACCTCGCCCTTTGTGCTGAAATCCAAACTTTGTGCTGAAATCCAAACTTTGTGCTGAAATCCAGAAGAAGTGCTTCTCCACGGCAGGACGTTTTGCAGCTTCAGCCGATGGAGCTGAGAAGCGATCTGGCCTGGACGGAAACCGAGTCCGCCTTCAGTACGACGTGTGGGTCGCTGGGACGCGGCTCGCCCAGAGGCGAGTGAAATGTCTGGTCTTCTTCCGGAATTGCGAGGTCATTTCGAGAGGGTCCAGTCAGAGTTACAATTGCACGAGGACATCAGGTTTTCTAGGTTCCTGACACTCTTTGACTTTGTGGGAGTGTTTTGTTTCGCCAACTTTGCCTTTTGGGATCTCCGTTGCTGCTATGTTGCCGTTTCTTTCTTGGGACTCCGGCCTGACTGCCTGGGACTGGATCATCTGCCTGAGCTATCTCGCGGCGGTCTTTGGTTTGGGAGTGTGGTTTGCTCAGAAGCAGCACAACAACGAGGATTACTTTCTTGGGGGCCGGCGGATGCACTGGTTTCCCATCGGCCTGTCGATTTTCGCCGGCGTCATCAGCAGCCTGTCCTTTGTGGGCCTGCCCCGCGAGGCAGCCTACAAAGACTATCATCTGCTCTTGGGAATCCTGTTTATCCCCTTTGTGGTCATGCCGATTGTCGGCTGGGTGTTTGTGCCCCTCTTTCACCGACTGCAAGTGACTAGCTGCTATGAGTACTTAGAACTGAGATTCAATCGCTCGGTCCGGTTACTTGCAAGCTTTTTGTTTTCCGTCTACGCGATCATGTGGATGGGCAATCTGCTCGTGGCCGTGGGGGCAATTCTCCAACCGGTCCTGGGCCTGACCAAAACTGATGTCAGCTTCGCTCTGATTGCTGTGGGGGCCTTTGCAACGTTCTATACAACACTTGGTGGTGTGAAGGCTGTTGTGTGGACCGACGCGCTTCAGGCGGTGGTTCTTGGTGGCGGCATGCTGGCGGTGCTGTTGCTGGCGGTCGGCCGAATCGAAGGCGGCTGGGACCAAGTGGTGCAGATCGGTCAAGAGCACAACAAGTTTGCCATGTTTGAGACCAACTTGAGCTTCGACAAGCCCAATTTCTGGGGAGCCTGCGCTTTTGGATTCTTTGTCTACCTCGCAGGGCATGCCGTCCACTTCACCCTTGTGCAGAGGTATGTCTCGATGCCTTCGATCTCGGCGGCCCGTTGGTCGCTGGTGGTCAACTCGGTGATGATTGCCGGAGTTTGCACGCTCTTCTTCCTTGTGGGAACGACGCTGTTTGCGTTCTACCAGCAGACAGGCGGTGCTGTTTTTGAGCAACTGCAGGCCAAAGATGCAACCGACCAGCTGTTGCCCACATTTGTCCTGCAAGAGATCCCCGATTATGGGTTGACCGGGCTGTTAGTCGCCGGGCTGTTCGCCGCAGCGATGAGTAGTATGGACAGTGGCATCAACAGCCTCACTGCCACGGTGGTCGTCGATTGGCTTGGCGGCCGAGAGGTTTCCCTCTCGACCAGCCGCCTTCTGACAGTGACCTTTGGAGTCCTGACGATCATCATGGCGTTGGTGCTGCAACAAATCGGTGGGCCGGTCTTCCGCATGTTGATGACCATCGCCGGCACGTTTTTGGGCTTACTGCTGGGTGTGTTTGTCTTGGGAATGTTCTTCCCATGGATTGGTGCCCGCAGCGCGTTTCTCGGTCTGATCAGCGGGTCGATTCTGGGCACCACCGTCATCGTGCTCAGCTTTGCCGGAACCGCCTACGACATCGAGTCGCTCAAACCTCTCGCCAGTGGCTGGCATTGGTGGGGCGGTGGCGGCACAACGCTCTCAACGATCTTCGCAGGATTGCTTGCCGGCTGCTTCTTTCCGCGTTCGTCCAGCAACTCGCTGGCCGGTCTGGTCATTGGGTACCCAGCAGAAGACCCCAGTCCCTCAAAAGAACCTCTCGAGTTTGCAGGCAAACATCGATCCCCTTAAACCATCCCCACAGCAAGGTGTCTTGCCCGCCAGAGAACGTTTCGCCCACGCTGGACCGGATCACCCCTCCGATCGCCGACCCAAAGCACGCTGCAAGAAGAGTCCACACGCTGGCCCAGAAAGGCAAGAAACCCCAACAGCCCGACTGACGGTGTTGTTGGCGCCGGTGTTGTTGGTGGCGCCGGTGTTGTTGATCCGGTTTGCCCTCCAAGCGGCCTCGCTCGTTGCTGGCCAGAAACCGGGTCATCACCGAAGAACAGCGGTCGGGATCCCTCATCAGGAGATATTCGATCAGGTCACATTCATCCCACGGGGCTAATTGATAAGAAGAGGCCGGCCACCCCCCCAGAGCATCCCGGTGTCAACAATTCCGCTGAATGACAGGAACGCCAAGAAAACCTTGCCTGCTCTGCTGGCAAGCTCTGCCGGCAAGCTCTGCCGGTAAGCTCTGCTGGCAAGCTCTGCCGGCAAGCTCTGCCGGTAAGCTCTCTGAAGGAGCTCGGGCAGGCCGGCGACTCGAAGGCCAGCACCCCCTCATTCGAGCAGAAGAGATACCCCCTTCAGTGTCCAGCCAACTCTTGACCAAAACGAGCGACCGCCGATAGTCTAATCCGTTTGGGCGGTCCTCTGGATTGTTCTCCAGAATGATGAACTTTGTAAACTTTTTCCGCCCAGTTCCCTCCCTCTCCTCGGACTGACTCTTCGGGGTTGGTTGGTTCTTGGAGCCGGTTGGTTCTTGGAGCCGGTTGGTTCTTTGCAAAAGCCTCTGGCTATGCCTGAGCAGCAAGTTCCTGAGCCTGAAGTTCTTGGTCCTGAAGTCGAAAAGGTGAACGGTGCCTGTCACATGCGTTATCGGTCTTCAGTGGGGCGACGAAGCCAAGGGAAAGATCGTCGATATCCTCACCGGCGGGCATGAAATCGTTGTCCGCTACCAAGGCGGGGCCAATGCCGGGCACACCATTGTGGTGGGAACAACCAAATACAAACTCTCGCTGGTTCCCTCGGGCATCCTCCGCCCAGGTGTGCAGTGTGTCATCACCGGGGGTGTGGTCATTCACCCCGCACGTCTTCAGGAGGAGATCGATCGGCTTCGCTCGCAGGGGGTGGAGATCAGCGACAACTTGCTGATGAGCGACCGAGCCCATGTGATCTTCCCCTGGCACTTGGAGGAAGAACGAATCGCGGCAGTCGACCCCGACTCGGCTGACCCGACTGTTTCGGAAAACGGCCAAAAGAACGGCCGAGCGGGTCCGGAGCCCATCGGCACCACCATGCGGGGAATCGGCCCCTGCTACCGCGACAAGGCAGGAAGAACACAAGCCATTCGCCTGGGGGATCTGTACCGTCCTGATCTTCGCGAGCGGATCCAAAGGATCGCTGCGGAGAAGAACACGGTGCTTGCGGCCCTGCGTCCTGGGCATTTTCAGCCACTGGACCCCCAAGCCATTTACCAAGAATACTGTGAACATGCCGAGCGTTTGCGTCCCCATGTTGGGGACACCACCGAGCTGTTGCTCTCAGCGGTGGAGGCCAACGGCAAGGTGCTCTTTGAGGGGGCCCAAGGAGCTCTGCTGGATATCGATCATGGCACGTATCCCTATGTCACCAGCAGCAACAGCTCAGGAGTAGGCATCTCCAGCGGTTCTGGTGTGCCGGCTCGCTATTTCAGCCAGGTCATTGGGATCCTCAAGGCCTACAATACTCGTGTCGGCGGCGGGCCGTTTCCCACAGAGTTGCACGACGCGACCGGAGAGCTCATTCGCCAGCGAGGACAGGAATTCGGCACTGTCACCGGTCGACCACGACGTTGTGGTTGGTTCGACGCGGTGGCGGCTCGCTACACCGCTCGTCTCAGCGGGGTGGACTCCCTGGCGTTGATGCTCCTGGATGTCCTGGATGAACTGCCGGAAGTGAAAATCTGCACAGCCTACGAAATCGATGGCCGTCAGACCACAACCTTTCCCAGCCACGTCGACGACTTAGCACGCGTGAGGCCGATTTTCGAGACCTTACCCGGTTGGCAGCAGGATCTGACAGGCGTCCGCTCTCTGGGCGACCTGCCGCCTCGGGCGATCGCCTACGTCGAGCGTATCGGCCAAGTGATCGGCCGTCCGGTGCAAATCGTCTCCGTCGGCCCCGCTCGGGACCAGACGATCTTCGCCGAAGACGATCAAGCCCTAGCTCGGGCCTGATGGCAACGCCATCAGCCCCATAGGTCACTCCAGCATCCAACAACTGAATGACTGCACCTCAAACAGCAACTCGCCTGGATGTCGAGGCGATTCGGGCGGACTTCCCTATTCTCAATCGCCCCCTCTCTGGCGACCGGACCCTGACCTTTCTGGATAACGCCGCCAGCACTCAGGTGCCACGACAGGTGCTTGACGCCTTCGTCGGTTGCTATGAGACCAGTTACTCCAATGTCCACCGAGGGATTCATACCCTCAGCGAGCTGGCCACTTCGCTCTATGAACAAGCTCGTGAGAAAGTCAAACGGTTTCTCAATGCTGCCCTCACCGAAGAGATCATCTTCACCAGCGGAACGACCGATAGCATCAATTTGGTCGCCAGGGCGTGGGGCGATGCTTCCGTCGGCCCTGGCGACGAGATCCTGCTGACTCACATGGAGCACCATTCCAATCTGGTGCCCTGGCAGCAACTCGCCCAACGAACCGGAGCCAGCCTGCAATTTGTCCCGCTGACTGAAGACGGACGGCTGGACCTGGAGGCCTTTGGCCGACTGCTCTCTGAGAAGACCAAACTCGTCGGCGTTGTCGCCTTGTCCAATGTGTTGGGGACCATCAACCCAATCAAAGAGTTGACCGCTCAGGCCCACGAGGCTGGGGCTGTTGTGCTGGTCGACGCTGCTCAGAGCGTCCCCCACCTGCCGACTGACGTGCAAGATCTCAAAGCCGATTTTCTGGCCTTCAGCGGCCACAAGACACTGGCACCTGGCGGCGTGGGCGTCCTCTATGGCCGCCAGGAACTCCTGCAAGCCATGCCGCCATTTCGCGGCGGCGGCAGCATGATCAGCCGGGTGCATTGGGATCGCTTCACCACAGCCGAGTTGCCCCTCAAATTCGAAGCCGGCACACCGCCGATCGTCCCAGCGATTGCCCTCGGAGCTGCCATCGATTACCTTCAGCAAATTGGCTTAGAAACAATTGCTGCCCATGAACATCAGCTCGTCCAAAGAGCCCTTGAAGGGCTGGAGGCAGTTGGCGGTGTTCGCATCCTGGGTCCTGGGGAGGAACACCGCGGCGGGCTGGTCAGCTTCCTCTTAAAAAATTCCCGCGGCCGAGACATTCACCCCCACGACATCGCTCACTTGCTGGACCGAGAAGGAATCGCCGTCCGAGCAGGACACCACTGCACTCAACCGATGCATAAGATGTTAGGCATAACCGCCAGCACCCGAGCGAGCTTCTATCTCTACAACACAGAGGCCGAGATCGATCACCTCGTCGAAGCCCTCGATCGGGTGAAATCCCTCTTTGATCGCGGTCGAGGTGTCGTTCTTTAAGACGCTTATGGAGCGGAATCCAGGACCAGCTCCTGCTAGCGCCTTGCTTCCTGTGATTTTGACAGTCAGTTGGACGTGAATCCCCCGATTCCACGAGAACCAGCGGGGAGCTTCTCATCCAGGATACGAGGGTAAACCAGGCTTTCTCGAAGGGTTTGCCGATCGGACCCAGCTGTTTGTGGTGGAGGTTCCCCGCAACCTGTCGTTTTGGGTGAAGCCACATCTGGGACAGTCCAACCTAACGTCCGGACAAACCTCGGCGTGAGACCAACGCGCCCTGAGGGTGCAAAACGTTGCTGACCTAGAAAATCACTAACTTCCGATCTTGGCAGGTTTCGCTGGCTGAGAAACGGATCTTTCGGGAGAGGCAGCGTTGTAAGCTTCTTGCCACAATTCTTGGGCATTTCGCCCCTGGTGAGCGGCCAGCTGCTCAACGTTCTCTCGTTGATGCAAGATGAGCCTCATGAGGTAACTCCGGGTATCGTTGACCAGTGTGAGGAAGCCGGCCACAAGCTGCTCGCCTTGGAGTTCTCCGGAGGCAAACCTCTGAAGGGCCTCGTCTTTAATCTTGTTGAGGGATTCTTGCAGCTCAAGCAAACTCCGCAGATTCAGCTGGGCGGCGCGTTCTTGTTCGAGCACTTGTTGTTCGATCTGGGCAACTGAAACGAGATAGCCCTTAAACTGCTGCTCGCGTTGTTGGGCCGACCAATGCCGCCAGCCTTGCCAAAGAAAAAACATCCCGCCCAGAACCGAAGCGGTCACAGCCAACACCTTGTCCCAGTAGTCAATCAGATCTGCAGCAATCAACGGCTTATTGCGTTCCAGATAGGCCTTGGTCCCCTCATGCAACGGAAACTCAGGGGGCAATTCCAACAGCTGAGGCGAAAGTGGTGGATTGACCACTTGAGCAAAGGGACTGTTCAACAGAATCCCTACGGCTCGCTCCACTCGCCCGGCATCAACATCTTTGTGAGCGATCAGCAGCAGCCGAGTTCCCAAGGTGTGCACAGGCTCCGCAGGAGCTGCCGGCTGCACACAGTATGTATAAGGTGGGATGACTGTATCGTAGATGTAGCTCTTTCTCACAGCATGTTCGTCGGCATCCCGCTGGGCTTCGCCACGCGAGAGACCATCCAGAGCAAAGGCTTTTGCAAAGGGAAGCGGAACCAGACGGTAATCGTGCCGAGTGATCAGGTGGTCGGCCACCGGCGAGGGCAGCGACATCACCATGAACACAGCATCAGGAAGATCCTCAGAGCTGTCCGCAGCCATCAACTCGCTGTAGCTGAGGGTTATGGGTGTAAAATCACCTGGCTGATCCGGGCCTGGAGGTTGGAGCCCGGCAAAGGCCAAGACAGCCAAAGACAGAGTATAAGTTCCGCTCCCTGGTTCGCTCAGATTGATCCTCTTTCCACGTAATCCCGTGAGATCCTTCTGGTGAACTTCGTCACCGTCCGCTCGGACCAACAGATGGAGTGGTTCCACATACAACGCGGCCACTTGGCGAATATTGGTGCGTCCGGCCAGTTTGAGACCGCCCTGGATCAAGGCTGCATCGATCCGGCCGGAATCAACCCGATCCAAAGCCTCTTCGGAACCAGCGGTCTCGATGAGCCGAACCTCCCGGCCAAGCGAACGGCCGTGCTCGACAAGCATCTCCGCCAGATGATGACGCTGGCCGGTCGCCCGTCCGGCCGTCAGCGTGAGGGAGCCTGTCGGCAGAGATGGACGGCTCAGCAGGTAATAGCCGCCGAAGCAGAGAATGAGAACGCCTAGGCTGGTGGCGATCAGAGCGCGGAACCAGGCGACTGTCCGCAGAACTTGAAACATAGGAAGTTTCTCGGGAATGCTCTTCAGGACTCGGCAAGGACTGCGAGGATTGTCGAAAACAAGGGAAAGGACTGGAAAACTCAAGACAGGGATTGTTGGTTCTCAGAAAGCGTCTTGGAGAAATCGGGGACGAACAGTCGTTCAGTCTAAGCTGGTGTCCTATCTGAGCTGGTGTGCTGTCTCAGAGACTCTCCGAAAAGCATCCGGCAATCCACTATGTTGTGGAGCCGAAGTCATGGTGCAACACGATCCAGGTGGATTCCGGTGCTTCTCGGACAGACTGTCAGCGGCTCTGATGACCGGACCCTCACCATTTGGGATGCCGCGAGGCTGCGTAGCGCCCAAGCCGAACAAAACCGATCTCCCTGATTGATCTCCCTGGTTGATCGCTCAAGTCCGAGCACCTTTGCTGGATTGAACCCAACGCTTCTCCAGCAGGCCCTCACCCTGCCCCCTGCTGACCCTGCCCCCTGCTGACCCTGCCCCCTGCTGACCCTGCCAGTGCCGAGTTGGCTGATCATCGGGGGGAGATCTCTTGGGTTGGCCTCACATACAGCCGGGCTCGATCGATTGGTACGGGGACTTGCTGATATCGATGCTGTTGTGCGTAGTCCTCCAGAGCAGAATCGTACTTGCGTTCCAAACCGACCAAAACAGCCCCAGGGGGCCGCTCCGCCAAGAGCTCCATGAGGCGATCAGCCGAGGTAATTCGCAGTCGTTCTTGTTCGGTCACCGAAATGCTATCGGCAACGCGGAAAGCAAAGGGGCCGGTGGCCAGTTCTGAGTAGATCGGCAGGCCCGCTTCCAGGGCATACAACGGAGAAAGCGTCGCCAGGGGCAAGTCTTGGTGTTCTTGCGGGATGGCCTCTTTCAAACGTGCAGCCTGGTGAGATATCTGCCAACAGGTCCATCGCTGGGGATGCCAAGCAGAATACATCATCCGCAAATCACTGGGACAATGCCAAGCGAGCAACAGAACTACCGAGACGATGGCGACCGTTCTCGCAGCATGTTGCGACTGTCTCTGGAGGCAAGGATACAGCCCGGCGATCAACACGGTCAGCCAAATCACAAATGGCGAGTAATAAGAAATCCACACAGGAGTGGGTATCAGGAACATCGCCACTGAGACAAGAACAAGACCTGCCGGAAGGAGAGCTGTCTTGGTGAGCGTGGACCAGCCAACCCGCTGAGCCCAAACAGCATGAAGAAGGAAAAACACCAAGAGGAGCAACAAACCTGTCTGTAAGGTGAGCAACTCGGCTTTGGCGTTCTGGAGCTTTCCAAACAGCGAAATCCCTTGAGAAAAGTTTGTCTGGATCCTCCATTGGGCGTTGAGTTGGTGATAGCTTACGTTGTTGAACCAAGCCCGGTCGAGACCAGCTTCCACACAGATCATTCCAGCAGGGAGCAAAGCGACAACCACCGCCAGGGAAAACCACATCGCTTGTGCAAACCTCAGGGTCAGCCGGTCGGACTCAGCCAGGATGAACACCAGAAAGGCAACCGGAACCAACGCATAGGTCAGCTTGGTCCCAATCGCCAGCCCGACGCACAACCCCGGCAGCCCGTAACCGAACGCAGCTGGCAGACGAGACCTCAAGGCCATCAGCAACCAAAGGGCCAACAATACCAACAGCATGGGCAAATCGTAGTTTCTGGCGTGGCCCCAGGTGCTTCGAACGATATCGTTTTGAACGACCAACCAGGAACAGGCCAGGGCGAATCTCCGGTCGCGGGAAAGATGGGCTGTCAGGCCGAAAAACACCACAATCAGCATCAACACAATCAACAATTTGACCAGCCGGCCTAAGGTCAACCAGGACGCGTCCTCCGTGGCCGACCCCGCCCAGCGGTACGCATAAGGCATATAAGGGGTCTGAAGGAACGCAAAATCTTTGTAGAGAGAACCTTCGGTCAATAGCTGGCTGGCAGCCAAGTACATGTTCTCGTCGTGGTCCAACTTCCGGGTGAGCACCAAAGCACCGGCCTGGAACAAGGCGATGGACAATGCGGTGACCAAACCGGCAGCAAGCACGAAACGGGCGGGCATAGGGCAGGCTTTCTCCGATCAAGAGGATCTTGGCGGCAGTGCTGTGAACAACTTCCGACTCAGGTATCTGCCAGAGCGGAGGGCACACTGGTGTTTCAGCCAGTCGGCCAAAGGCCTCCCCCGATTGGAAAGGGTGCCCTCAAAAGGTGTTCACAACACTGTCCTTGGGGGCGTCTTTGCCCTACTTCGACTGTTTCAGATTGTGGCAGAGGCCAACCTGGCGGGCCCTCAACAGTTTCATGCAGCAACCTATCGCTGGGCAATGACCACATCTGGGACAGTCCAATGACTGCTGTTGGGGAAAAGTCTTGCTCGTCCAAAACGCTGCAACGGCACACCAACCGCTGATTCCGCAGCCTTTCCACCAACCGGACGAGCGGAGATTTTCCCCAACCTCAGCAAGAAACCAAATCAACTTACTGAGCCTCAGATCAGCCTTCGACCAAAGGGCTTTCCGTCTGCCCATGTTTGTGATGACCTCAAGGGGCAGCCTGAGGCACCACCGCAAGCCCGGATTGCCGGACGAAACGCCCCGCTTGGTCGAAGACGTTTCGGGGAATCAGTCGGGGTTGGGAAAGCTGACCTTCAGGGTTTCCTCCTGCGTCATCTTCAGCCCGGAGAACGTCTGCAGCCGATTGGTCCCGAATTCCCCAACTTTGAGCGTGTATGTTCCCGGCTCAAAGACCATCGGCCGAAAGGCTTGGCCCTTGATCCTTAAAGTGTAAAGCACATCCTGTTTTTCATCTGGCTGATCGGCTTCTTGGATCACCTGCACAACCGGGTCCTTCATGCCCTGCACTTGAACGGTCGGCAAATAGCCTGCTGGCGGCCGGGCGTAGTTATCCATCTGTTGAATCGTCTTGGGCCAACCTGGGTACATCTGAGCATCCGCATCGGCTGGGTCGGCATGACGGGGCCAGCATTCCAGGGTGATCGTCCGCTTGTCTTTGTTCATCCGCACAATGCCGTACCCGGGCATCTTGTCGTGGAGGGCAGCCGGATCTTTCCCCGTTGGTTGGCCGGGATTGGTCGCGGCGTACACCGTCACTGGATGGTTGAAGCCGTCTCGCCGCCGGCCGGAAAACTCCTTGGTACCGGGACGACGGTAAGGATTGCCGCACTCAGGAGCCCAGGCCCTTGGGTAAAAGTTGGCCACACTGGGAACACAAAAACTCCAGATGGCATCGCCGTGCTTGTCAATTCCATGATGCACAACGGTTGCCAAGTGTTGATCGCCTGCCAAATGAAACGCGAAGCCTCGGCGTAGTTCTGCAAGCGCCTTGTTGCGGCCGGTTTGGGGCCAACCGTTACTATCCAAATCGGCAAGCAGTCGCCGAAGTCCGCCTCCGTGGTGGGTCGCCATGTTGGCAAAGATCGTCTGGCTGAGAGCGATCTTCATCTGGGCACCTTGCCAATCAGCACTCCAGTGACGCAGAAAGGCCAGCTGCCGTGTGCCCAGAAGCTGCACACCAGGGATGTCGAGTTTGGCAACGTCGAACTCGGGATCATTGAAGTGATCCGGGCGGCCGGTTCCGCTGGGTGGCATATCCGACCGCTTGCAGCCGCTTTTAAATTTTCGGTCCTCAAGAACAGCAATGCTGATCCCCCCATAGACCAAGTCGGTGTAATAGACCCCAATCCCTTGTTCCACTGGCGTTGGGTCGTAAGGATCTGGGAGATGGCTCGTTTGGGTCCGCTCCACCATCTTGACGAAATCCGCCGGATGGACGTAGCCGCCGTCGTGATCCCGGCCCGGACTTTTGCGTCCGCCTTGGCCCCAGAGATTTCCTTGATAAACATCATGGTCATCGGGGATCGTGATCGTCGGCCGATCCTTCGTGAGATCTCGATAAGCCCAACACCAGAGATACCATTTATACAGATAATCTAACTTGATATTCCGCCGATCAGCAAATGTCGGGCTCCTTCCCTCGTAGATTTGATCCCCCGAGAAGAACAACACATCAGGATCATGCTGAGCCACATGAGCTGTGAGATCATCGTGAGGAAACCAGACACCTTGACGCCAGTTGGTCCGACTGCTGCCGAGGGAGTGGTCGTTATTGTGGTTGCCAGTAAACCCCGCAATCACAATCGTCGACTTGGAAACAGGATCCGCCCGAACCGTGCCGCCCCAATGAAACCGTCGCCGCTTTCCGCCAGTTGTCGCTTGGTAGGTCACTCGATAAGGGACATTCTTGCTGGAATCAAACTCAGGCACGCGAAACGTCGCTGTGTGACCAGGGATCACCACTTCGGCAGTGGCCACCTGCTTCCAGCTCCCCAAATGCTTGATCTCCAGGGCCGCGAAGCGAGCATCGTTCTGGCTGACTGGCATCAATTGGGCGGTCATCTTCAAGGTACCACGGCTGAGTGTGTACTGTGTGCCCACAATCGGACCTAGCCCCTGGTCAGCACGATCAACAACCATAGCGCCTGAGCTCTGCCAGTCGTTGAACCAAAACCGACCCGTGGTACCACCTTGGGGGCGACCAGGATGAGAAACCAAAGCAACATTGCCGGCCAATTGAGCGGCTGGGACATCCGCCGAAGTGGTGCTGAGCGTTTGGTTGCTCTGCGGGTCGATGGTTCGCGCTGTCACCCGGCAGCGGCCCTCCCTCACCGGCCGACCGACCACCTCGAGGATGACCTCGCTCGGCGGGCCGGCTGCCTTGCCCTTGGGCCCTAAAGCGTTGCCTTGAGGCTTGTTGAAGTTTTTCAGCAACACCCGACCATCGCCCGTGACGGCGATCCAGTAACCCCCGCCGGGACCAGGCCACTGATGGACCAGTGCTGCTGAGCGGAAGTTGATCCCTTCTGGATCTTTCCAGCCCGCCTGGGCCCCCAACAAAAACCCACCGGCTGCTGTGTTGGAAACCCGTGTGTTGGCTATCTCTGGGCTCTCAGTCTTGGGGCTTGCAGTCTTGGGGCTTGCAGTCTTGGGGCTTGCAGTCTTGGGGCTTGCAGTCTTGGG
>CAZYKP010000165.1:0-13589 GCA_964648025.1 uncultured Pirellulales bacterium | reverse complement strand
GTTGAAAAAAAAATCTGCCCAACTCGGCTGAGGAACTCCGGCGATGTATCGAACCGAATCATGCCTCGTTGAGTATCCGCCAGCAGTGTCAACTGCTCGGACTTCCTCGCTCCAGCTCGTTTTGGCATGTGGGATGCGGACAAGACCTTCCAACCGAGCTGAGGAAGTCCGCTCAGACGATTTGAATTGCCGCTGACCATCACCTATAGTGGTGGCTGGCCACAGGCACTAAACTAAAAGTCACCCCAGAAATACAGGCAAAGCGGCTCACGAACGCGCCGCAGGGGGCAACCGAGGACGGCTCCGCCGTTCGAGACCCCGAATAATTCACTCCCTGTCTGGCTGGTCAACCAGAACAACAAGTATTGGCCAGCCAAGCGTCCACGTGTTCGATTCTCGAAGGAGTCACGACAATGAAATGCGCACTGTTCTCGATTGGATGCCTGATTGCAATTCTCGGATTTAGCCCCCTTCCCACGCTTGCTGCAGACCGGCAGGTACAACAAGGCCAGGATGCGAAGGGCGCCAAAGAGCCTGATGCGAACGTCCCGCGATGGTTCGTCTACCGCGATGCCACTTCCGAGGATAATCATGGACATTGGACAAACATCATGCCGGCAGAAGGTGCGGACATGATGAAACTCCAGCTCAACGACAAAACGCATCCAGCGTTTGGAAAGACCAGCCTTCGCATCACCACAGAGTTTCTGCCTCCGAACTGGTGTGGGATCGCCGTCGCCTGTAAGCCCGATTACTGGGGGATCAAGAAGAACGAACCGGCTTATGACCTTAGCAAAGCTACTAAACTGGTCTTCTACGCTCGGGGCGACAAAGGGGGCGAGACAATCCAAGTGAAAGTTGGCATCGCCGGGGATAAACCGTTCGGAGACTCTGCTAAGGTTGCTAGCGCAACAAGGTGGATCGCCTTAAAGAAAACTTGGGAGCGATATGAACTGCCAATCAACCAAACGCGGACGAATTTACAGCGAACAATCATCCCCTTCACACTTGTGACAAGTCAGATTCAGAACGAAGACTCGGAAATCACAATTTGGCTCGATCAGATTTACTATGTTACAGGAAAATGAGCAAATGCGACCTTCTGGTCTTGCGAGTCTGGGGGTGACGGTGTTGATCGTGGGGGCATTCGTGGCTTGTGGTCAGCCCAGGGACGAAGTCCCATCTCGATCGCCGGAGGCAAGATATCAGGGCTCGAAGGTCCAGTCGGACTCAAGGTCAGAGCCGGATACCGAACGTCGGGACACAGCGGTCGAACACAATGCCGTTGGTCCCGACCGGTTTCCTTTTTTCAATTACTTGACCGGACATCCTGCTCCGGCATTGGTTGCATTCAATCCAACGGACTACGATCCGCGCCAAGGAAAAGAGCGGCGACCCTCCGTTGCCTCCCTCCGTGCGGATCTCGAGGCGCTTCGGCCTGCATTTGATGGCCTGATTCTGTACTCTTATGACAAGGACCTCACACCTCGAATCTTCCTTGAGGCGAAGCAACTCAGATACCGAGCCGTTCTGTTGGGCATTTACCAATTCTCCGATGAGGAGCTCAAAGGGACGGCCGAACTTGTTCGGAAATACTCAGGCGACCTAGCACTTGCAGTCGTGATCGGCAATGAAGGTTTGAACTTCAACCGTTACAAAGCCGAAGACTTAACCGCGGCGAAAACGAGATTTGTTGAATTGGTCGGCAAGGACATCAGTGTGCCACTTACGACCAGCGAGCCTTGGAGTCAATACGGACAAGAGTTCGTGCAGGAATTTGGGGATTTCTTGGCACCGAACATTCACCCAGCCTTCGACCGAGTTGAGGCAAACGCAAAGGAATCGGCCAAATGGGCACGAGGTCGGGCGGTGGCATTGGCGGAGGCCCTTAGAAAACCCGTTCTGATCAAAGAGACCGGACTGCCTCACGCAGGGGAGGAGCGGTTTTCTCCACAAGCGCAAAGAGAGTTCTGGGAGGAATACACTCGACAAGGGCCACTGTTCAGTATCCCCGGGAAAGCCGAAGCATGGGTATCCTTCGCTGCGGCATTCGAAGCCTTTGATTTGGCATGGAAGGCGGAAGAATCGGGAATGGAAATCGAAGGTGCTTGGGGCCTCCTGAATAGCTCGCGCGAGCCCTACCCCGCCTTCTCCATCTGGGCCCAGAGGTCTGAGTTAGAAAGAGCAGTCGAGGCCGCGCATCGATTCTTGGCCGCTGAAATGGATCGCTTCTCATCAGGAACTGTAGTCTACGATGACTACGCAAGCGGTGGCGCCGGCTTTTTCCCAACGAATTGGTCTGGAGACATCGGTGATCTGAACCTCGACGGACGGTGCGTCGATTCGGTGAAAGTCGGCCAAACATGCCTGAAAGTCTCCTACCGCCCGCAGGGGAAGAACGGCTGGGCGTCCGTGATGTGGGCTTACCCTGATCGTCCCGGCCCAAACTGGGGTGAGGTACGCGGAAGGGATGTGACAGGGGCAACACGTCTACGAGGCTTCATCCGTGGGGAACACGGAGGCGAAGTTGTTGAGCTGAGTATTGGGGGTGTGAACCGCGAACCCCATTACAACCGTCGTAATCGCCACCGAGACGAATTTGGCCCCATTGGGCAGCGACTGACACTCACACCGCGGTGGCAACCTTTCGAAATTCGCATTCCGGAGCGTGTGGTTCGCAGGAAGCCGCTAAGGATTATCGGGGGCTTCACCTGTGCGTGGTCCCGTGAGAACAATGCGAACGGGTGTACGATCTATCTCGACGAAGTACGTTACGATGACATCCGCCCGGCTGACAATCGGCTCATTCGGTCCTACGTCCCCACTCCCTGTCGTGCGGATGACGCAATCAGGAACGTCGCGTTCCTCTATGACAACTGCCTAGCGCTGCTGGCTTTCCTCGCCCGCGATGATCTTGAGTCCCGACGGCGCGCAACCATACTCGCGGATAGTATGTCGTGGGCGCAAACTCATGATCGCACTGGCAAGTTCAGACCGCATCCCTGGAGAAACGGAATGGCTTGCGGCCCGCTGGGGGATCAGGCTTCGGATACTGCTCGATTGCCTGGAATATATGATCCGCAACGGAAGCAAATGATCGAGGATCGTTATGCCGTGAGCTGGGACACGGGAAATCAGGCATGGGCGATCATTGCTCTCGTCACCGCCCACAATACGTTGGAGGTCGGACAACCAACTTCAGATTATCGGTACCTTTCGGCGGCGTTGAACTCAGCGGAGTGGATTGAGAAAAACTGCCGTGCGGACGACGATCTCGGTGGATACACTGGGGGATTTGAGGGCTGGGAGAAAACTGCGAACAACTCTGACGGCCCCAAGAAGCTGAATTGGCGCAGCACGGAACACTGCATCGATTTGTACGTGGGATTTTGGAAGCTGGCGCTGGCTCTCAAACGAGCCAGTGAACGACAACCGGGGCGGTGGGAAGATCGGGACGATGGGAGGTGGATCCAGAGAGCCCTTCATGCCCGGAAATTCGTGTTGAAGATGTGGAACGCCGACAAGGGGTATTTTTGGACCGGGGTCAGAGACGAGAGCGGCGCAATCAATCAGGATGCTGTCCCGCTCGATGTGCAAACTTGGTCATTGCTCGCAATGGGACATGATCCGGCATTTCGGCAAACGATGGGCTGGGGAGGCCCGCCTGAGGTCCCCGTAAGCTTGACTTGGGTCGAGCAAACATGTCGTGAAGACGCTGGGGACGGGAGATGGGGGTATCGGTTCAGTCCGCAGGGGAAGGGGATCTGGCCCGAGGGGGCAGGACAGGTCGCGACCTGTTACCGCTACTTGAATCGCCCGAGTCTTGCAGAATCAATTCTGAACCAGATTCGCACCTTCCGCGATGAAAAACAGGAGGGCTCGCTTCAGGGGGGAATCCTTGCGGCCTTCCCAAGATTTGCAGAAACCGGTTTCGTTAAAGACTTCGGTCCGGATGCGGAGGGGAAACCGGTCTTCGATAAATGGAAGTACCCTGCACGACGCCATGTTGGCGCCACAGCTTGGTTTTTACTAGGGTCCGGGCGCGGAGGAAATCCTTACTGGTTAAGCGGCGTTCCCGAAGTCAATGAATAAGCGTTCCGTAACCCGTTCCACAATTCTACGAGCCAGTGGTACCGTTAATGCTAGATGATGTTGTTGGACGGAATCCGTCCGACAGTGCCTTCGGATCCTTCCCTAGCACCCTATCGCGGCTTTCGATTCTAACCGCGTTGGGCTCGTTGCTTGTGCCCGCAGGTCCGTCCTTTGGCCAAGAATCGCAGCCGGAACCGGTCCAACTCTCCGTTTGGGTCATGGAGAACGAGATTTGGCCAGTCGACCAAGGTGAGAGAATCCTGGTGAGGCTAGAGGGGCGGCTTGAGGTCGATCATAGATCTGAGCGATTTATGGTGGCAAGACAAACCAAGTTACTTGAGTTGCTTGAAAAGTTTCTTGTAGACCCCAGGCATCAGCACGTCACAATTCAGCTCCGCGTCATTCCATGGAGAGACCTTCGTGCTGTTACTGACGACTTGACGGTGGCGTTTGCAAGTCCTGCGGGCGGATCACCTCCAGGGAGGGATCAAGCGAGTAAGATTGCGGCTGCCGTACCTGATGTAATTCAGTTTGGTACGACGGTTGCGCCGGCGTTTGACACCTATCTTTTCGACATGAGGGAGGTTTTTCAGAAAGAGGAAACCCTGGAACATCGATACGATCCCGTCATTTTGGAGAGCGCAAGAGCCCCTGGGCAAGGTGCAGTCTATGGCTTACCCCTTTACTGTGACTTGCGGGCGTTATTGATCGATCTCCACTGGTTCATCCAAGCCCAGCTACTCGACATCTCCGAAGTCGACACTAATACCCTCCGAAAACGATACGTAGGCGTCAACAACTATCCACTTGACCGGTTCAGCAATGATTGCGATGCGCTTTGGGGATTGGTGGACCAGAATGAGCTCGATACTCCACTTGCCATCGTGAAGGGTATAGGCCGAAGTTATTTCGAGAGAGATGTTCTCTGGAGCTACATTCTGCCGATGACCGTTGCGCCGAGCGGGTCTCAACTTACCTTAGTCGAGGACAATTTGGGCTTCCGTCGTTTCTCGACCGATCCGGATCGGTTAGAGCGTATGGCGGCTTTTGTTCACCGACTCCATCTCCATAGCGCCACATCGCCCAACCTCAGCTCCAGAGGAATTGCAGAGCACTTCCTCCGGCCCACGCGGGATTACGCGGCTATGATTGTTGCCACGCCTGGGTTGATTCCACTTATTGAGGAGACCCCTCTTCCCGAGGCGCCGTCCAATGGGCGAGACATCAAGCGATATGCTTTGGTTTATCCTCCCTGGGGTGCGAGCTTCCTCGGAGGATCTCTGTTGTCGCTCTTGAAGAATGGCAAGGCGGCCGAACCGAAAGAGGAGGCAGTCTCGCTGCTGCGCCACCTGTGCCTCGATGCGAAGCATCAGATTGAGTATGGCAAGTCCGCCGGGTCACTTCCATCGTTGAAAGCGGCCCTGGATGACCCCAAGATTGCGGAGCATCCGTTACTATCGGTTTACCGCGACATGCTAACGGAGCAACTGGTTGTCATCCCACCATCGATCCCCGAGTGGTACGGAACAACGGGTGAAAACTCAGTCGAAGATCGCTGGATGCTCGGCGTTTCTCAACATTTGTGGACTCCAATCCAGGAAAGTTATCGAGCGCACCACCCACAGCCAGAACGAGAAGAGGCGCAGTACAAAGAGTTTATTACTGATGTGGTATGGGGAATGGAACAAAGTATCCGATACGCAGAGCAGCCATTGAACAGCGAACTGGAACGTCAGTACCGGCGTCAATTCTGGGTAGTAGGATCTCTTCTGTTTGTCATCGTACTGTCGGCGGTCCGCTGGCTCATCCTTCCCACATTCTGGCCTCGCATCACAGAGCGGGAATTTGCAGAACTGCGCGCTCTACTCGATTGGAGAGGATCACTGTACCAGTCGCTGTTCCGGAGCGCACAATGGCCATTTGGGTCAGACGCGATTCAAGATATCAGCGCGCCGAATCGCGTGACCTGGGCTGAGAAACGGCTACAGTTGTTTGCTTTGCTTGCGAAACATCTCGACCGGCCGCGTAGGCCTCCTACCAAGAAGGAGTTCCTTGCTTCGTGGCGTCAGTTTGCAAATCTTCGCGCGGGTTGGCGAAAGGCGCGGAGCCAGATTGCGACCTACCGCATAGCACTGAAGAACCAAGATTGGTTGACTGCTGAAAGCGAGGCAAATATCGTTGATCAGGCGTTAGAAGACTGTCGGAAGTCTGTCGACCATTACCTGAGGGAACGGACACCGCACCTCAAGGATCTGTTCCGCATTTTGGGGAAGCAAGACTCAGCTGCCGAATCAGTGGGTGCGAGGGCCTTTCACGTAGACCTGTATGCAATCAAAGAAGTGGCTGCGATGGCCGCTGGTCCCGTAGAGATCAAAGCAAGTTCTGACGCGGCAATAACGCTTGAGCTGTCCGTTATTCCAAACAAAGAACACATCCTAAAAGACTTTCTCCAAGTTTGGTTCCCCGACGCGACTTGTACAGAGACTCGGTATAAAATTGTAATTGATCGTTGCTACTATGCTTGAACCGACCTCGAGATGGATCAACTCATCATAAACCCGAACCCGCCCACGATTTTGTTGTGTGTGGATCAGGAAATAAAATTTCGTTCACCTGAAGCCTGGCGCGAGCTGGTTTTGGGGTTGGGATTCGCGTTTTACCCGGTGGTAGAGCCGGCTGATATTCTTAACAATATTGCCCTTGTGTTTGCAAACACTAAGGCAACAAAACTTCCATCGCTAATCCTGTGGGAAGTTCATTGTTTAGGGAAAACCTTTCCGGAACAAATAGAGCAGGCAAAGAAGGTGCGCAAGCGCTGGCCCCGGACGAGGACTATTTGGCTCATAATTGAGCCCGATGCATACGAGTATTTCTGCAAAAACGGTGTGTTCGGCGAGTTCGATATTCCGCTATTCTGCGAGCCTACGAACTTCTGGATGGTTCCGGCGCTGCTACACCACCATCGCTGGCGAGGTCTTGACACTGTCCGCGACAACCAGGTGGGGTCTGGTATAGAACTGCAAGACGCAGCCACCTTAATCCCAGACCGGCGCAGTAGTGTTCCCCAGTCTACCTCGCATCCAGCCGAACCGTACTGGGGAACATCCCCGGCTATGAAAAAGGTTTTGGATAGGATCAATCTCGCCGCGCAGTGTGATGCACACGTCTTCCTAACAGGAGAGAACGGTGTGGGAAAAGATGTTGTTGCAAATCAAATTCATGCTCGCAGCCAACGGAACGGAGGACCTTTTTGCGCGATCAACTGCGGTCAGTTCACCGAGAGTCTTTTATCGTCAGAGTTGTTCGGCCACGAAAAAGGGGCCTTCACTGATGCAACTCATAGGAAACGGGGATGGGTTGAGACAGCCAACGGAGGGACACTGTTTCTGGATGAGATCGGGGACGCCCCTTTGAGTGTCCAGATCCGGTTGCTTCGGCTGCTTGAGCAAAAGACGCTGATGCGTGTCGGCGGCGAACAGGAGATAAGCGTCAACGTCAGAATAATTGCTGGTACGAATCGTCCCGTGCCTCAACTGGTACAGTCAGGGGCCTTTCGCGAGGACCTTTACCACCGGCTGAATGTAATTCCAATCCACATTCCCCCTCTGAGAAAGCGGAAACAAGACATCCCGACGTTGGCGAAGGTGCTGCTTCACCATCTTCTAGGACACAAAAACGTAATCTTTACAGCTGATGCCATCGCGAAACTCAAGCAGGCCGATTGGCCTGGCAACGTCCGACAACTTCGCAACGTCCTCGAAAGGATCACTGTACTCACTGCGGACAGCTCACTTTCGGAAGTCAATGCGGACCATGTGCGCGCCGCAGTCGAATTTGATCTGGACCACGAAAGCCCAGACGACGAAAGACCAAGTGGTAGAATAACTCCGGCCCAAATGGAGTCACACGTTCAGGATTTTACTCAGAAGTACGCTGAACAATACAAGGGAGTTTTTGAATGGGCGAATGGATTTACGCAGCCACACCCCTCGAAGGTTCTTTTTCTGCTTCACCTGTTGCACCTTCATGGGCCTCTATCGAAAAGTGATCTGTACACAAAGTACCCACCCCAAAGGAGGGGCGGGCTTCCCAAAGCAACAGTGATGAATGTCCTTAGAAGGTACGCTGGTGTGAGGCTCAAAGGCGATCCTTCCGACGGAGAGAGAGAGAAGGAGAATCAAAAAAAAAGTTCTGTAGGTATTCCTGCGCCAGGTAATCCGGTCGTTTGCAACCTGAATTTCAACGCGCAGGTGATAAGTGGGCGACCAGACGCATTATACGAGCTGAACCCTTTGTTTCCAGAAGAAGATGAGTGTTGATTTGTACCGAACGTGGGACCATGTGCGCTACGGTTTTTCGGTTGGGTTTCGCTACGACAATTGCCTGGCGCTATGGGCTTGTCTCGCCCGCGATGATCCTGAGTCCCGACGGCGCGCAACCATATTGGCGGATAGCATGTCGTGGGCGCAAACTCATGATCGCACTGGCAAGTTCAGACCGCATCCCTGGAGAAACGGAATGGCTTGCGGCCCGCTGGGGGATCAGGCTTCGGATACTGCTCGATTGCCTGGAATCTATGATCCGCAACGGAAGCGTGAGCGTTGCATCCGCTGCGTCTTGACGTTGCGGCGACCCTCCGCCGATACTTCCCCCTTTCGGCCCGCTCTTCGTAAGTGTCGAATCGATGATAGTGACACAGATACAGAAGACAAAGACACAGATACTCGCCGTCAAAGGTCCAGGGATGTTTCTCGATCTCGAACGCCCGCCAGAAGAGGGTGGAGTCATGCCGGCCGGACTCCGCCTGGAAACCGTTCGCGACGGTTCGAGTCAAACGGCAGCGCTGGTCGTTGCAGCTCCGAATCGGGCCGTGCCCTGGACCAAACCTGCCGACTTTACACCGGATCCTACGGACCCGACCGCCGGGTTGGCCCGCGACCACGAAGGAAAGATCACCCTGGTCACCCTGGACGCGACCATCCGCCGAATCCGTCCGGACGAGCTAACCACCGAACAGTGGAACAACCTCTTTGGGATTGCTGATGGCGAAAAGGTCAACCTTCCGTGAAACGGAAGAACCGACCTCCTTGTGTAGTTGCGTCGTGCAAGCTGTGGAGTCAGGAACGGACCGTGCGCAAGGATGAAAACCAAGAAGCAATTCCAGGGCGAGGAAGGACTCCGTGTCCTGGAGGCACTCATAGAACACCGACTTCAGCCTTCCCAACCGAACGTCAGCAACAGCTTGTTGGCTGCACTTTCTCGCCACTCTCTGTGGACAACGTCCTTCCCTCACGCCCTCACTGGTCACCGCCTAATCCCTCGGTAATCAATGACAACTCAACTACGGTTGGAATTTGGTTCGCCGCGCAGGCCTCACCATTGTGCTCTGGGCTTTGTCAGGCAAACATTCCCGAGCCGCCATCTTTGGGGATCCATCTGCGTGAAACAAGCCGAAATTTGGTCCCACTCCATTTGGCTCATCTACCTTCCATGCCTCGTCAAATACGACGAACCAGTAGGCATCGATGTTGTGTTTTTTCAGCAGTGGGGCGATTTCACGGAAGTACCGTGCTTGGTGTTCGGGGCTAGGAACTGCTTTTCCCATCGGCCGGCCTGCTGACGGCCATCCGAATTCACTGAGGACAACTCTTTTCTTCTTGTATTGCTCGCGAACCTGCTGGAAACGTTCAATTGTGTACTGTGG
Source organism: uncultured Pirellulales bacterium (assembly GCA_964648025.1). Lineage (GTDB taxonomy): Bacteria > Planctomycetota > Planctomycetia > Pirellulales > Pb10988 > CAZYKP01. The sequence continues at coordinate 3,793 of CAZYKP010000165.1, read as the reverse complement.
AGCCTGCTCAATGGGAATGCCATCCCAGTACGCATAGATTTGCACCATCATAACGTCTGCTTCGGTCGCAATCGCCAACACCTCAGCAGAGGGTTCCCCTTCTGTACTGTGGGGTGTCTCGCGTCCTAACCATGCAAACCAAGTATCTGCCACTGCTACCCGAACCTTTACTGCCTCTTTCACACGCGTGACATAGGCCCTGAGCTGTGCAGGTGGAATATCTTTCCTGTACAGCACTTCATTGCCTACAATCACAGTATCAACACACTCTAACTTTTTCTTGGCAATGCGGGTGAGGAGTTCAATCTCGAGTTCGTTTTCGGCGTGTGATTTGCCAATCCAAGCTCCGGGACAACACTTGAGTTGATATTGTTCGCAGATTTCAGGGATAAGGAAGTGTGTGTTAGCAACTGAGTAAGTTCGAATACCGGAACACCAGCCCGCAAGGAATTCGATATCCTGTTCAAGGGCGGAGGGAAGAGGATAGACTTGCGACTTCGGGCTCTCTCCGTCTCGGTAGGGACCGTAATTGAACTTTTGTGCCCAGCACCAAGAGCTTGTTGCCAATATCGCGATCATCAAGATCAAAGCCGCTGTCGTTCGGCACATTGTGGCGTGCTCCATCGAGCCGTCAGACGCTCCGACTTCCACGAGTCGGCGGTGGGCTGGTAATGTGGTCCCAGGGAGGCGCAAATGCTTGACAGTCACAGTTCAGGATTTGCGCAACAACTTGGGGATCGACGCTCCACGGATTGTACAGCGAGGTGTGACCCAGGTCCACGTTGTCCGGTCTGGGCGAGGGGCAAGTCGGTATGGTAGCACCTCCCTCAGACTACTGAGGCTCAGATAAGTATCCGACTGACTGAGGACGGAAGCCCGGACAGCCAGCACTTCCACCTTCCATCCGTCGAAAACTTGTCTCTGAAGCAGTAAATCCGCCGGGGGTTCATTAAAAACCCATACTTATAGTTGCAATGAGCCAATGCAAGTTGCTGTGCACCCGGTAAAAGTGTTGGTGGGTATAGCCAACCGAGGTAAGAAAGGTTGTCCCATTTAACGTGGTTGAATAGAACTTGGCGTTTGCTTGCACCCCGATCGAGTAATTCTCGAAGGCGCTAATCCCGCTGACTCGCAGATCGTGCTTGAATGGGATCACAATGTGGAAGAACGCTGGATAAAGCCGGCCGAGGTCTTCGTCTTCTTCGGGCAGTTCATTTTCGTCCTTGATCCGGGCAAGAACGACCACAGTCGTCCGATACTGTGCATTGCTCTGCGACGCATCTCCTTCGACATCCGATTCAAAGATTGTTCCCTGACCAGTGAAGTCAAAAGATTTGACCCAAGGTCGCCAGCGTTGCAGGACTATACCCCGCGCCGCCACTCCCGCGAAGTAATCCTGCTTGGTAACCCCGACATCTCCAAACGCCTCACGGTCGTATAAATAACCCCCGAAGAATTCAATCCCACGGGGGTCGAATCTGGCATCGTATGGATTGACTTGATCTCCTCCTCGACCTAATCCCTGCCGGAACAAGAAGTAGGTGAGTGTGCCACCCGCAATGATCCGATTGCGCGTTGGCGGGGAGGGGACATCAGGTTCAATATCCTGATAGACAAAGACCCCTTCTGCGACGAGCTTGTCGGGACCAATGAAACGTGCTACCGCACCACTCAACTCAAGATGATCAATGTGTTCTAGTGTTTGAGGAAGAAACTCCACCACCCCGACACGCCGAATCCGTTGGTACTGCGCCTTGCCGTAAAAGTCGAGATCAGGGACCGAAGTCGTCCAAGGACCGGATAGGGCCAACCCAAATTCCTCAACTCCCACACGGTTGAATACTGTGGGATCAAAGAATTGTGTGATCTGACCGTCGTTGATCGTGTCATATCGATAGGACAGATCAAGGACAGGAAGGGCTCCGGGGCGGAACCGAATGGTGTTGAGTGTCTCGAACTGGTGCTTTGCTCGGGCGATCCCCGCGAGCTCTGCCGATGTTAGCGGTCGGTTTAATCGAATCCCGCTGGAGCTGAACAGCGCTTCGGAGGTGAAGTCCCGAACCTCATCGATCTCTGGTATGTCCACAGGAGCGATACCATATGTGTTGACCGAGCCAAAGAAGATGTAAGGCTTCGTTCGATAGACAAACGGCCACATGCCCCGTGGATTACGCAACTGAAGGGCCAGACCATCTCGCTGATAGAGTGCGACGAGTCCCCGGTCAACACGGCGTCGCGTTTCCTCATCCCATTCTTCCCGGGATTTGAGCCGAAGCAGTTTCGCACGGGCTTGAAAGTAATGAAACTCCGCCTGAGGAAACTGGGGGCGTCCTGCACCACGGAACACTCGGAGATACTCAGCCAGAAAGAGGTCGAACGCGGGTTCCTTGGGTCCCGTTGCAATGGCGAGCCGGTAGTACCTCCATGCACGATAATCGCCGGTTCTCTTCATGAGTTCCGCGACAAACAGGTACGCGCAGGGCCTCACAGGTGGATTGCCTCCAGGCCAACCGCTGGGGTCGAGTTCATCCACCTTTGATGCCACGATTTGGCGAATTTCGTCCAGCGACATGACATCTCCGACGCGTTGCGCTGCGTCGAGACATCCGAAAGGATTGATCCGCTCAGATGCAGCGGGTTGCTGGGACATCGCTCCCGATCCAAACAACAGTGCGACGCACAATAGCACGCCAACCCTCTTGGTCTCCTCCATAACCGGTGACCCTACTGGTGTGTGTTTGTCGCTAACGGCGGGGTACTTATGCGACGTTCATCCAGACGTATTTCGCCGTCGCATGTTAAGGATTGGTTCGTGCCCACTGGCCCGAGCGACCATCGCTTGGGACAGCCTGGAAGGTCACCAAGCCCCTTTCTCGCGACCGATGGGTGTACCCCAGAAAGGGTTCCACTGGAATTCCGCCATGATCCACCACGCCGTTGCGCCAATGTTCGGCACGTTGTAATATGTGTCAATCAACGTTCCCTCACCGAATGTCTTTGTCACGAGTTCGGGGTAGGCCCCTGGCATCCCCTTACACTCTTTCGCACCCGTTCGTGCCGTTAACTTCAATTGCCGAAGGGCCAGCAGAACCGACTTGTGGGACTCTAGCGTCGCGGCTCTATCGACGTTTTGCGAGCTAGGACTGACTCTCAACAGGTCTAACCCACGAGTTTTAGAGCGGGCGGTATCGGGTCTTTTATCGATCAGTTGCTCGCCTGTCTTCAGCAGGGCCAGCGCGACTTGACTGGTTCCCGCCGGCCAGATCGCCATCCGACCGTCTCCGAGATCCTGCTTATCGGTGCTACCAATACTTGGTCCTTCTGGATCGCTGTAGGTATAGCCGACGAGACCGTCCGTCTGCACTATTCGACAGCCACGGAGCGCCGAGCGAAAGCCAGCTTGAGCCTCTTCGATGAAAGGAACTTCAAGTGGAGTGTCCTGAAATGCTAAAATCGACCAAGTTTGGGGAGTTACGGCTCGCACTCCCGGCAGTGCCCTGATCCCGGACTCGGTGATCCAACCCCCGGTCGCGATGAAGCCTTGATTGTTGCGTTCCGCTGTCCGCTGCCGTGCAGCCCAGGCGACAAACCCTTGGGCGTCTGCGCACGCCTGTCGCCAGAAGCCCGAATCTCTCTGTTGCCGTTCAGCAGCTAAGGCAAGTCGATGAAACGCTACCGCAAGGGTAAGATTATGTTCCGTGGATATCCAGTTGACCTTTTCGTATTCTCCCGTTGCGGAGCTAGCAGCCTGTTGATTAATAGCGATTAAATCGACTTGGCTGACAGTTTAGGG
>CAZYKP010000164.1:0-13648 GCA_964648025.1 uncultured Pirellulales bacterium | reverse complement strand
CTCACTGCTAGCACCTATTGTGCTGTCACTCCACTGACAGCTTCAAAGCACTGGCCCAGGGGCCCCGCCAAACGAACACCATGGCCAGGACTCCGGCGCTCACAACAGGTATGAAGGGTGCCAGCGCGGCGAGCCCGGCAAGCAGGATGATTCTGTTGGTACCGGAGAGTGTCGGCCCACAGCCTCTTTTGATACGCTTGTCTAAGGTACCAGCTGCGACGCCTCCCAGAATTAAGCCTCCTATCAGACCGACGATCACGCTGACCGACAGCGCCCAAGGCACCGGACCTCAACCCCAACCAGGTCCGTGGGGCTCCGGCCCCATTTTGATCAGAATGATCTGCTCAGCGTGAGCACAGACGGCCCCTTGAATGATGCAGAGAATCCAGGTTGCGAGCGCATCCAGGACGAACGCTCGACGCGGTGCTCCAGTCAGCAATGCGAAATACCAACCCAGAATGAAGGAGAGCACCCAGCCACAAACCACGGAAAACCCCACGAGGAAAAACCCTAACAGAGCGAGCCACAGGATCGTGACGACAGCGAGACTCTTTTTCATCGGTGTGTCTCCTAGGGCCCTGGGCTGGCAGGGAGAGTTGAGAGCGCTCTTGTGGCAGAACTCAACGGCTTAGCTCGGCCACCCTGATCAGCAGGTTGAAGCAGCGGTCTCGGTTGTTTGCCGCAGTAGGCTAGGGTACCATCTCCGACAACCCGTGCTCTGACAGGCAATCAGCAACCGGTGCCAGTCAATCGATGAATAAATCTTTGACCCAAGAACTTCTCCGTTTGCCTCGCCGCTCATCCACTGAGTGAGTTGACCACCCTTCCCCGCTTGGTACCATTGTTCGCTGTGGTCACGCCGCTTCCCAGACCACCCGTGCATGCCATAACCTTAGGTCTCACCCGAGAAAGGGACGATGATTCACCGCCAGCCCTTCCCGAATTGGTCCCTCTTGCTGCTGACTGTTGTCTCTCTGGTGGCGGCTCGACCGGCTGTCTGTGGTGTTGGCGACCCAACGATCGAGACAGACCACCAACACTATCCTGGCGAAGGTCGATTTCAAACGATCGAAAGCTGCGTCGAACATGCCACGAAAGGGCACAAGACCGATCAAGACAAAGCCATCGCACTCTTTCGATGGATTCTAGCCCACCAGTTTCATCTCAAAAGCCCTCAGGAGTGGAATGTTCCTGGCTTAATCCCCAACACAAAGTTTCACGACGATCAGTTTGTGTTTGATGCAAACCGAGCGCGGTTTTCCTATAGCTACGGGCTCTGCGGAACGGTCCACGCATGGAACGAACCCTACTGGCACGCCCTGGGGATGGAAGCCCGACGGAGAGCGTTTCCCAAGCATATCAATAGCGAGGTCTTCTACGACAATAGTTGGCATGCCTTTGACACGGATTTGGCTGGACTTGTCTTTCGCGACGATGGCGTGGTGGCAGGATATGAGGATATCTGTCGAAATCTCAAAGTTCTGGACAACCGTGTCGGCGATATCCCCTCTTACCCTTTTGCCTGGCCCAGGAACAACCGGTTCATGAAGAGAGGCTGGAAGCAGGTTGCCGAAAAGTCCGCAAGCGGTTGGTACTCGATGTACAATTGTGGTTACGCGGCTCACCCTGGGATTGTACATCTCCGTTCGGGTGAAACGTTCACTCGCTATTTCGACCGTGACCATTTCGGCGGCCCCAGTCAACGTCGGTTTTGGCATATCCAAGAAGGAGGCCCCTTCCGCAGTGACACCTTCGTGAATATCGGAAGCGTCCGCCACGTGGGTGAAAAAGCCAATTGTCGTGGCAACGCCAGTTACTGCAACGGAGTTTTCGAATTCACGCCGAATCTGGCCAACCGAGAATTCCTCCTGAGTGCCTCGACGGTCACGGGACAACTGGCGGTGGCTGCCTCTTCCCCTCGTTTAAAAAGCCAAGATGGCGAACCCGCGACGGTGACCTTCGGCCACTTCTCCCCGTATGTGATCTGCGGCGATCCGGTCGATGACACCGACTCAATGACGAATCGCGCGACCGATGGATTGATCCTCACCGGTCGTGCTGTCGGGAGTGTCCGGTGCGAGCTCTCCAACGATGGTGGCCAAACTTGGCTGCCTACGCAAACTCTCGCCGCCGGCTCCTTCCGCCTCGATCTGACCGAGCAGGTCAAGGGGCGTTATGGCTGGCAACTGCGGTTCACGCTGCAAGGGGATTCCGGGCTTGACGCGGTCACCTTCACCACCACAACACAGGTCGCTCAACCGATCTACCCACGTCTCACGCCCAACGGATGCACAGTCACCTACCGCGCCGGAAACCGGGCGGTTGTTTCGGTGCTTCCCAATTGGAGTCTCGCTGAGCCCAATGCATTTGAACACGTGCGCTTCCGCGGAGACAACATTCGGTACACACCCAGGAGCCCAACACAACGGCTGGCCTACCGGGTCACCGACAACAAACCAGGCCAGATCGTCTTTCGAATCCGCGTTCCCTCATCCGGAGGCAGCTTGCAGAGTGTGTCAGCGGGCGTGCGGTATCTCATCGGGGTCCCGACACCACCGAACTCCCGCTATCAGTTAGAAGTCTCCATCGACGAGGGCAAGACTTGGAAGAGTTTTGCAGACTTCAAGGTCTCGACAGAGAACGAGTATTCCAGTGGCTGGGTCTACGGGACGGGAGACTTGAGCCAAGCGGCCTCCAAGGCTCCCGGTCCCATTCGCTCCGCACTCGTCCGGGTCACGTTGTACGGAGGAGGGCGGAACACCGGCCTCATCGATGCCAAGCTGTACGGAGTTTATGCAACCCCCGATCCCCAGAAACTGACCGTCACCTGTGGCTGGTTCGAAGAGGGTCAACTCAAAACGCACAGCGAGGACATCCCTGCCGGTCAGAACCGGCACACGTTTCAGGTCCCCACCGGATCAACCATTCGAGACAGCTTTGTCCGCATCGGCGTCCCCGACTCCTGAATTCCTTGGGACAGATCTTCTCGCACACCTTCCTGGCGAGGCTCTGTCTGAAAACACCAATCTGGCTCCGTGCGGCTGGATCGAGCCGCTGGCGGCGTCATCGACGAATCTCGTGTCAGATACGTCTGAGTATGGGATTCGCCTGTTTCGCCCTCCTGGTCAACAACTCGCCCATCTCGCCCTCTGGCCCATCGCGCCCTCTGGCCCATCGCGCCCTCTGGCCAAAGAGCGTGTGTTGAGACAGAGCCTAGCCCTTTTCCAAGTTCATGGCGTTGCTTCTTTCCTGATCTTCATGAGATCCAAATTCTTTGCGCTGCCATTCCGTCTTGGAAGAGCTGGTCGTAGCGTGCGCTGACCCGCGCCTTCATCTTCGAGGAAGCTGTCTCTCCATGGAATCGCCGAGGTCAGTTGCCGTATTCTGGCAGTTCTGGACCCGACCGGCCTGGCTACTCTCCTGGCTGATGAAATGTCGGCGGTGATCGGCTCGATCATCCCCTTTGCCGTGCAGTGTTCAGGGGTCCCTCTCCTATTTGTGAGACAGGCATCCGCATCGAAACTTGGCCTCCTTCAGTGGTCGCGGCTGTTCTTCTGAAATCTTTCCTTTCCTCCTGGCGGGTTCGCTGCCTCAATCGCGGTGTGGTCTTAGTGTCTCGATGAATGCCGGTTGCCAACACCTCGTTTCAACGGAGAACAGGAACAACAACACCGACTGACCTTTGGATCAGTTTTCGACTCCGGGGTGACCAACGGAAGCTCGGATTGCCGGACGAAGGTGCCTGCTTCGTCGAAGACTTTTCAGGGAATCAGTAACCCTCAGCCGAATTCCTGCACTTCATCCCAGAAAGAAGGTGAACGGGACAGCACCTCGACGGTGACCTACTACCCAAGTCGGCTACAGTACCTTATTTTAGTCAATTCCACCAACCCAGACCATTGAGCCCTCGCGATGCGGATGTTCACTGTCAATCTCACCTACGGCCCAAAACTCGCCCTCTGATTGAGCAAAGGAAAACCTCCATGACCCGTATCAACCTACTCCTGGCTGCAGTCGTTCTGCTCCCACTCTCCGAAGCGAATGCGGCGATCTTCTATTTTGGCGACAGCCTCACAGACACCGGAAATCTCTTTCTCGCCACCGGCCAAACGGCTGGCCCTGTCTTCTCTCCGGAGCCGACCTCCCGGTTCGCAACACCGCCCTACGTGGGAGGCAAAGCATCCAACGGAGAGATCTGGGTTGAGCAACTTGCTACCATTTTGGGAGAAGCTCCTCCTGTGCCCTCTCTCGCAGGAGGAACAAACTTCTCTTTCATTGGAGCCATCAGCGGGCCACCGCCTCTCTCTCCACCCTCGCCGTTTCCGGGCGTGCCCGACATGCAGGCCCAAGTGCAGACCTATCTAGCGACCAACCCACCGTCCCAGGCCGACGACCTGTTTGTGATCTTTGGAGGGTCCAACGATTACATCTTCGGTCAAACGGACCCCACTGTGGCTGTGGCCAACATCTCAAATATGATCACAACTCTCCATGCCGATGGTGCCGAACGATTTCTGGTTCCGAATCTCCCGTTGCTTGGCGCGACTCCCTTGGGACCTCTCACCGATCCTGACGGGCTGAATTTTCTCACCTCAACACACAACGTACTCTTAGCGGCGGCCCTGGAGTCGCTCCGCCAAGGATTGGGGGTCGAGATTATTGAGGTTGATCTCGAGACGGGCATTTCGGAGATCATTGCCAATCCCGCGGATTTTGGCTTGACCAACGTGACTGACACCGCTTTCGATATCGTGGACGATCCGTTCAGTCCGCTGTTTGGATTTCCCGCATCCGATTCTGTCGTCCCGGACCCCGAGGACTATCTGTTTGTCGATCTGGTTCATCCCACGACAGAAGGGCACGCCTTGATCGCCAGTGCCGCTGCGGCAGCTCTCATCCCAGAACCTGCCAGTGGCTTGTCCTTGCTAGGCCTGCTTGTCCTGGCCGTTGGGAGACGAGCTCGTCAAGGGAGTTCAAGTTGCTGAACTTCTGTGTCTTAAGCTGCAGGTCAGTTTGCGATCGCGGACGGTAGCCTTGACAGAAGGCATCTCGGCCGAGTCCGGTCGCATCCTTTCCCGAAAATCAATCGGGCCTGGTTGTCTTGCGGGCCAGCTTCGTGTGCCGGTTGAAAGACTCAAATCGCCACAAAGCGGCCTCGGTTGCAGGACTTCCAGGCCCCTCGAACATGATCGCCACTGAGGCGTGGCAATCAGCGTAGTCGTATCTGACCAACTAACAGTTGGCGAACATCGACAACCGCTGACAACCTCGTCCGTTTTGGAAGAGAAACGATGCAATTGATACTCAGAGCCACTGTGACGTTGGCCCTTGGCGGCCTCGTCTTCCTAGCTCCCACTCCTGGGTCCTGTGAAGAACGAGAAGAAGACCTGCCAAAACGAGAAGAAGACCTGCCAACAGCACCCGGTTTCCCGGCGACGGCAAGCCCACCTCCTGCAGACCTGCCAAAACGAGAAGAAGACCTGCCAACAGCACCACAGATTCCCGGTGTGGGCACAACCGACGATGGCGAGTTCGCCCTCGAGGGGCCTTCGTTTGAAGATTACCGAAAGCAGGTGGCGGCCCATCGTCAAGTGCTTGCGAAGTGGCGAGCACAACGTCTGGCCAAGCTGCAAGAACACCGCCAGCTTTGGAACAACAACCCAGCCACCGGTTTCAGTAAGACCGAGCGACACCTGGAAATCCTCGCCCGGGAGCGCCAGGCTGCCTTGGCCCGAGAGGTCAAGTTCAGCAGACGGCTCGACGTGGCAAAGCATTACGTCTTGCGATTGAACGAGATGGCGGCGCGGATACAGCAGGAGAGACTGGCCGCTGGCGGTGATCCTTCTGCTCAGGCCGATCTCGCGGCCTGCCAGGCGGAGCTAGCCGATACGCAGATCACCCTCCTGAAGGAGCAACGCCCGGAAACCCTCCCTCAAGAATTGGCTGCCTTGGAATCGTTGGTTCGGCAGCGTCATCAGGTGTTCGCCATAGTCAGCATGAAATTCCGATTGGGTGGTCACGGGGGCTCTTCGTACCAGCATGCGCTCGCCGGAGCTACGCTTGCCGAAGCCCTGGCGACCTACTACCAGAGCGTAGGAGATCTGCCGAAGGAGTGGCTTTACCGCCAGATCGCGGTTGTTTGGTCAGCCAGAGCTGTCGAAAAGCTGGGGGACGTCTATACGGAGGGCGGGGTCTTAATGCCGGTGGTTCTCCGTGCCCAAGCTTCCCTTGCAGTGACCAAGCGAGATCTCCTTCGGTTGGCTGTTCGCGTCGAAGGCTTGGAGAACCTCCCCAAACCGCCGAACCCCATCGATCGCCGGATCGTTGATCAGGTGCTTCAAGGGAAGGTTCATCCGATGGGCTCGCGGAATCACCGGAAGGACCGCGTAGCCCCAACACCGCTGCCAGCTGAACCGCCCTTGGACGGGCCCTGATGTGAGTGGCGATCCTCATCGAAACCTTTGTCCAGACGGAAGATGCCAATGTGCGGAATCCACGCAGTCCGATCTGTCCTCACCTTGGTCTTCGTTTCGGCGTATGTTTCTCACGCACCTGGCGTCGAGGTGAAAGCCCTGCAGCCGCCACCCATTCCCTCCGATGGCAACGTCCTCAAGAGGCAGCAACCGGCGGGAGAGGGTCCTCGGGACCACAGGCTGGAGCCTCACATCGAACCAGACCGGTCGCATCCACGGGCGCTTCAGAAAGTTCCGAAGCTTGCGGTGGAAGAGGACCGCAAATCGCTGGAGGCTCACCATCGGGCCCTTGCCCAGTGGCGGGAACACAGGCTTCAGGTGACCAAGCAGCGTCGAGAGCATTTGGAGCGAAAATCGAGCGGACAGAGCGAAGCGGTGGTGTTTCTGGCCAGTCTCGCCCAAGAGCATCAAGCAGAATTGGATGGCGTCCAGGCGGCCCAACAGCGATTGGAACTGGCCAAGGCTTATGTGAAGAGGCTTGAGGCCTTGGAACAGAATCTCAAGAGCCGATCCGCCCCACTGGCAGACATTCTTGCCTGCCGCGCTCAGCGAGCAGCAGCGGTGATCGCCCGTTTGCAAGAAGATCGTCCGGCAACGCCTGTGCAAGCGTTGGTCGTGCTGGCCAGACTGGTCGACTTAGAGGCTGCGACGCACATCCGCGTTCATAACCTGTACCAAGAGGGACGTGAGGGAGGCGAGCTTGACCAACTCGCGTTGACGGGCGTTGCCTTAGCAGAAGCTCGCGTCGCTTACTGTCGGGCCACCGGTGATCTCAGAGGGGAATGGCTCCAGACTCAGACCGCCGTCGCCTGGGGTTGGGAGGAAGTTCAGTCTGTTGAAAACGCCTATGATGCAGGCCTTGCCACGCTCGACCTGCTGTTTTCGGCCCGTCGGCGGCTTACCGAGCGGAGTCTCAGCCTTCTTCGGCTCGCGGCTCGGGTCGACGGACTGGACAACCTTCCGCGCCTGCCAGCCGAGCAAGACCGCAAACTGATCCAACGAATTCTCCGCGGAGCCAAAGACCATTCGAAGGAGTGAGGGTCAGGAAAATCGGTGGCTGACGTCGGAGGTCGAACGTTGCCAAGCTCCGCAACTGACTTCCTTCTGGTTCTGACGATGACAAATCGCGATCTCGGCGTGCTCACCTTGGTGATTCGAGTTCGCCGGACTGTCGTTGTGACCGGAGTCCGCGACCATACGCCTGATTCGGAGTTTTGTCAGCCCGCACCCACAGGGCCGAAAACGGCTCGATCCAGACTCGTGCCGATGATTCCGAAAAGGAAAAGCCAGCCCATCAGTCGGAGCAAAAATCCTGACCTTGTCTTACTGACAAGGCCGCTCTTCAGACCCACACGATTCCCCACGACGTCGTCGAACCAGATCAGCCCAAGCGACCCGGCCACAACCAGCACGAGGACCCCAACAACCGTCGTCAGGCTGGCTGGCGACACGCCGCGGATCCAGGCGGCAACAACGCAGACCACAAGGAAACTACAGCCCATGCCAAGGGCTACCAGTTTTTCAATGGTCACCTGCGGCTCAAGTCGCTTGGTCATTTCCACCACGAGGATAGCGAAGCAGCAGAGCAACAATCCTGCAAAAACGACTACTTTGTAGTTGACGTCGTTGTTACCCTCAACTGCAAAGGTCTACCCCTTCTTTCGGGACATCCGACAATCTTTCCTTGACAATCGACGAGGCTCTCCGGGCGGTGATGAGATGCCGGAGACCATCTCGCTCGCCTGGGGATGAGTTCACACATCCACAGGCGTGCATCGTTGCCGGTTGCGTTGAACAACGTGATCGATCTGGGCCAACATGGTCGGAGTTGCTGTTGCCGACTTGAAGGCCGACATGATGGAAAACTCCTCACAACAACTCTTGAAGCGTAGAATCGTTTCGGGCTGAGGCCGATTCACGGAGACCCGAACCGTTGCCAATCGCGCTGGGCCTGGTCGCCATCTTTCCCGCCTCTTCAACCCTTGGACCGTCCCGGATGTTGCTGCATTGGGTCGTTCTGGGGCCAACCGGGTGAGCCTTTGCCACAAAATTGCCTCTGCGTGATTGACAGGCAGATCACGCAAGGCACCCTCTTGCTTGCCTCACTACGTACTCTGTCAACGGTGACGAAAAGCACTACCGATCGTGGGTTTGGTGTTCCTCTTGGGTTGATTTCTCATAAGAGATAAAGCAACCCAAGGGCTTGGTCTTGGAAATCTTCACAGGGCGTCCCGCCTCAACAGCCTCCAGCGCATCGGCCAGTTCATGGCTGGTGGCGACGCGACGTTTCTTGCCATAGGCCGCATAGAGATTGTCGATCCGACCTTGATAGGCCGGCGTTTTCTCGTCGCGAACGAACACAAATGCCTGCGGAGTGACCGTCGCGCCGACTCCCCGTGCAATCGACTGATCCGCATCAATGACAACCGGCACCTTGATCTCGAACTCGCTGGCGTGTGTGCGAGCCTGAGCGACAGTCAGATCGGGATTCGGGTGAATCATGAACATCCGGATGCCATTCTGACTATGCTTGCTGGCCAAACGCTGAAGGAGCGGTTGATAGGAATTCGCAATGGGACAATCCGTGGATATAAAGACTAAGACGATACCCCGAGTTGATTGATCATCAAACGGCTTGTGGGTTCTCTTCTGGACATCCGTTAACTGCCACCAAGCCTCCGGCTCTTTCGACAGCGTTTGGGTGACCGTCGCTGAGGTCAACACCACGATCATCAGAAACAGGGACACGATTCGGGTCATTGCTTGAGTGACCTCCGCAAGCTGAAGTTTTGCAAGCTGACGTTTCGCGGGTTGTAGCTTTTCAGGCTGAAATGTCGATGTGTCAGTCATTGGCAACCGCAGGTATCGCCGACGGGCCTCAAGGTTTCTCGTTGTCCCGCCAGGGTGATCGTTGGGGCCAGAAATCCGAACCAGTTGCCCCACTCATCAACTCGGTTGCCTCATCGATCAACTCGGTTGCCCAAGAGGCCTTGGATGCTGTGACGGATCGGTTAATTCCTGGCGCGAAGGAATTGGTCACGGAGTTTCAAAACTCTCACCAGCTCCGGCTCGGTCAGTGCGCCGTCTTTGTTGGCATCGATCAATTGAAACAGTTGATTTGTCAGCCTTGGCGGCGCTTCGGACCGTTGGAGTTTTCCGTCGTGGTCGTCATCAAGCTGCATCATCATGCGAGCTAACTCAGAACCGTCGCGATTGACAATCGACTTCTTGAAATACTCCCGAACGGCTGCCCGGAGCTCAGAACTTTCCCCTCGGTTCTTGGCGACAGTCCTGAGCGTCAGACTGCCCATTTCATCGGTCGATCCTCGCCCCCAGCGGATCTCCTTGGGCGGATCGTGCGGGTTTTCGGGATTGTCCGCCGAATTGTCGTAGATGAGCTCGGAAGTCAGCACGGTGCCCGCCGGCAGATCCACCGGTTTTGCAAAGAGATACTGGTCTTGCCAGTCCAAATCCCAATCGTCGATGTGCAGCAAGATTGTCTGCTGACCGCTTGGCAGTTTGGCGATCAGCTTCATTTCCCGACAAACATAGTGAGCGTGGCCGGCAACGCCGATTGCCTGCGTGTCGACTGGAAGGGTGATGGAATCGGTAATCCGAAAGTTCTTCTCGCCAGGCGGAATCTTGATCTCGGCTGCAAATCCAAACATCGCCGGGACCATGATCGGAATCAGCTCCCGCGAGGGCGGGTTTTCTGCAAAGTACAGTGCCAGTTCTGCTTCTTCGGTCTCAGATTTGCCAGAGGGATGAAAATGCGTTTGCATCACGATGTCGCTTCCCCGCGGCAACGGCAACGCTAACTCACCTGGCAGCAGATTTGGCGTGGAACCGGGAACGTAACCTCCCAGAGTTCGAGTCAGAGCATTGTACACACGAAACGGTTCATCTTCGCTCGAACGGGATCGAGCGGCCGCACGACGGAGAAAGTGAAATAGCCCCCCGCCCGATTGTGTTGCTTGGGTGTCCCGGGCCGACTGGTTTCTTTGGGCTTGACTGCCAAAGTTCGTGAGGAACCCCATGCCGGAGATCCCCGTCTTGCCATCGGCACCATCCAGCTTGCGGGCGTTGCCCGCTGGGTCCAAAAAGAAGATCGCATGATGCACTGATGAGGTCGCGCGGGGACGCAGCTCGACAGCCTTCACCCATTTGTCTTCCGGCAAATCAAGCGGGAACACAAACGAACGGTAAATATCGGGACCGTCTGCGGGAACCTGATACTTTCCCTGCATTTTCACAACCAGATCCGGCTTGCCCAAAGCCCAGCCGTTGGACAACCCCGGCGGGGTCGGTATCTTGCTCCCATCTCCTGGGGGGCAGCCCGCATCGATCCAGCTCTTGATCGTCCTTTCCTCCTGATCGGACAGGCTGCGGTCATTGGCAAAGGCAATCCCATGATCGACCGGTTTCCAGGGCGGCATGTAGCCAGTCTCCAGCACGGCTTTGATCGTCTCGGCACGCTTCTGAACATCTTTATAGGTCATCAGCGAAAACGGACCGGAGGAATGAGGGCGATGGCAAGTTGTGCACTTGTTGAAGATGATCTTGGCAACATCGTCTGAAAACGTCGGCGTCGCTGCGTTCGCCAACGCCGAATTCGTTGCGTACGTCACGAAAACGGCAAGCAAGAGATGACCGATACGGTTCAGCATCAGGCTTTCCTTCGTCATGGATTGTGGATGCTCCCCAGGTGCGTCCGAGTGGCTGGGAGCGAAACTCGCCGACCCGTCTGAGACTTGTTGTCCCCAAGGCAAGAAAAGGAGACAAGAAAAACCGAAGGCCGGATTCTTTGGCCTGTGCCCTGTCGTGTTTAGGACTGCTTCTGCGTGTTCTCCTTCAACTGTTCCGGATTGTGGCAGAGTTCCAACCAGGGCCGTTAACAGGTCCATGCGGCAACAGATGGCTGGGCAACGGCCACATCTGGGACATTCCAACAACTGACTTTCGGAGAGGTTTTCGACTTAGGGTGACCGTCTGCCCTTGTTTGTGATGACCTCAAGGGGTCAGCCTGAGGCACCACCGGAAGCCCGGATTGCTGGACGAAGGTGAGGTTGGGCTCAGGGCTGGACGTGCATCACGACGACCATCAGGCACTTCAACCCTTCCGGGAGACCGTTGTTGATCAGTGGATATCCCCGAGGCCACGGCAGGGTGTCGACCCAAGGGACCGTGGCGCGTTTCGCAAGTTCAACTGCAGCCCGGCGTGCCAATTCATCAGCCCTCCCCCCCAATTCTCTGCGGAGCAACTTGCCAATCGGCCTGCCGCGGGGGGCCAGCGGCAACCCAGGCTGCGGTGCCGGCTCGGAAGCCACCAGCCCTGAGGACAATAAATGAATCGGAGAAACCACATCACGAAAATGGCTCTCCAGAAACGGTTGCGCATCCTCAGGCGGCAGCGTTCCACCGATGACCACCAGCCAGTGGAGTCCACCACGCTCGGCCAGCTTCACCAACGCCTCAGACGGAAGCTCGTAACAACCATCAACTTGCACTCCCCCCACACTGACCGCCTTCAGTGAACGTCCGTCTGAGGCGACCACGTAGCAGTAAGTTGGCTGTTGCCAGCCTACCTTCAGTTCGAGTGAGTGATCCGTTTTGACCCGCACAACTGACACGACTCGATGATCATCGCCTTCAACGACCAGTTGTTTGATTTCCGAGCCGCTCTGGTCAAGAACTGAGATCTGGCACCTCCTCAGTTCTGCTGGTTGTGCAGCCGGAGTGCGTAATGCGAAGGCCGTCCATCCACCGATCAGCGCGACAACGACAAGTCCGATCGCCACCAGGCCGACCCAAACCATCCGCGATGAGGGCAAGGCAACCCGCGACGCTGCACGATCCTCGCCAGCGGAACTCAGCTGCGTGGGCTCGGGGCCAAGCGAATTCAAAGCGCTGATCAACTCCTCCGCGTTTTGGAAACGTCGGTCCGGGTGTTTTTCCATCAACCGTGCCACAATTCGTTCCAGTCCCTCGGGAACGTCGTCCCGAAACGCACGAATCGGTGATGGCGTCTCCTTGGCATGTGCCGCAATTTTGTCCAATCGCTTGCGATCCCCGAACGGGGCACTGCCGGTCAGCAGGTAGTAAAAGGTACAGCCCAGACTATATAGGTCGCTCCGGGCGTCGGCGCTGGTCGGGCAGGCCAGCTGCTCAGGGGCTGCGTAATCGAAGGTGCCCATTGGGGAGCCTGGTTGTGTGAGTTCTTCCCCGGGCTCGCGTTGCTGATCGTCGAGCACCCGAGCCAGGCCGAAGTCGAGGATTTTCACGGTCTGATCCTGGGCCATCATCAGGTTCGATGGCTTGATGTCGCGATGGATGATCCCGTGGGTGTGTGCGTGCAACAATCCACCTGCAGTCTGGCGAATCACGTCGCAGGCCAACGCCACCGGCAGTGGGCCGTTTCCTCGGACCAGTTCGGCGAGATTGACCCCCTGCACGTACTCGGTGACCAGAAACAATTTCCCTTGGTGCTGGCTGGCATGCATCGCCGCGACAATGTGTGGATGCGGGGTGATGCGGGCAAGCGCCTGAACTTCCCTGCGAAATCGCTCGACCAACGTTGACGAGGCAGCCAGATCCGAGCGGAGGACTTTGATAATCACCGGCGAACCGAGCACTTCGTGATCGGCCAAGTACACTTCGCCCATCCCGCCGGCTGCTAACAAACGCCCAATGCGGCATTCGTGTAGCTTCTCACCCGGCGTCAGCACGCCAACGACGGTCGCCAGGTCTGCTGACTCGCTAGGCACGTTGTTCAAATCACACTTGCTGTTGTCGCTAGCCATATCTGAGCTTCACCAAACGACTGCCGAATCGGCAGATCTTCATTCAAATCGTCGAGCAAAACCTGGGAATCGTTCGAGTCCCCACCCGTGATCGCCCTCGAACAACCGTTGGGGGCCCCAACTCAGCCTCGAGGTCTGTCTTGACGCGAAATAGTGGGCTGGGTTCGCCCACCGCATTTCCTCGGACGTTCTCTTTGCTGCCGCCGGGCGAGTCCTCAAAATTGACCGACCGCACGATCTGGACGCTCCATCAGATCCGCCTCGGAGGGGCCGTCAAGTTTCCGGATTACTGATTCCCTGAAAAGTCTTCGACGAAGCAAAGCGTTTCGTTCGGCAATCCGGGCTTGCTGTGGTGCCTCAGGCTGCCCCCTTGAG
>CAZYKP010000163.1:6331-13788 GCA_964648025.1 uncultured Pirellulales bacterium | reverse complement strand
CCAAAATCAACCGACTGCCAAAATCAACCGACTGCCAAAATCCTAGGAAACAAGGGTCTAGTAGGCCGTCAATCAGAGTTCGAGGTGGCTATCAGCCTGTGTGGGTAGCCTCAAACGAGTTTGCAGTCCATCAATATCTGCTGGATGGCCTACTAGCCTGCTCCGGTGCCGATTGCGACATATCGAGCCGCGATTTCGTCAACGTCTCCCGAAGCCGCTTTTCATCAGACGTCATCGGCTTGCCTGGTGTGCCTGTTCAGCGGATGAGTCGCGATCTGCGATGAGGCTGGGGCAAGCACATCACCTTGCCTGCTTCAAGAGAAAAACAGGGTCACCAGGATCGGATCAACCATCGCCGGACGGGTCGAGCTTCCCGGGGGCTAAGACCAATCAGGCATGACAACGGTGGCCTATATTCGACTCACCCCAATGCCTTCGGGGAACAACTGTGGCAAACCATCAAGCCGGACAAACACAAGATCACCTTCGAGGTCGACTTGGCCATCCTGGAATCCCCCGGCCCGAAGGCAAGAGAGCGGAACAACGTCTTCCCTCCCGAAAGGTCACCTTTGAGACGGAGACGACGTTCCTGCCAGCGGGCCAATCGACGGTCAATATCAACAGGGACCCAGCGATGAAGGCCGCTGTCAATCGCGCTATGACGATCCTGCGTGTTGAGACCGGTCTAAACCATTTTAAGACTGGCTGCAGCAAGTCTTGTGTGGAAGTCATCCTTGCCTTCGAGCGAAGGTCGATCGATACCGTCTTGACCCTCGTCGTGAAAGACGGCGAGAACGAATACGATGCAGGATCGGTCGCCATGGCGGCAGAAGAGAAAACGGGCTTCACCAGCATGGCAAGCATCCCAGCTGATCTGAGCGGCAAGCTTATCGACGTGATCCTTCGGCCGGACCCGAATGTGGCGGAGAAATCGGTCGACCCTTTTTGAGTTCTGGGGTGGGGAGATCGTCTTCAAGGACGTGCTGGTTCGGTAGAAATAGCAGGGACGACGCGCACGACAAACGGCGCGAAATCTTGTGTTGACTTCGTTGGAGCCGGCCGGCGGTCGCTCGCCAGTTCCCCGTCGACCGACCGGGGGCGAAGACGGAGGACAAAAAACTGTGCACCCCATTTCGCCAAATTGACGCGCGACAATAGCGCTGTTGATCACTCCACCTTAATGTTAGGGGGTTTCCGTGAAGATCTCGATTTTCGTGGTTGTGTTGTTGTCCACTTGGGTTTCTTCTCTGGCGAGGGCGGACCAGACCGTCGCCCCAGATCGGAAAGCCTCCTCGAACGCTCGTTCAACTCAAGGGATCATCGATTTCCAAAGGCCAGCAGATGCCGAGCAATTGGTTGGAGACTTAGGCTCAAAGCTTGTTCCGGAATCGCACTACAAATGCCAATGGACTTTTGCAAATGGAGTTCTCACGGCCTCTCCCAAGTGGGACAGCGTCGTGACGCCCGACGCGTATCAAGATTTTCGCTTGCATGTGGAGTTCAACGTCAACGACGCTGGAGATGTCCCGCGTGAGAAGAACGGGAATTCCGGGATCTATATTCAGCAGCGCTACGAGCTGCAAATCCTCAATTCATTCGGTGTGGCAGAAGCTGACTACCACAAGCGAGACTGTGGCTGCATTTACGGAATGAAGAAGCCGGACAAACTGGTCTGCAAACCGGCCGGAGAATGGCAGAGCTTTGACATCGCTTTTCGGGCCGCTCGTTTTGAGGGCGGGCGGAAACTCGAAAACGCTCGAATCACGGTCTACCAAAATGGGGAACTCATCCATGACGATTTCGTTCTCAAGGGAAGAACGGGCGCAGGAAAGAAGGAGGAACATTCGGCACGCCCGATCAAGTTCCAGGGCCACCACAATCAAGTTCTCTTCCGGAACGTCTGGATTCAAAAACTCGCCTTAGGAGATCAGGGAGAGGCAGACGCACTCCCCAAAATCACCGCGAGCCGGAAGACACTGCCATTGCGTGGTGAGTCTTTCAAGTTAAATGGCTCTGATGCGTTTGTGATTCTTCCGAAGAACGCCCGAAATGCAAAAGCGGCCATCCCGTGGGTTTGGTACGCGCCGACACTAAACGGACTTCCTGCCGAAGCCGAGCAATGGATGTTCCAGCGATTCCTGGAGTCCGGCATTGCGATTGCTGGAATCGACGTTGGCGAGTCGTACGGCAGCCCGACCGGACGAGAGAAGTACACTGAGTTTTACAACTACCTGACGAACTCTCGCAAGTTTAGTGACAAACCGTGCTTGTTGGCCAGGAGCCGGGGTGGGCTGATGCTGTACAGCTGGGCGGCGGAGAATCCCCAGGCTGTTTCCGGTATCGCTGGGATTTATCCGGTTTGCAACATCGCGAGCTATCCCGGCATCGATCGTGCTTGTGGGGCCTACCAACTGACAGCCGAGCAACTCCAAGCCGAATTGAGCAACCACAATCCCATTGATCGCCTTGCTTGCCTTGCCGATGCAGAGGTTCCCATTTTTCACATTCACGGCGACAAAGATCGGGTCGTTCCGCTGGATGATCACTCTGCCTTGGTTGCCCGGCGATATCGGAAACTCGGTGGCAAGATGGAGTTGGAAGTCGTGGAGGGACAAGGCCACAATATGTGGAAAGGTTGGTTTGAGTCTGAGAACTTGGTCGCGTTTGTTCGCAGCAGCCTCGGGCGACAAAGGCCGCGTGCTGGTGGCCGATCGGTCGAGGCGCATCCCGTTCCGCAAAGTGACTTGTGGCTGACCTATCCAGGAGGGGATGGCCCTGGCCAAGGCAAACATGTTGTCTTGATCGCTGCCGATCAGGAGTACCGCAGCGAACAGTCGATGCCGATGTTGGCCAAGGTGCTGTCAACGCATCATGGCTTCCACTGTACCGTGCTGTTTTCGGTCAATGAACAAGGTTTGGTTGATCCCACTCTGCCCGCACCGCTGAAAGACAAGACGAAACGCCACAACATTCCGGGACTAAAACACCTGGCGAGTGCTGATTGTGTGATTTGGTTGTCGCGATTGATGCAATTGCCCGACGAACAAATGAAGCACTTCCACGACTATTTTGATTCCGGCAAGCCCTTAATCGCTTTGCGAACAGCCAACCACGGTTTCTACGGTGGCAAGAGTTATACGAAGGATGGAGTCCGGGTTTCGCTCCGCGAGATGTTGGGTGGCGCGTTCATGTCGCATCACGGCGGTTGGCACCGCGAAGCGACGAAAGGCATCATCGTCCCTGAAAGCCAAGGGCACCCGATTTTGAAGGGCGTGAAAGATATCTGGGGCCCATCGGACGTCTATCGATGTCACAATGACAAGTCACCTTTTCCTGAGGGTTGTCAGGCGCTTGTGATGGGACAGCCCTTGGTGGATCTGACTCGCGATGCTGAACCGAACCGGAACAAAGAACCGCTTCCCATCGCATGGACCAAGACATGGACGGGCAATCAGGGACGTCCAACGAGGATCTTTCACTTCACAATGGGTTCTGCGAAGGATTTCGAGAACGCCGGGGTACGCCGGTTAACGGTCAACGCCGTCTATTGGGGGCTTGGCATCGAAGCGGCCATCCAGCCAGACAGTTCGGTCGATATCATCGGCGACTATCAACCTAAGAAATCAGGGTTCAATTACGACAAGCTAGGCGTTCAGCCCCGAAAACCGAGCTTCTACGAGTGAACTATTCAGACGCCGGCTTGTCGAGCCTCAGCCTCGGCCTCTGAGGTTGATCTCTTGGGTTGGGAACTCCGCTTTGGCGACAGGGCCTTGAGCTTCTCTGCGAGGTCTTTTTGCTCCTGGGCAAGTGCTTGGAATTCAACGCTGCCGCGTTTGAACTGGACTTTCTTGGCAAGGATCGCTTGGATTTCCAGGACAAGCGATCGGCGTTCTTCCAATCGCTTGAGAGCAGTTGTGCCAACTTTGTCCTCAACGTTGTCCCAGTTGTCCGTACGAAAGACCGAGGCGAGCAGTCCGGTACTGTTGACCAGTTTGCTTCTTCTGGATTCGCTCGTTCTGGATTCGCTCGTTCTGGATTCGCTCGTTCTGGATTCGCTCGTTCTGGATTCGCCCCCCAACGGTAACGCACAGCGACTGGATCGTTGACTTCTTTGCTGCTCACTCAGGCAACGCCTTAGGTATTCAGGCCGGCATTTTCTCGATGGGTCTGCATCGGTGATGTGACCTGGCTCTCTGATGTTGGCCGCCGTCTGTTTGGGTCCTCATTCGATCGAGACTGCTTGGCTGAAAGCCATGCCCATCGTAGCCTAACGCAACGCCTTAAATATTCGGGCTCGCGTTTTCCCTGAAGTTCTCCATCGATTGATTGGGGTGATCAGGCGTTGGTGGTGCTGGGCCGATCGCCACTAGGGCGTTGCCTTAGGCTAGTTGTGGTGTCTGATCCCCTGAGCTTTGCTCCACGCCCTTGGATTCACCATCTTGTTCCTCCTTGCCATGATCCTTCTGCAAAAGGAGGTCAGGTTGCTGGGCATTGCAAACGAAGGGGACGCGGAAATCGTGGAAACCAAACGCGGAGAAGAAGCGAAGTACCGCTGATTGAGCCTGACTGCCTGAAAAGTTTTCTGCTTGAACTCGCGTAGGCGAGCGTGTAATGTAAGTAGACGCTTACGAAAAGAGGAGCCATGCCGCGTCCCAGCCAAGTTGAAGAGAAGCGACGACGCTTACTCCCTGTGATCGCCAGGGCGTTTGGCGAACTCGGTTATCGCCGAGCGACCACAGCGGAACTCGCAGAGAGATGTGGAGTGCGGGAGAACGTTCTTTACCGGCTCTGGTCTGACAAACGAGAGATGTTTCTGGCAGCCATCCGGAGTTTGTTTGAGAAACGACAAGGGGAGTGGGAGGCCGCGCTGGAGAAATCGGGCAGTGGGAGTCGTCGAGCAGAAAAGCTCATCGAATTCGCCGCGCAACACTACGGGGATGAGAGCCTTGCTCGCGTGATTTTCTCCGGACTTGCCGAAACCGACGATGCTGAAATCCGTGAGGCGTTGGCCCGGCTCTATCGTCAATGGGCTGAGTTCTTTGAACTTGAAATCCAACAGTATCGGGAGTCGATTCACGCAGCCTCAGGTTCAGACACAGGCTCAGACATCCAGGCGTCCGCATGGAGCCTGATCGGCCTCGGCACGATCCTGAATATCGTCCAGGAGCTCAAACTCGTGCCCGAGACTCGACAGAACGAGTTTTTTGCAACTGTGATCACCCAGATTGCCCCGATTCTCGTGCTAGGCAAATACTAGTAAAAAATTGCTAATTTTGTAATTCGCCACTAAAAAAGGGGGCTCACGGGAAACCCAAGGCCAATCGAAAAGACTCGGCTGCAGCTTAGTAGCGTAATTTGGCTAAAACCATGATCGTTTTTGCCGCCACCTCAATCCTGTAAAGACTGATCTTGGAGCTACCTGCCGTCGGACAGCCACTGGCGTCAGACTCAGGGTTGAGAAGTTTGCGCGGGGGTGTTTGCGGGTGATCGCAGGTCGAGATTCACCCGGATGGGTCGAATCAGCGTGAGTCTGTTCAGGGGAGTGCGGAGGCAGGGTCCAGTTCTGTGCTTCCGTGATGGAGGTGGCCGACATCTCAGGTAGGAAAGGCAATACCACAATGATTGCGTTGTCGATCGCAGACATCTTGACACCTGCCCCGACTTTGCTGCGGATCTACGTCGAACGGTGGGGCGATCCGGCGTTCTGGGCTGAACCGTTGAACGCTCTGACAAACGCGTCGTTTCTCATCGCAGCAGTCTTGGGCTTGGAGCTTGCCAGCCGTCGCCGAGCGACTTCGCCCACGACCATTGGCGTGCTCTCGATCGCCGGCACGATCGGTGTCGGGAGTTTTCTCTTTCATACAGTGCCCAATTATTTCACGATGTGGCTGGACATCGTTCCCATCGCGCTGTTTCAGCTGAACTTTTTCTGGCTTGTCACTCATCAGATGCTGGCGATGAGGGCATGGGCGGCCGCGGTCACTGTACTTGGCATTGTTGGTTTATCGTTTCTCCTGTTTCCCTTTCACAAGCCACTCAACGGTTCTTTGTTCTACCTGCCGACGTTGGTCGCCATGTGGACGTTGGGCATGTTGTGGACTTGGCGAGCCCGATCCGAGCCTTATCTGCTCGTCGCGGCTGCCGGCGTTTTTACGCTGGCCCTGACCGCGCGAACTGTGGACTTGGAAGTTGGAAAGTACGTGGCATGGTCCCATGGCACGCACTTCCTTTGGCACATGTTCAACGGTGGAGTGGTCTATTTGGCGCTTCGTGCGTGGATCGGCTTCACCAGTTCCTGCATCGTCGAGCGTTCGACTCATCACCAGAAGATTGACCAACAAGGCCGATCTGACGTGGTCAGCGCCGCAGTCTGAACAGGTTCGCGTTCCTTGTCAGAGACGCAGCGGAGGGCGCACCACAGGGCTCACTCCTCAACAGCGAACATGCGGCTCCGGGAAACGGCCCTCAGTGTTCATCGATCGCTTTGGCCTGTTATTGAGGCTTGGTTGTTGAAAACTTTTCCCAGGCGACTAGCATGGTGTTTGCATGAACAGTATTTGACACACTGCTGACTAGCCCGGGAATTCCTGCCGAGTCTGTCAGGGATTTCAGCAAGCCAGAAGCCTGGACAGGAGGCCAGCCGGTGAGCATGCGGTTTGACGCGACGTTGAAAACGCTGCTGGAGCTGAATCCGTCGGATTGGGCGGACTTTCTCAACATTCCCGCTCAGAAGGTCCAAACGCTGGAGTCAGATAGTTCCACAGTGACGGCCAATGCTGACAAGGTGTTGCTGGTGGAAACAGCCTTCGGGAGGCTCATTCAGCACGTGGAATTCCAATCCAGCACCGATGCCTCCCTCCCAGCACGCGTTCACCTGTACAATACACTCTTGCAGCACCGGCATGCCCTACCCGTCAGCAGCATGGTGATTCTGTTGCGGCCCGAGGCTGACTTGGCGGTCTTGGACGGTCATCATCAAGTCCATCTCCCCTATCAATCCGGGGCCTACATCAGCTTCCGTTACGAGGTGCTGCGAGTATGGCAGTTGCCCGTGCACGAGGTGTTGCAAGCGGGAACCAGTGTGTTGCCGTTGGCTCCGATCAGCTCGGTCCAGGCGAGTGAGTTGCCTGAGGTGATAGGGCAGATCAGCCAGCGTTTTGCCGCCATGACCGATGTCCAGCAGAGACGAGAGCTCTGGACGGCGACGGCTGTGTTGCTTGGTTTGCGGTACGATGAACAGGTTGTCAGCCACTTGCTGCAAGGAGTGGAGGGAATGGAAGAATCAACTGTGTATCAAGCCATTCTGGAAAAAGGGCGACAAGCAGGTCGAGAAGAAGGCCGGCAAGCAGGTCGAGAAGAAGGCCGGCAAGCAGGTCGAGAAGAAGGCCGACAAGTAGGTCGAGAAGAAGGCCGGCAAGCAGCCCAAGTGAGCACGACCCGAGGGCTGCTGTTGGAAG
>CAZYKP010000163.1:0-6231 GCA_964648025.1 uncultured Pirellulales bacterium | reverse complement strand
AGGTTGTCAGCCACTTGCTGCAAGGAGTGGAGGGAATGGAAGAATCAACTGTGTACCAAGCCATTCTGGAAAAAGGCCGACAAGCAGGTCGAGAAGAAGGCCGGCAAGCAGCCCAAGTGAGCACGACCCGAGGGCTGCTGTTGGAAGTGGGGCGAGAACGGTTCGGTCAAGATCCAACGGATCAGCAACTGGCAACCATCCAGGCCATCCAGGAAGCAGACGTGCTGCGGAATTTGACCATCCGTGCCTTGAAGCTCAACAGTTGGTCCGAACTGTTGGCTGGTGAGAACACCAACGGCACAGGTTCTCCCAACGATCACTGAAAACCTCGGGTTTGCTGAAAGCGTGAGGTGTCGGAGGTGATCCCTGAGCCGACCAGCGTCCTCGGGTGGCAGGTGCTCGGTGGTGGTGCGTTGGTTTTTTGACCAAGCGGCGACGATCGTAACGTGCGATTGCGTTGTTGAGCGAAATCGTCCTCGACCGTGATGCCGTTCTCTAGAACGGCAACCAAGGTCTTCTTGTGAGAGTCACAAGCGAGCATGACTGTTGACCTGGCTTGCCCGTTGCGGCTCTGACTATTGAGACTCAGATCGAGACTCAGATCAGCTCTTGACCCAGAGCGGCCAACCGGGGCTCGGATTGCCGAGGTTGGCACTTCGCACGGTCGAACAGTTTGCAGGCAATCAATAGCTTTCTGACCTGGCCAGGCAGAAATACGACCTTTCCAGCTTGGACTCCAAGGAGCCAGGTTTTCTCAATTCTCCCATCAATCCCCCCACTGCATCACATGGAACGGGCAGAGAACGGCAAGAGCAATCGTTTGTCTGAACACTGCAGGGGAGAACTCGAACCTAAACAAAACACCCTTGTGAACACTGGATTGCTCAATCCGAACCAACTCAACTCACCTCAACCAAACGCCACCACTCGATCTTGAGCCGGGGGACGCAAATCGAGAATTTTTGACTTGCAGTTTGCAGGTCATTTGGTATGGTTCTTGTTAAGAAGAGTGTGGCATCCCCTCCCTACACTCCTTCATTGCCAACACCTTCGTTCCCCCAAAAATCTTCCGCCCATCACAACGGTGCCTCATGATCGATGAGGCACCGTTTTGAGGACTGAAACTCTCCCACAATCAGTCCTGGCAGAGTCGGCAATGATGCCATTTGTTAAACTCAATCCTCCTGAAGGATTTCTCCTGAACAGCATCGTTGAGTTGACTCACGGAAAATGATGCCGTGATTTTCCAAAACGTCTTCAACTTGATTGAGTCTCAAAAAAGCTTTTTCGACTGAGGGACGGGAGCCTGGACCGCAGGGACTTGTTGTCTTCGGTCCGTCGAACATCTCTCCGAGAATCAAGCGTCAACCCCAGCTCATTCCCCCGGGAGCAAACAAATGACTCGTAGCACTGGAACCAAACCGCTTCCAACCCTGGCTGCCGTGACGTTGGCCGCCGTGACGTTGGCGGCCGTGACAAGCCTCTCGTTGGTGGCAGCTCCTGCAATGGCAGAAGTCGTCCTTATGCCCAATGACCCTCTGGTTCCCGAGGGCCTTGGAGCAGGAGATTCCTTCCAATTGGTGTTTGTCTCAAGTACCAGGGTCTCGCCCGACGCTTTAGACGGCACCCTCGACGGGATCGACAACACCACCGTTGATGACTGGAATAGCTACGTCAACACCGTCGCCTCGGGCTCGACGCTGACCGGCATTTCGAGCCTGAATTGGTCCGCCATTGTTTCGGTGGACGACCCCACGGACAACGTCCCAGGCGTTGCGGCACGGGACAACGCGTTGGTCAGTGCCCCTGTGTACCGCACCGACGGTGAGTTGGTCGCAACTGGCTTTGATGATCTTTGGGACGGGATGATCGAGAGCCCTATCAAATGGAATGAAAACGGACTCGAGCAGGACACCGCAGGCGCGCTTGGCGTGAACCGGTTCGTCTGGACCGGGTCCAATGCGGATGGCACCGTCAGCAACAGGCCGCTGGGTAATCCTGGATCGAACCTCAATAACTTCAGCATCCGCAACGGCAACGCCGAAGTTGGCGGCGGCGTGATCGGTCCCTTTGGTGGGACAGCCGATTGGATCCAGAACTCGGATGCTTTCCGCCGTGGCCCCGAAGTGGAAGCCAGGGTTTACGGCCTCTCTGAAGTGATCACCGTGCAGGTCATCCCCGAACCGGCTTCAGTCGCCCTCTGGAGCCTTCTCGGGTTAGGCCTGGCTGGCTTCGGCCGCCACCGCAGGACCAACTGAGCCTGAAGATCGATCTTCCACCCAAGGCGACCGCCTGCCCTTCTTCACCGTGACCCAGCTTCACCGTGACCCAGCTTCACCGTGACCCAGGGGAACCAGCCAGAGGCGAAACCGAAAGCCCGGATTACCGGACGAAGCTTGCCAGCTTGGTCGACGACCGTTCAGGCCATCAGAAGTTCCCAACCGAGTGACAACACACCCGCGATTTTTTGCTGATGCTGCAGCAAAGAATCGCGGGTCTTTCTCTGCGCATGGGACAGTGCAGCTCAGCAGCGTTGGGAACTGAGCGAGACTCACCAACACTCAGCACACTCTTTCCAGCAACGAAGTCCCGAAGGGTCATCACCAACTCAAGCTCAGCGATCCGATTGGATGGAGTTCAGGCAGTAGGAACCAGGAGTCGAGGCACAACCGCTGCTCCCGACAAGGCGTCAGTGGACACTCAGGAAAGCTCTCCCTCGATTGCTCCAGATTGTGGCAGAGCTCTGACCTGTCGGACGCTTCAGAAAAAAACCCAGTAACACATCGGGACCCCACCGCCACATCTGGGACAGCCCAAGCTCCTGAGCTTGAGGAAAATCTTGGCTCGTCCGGCTGTCTGGCCAGGCTGCCAGATCACTGGTTGTTGCAGAAGACGGGTGATTCCGCCGGTTCCCGCGTGTCGTCTGGCGGTTCCCGCTGACCCGTTCACCGCGACCTTGTTCACTACGACCTTGTTCCCAACCACCCAGACGTTTCTCGTGGAAAATTTATCTTTTCTGCATACTGAATTCACACCATCGCGATAGTCTAAGCAGCCTTGAGTGATAAATCTTGTGACGTGTTTTTGCAATTAGCAATTCCTTCAGGAGAGGAAATCGTGCGACCTTCGGTTTTCGTTTTTGCCCTTGCTGTTTTAACCCTGTTGGCCCCGGCGGCATCTGCTGCCACGATGACCTTGGTGGACGAGACGATCGCCATCGAACCGCAACGCAATCCAAGCCCACCGTGGGACGCTGGCGAAGTCGGCACTGACGGGGGTTTCTCTGGCGACAACTACCTGCGGTTCCAAATGCCTGGTGGCGGCTCCGACGGCATCGGCCAAATGCTGGCCTACTTGGAAGTCGACAATCCCATCGATATCGCCACTCTGGATCCCGAGAACTCCTCAGTCGAGTTCTCCTACCGAGTGAACGACCCCAGCAATGGGGTCGTTACCATGAACGTCGGATTGTCGTACTTCTTCTGGGGAACTCGCCCTGACCCCAGCACTTTCCCCAACCCGACTCAGGCCGACTGGGGTTCGCTGCTGCGTGGCACCATCCAGTTGCCCAACACTGGGGGCGAGTGGGAAAAGGCCACGATCGAATTCGATGAGTTCTTCCAAGATCCTTCCATAGCCGACAGGTCCACTCTGAGCTGGATCGTCTTCAATTCCAGTTGGGAAGGCACTGGCTCGACTGTCGATATCGACGCGGTCACCTTCAACGTGGTTGGAACTGCCGTTGTGCCCGAACCCACAACAATGGTTCTCTTCGCTGTCGCTGGCGCTGCGGTGCTGATGCGTCGTCGGCATGGTTGAATGATCACGGCAGTCGGCCCATTCAGTTGGGAACATACCCAACGGCCTACTGAGGTTGGGGACAATCTTGGCTCGGCCTGTTTATGAAAACGCTGCCCAAAGAGTGGTTGTTCCAGTAGCTCCTGCTTCTTGTACGAGCAAAAAATGTTCTACTGAGCCTCAGAGAAGTCTTCGACTCAGGGCGACCGTCTGCCCTTGTTTGTGATGACCTCAAGGGGGCAGCCTGAGGCACCACAGCAAGCCCGGATTGTCGGACGAAACGCCCTGCTTCGTCGAAGACTTTTCAGGGAATCAGTAAAGTTGCTGCCTTGCTGTTGGATTCCCTTGAACTTCTTCATCGGTCGACTTCGGCCGGTGAAGATTTTTTGTTGGCACACCTTGGCGCTGGTGGCTCCCCAACAGCCCCGAAGAAGAGCCCAAGAAGGATACGAGGCCTGAACAGCCAGAAGCTCAGGTCGCTGCCGAAGAGCAGCCAGGACGGAACTCGCCGGAATCCCGCCAGCGTCCCATTGATCCAGGCGCGCCTAAGGGTCCACCGACTGCCCCTGAGGTGGACCGACCGAAGAGACAACTCGTTCAACGAACACTTCAGCTTGCTCAGACAGACAGGAGAGCCGGAGTTCACCCTCGCTGGACATCACCGGGATATCCAGGATGTCACCCAAAACCCTGACGGAAAAAAGTCGCCAGTGATTCCAGGCCCGTATCCTCAAGGGGCGGGATTCGCAGGACGGGAATGAGGACGCCACGTTGTCCTGAAACTCAGACGGAACCCTCGGCGACTCGGTCAAAGGCTGCAAGCCCAACAGCGGAGCCTCCGATGGACGCTGCAGTTGCTACAAGAATCTTCTCAAAAACCTCGTCATTCAAATCAATCCCCAGACAAGTGAACAGCGATATGCATCTGCTTACTGATTCCCTGAAAAGTCTTCGACGAAGCAGGGCGTTTCGTTCGGCAATCCGGGCTTGCTGTGGTGCCTCAGGCTGCCCCCTTGAGGTCATCACAAACAAGGGCAGACGGAAAGCCCTGGGTCGGAAACTTCTCTGAGGCTCAGTAGCGTCCCCCTGCGTGTTGCTCGCTCTCTTGTTCAGGTGTCTGATCTTGGCACCGCTGGCGTATGCTACTGACCGTGCTGAGTCTCCGTGGCGCCAGCGAGTGAAAAGCTGTTTGGACACGCTGTTTCAACATGGCACCGATCATTACGGACCGGAGAGAACCCCGCTGTTGATGGCGGTTGTGGATGTGAATAGCCATCAATCCCCGAAAAACCCGAGGTGACCTTTCTTCGCTCCAATGCTCCTGCTGAGATCGGCCTGCAGAAGTCGGCGGAAGTCAGAGCACGCCGCTGGACCATCGAAGAGGATTTCAAAGCAGCCAAACAAGAAACGGGGCTGGATGAATATGAGACCCGAGGATGGGTAGGCTGGCATCACCATACCTGCCTGTGGATGGTGGCATTGCTGTTTCTTGTGTTGCAGAAACGGCGGTTGGGGGAAAAAAGAGCCGCAGATGACGGTTTCGGAGGTTCGGAGCGTTCTTCGTCACGTGCTGGCGTTGCGACAGTGGAATGAAGAACTCATCGTGGAGTATTGCAACAAGCATCAGCAGCGCAAACTCATAGCCAAGCAATGTCACGAGCGTCGGCGAAAGAAGGAACTCCGAAAAGCCCACAGACTCAAGAAATCCGCGGTCTTATAGTTAGGCGTCACAGGTCCATCAGCCAGACGCTGCAGGGGTAGGTTGCTGTCGAATCAGCCGCTCAGCGATGAGCAGATTCAGGCACCGAGACTCCACCCCGAGTGACGTGATCGACGTGACGCCGCCGGCCTGTGTTGTGAAGCGAATGTCAATCGGCCCTGTCTGGAACATCCGGAGCTTCCATATTACTTGAGGGATGCTGGGAGGTCGAGCGATCCCATTCTTTGATCGCAGTCACATCAGAAATGATGAGATTCTTCGGGTCAATGATTCCTTTGACCGAGACCCTTTTCTCACGAAGAGCGTTGAGTTTCTCGGCAAGTTCCACCTGGTTGACTTGGAGCTGGTATTGAAGTTCCTGGGCACCCAGCCCTTGCACGACGAGAAATCGTGCAATGCTGACCCAGCCTGGGGGATCGGTTGGCTGGAGAGGAAGGCGCTCTTCTTTCACAATCCCCACTACTTGACCCGGATTGCCTTCCAATCCCGGTACACCGAGACCCGTCCCAACGCCCCCCGGTTCAGCAGGCCCAACATCACCGCCCCGAGTCGCTTGATGAGCGTTTGGTTTCAATCGCCGGTGAATCATCAGTGAAAACGCTGCCATCACACTTACCCCCGCAAGGCAAATGCCTGTGGTCGATGGCCAGGCCCAGGGGCCAGCGCTTTGAAGGTGGTTAGTCTTGATTCCGTCTAGCTTGATTGAGGATGCG
>CAZYKP010000162.1:0-14389 GCA_964648025.1 uncultured Pirellulales bacterium | reverse complement strand
AGCCTTCCATCTCCTGCAAACGGTCTCCACCGTCGCCGATCCTGGTTTTGCGAGCCCCAGATTTCAGTCCCTGGACCACCGCCAAGTGGTTCTGGATCTCGCAATGGAGGGTGGTTCTTGGCGTGTTCTGGGGCGCCTCCGACGCGCACTTTGCCGCTACACATCCACCGATTGCAATTGCTTCAGAGAAGCCAGGGTGGTTCCCACCAACCGGTTTTGCTTCTTCTCCCGCTTAAGCGTGGCAATCAGGCCCCGAGTTTGACTCAAAGCCTGGCTGAGGCTGTCCCAGAGGGCCTGGGCAATTCGGAACCACAGCGTCCAAGGTCCCGACCGGAGCGTGAACCAGTCCTCGGTGTTGCCGATCTCCACCCGTTGATGGTCCTGCAGGTCCCCAGTCGAGAGCAGCCGATGGGCCGGGACCAGCAGGTCCTCCTCCCAAGGGAACGAGAAGCCAGACTGCACCGGCAACGGGCGCCCCTCGGTGGCGGCAATCCGTCCGTCGGAGTCCCGCAACCGCAGGTGATCCCACGCAAACCGGCTGGCTCCGGAGTCCGTGGGACCCTG
The DNA here is from genome assembly GCA_964648025.1 of uncultured Pirellulales bacterium. Taxonomy (GTDB): domain Bacteria; phylum Planctomycetota; class Planctomycetia; order Pirellulales; family Pb10988; genus CAZYKP01. The sequence continues at coordinate 13,825 of CAZYKP010000162.1, read as the reverse complement.
CACCGGACACAGGTCCGCCTAGCAGCGGCCCATCTCGTCAGGCTCCCCATGTGAGCCGCGTCGAATCTGCAGAACACCCAGGGCGGGCAGATCGCGTTCGCGAACACTCCGATGTACTGGGACTCCATGGCATGCAACAGGTTTGAGTCGGGCTTGCTTCATGCGGGAAAGGAATCTCCGCAGAGAGCTGGAAAAGCCGGCAGACGATCCCGTTCCCGTTGTCTCGGTGAAAAATGCTGAGGTTGTCGTTGGGAATTGGACAACGAAATCCGCACTCTGTTGTGACCTCTGGTCGGCCTCTTTCAGGTGGCAAGTCACTTCTTCGTCCTTGAGGCCGAATTCAGGTTTCGTTTTCCAAGACCGTTCCTTGGCGACAAGTGTCCCAAAGATCCTTTCCAACTCACGCACGGGAGTCAGACATGGCGATGCGCACCCGAAACAACCACAATTCTCGCAACCAAGGCTCCCTGTCACTCGAGAGCCTCGAACCGCGTGTTGTCATGTACGCTGCAGGCTTCACGATGGAGCCTGGCGGCCTGCCCATGTTGCCGGAGAGGTTTCCCACGACCACTGCGGAACCAGAATATCAAGCTCCTGTTGACGAGCTCTCCGTGATCCTACCAAGTGATGGAGAAAGCGCATCGAATGCAGATTCTTCACACGGAGCGAACGAGAAGGGACCAAGAACTCCATCGGGACACTTGACGGTCACCAACACGGCCGATCATGGAGTCGGTTCGTTGCGCTGGGCTCTCGAGCAAGCCAATGCTCAACCTGGTGCCAACACAATTCAGTTCAACATCGAAGATGATAGGACGAACGCGGTTGTTGACCTGGATGGAGACTCGCAAGGTGACGTCTTCGTGATCAGCCCCAAAACGGCACTTCCGCCGCTGAGCGACACCACCGGCGGAACAACCATCGATGGAACCACTCAAACCGCCTTCGGTGGAGACACGAATACTTGGGGACCGGAAATCGTCCTGGACGGCAGCAACATCGACGATGCCCAGGTTGACGGCATCCGCATTTGGCTGCACGCGGATGGAAATCGGGTCGAGGGGCTCAACATTCACAGTTTCTCAGGTCAAGGGATCTCGGTGGTCCGCAGCGATCACAATGTCATCGTTGGCAACTACGTGGGGACGGATCCCACAGGGACGGAGGCCAGGGCCAATGGGCGGGGAGGAGTGCTCCTGAGCGGAGGCGCGGAGTACAACCGCATCGGCACCAACGGCGACGGCATCAACGATGCCCAGGAACGGAACCTTCTTTCTGGCAACAACCAACAAGGGATACGAATCCAGCGAGGTGCAATCACTGACCAGACCCGCTCTAACGAAATCCGCGGAAACTACATCGGGACCAATCGGAACGGTCAGATTACAGAGAGCCTCCGCAACGAGCATTGGGGCATCCTTTTTGTGTATGGAAGCGGAGAAGGCGGAGGAGTGTATGGGAACACCGTCGAAGAAAACGTGATTGCCGGGAATCCCCAAGACATCTGGTACGTTGGTGGTGGTCAGGACGAGAACATCGTGGTCCGGAACTACGATGAACCGCCCCAGCGACAACTCCTGTCAACTGACGCCCGGCTGGAGATCGGACACAGCTTGATCCAGGTGTCGACCGCAGGCGATGGCTTTCTCCGCATCGAAGGAACTCCCTCGGCGGATGTCGTGACCGTCTGGATCAACAATGGTTCCGCCACAACCATTCTGGACGACCAGATTGTCGTGAGTTCAGCCGGATCTCACGCGTTTTATCCGCTCTACACCAGCGAGGGGTTTCGTCAGTTTCACACAATCCTGTTTTTCGGTGGTAATTCTGATGATATCTTCAGGAACTCAACCTTTATTTCCGCGACTGTCTACGGCGGAGCCGGTGATGATCAACTCTTTGGGGGCAGCGGCAACGACACCTTATTCGGGGGAGATGGACACGACCGACTCGTCGGAGGTGATGGTGAGGACCGGCTGGTGGGCGGAAATGGGCAAGATGGGCTCTTAGGCGGGTCAGGCCAAGACCAACTGACGGGAGGGGCAGGAGCAGATCGATTCCTGCAGACAACGCGTTTTCCTGAAGACTACGTGTCAGTCAAACCCGCCTTCTGGGAGTTCTGGAAACTCCCAGGGTTCCGGATCGCCGATTTCCACAGCGACGTCACCGGGGAAGATGTCGTCGTTCGATTTCGAGACGGAGCTGCCACAGAGGTAACGCTGAACAGCAACGCTGAGACCTCATTCGCCGCAGGACGCTGGGTTGACAGCCAGATCCTTGTCGTTGACGAGGCGCTTGCCGTTTTGGCGGAACGCACAGGTAATAACCTTTTGCTCCGTCGGCCGGATGGCACAGAGTTGACATTTATTCGGGTAGGCTCCGGAACGGACTCTCAGGGGAATCAGACGACGTTTAGCGGTTTCAATTCGAATGATGGAACGATCACGTTGGCTTCGGGCACCTTTGCGGGAAATGACGATTGGACACACCAGGTCGTGTTTCACGAAATCGCGCACAACTGGGATCGCGAAGGGGAGATCTGGGCGGATTTCCTCAGGTTGAGCAAGTGGAGAGTTCACGTTCCCGCAGAACGTTTATTCGACAATACGTACACAAAATACAAATCCTATATCACAGACAAGTATACCGATACCGATGGCTATCTCGTGTCTGACAACGGCAAATGGCTTTATCGTGAGGACGCCACCTTTGCCCGAGGCTACGGGCGAGAAAATCCTTATGAAGATTTCGCCACCTCCTGGGCAGCCTACTTCATGGATTACTCCGGAGAACCCTATCTAGGAGGCAGAGGCTTGATCGACATCCCTCTGAAAGCAGCACTCATCGACAACTATCTGGAATCCCTGTCGAGGTGAATTGGCTGCTGAGGTTCAACGTGAGCGATGGGCCAAATTCCCTCCTTTCCGCTCGAAAGTCTGATTGCGAACACAGGGCTCTAGCTCCAACGATTCCGAGACCGGACACGGGGAGTTGCAGTTTGGAGCCCCAAAACAACAGCCTTCTCAGCGGATTCAGGAACGGTCGGGTCGAGATCTGAGACGTCGGTTTTCACCAATGGCGTCATGTCCAGATCAGGAACGGACAAGGTCGGACCGGCGGTGACCGAACCATCACGATCGAAGACACTGCCGCGTGATCCTCATCAAGAAGGAGGTGTGAGGTTGGGTTCCGCTCCCCGGTCCCAGACAGCTGGAAGGTAGACTTTCAAGTTCCCCTGAAGCTTTCCACGGTCCGCCTAAGAGGCCGTCGCCGAGACGTCTCAGCGAGCAAGTCTGTTACCAAGCGACCGACAAAACCCTTTACCAGCAGACAAATGGTGGCTCAAAGTGTTGCGGTAAATGTTGCAGTGAGCTGCGTAAATCGAGCGTTTCAGGGAAAGGTTGGTTCAGCAAACCACTGTAGCCATCAGCTTTCGAGCCCATGAGCACTCTGTTTAAACCCTCTCTCAGGATTCTGGCTCCTTTGGTCTCATGCTGCCTACGTGGTGCCGCAGGTACGACTTCACTCCCCACCACAAATGCGCAAAAACGGACCACTGGCGAAGCTTTCTCCAAATGAGAGCCAACCGTAACTCCCTGCCACCAAGGGCTTCAAGAAGCCGGGGCAAACCTTGCTTGAAACATTTTAAAACCATTATATTAATAAATAAAACTTCCTTAAGCTTGAGTCAGAGTCGCAGGCTCATGTTTGGTGGAACGAGCCCACGGACTGGGTGGTGGGATCGTTGCCGAAACACCTAGCATTGCAGACTGATCCGCCGCGAAAAGTGTTACCATGAAGCGGCCGTATCGGCGTTCAAAGGGCAACCTTGCTTTTCTTAGACACTACAAAAATAGGTATATCGACGCCATCCGCATGTTGTCAGGACCCTATGAGCGGACTTCTAATCCGCAGGTTGCAGGTTCGAGCCCTGCCGGGGGTACTTAAGAAAGACGCCCGAAAACAAAGCACTTAGGAACTCGCCAGGAAAAATCCTCAGCGGTCTATTTGGTGAGGACCGTTTTGCACTCCTCGATCATGCCCGTTCCGTCGGGACCGCGGACGCGGGTCCACTCTTGTGCGTCGGAGGGTTCCACGACCGAACCCAAAATCCACAAACCCAGCATCGCAAGCAGGAAGCGATCAGCTCTGATCACGAGTATCTCAGAAATTGGTGGAGGGTTGCCAGTGAGGCCTTGGCGATCATGCTGCCCGTGAAGTCAAAACCCTGAGTATCACCCTTCCAGTCCAACAGCAGGTACTCTGCATCGGAGTTGGTGGTGTCGCCAGCGTTGAAGCCAAGGACAAAGCCGAAGATGTCGTCCTCGTTGCTCCCGTTGGTGGCGTCAACGGTTCCTGTGATTCGTTTGTTGAGAATCGACTCGTCGGTGAACAAGATCGTCGCGTCGCTATTGCTGATTTCACCCGCGGAGGTGCCATCAAATGCAACCTGCCAGTCAGGACGGTCGAAGCCGCTGGTCGCCGAGAAGCTTTCCACACTGTACTCGCGGAAGTCTCGGTGCCCTTGATGATTCGAGTTTTGGATCGGAAGGACTTGGCAGGGTGCCATTGAATGGTGCAACCGTCCAATCGCTCCAAGTGGCACCAGGGTTCAGGTGGCTCTCATAAAGTCCGAATCGTCCGTCTTCGAAGTCGCCAGTTTCGTCAAACTGAATCACGCCGGTGACGGTCACACGAACCCGATTAGGCTCAACGAAGATGTCAAACTTGTGGTCTCCGGTCCCATTAGTCGGAGTAACCCAAGGTGTTTCCACGAGCCAATTCTGTGATCTGCCCACCGGTGTCCACGGAAAAGTTGGAATGGCCCCACATCTCATCCGAGGTCGGTGTGCCTTCCACGCGCGAAAGAGGAAGCATCCTGGCCAAGAACCCAGAGAACGCTGAGGGAATCGTCATCACGGCCCGCTCAGAGTTCGCACCTCCCACGCTCCGAGGTCCGGCCCCTTTCCTTCAAACTGGGCAGGGGAAAGAATCGGTGTTGCCTTCGCCCGATGGAGGACCGACACCACCCCACGATCGACCACAATGCTCTTGGCCAAGGGCACAAACTGATCGTTCAGCAGTGGATCAACACGCAGGGAGTCGGTCGAGTTGGTCTGCTCCGTATCAGCGAGGTTGCTCCAGAAGAGGTTGTTGTGAACCGTGGACCCCTCACCCACGTGCCGCAGAGAGACAACTTGAGCCTTGACGAAGACGTTATTCGCCGCAAGCACGTTGGCTCCGCCTGTTATATGGCATCGATGGCCCACGAAAGTGTTGTGGAGCACCTCGACAACTTCAGGGAGTAATGCCCCTTGAAGATCCTCTCGCGTATTGGCCCCATCCATCATGCCAAGTCCAGCCATGCGATTGTCGATGATCAAGTTCCGTTCGATGCGAAACCGTCGAGCGGTGGCTTCTTTGTAGCCGATGAGTTGGATCCCATCTTCCAGGTTGCGGCGGATGGAGTTGCCACGAATCACGATCTTGAGTTCTGGATCACGGTGCGGGTGCAAGCGAATCTCAATCCCATCATCTTGGTTGTCGCTGATCTCACAGAACTCAATCGTGGCCGCCGTCGCACCGTCAAGATCAATTCCATCGTCCCGGTTCTGTTGAAACTGACAGCGACGGACAAAGCCACCCCCACGTTCGTAGTCGATCCCATCGTCGCAGGCAGTGACGTGCGAGTGTAAGAGATCAAATGGCACGAACGCGCTGATCCCGTCCTCGGCATTGCGGATGGTCAGCCCGATGAATCGACTTCCTTGCCTGGCATCGGCCGGAATCTCGATGGCAGCGTCCGCTCCACCCCCGTCGATGACCGTTTGGGAGATCTTCGCCTCATCCCTGGAGTGAACGTATTCGGAGACGAGTTGAACTGACTTTTGGGAGAGATTCAGGTTTTCTCGGTACACCCCTGGAGCCAGGAGGATGACCTGCCCCGGCGAGCTGGCTTGGATTGCGGCTTGGACTGACCGGAAATCCTGAGGCACTTTGATCGCCTGGGCCAAATCGCGAGCAGACACAAGGTCAGGGCGTCGAATCAGTTTCAATTCCGCCACGGCGCCATCGAGGGAGTCCTTCTCGGGAAAGGCACCGTTGTCGATCCCGCGACAGGTCACGTACAGGGCGTACTCCTCGGGGGAGTCGTTGGGATCTGACGTGGGGGCGAATGTGCCGCCGCCGGCCGCTGTCAGCATCTGACCGTGGGGCTTCATGAATCCGTAATCGAAAAACTGCACGAACTTTCCCTTCTGAGTGAACTCAGCGATCCCGGTCGAGGAAACCAGGAAGAGATTCCGGCTCTGGGGGTCACAGGCAATTCCCTCGGGGTCGCGGATCCGTTCAGAGACGGGAAACGACCCCAAGTATGCGAACGACTCGTCCTTCGCTTGGTACCTGAATCGAAGGACGCGTTCGTTCTTCGTCCCCGAGACGACGAACAGTTCACCGGTGACCGGGTCGCAGGTGATCCCTTCCGGATCGGAATACCCGCCGTTGACACTCGTGCTCGCGGAGGCGGAAGGCTGGTCGAAAGGCCGATCGACTGCCGCCGGGTAGCGATCGATCCGCTTGCGATCGTCATCCACAACGTAGAACGCGTCGTCCACCGGATTATAGGTGATGCCGACTGGCTCGGTTGGCATCCCGGGAATCGGGGCAACCAAGTGGCGTCCGCTGAGGGTTTTGAGCGCAAAATCCGTCGCGAACGCGTTCCTGTCCTGAAAAATCAACTCCCCATCGGAATCTCGCTGATTGCCGTACTCGCTGATCTCGGAATCGGTGATGAGCAACCGTTTCCGAAAACTATCGAACGCAATGCCGGATGAGTCCGGGCTCCGGACGGAACTTCCTTTCCAAAGAGGGACGTATCGAACAAGTTCGAGCCGGTCACCGGCCCAAGCGGTCGATGAAGAGACCAGACCAACCAGGGCAAATGCCAAGAGTTTGCCAAAGCTCATGAGTCAGCAACGCTATGTTGAGGAGCTGCAATAGTCCCAACGAGTTGGGGCTATCTTGAAGAGGTTCGTTGGATCGATCCTGAATCGACTGCGACCCTCGCGAGCTTAGGCCCTCGCGAGCTTAGACCCTCGCGAGCTTAGACCCTCGCGGTCGTACCCCCTGCAAGATGCCCGTATCATCTGCGACGTCAAGAGGCAAGGCCCACTCTTGTCCTCTTCAACGGCAAGAACTTCACTGCTTTCGAGATCGAAACCGGAAAACCCCAATGGACCGTGCCCTGGGCGAACGAGCCGCAATGGTTGACTCGGTCTCCACGGCAGGTGATGGCACCTCAATCAAGACTTCGCCAGTTGTCTCGGGCCGGAAGCCCCGCGTATGCAATCGAGCAGTTCCTTCGCTTGACTTTCTCTCCTGTGGTTGTTCCGCTTTCTGAAACAGGATCTGCCAGTCTTCGAATCGCTCAGCCCCCAAGGAGGTTGCTCGCTGCCTGGGAGACTGATTTCCAGTCAACCCGCTTACCCGGTTGGTTCCTGAAGGCACCTCAGGGCGGGAAAATGTGGACTCGGTCGCCCTTAAGTGGTTGTGGCGGTCCACTCTCCGGTTTAGGTTCTGGCATCTGCAAGCCGCTGGGCGTCGTGAAGCTTGCCAACGCGGCTTGCTGGAAATCCTCAGAATGACCGCATTTTCTGGGTCAATCGATGGTGGCGAACAATGCCCGAGAGCCCTGACGATCTCGAGTTGGTCGAACGGGTGGCACAGGGCGATTCCAACGCGCTGAGCGAGTTGTTCCAACGCCATACCCCTCGACTGTTGGCTTTGGGTCAGCGGATTGTCGGCGGGATGAGCGAGGCCGAAGATGTGCTCTTGGAACTTTTTTGGGAACTTTGGCAACATCCCCAAAGGTTTGACCCCGCCCGCGGAACGCTGCAAACCTACTTGACGCTGAGGATGCGGAGCCGTTGCCTGGATCGGCTTCGCGCTCAGCGCACACGCAGCGCCTACGAAGAAGTCGCCCACAGGCAGGGATCTCAGTCCGTTGAGTCTGCTGCGGAGGTGACACTGAGGCAGGAAGCACTTGCCGGGCTCCGCCAGGCCGTCCAGACTCTTGCAGAAACCGAACGAGCGGTTGTGGAATTGGCCTACTACGAAGGGCTCTCACATCGCGAGATCGCTCAGCGGTTGGCGCTGCCTGTGGGCACGGTCAAAACTCGCTTGCGAAACGGGTTGCTGAGGCTTCGGCGATTGTTTCAGCAACAAGGGGGGCCGAACTCATGAATCGAGATGCCCTCCGCTCCGAACTGCTTCTGTATGTCTTGGGCCAGTCCGAGCTTGTGGCTCAAGAAGTCCTTGACCGCCTGGCCAACCAGGACCCCGAGGCACTGCAAGCTCTCGCCGAAGCAGAGACTGACCTCGCCTCGCTGCCTGACAGTTTGCCGCCGATCCCTCCCTCCCGGCAACTGAAGCAACGACTGCTCCAAGAACTGCCAACACAAAAGCAACCCAACGACACTTCCCCACATTCCCCTCAACCTCCTGACCTGTCGGACCCTCAAGAACAGCAGTCTCAAGATCAGCCATCTCAAGATCAGCCATCTCAAGATCAGCCATCTGGGGCCTCAAAGGGAGGTCTCAGCCGGAGATGGCTCGGGCTTCCTCTGACAGTGCTGGCTGTTGCGTTGGTCGGTTACCTGGTTAGCTGGTGGGTGCTTTCGGAACTCCAACTCCGCCAAAACGCTCAGCGAACGATCGACGAGCTGACTGATCGACTGGATCAACAGGGTGATCGCTTGGAGGAAGTGGCGGCCGAACTGGGCGAAGTTCGACAACAATTCCAAGAGACCTCCGACCAGTTGCAAGACGAGCGTCAAGAGGCTCAACAGCTCCGCTTGCAGCTTCAGCAGCAGTACCGCCAATTGGCCGACTTGAAGGCGTTCATCATCTTTGCCTTGCGGCCGGGCGTGCGGTCCACCGATTTGGCCGGCGGAGAAGACTATCTCGACGCCCAAGCTCGGCTGTACTTCGACCCCACCACCAAGGAGATTGCTCTGATCGCCAGTGGCCTGAAACCACTTCAGCCAACAAAAAGCTACGAGCTGTGGCTGGTCACCCAAGGCAATCAGGCTGTCTCCCTCGGTGTGCTGCCACCTGACCAACTCGGCCAGCCATTGCTGAGGCGTGTTGTCGAGGAGATCCCGGCAGAACTGAAGCTCGCCGCGATCAGTATCGAGCCAGTCGGAGGATCCCCTCAAGCCGGACCCACCGGGCCGATCGTCCTCTCGGGGGCGGTCAAGTAACTGCATCTCCGCGTCGATGGCGGCAAAAGTCACTCATCCGCAGCCTCCCGAACCAACTACCTCATCGCTGATGAGCCGTTTCCCTGTCCTTCGGCTTCGAAGTCCGCTTGGTCAAAGCGGCAGCCGAAAGAGTTTTCAGGCTCTTCCGAGAATCAAGAAAATATTCTCACAACCTGACATCCAAATCTTCTCAGCAGCCGTAACTCTGGCAAACGTCAGGCCAACCCGCCTGCGATCCATTCTCACCAACCAAAGACTTTCCCCGAACTGTTGACCAAACAGGCACTCCACTGACTGCTCGATCAGCATCCGCTCATCGAGAAGGGGGGTGCTATGTGCCCATGGAATCTGTCGGCCGGTCATTGTCCAGCTGCTTTTGCGACAGCTGTGTCAGCCAGCATTTGGTGAGGCAGAGAAACGAATGTCGTTGGTCGTTTCTGGAACCGCCTGCCTGAGCTGGACTCGGGAGCGTTTTGCTGTCGTCGGCTACTTCGATCACCTCAGCAGGAAATCACCGACTGATTCGAGCCCTCGAAGCACTAACCTAGACCATTTCCAATTTCACATGACAGATTTCTTTTAGTTGTCATGGGGAGGTGTGATTGATCTGTCCGGTGGCGACCAAATGTTGCTCTTGCCGCTGATCACTGAGATCCGCCGGTTGTTGGTCGAACTCAGTGGTCAAGATATCGCGACTGTTTATGACTTCCTCCACCTTTTTTGGCGACCAATGATGAACCTCAGAAAAACCTTTCCGCTGTTGGCACTTGCCGCAGCTCTTTTTGCTCCAGGCTGGCTGAGTGCCTCGGACCACTTGGAGGCCCCTTCTGTGATTGACAACGGGGCAGCAGATATTAACGACCTGTACGCATTTCAGAACCCCAACAATCCTAACAACACGATCCTCGTCTTAACGGCCAACCCCTTTGCCGGCGAACCGCGGCCCATCATCGCACCCGATTCAGATCCAAGCCCGATCTTCTTTTCAGATTCCATCGACTACAATATCAAGATTGACAACGACGGCGACGCCATCGCAGACGTGACATTCACTTCTCAGTTCACCGCGCCTGTGGCTGGCATTCAGGGATTCACACTCACGCAGACGGACGCCAGCGGAACGACCACAATCGCTTCTGGCAATACGGAGCAGAACCTCGTCACCACCAGTGGCACGCAGGTACGAGCCGGGCTGTTTGACGACCCATTCTTCTTCGATGAGAGGGGATTTTTTGATACGGTCAACGGAACCGGGTCATTTACTGGCAATAATGACTTTCTGGGTTTTGATGTTTCAGCGATTGTGCTTGAAATTCCAAACACCGCGCTTGGAGCAGAGCAGGTGGGAATCTACACGACCACCGAAGAGAATGGCATCCAGATCGACCGTGCAGGCCTCCCCGGCATCGCCACCGCGTTGATCGTCGATAGTAGCCGAGACGACGACTTCAACCTGGGCGACCCCGTCGACGACCCTCTCAGCTTCGGCAGCGAAATAGCAGCTCGTATCGGCCAACTCGGTGGCGATCCTGCCCTTGTCGACGTGCTCCTGCCGGACTTGCTCCCGTACGACGTGACAATCAGTGCCAACTTCGCGCTTCTCAACGGCAGACAGCTTGCCGACGATGTGATCGACATCGAGTTGGGATTGCTCACCGGTGGGGCGATCACCACCGACGGTGCTGACAACGACTCAACTTTCCTCAACGTGTTTCCCTTCTTAGCCCCTCCCAACAATCCCATCCCCGAGCCGTCTGCTCTCACTCTGATGGCTTTCGCCGTGGCCCCGATGCTGGTGAGGAGGCGCCGCCGCTTTTGATGGTGTTTTCGCGGATTCGAACGGACGCCCCGAGAACTCACTCTCGGTGAGCCCATCCTGGAGCGTGCCCAAAAACCTCGCATGGCACACTCCAGGCTCGTCCGTTGTCTCGTTTCGTTCGTCGGGAACGTCACAATCATTCTCCCAACACTCGCCAAGATACTGCTCAGGGCAGCCAAGACATGCCGCGACTCAACCCAGATCGAACTCGATTCCGCCACGACTTGTCCCTTGATGGTGATCCTCCCAAACAACACCGGATTCGACTTGCCGCCATAAGCCTGGCCCTGTTGCCTCTGGCCTCACTGACGCTCTTTGGTGGTGAAGCGTATCGTCCCAACGCAGAAGACGAAGTCTTGGAGGTTTTGCCTCGCGTGCTGTTAGCCAGCCGCGATGAACTTTCAGTTCTCCGCAAACAATTGGCGGAGAAGCCCAACAACGCAGATATCGCCAGCCATTTGGCCTTTCGCTATCTCGAACTGGGCAAACAGGTGAGCGATCCACGCTTTTTTGGGTATGCCCGCGCTGCAATCGGCCCTTGGTGGGACGCACCCCAACCCCCGTCGTCGATTTTGAGATTGCGGGCCAAGCTGAAGGAAAGAAATCACCAATATGATCAGGCGATCGCCGACTTGCGGCTTCTCCTAGAAGGACAGCCGCGTGACACTCAGGCCTGGATCGAACTGGCCAACATCTATCGAGTTCAAGGCAAGTATGCCCAAGCACAGGCGGCCTGTGATCGCCTCAGCGAATTCGCCAGCGGCCTTCCCACGGTGTTGGCCCGTGCTCCCGTGCAGGCGGTCTCTGGAAAGGCACAACAGGCCTATGCCGAATTGGTCGCTCACCTGCCGACAGTCAGGCAGCAGTCACCGGGGACGCTTGCCTGGATGTTCTCAATTCTGGCAGAAATCTCCCAGGCTCTTGGCCGCGACGAGCAAGCCGAGGAGCACTATCGCCAAGGACTGGTCGAAAGCCCCAAGAATTATTACTTGCTGCGATCCTACGCAGATTTTCTTCTGGATGCAGAACGCGAGGAGGAAGTCCTCAACCTGCTCAGCGAACATACCAGGGACACGGGGATATTGTTACGGGCTGCCATCGCAGCCCGGCGTAGCGGCGAACAGCAGCTCGCCAGGCGGTGGCAAGATCAACTGGCGATTCATTTTGAAGAAACTCGGCTGCGAGGCAGTCTGCCTCATGGTCGCTTTGAGGCGCGTTTTGAGCTGGAGCTGAGGAATCGCCCTGGCGCGGCTCTGAAACTGGCTCTGGCCAACTGGAAGAAACAAAAAGAAGCTCGTGATGCTCTCCATGTTCTGCAAGCGGCGGTCGCCCTGGGCGATTCCGGGGCTGCCGAAGGGGTGATGGTGTTCCTTGAGAAACACAGAACCGAGCATGTGGTGCTTCAGAGCCTTATCAACACCTTGAGGAGGGACCAATGAGCAACTTTCGCTATGCTCGGATGGGGTTGTTGGCGATCTTGGGGTTTTTAGGATTGCTGGTTGCCCCAGCCACAGCTCACAAACCCAGCGATAGCTATTTGCGGATCACCGCCGGGGGTGAGCGGCTGACCGCTCAGTGGGATCTGGCGCTGAAAGATTTGGAATTCTTGGTCGGATTGGATACCAATTTCAACGGCGAGATCACTTGGGGGGAGTTGAAAGCCCAGCGAGAGGCCATCGCCGCCCAGACGCTCAGTCGGCTCCAGATCAACGCCGAGGGCCGTCCTGTCCGACTTCACGTGGCCCAGTTGCTGGTCACTGACCACAGCGATGGGGCGTATGCCGTTTTGGTCTTGCAAGGAGACTGCTCCGGCGCAGTTTCCGTCTTGGATCTGCACTACGACTTGTTGTTCGACGTTGACCCGACACATCGAGGTCTGGTGCTCTATACCAACGATGGTCTCACCAGCACGCATGTGTTACGGCCGGCCGAGAACACCCTGCAACTGCGGGCCGGCGAAGTCAGTTTGTGGTCGACGTTTCTCGACTATCTCCGTGAGGGCGTGTGGCATATCTGGATTGGGTACGATCACATCCTGTTTCTCTTATCGTTGCTGTTGCCCGCGGTTTTGCTGAGAACTCCGCATCGATGGCAGGGGGTGGAGGCGTTTGGACCGGCCTGTCTGCAAGTGCTCAAAATCGTCACCGTTTTCACGCTTGCCCATTCGATCACGCTGTGGTTGGCCGTCATGGAGTATGTGACCCTCCCGGGACGAATGGTGGAGGTGGTCATTGCGTTTTCCATTGTGCTGACGGCGCTGAATAATCTGTTTCCCGTTTTTCCCCAAAAAGGTTGGGCGATGGCCTTTGGCTTTGGCTTGGTCCACGGGTTCGGCTTTGCCAATGTCCTTTTGGACCTTGGACTTTCCGATCTCACCCTCGCTATATCGCTGTTGGGCTTTAATCTTGGCGTAGAACTCGGTCAGATGGCCATTGTGATTGCCTTTCTGCCAGTCGGCTTTCTGCTGAGAAACACAGCCTTTTATCGCTGGGTCGTCTTGAGATTGGGATCGGTGGTCATTGCGGTGATCGCGGGCCTGTGGATGTACGAACGTGTGTTTCAGGTCGAGATTCTCGGATTCTGATCGCCACAGTGCCTTGCCTGAGGGTTTTTCAGCTTCGCCGGATGGCAGCGCGGTTTTCCCAGATAACTGACCCCCTGAATAGTCTTCGACGAAGCAGACACCTTTGTTCCGGCAATCCGGGCTTGCTGTGGTGCCTCAGGCTGCCCCCTTGAGGTCATCACA
>CAZYKP010000161.1:0-14475 GCA_964648025.1 uncultured Pirellulales bacterium | reverse complement strand
ACAAGGGCAGACGGAAAGCCCTGGGTCGAAAACTTCTCCGAAGGTCAGTAAGCCACCGCTTGGGAAGAATCTCCCACAGGCAATTCCCCACATCGAGGAACAATCCAGAGGTCACTCGCAGGGCCTCTTATTGCTTTTACTCGTTATTGCTTTTACTCGTTATTGCTTTTGCGCGTTATTGCTGGCCTGTTGAACACAACCTGTGTGAGCGTCAGAACAGTGGGTCGTCAGCCCACCGGCGTCGGCCAATGGCGAGGAACAGCCCTCCTGTTCTGCGCTCAGAGCATGCGTGCCTGGCGAACGGGACAGCGTCAGGCTGGTGTTACTGGCCGAAGTTCCGCGGAAGGCTTCACCGGAGACTCGCGAAGGCGACCAGTTCCCCGAGGACCATTCCCCAAACTCGACCACAACCCCCTCACACTTTCCTGAGGCTTACACAGGACTCTCGTCGAAGACTTTTCAGGGAATCAGTAACTCAAGTCCTCTTTCTGGAAAAAGTTTGGCGTTCGCGAAGGCTCCTTTGCGGTGATCTCGTCAGTTGGTGCGGTTGCCTCCCGACATTCCGCGAAGGCAACCCAAACCGTTGTTTCCAGTCCGCAAGCCTGAGGGTCTCCTTCCGCCTGCAGGGGTTGTTCCATGAGAAGCCTTTGCCAAGTCACTATCGCGTTGACAGTGAGCCTCCTGGTGGTCCTGCCAGGGATCGCCCCTGGTGCAAAACCGCGAGCCCAAGAGAGGGATGCGGAAGCCCTCGTGCAGCGTGCTCTCCGCGCCGAGGTCGAGGGTGACAACACGCAACGCGAGGAACTCCTTCAGCAGGCACTGAGTTTGTCTGCGAATTGTCCCCAGGCGCTTTGGCAGTTGGGGAAAGTCCGGATCGGAACTCGCTGGCTACCGACCCCTGAAGCTTGCGAGAAAACACGCCGAGACCCTCGTTGGATTCAGTATCAGCAGCTCCGTGAAAGGCTGGCAGCTTCGTCGGGTCTGGCGGCAGCACAGACGCATGTAGCTCTTGCGCGGTGGTGCGACCTGCGTGGATTGAAGACCCAGGGGGCCTATCATTGGTATCGCGTTTTGCAAATGCAACCTCTGCACCCAGGAGCATTGAACGGCCTGAAGGCCGTCTGGCATCAAAGCCAACTCCTCCCAGTCTCGGTGCTGGAAAACCTCAAACGCCGCGAGCGGGTTTTGCCACGGCTTCATCGTCAGTGGGAAGAACGTTTGCAGGAATGGGCAGACCACATTGCCCAGCCCAACGCGGATCCTGAATCGACCGCCGAGGCCCTCAAACAATTCCGCGGTGTGACCGATCCCGATGCGATCGACCCACTCCTCGATGTGATCGCCAAGGGCCATCCCAAAATGGCCCGGGAGGCGATCGGCGTGCTCGGGAACATGGCTGCCCCGGCCGCGGCTCTGGCTCTGGCCGATGTGGCGGTGTTCTCAGAGGCTGAGGAGTTTCGAGAGGCGGCCATCGCTCAACTCAGTCGTCGGCCATTGCATGAGTACGCTCCCCAGTTGCTAGCGGCCTTTCAAAAACCTCTGGAGTCGACTCCGCGGATCACAGTCAGCCCTGAGGGGCACGTGACCTACAACCACGAGGTCTTCCGTGAGGGACCCGAGGCCAATCGTTTGTTCACCACACGCAAGGAGGTGGTTCTGCAGGATAGTCCCGGGATCACCAAAATCATCCGGAGCAGGCGTTTCGGGGATCACGTTGAGCGTGCCAGTCCCAGAGAGAAGGCCGAAAAGAAACGCAAAGAGGCAACCTCAGCAATCAAGAAATTTGCCCAGTCCGCCCGGAAGCTTGAGGCTCAAGTTGAACAGGCGAATTCCCAGACGGCCCACCTCAACAAGCGAATCCGTGACGTGCTTACCCAAGTCGTCCACGAGGACCTCGGCCCTGACGCCGAAGACTGGTGGAACTGGTGGTTGTCTTACAACGAAGTGGAGCCACCGATCACCAAGCCTACCCTGCGGCAGTATTCCTCGGAGAAGCGGGTCATCAAACTGGTTACCACCGAATGGAGATCTTGCTTTCCAGCGGGGACGCCGGTCCACACCAACATGGGCCTTGTCGCCATCGAACGCCTGAAGGTCGGGGATCTTGTGTTGGCTCAAGATGTCGATTCGGGGGAGTTAGCCTACAAGCCGATTCTGATGAAGACCATCCGCTTGCCGTGCCCCACACTGCGGCTGAAGTTTGAAGAGGACGCCGATGTTGGTGACGCTCATGAAATCGTCGCGACCCGGGGACATCCTTTCTGGCTGACCGGCCACGGGTGGAGAATGGCGAAGCTGCTCCAGCCTGGCGAGCGACTTCGGGGAATTGGGGGCAGTTGGACCTTAACGAGCATCAGGGAGATGCCGCAATTTCCCGCCCACAACTTGATTGTGGGAGATTTCCACACCTACTTCGTTGGTCGGCGGGGCCTGTTGGTGCACGACAATTCCCTCCGCAGGCCAACCACCGCGATTGTCCCCGGGCTCCACCGAAAGAGCCTCTCTCAGACGCCGGGCGCGGGCCACCGTGCACCAGGCTCTTGAAAAGTGATGCTCACAGCTCGGCCGATTTCACCGCCACGCCACCGATCTGAGTCCTCCTGAAACCACCCTTGCTCAATGGGCGGACTGGGGCCTTGGATGCCAATTGCTCATGCCCCCAGGCTTTCGTGGGCTGCCTGCCAGTGGGCCTGAGGTTCCTTCAGCAGCTCCCTCTGGCGAAGCCTGTTGCCCCAGTCCCCTCAGGCGGGGTGGCGTTCCAGGGACTGCACGCGGCCTCGAATTCGGCGATCTGAAGTTCCGTTCCACGAACTCCCGAATTTGGTATCGGTTCTCCAGCACTGCCCGTGGCCGCCACGAGTTTGATGGGCCGGCCTTGGCGGTGAGCAAGGATTCCGCCCAATGGTGTCAATTTCCCCTTGCAACCCTACCATGAGCTGCTATGCTATCCCTGTTCCGCGGGGGTCTAATGACCTGCCCCCTTGGAGGCAGAATAGCACCACCCACCTTCTTGACCCACCAAGCTGGAGTATCCCACCATGTTGGCTTTACGCGCGACCTTAGTCGCTTGCTTGATCGGCTGTGTCACCGCTGCCTTGGCCGGCCAAGTGCAGGCAAGTGCCATTACTGTTCCTAACTTTTCCTTTGAGTTGCCTGCTCAAAACCCTGGGGGCAATAACTCCGGGTCGGCGGGCAACACCACAGCGGTGACGGACTGGACCGTGGTCTCCGGGGTTGGGGGAGTCTTCTTTCCCAACGGAAACGGCGGATTGGGCAATCCGTTGCCGGCTCCTGCAGACGGCAGCCAGTACCTTTTCGCCGAATCCAGCGGCAGCATCCCGCTGACCAGTTTCGAATCCAGTGAGTTGGGTCTTGTTGAGGCCGACACGGTCTACACGCTCGATGTCGCCCTGGGCCACCGGAACACTGGCATCCGGCTGCCCGACAACTACCTCGTGGAGTTGCTCTTCGACGGCAATGTCGTGGCATCGGCGGAGGTGCTCGATGCCAGGAGTGTCATCCCGGCCGCAACTTTCATCGATGTGCAAACGACGGCCCGGTCCGCGAAGTTGGATGCCTTGGTTGGTACTCCGATCACTGTCAGGCTGACCCACTCGACCGACGACGGTGTCGCCCGACAAGGTGCCTTCGATAACGTTCGACTGGACGCCCGTCCCGTGCCCGAGCCTGGCACCCTCGGCCTGTTGGTATGCTGCAGCGGCGTGTTCCTGCGACGGCGGTGGAAATAAGCCCCAACGCCCAAGGGTCCCTCCTCGTTCCCTGTCGAACGATCTCACTGAGCCGAGTTCAGGCGGTCAGCCATCTGAACTCGGCTCAGCCTGCGTTGGTGGCGGCATGGTCTCGAGGGTCGCCTTGTTGGCTCCAAGATCTGCACCAAGTCCATCGTCCCGAAATTCTCCCAGTGCTCCCCATTTGGTCTCGAGGCAAACTTTCACAAATCTCTTTGAGAGCAACGGTTCGGGGAGCAACGGTTCGGGGAGCAACGGTTCGGGGAGCAACAGTTCGGGGACACAACCCGAAAGAGTTTGTTGGCTGCTGCGAATCACTTGGAAGGGCGGAAAGGGTCGATCTCAGTGACCTGATCAGCGGGGACACGTTTCATCTCCTTCCCGGAGATCACGCCGGAGTCCAGCGCCCTATCGGCATCGATCGCGGTCGGGGCGCCCTCCTTTGTGCGTCGGTGTTCACGCGGCAATGTTGAGTTCCTTCAGCCAATCAAACCAGACTGCCCCTAATGCTGCCGGAGCTATTCAGGGAGAACGGGCGGCCCAGACCAGCCCAGTCTTCACCTGTGAGGTCGGGCGTAGCTCAGCAGAAGAGGGGCCCCAGGGGGCTGTTGACCGATCCGGCGGTTGGGAACAGCCAAAAGAGTGCATCTTGATGGGGCTTGGCCGCCTTGGTGTTGCCAGTTGTGCCTCGGAAAACCGGCCTGGCCTGCCAGGATCGGCAGTTGCCAGAACCTCCTCGACTCGATCAGACTTCCGGCAGAGGCTGCCCGATTGGGTGGAGTGCCAATCCCGACTAACGAGATCGTGCAGCCAATCGTGCAGTACAAGCTTGACATTTGCTATAGGCCTAAGCAACATGACCTTGCAAGGGGAATTCCTGAAGAAGCCGAAACCCCTTCGCTGTGGGGTAGTCTGCAGAGATCTTCTTTCAGCCATGGCTGGATTACTGAAAGATTCTGCGGACCAGATTTCGCTGTCAAGACTTTGGTCCAAGATTCTGCAAGGAGCTGGAACCCTGTCACGGACCATGGACACTGCCGACGGGCACCGATGCGGCCCAACAGTCGACTCTGATAGCAGGCCCGTCCTCGCTGGAAGCGTCCCGCTTCGTCGAAGACTTTTCAGGAATCAGTAGGAATCAGTCCAGCCTCACAATCGGTCACTCACATGCCACGGTTCGTTGTGTTTCTCCTCGCCGTTTCAATCTGCCCGCCGGTGTGGTCGGACGAGTTCGAGCAACAACGTGATCACAATTGGCACCAATGGCGCGGACCGCGAGCGACTGGCGTAGCCCCGCACGGTGATCCCCCGCTGAGCTGGGACAGCCGCACGAACATCAAGTGGAAGGTCCCGATCCCCGGAGAAGGCAGTGCCACCCCGATCGTCTGGGAACAACTGCTGTTTCTTGTCACCGCCATCAAAACCGACCGCCTCGCAAACCTTGCTCCAAAAGCGGACGAAAGGGCGAAGACCCATCCTCCACAAAATTACTACCAGTTTACTGTCATGTGCTTGGATCGGGCCACTGGGCAACAACGGTGGCGCAGAGTCGCTTGTGAGGCTGTCCCCCATGAAGGGCGGCATCCGACCAACACGTTTGCCTCGGCCTCACCCGTGACCGACGGTCAGCGACTGTACGTTTCTTTTGGCTCTTACGGCATCTATTGCTTCGACCTGGAGGGGAACGAGCTTTGGCGGCGGGATCTGGGCGACATGCGAACCCGTTACGGTTGGGGTGAAGCGACCTCCCCCGTCGTTCATCAGGGGCACTTGGTTGTCAATTGGGACCACGAAGACCAATCGTTCATCACTGCGTTAGAAGCCAAGACAGGCAAGACGCGATGGAAGGTCCAGCGAGACGAGCCGACCTCTTGGGCTACACCGCTCACCGTTGAGGATCAGGGAAGAGTACAAGTCATCGTCAACGGTACCAACCGTGTCCGCAGCTACGATCTGGCCACCGGTCAGGTGATCTGGCAATGTGGCGGGCAAACGGTCAATGCCATCCCGTCACCTGTGATCTCTGGCGATCTGGTCATTTGCATGACCGGCTACCGTGGTTCCTATGCCGTTGCGGTCCCTCTCTCCAGCCGTGGAGACCTCACCGAGACGAAGAAGCCCGCCTGGACTTATCGCCAGGGGACACCTTACGTCCCTTCTCCGCTGATTGACGGCAGTCGGCTCTACTTCACACGAGGAAACTCAGCAGTTCTCTCGTGTTTGGACGTGGCCACCGGGGATCCGATCTTTGCACAGAGACTTCCCGGGCTGAGCAACTTGTATGCGTCTCCTGTTGCAGCTGCCGGTCGGATCTATTTTGTTGGACGCGATGGCACAACGGTCGTCATCAAAGGCGGCCGAAAACTCGAACTGCTGGCCACCAACAAACTGAATGAGGGAATTGATGCTTCTCCGGCGATCGTGGGCCGGCAACTGTTTTTGCGGGGAACTCGCCATCTGTACTGCATTGAGCAAACTCCTTGATGGCTGCGAGTGATTCTTGCGTCAAGGCAGTTAGCATGACCTGGCAACAGCGGGAAAGATTTCTCTGCCAACGGAATCCCTAAGTACTCTTTTTAAGATTCTCCTTGGTAATTTTCGCCAAGTTCGTCGGTTGGAATCCTGTTGACCAACTGGGTCAGAGGTGCTTTGTTTCGGCTTTGGGGTTTCCCAGTTTGGGGCCTTGTTTCCGTTGTCAGGGGAGGTGAATCGCTCCTGAGAAATGAGTCTTGACCTCGTTGCCCAACCATCAGCAATCAAGAAGGCCCTCTGCAATCATCAAGGCAAAACTACTGACCTTCGGAGAAGTTTTCGACCCAGGGCTTTCCGTCTGCCCTTGTTTGTGATGACCTCAAGGGGGCAGCCTGAGGCACCACAGCAAGCCCGGATTGCCGAACGAAACGCCCCGCATCGTCGAAGACTTTTCAGGGAATCAGTAGCACGCCCAGCGGCTCGGTCGGTTGCCCCTCGAGCTGACTGAGTTGCTGGGCGGATCCCTCGCTGTGCTCAAGATCAGGGGGTGTACCAGATCGGCGAGGTGTAGGCTCGCTCTTGCTGCTTGAGCGAAATCTCCTTCGGCAGGTCCAGGTGGAACTTCACCCGATCATAAGCAGTCCAACGAGGTGTTGGGATTTCGATCACCCGGGCGTAGTAGAATGCGCCACGCGCTGGGTCGAAATCTGGGTCCCTCCAGACGGTCCCTAGCTCGGGATCGCCGATGGTGTTGGTCCAGCTCGGAACCGACAGATCGACCGTATCACCGACCGCGGGCAACTTCCCATCGGCACCTGGCTTGCGGCCGTCGGACCAGACGACATCGTAGACTTTTTCCTGAGGCTTGCCGTTGGCATCGATCCAACCTTTGATGATCTGGATGCGGTCGAGGTTGGCTCCGATCGGGTCGCGCAGAGCGTAGACCAAAAAGGTGGGAGCCTTGGCATTGTCCGGGGGCGAGGGGAGGTCCGAACCCATCGGAACTCCCTCAGTGTAGCCAACCAGGGCCAGGTCCCGCCGGAGTGCATCAGTCTTTTCAAAGCTCCATCCGCCGAAGAACCGGACGCGCATCCGTGGGCCAGTGGTGGCATACACTTCGCGTCGTTCCATCGCGTCGAAGATCGCCCCACGGGTGTTCTCCTTCGCCCACACAGCTGTGAGACCCCCTGCCCCGTACTGCCAGCCGTACCGGACCAAGTTCAACTCCGCGTTCTGTTTGGACACATGGGTGGAGCGTTCTTGACTCGGTTCGTAGGCAGCGAACTTACCGAAGAAGTTGTCGTTCTCCACGGTGCTCAGACCAGTGTGCGTGTCAGTCGCTCCAACCAGGCCGAACTTGAATGGGTTCGCCCCGCCTTGGCCCTGCAGCAGCAATCCTCGCTGGAGGCCCGAACGGACATACTCGCCCGGCAACATGGCTCGGGTTTTGGCCACACTTAGGTCAAGGTTTCCATTATCCCAGGTCTCGAAGTCGGCGAACTCGTCCTCAGGTGACAACGCCGGGTGGGCTTCGCCGTCGCCCTTGTATTGGGTTGCCTCGTAGAGTCGCTCCCACTTCTGTCGGGTCTCGGCATACTCGCGGTCGTAGTCCTGCCCGTTGGCGAAATCATCCTGCAGGGCGAACATCATCCCGTTGGACAGGTTCCCATTATGCGGGATGGCCAGCACGTCACCGCCGGTGGTTCTCTCGTAGTTCTCCATCCATTTCCACAGGTCGCGTGGATTGGGGCTGCCCACTGGGGGTGTCGTGGTGTAGGGCAGAATCCGTCCGGTCCGCTCGGCCCCATCGCGAAAGATGACGTTGCGGTGGAGATTGTTGCCTTTCACCAGGGAAGTCCACTCAAAGGCGATGAACGTGGTGAAGCGGTGCGGTTGGTGATACTCCTCGGCTGCCCGGATCAGGTCGTCCCAGACCCGCTTGTAGGCGGGGTGGCCAGGTTGATAGTTGAGGGCCTCCGGAAGTTTCCCTTGGGCGAACTGGCCAATCAGTTCGCTAGCGGCTTTCGCTGCTGTCTGTCCACCTTGGGTGAAGGCTTTGTGGTACCTCCGGCCGTCTTTGTCAGCCAGGATGTTGGGAGTGCCAGCGAGGATGTCGTTGATCGCCCCCATGCCGTCGGAATGGTCGGTCATCATATAGAAGTCGAAAGGCCGGGCCAGTTTCACCGGTTGCCCGGTGTTGGAGAGGACCTGTTCACCTCGGGCAAAGCGGTAAGCCTGCCTCGGTGTCAGCCGTGTTCCTCCCCCACCGGCGTCCGCAGACAGGCTTGTGTGAACATGTGTGTCGCCGAAGTACACGTTTGTTGGAAAGGCCCGGTCCGCGTAGGGGGAGTAGGGCCTTCCGCTCAGCACCTTCTGGAGCACGTCCGGGTTCTGGACGTCCTGAGCCAAGGTCGAGCTGGAAATCGTTGGGCTCGTCGTGACCCAAAGGAGCAACACGGCCATACGTTGAAGCAGAGATTGGCTCATGGTGATCCTCGGGAGAAGTGGGGGTCACTCTGAGGGGGAATCGTGATTCTCGCAGAGCGTGGTGAAGCGCCCGACAGAGCAGAGTTCTTTTTGATTGGTCTTCGGTGTTCTTTGAGCTGTGCTTGGTCGCCTTCCGTTGCCCAGAGAGTGGACCTGCTCTGGCTGTCACGAGCAACTCCTCCCCCAGATTGACGCTGAACGGAACAACGGACAATGGACACATTCTCAAAACCGAGCGAGTTTTTCCCTAAAACAAAAACGCCATCTGGGACAATGTCATAATATGGAGCAAGCCGACTGGTCTGGGCCCCACTGGCCATTGCGGCAGAACAACCACCTCACCACTTCAAGAACCCCCCATTGGCACCCCCCTCGGTCTCCGCTGACTGAGTGGATCCAGAGATTCAGAGTCTCAACGGAACACCGCCTGCCCCTCGACCCCATCAACCGGGCCGTGGGCACGCTCTCCAGCGAGCGCCTGTTGAGGTGCTGGAACGCTCCGATATCGGCCCCCAGACCGGAAAGGCCAAGGCTACCGAATAACTGGATTCGCCGGGTTGTCAGAGCACTTACGCAGCAAATTGCACGTCGAATGAGCTGAGCAACACATTGGGTGACTCGCGGAGAGGTTTTCGAACGAACAGCAAAGCACGAGACGCCCGAAAACCCCACGTTTCCCCCCTCCGGTCGGAGAATCCTCTGGGTCGCCCATTGGGTTCGTTGGGCCAACAAAGCAGCAGAACTTGAGAAAGGCAACAATTGAGCACTTGCGCGAGATCTTGTTGGTTTGGAGCCATTGCCTTCACTGTGTTCACTTTTTTGTTCACTGCGAATGCAGTGGGCCTTGAGGCAAGCGAGGATCCTGTTGCTGACCGGTCCAGTGGACAGGCAGCACGCGTCCCACCGTTGCTCAAGAAGTACTGCCACAAATGCCATGGACCGACCCAACACAAGGGTGATATTTCCTTCCATGATCTGGACGGCGATCTTTCCGCCAAGCAGGAACTGGAAACATGGGAACGAATCTTGGATCGGCTCGAGAGCGGGGACATGCCGCCAGAGGACGAGCCGCAGCCGAGCCCTGCTGAGCGTGCGGCTCTGGTGAGGTGGATCGAAGCGGGCCTGCGTGGCCAAGTGGGCAAGCAGTCCCAGGGGCTGGCCATGCCGATGACACGGCGGCTGACCAATTTTGAATATCAGAACACCATGCGGGACCTGCTGGGCATCGAGTTAGATTTGATCAAAAACCTCCCCGAGGATCCCACCAAACCGTACCACTTTAACAACACCGCCGAGTTCATGCTCATCGGCCCAGAACAGATGGACCGCTATCAGGAGAACGCCCGGCGTGCGATGGCCAGTGTGATTGTCGACCCGGGCCAACCGAAGGTGTATCGCACTCAACTGAAGTGGGAGCCCAACGGTCCGGTGGAACTCGGGATGCAGCCGGACGAGATCGGGGTGTACGGCAACCGTCGCGGGACGGCGGCCTCAGGCGTGGTTCTCAAGAGCTGGCCGAAGACCGGCGAGTATCGAATCCGCATCAGGGCCGCGGCGATCCTCCCTCCGGGCTATGAAGAAGTGCCTTTGCGGATGGTCATTGGCACCACATTGCGGCATGATTCCGGCACCGGAGTCCTCAAACCGGTGGGGACAGTTCACCTGCAAAACGATGTGGATCACCTGCAGGAGTTCGAATTCCGCGGGCGCATCGAGAATGCTCCGGTTGAGCCCGGGCGGGTGACCACTCGAGGTCGGCAACAACCGAAGATTCTCATCTACGGCCAAAACCTCTTTGACAACGGGCAGCTCAACGACCACCGAAGGAATCACCTGGACTCTTCGTGGAATTTGGCCACCCCACGTGTCGTCCTGCGGTCGATCGAGTTCGAGGCACCGGTGACCGATGTTTGGCCTCCGAAGCACCACACCCGTATCCTGTTCGATTCCCCTCTTCGCCAGAGCGACCCTGAGGCCTACATCCGCGAAGTCCTCAAGCGATTCATGTCTCGGGCCTTTCGTCGTCCGGTGGCCTCCGGCGAACTTGAGCGTTTTGTCAAGATTTATCGCATCTTTGATGCAGAGTGTGACACGCTCGAGCAGGCGGTCCGTGAAACGCTGGCGATGGTGCTGATTTCGCCCCAGTTTCTCTATCACACAGTCGCTGAGCAGGGCGTCGTCACCCGGCAGTACGAACTAGCGTCGCGACTTTCGTACTTTCTTTGGGGGAGCATGCCAGACCAAGAGTTGCTTGATCTGGCGGCACGAGGCAAGCTGGAAGACCCGCAAGCCATCTCGGCTCAGGTTCGTCGGTTGCTGGCCGACGAGCGGTCGCTTGACTTTGTTGAGAACTTCACCACTCAGTGGTTGAGCATCACGAAGATGAAGACTGTGGCCATTAACCGGGAGCTGTTTCCGCGGTTCCTTTACACGTATCCCAATGGTCAGCGGCGGGGCCAGGAAGTCTCCTTCCGGCCAACAATCCGGGATTACATGCACGAAGAAACGGTCGGGTTCATCGCCGAGCTGATCCGACGAAACAACAGTCTCCTCAAGATCGTGGATTCTGATTTCGCATATCTCAATGAGCCATTGGCGGCCCACTATGGCATCGAGGGGGTGCAGGGGATCTCCTTACGGCCTGTGGCGATCAAGCCGGAAGATCGACTGGGCGGGCTGTTGACGCAGGGATCGGTCTTGGTAGGAAACTCCACAGGATCGGCCCCACACCCGATTTATCGTGCGGTTTGGTTGCGGGAAGCGATCCTCGGTGATGAAGTCAGGCCGCCGCCTGCCGAAGTACCGGCTCTGGTCGACTCCGTGGGCGATGCGGCCGAGAAGTCTGTGACGATCAAAGATCTGCTGCGTCTTCATCGACGGAAGGAGAGCTGCAACGACTGCCATGCACGCCTGGACCCCTGGGGAATCCCCTTCGAGCGTTATAGCGCTGTCGGCCGTTTTCAGCCCAAGGTGCCCGCCGAGGGTATGAGGATTCGAGGGTTTCACAAAGCGAGTGACAAGGATTTGGCCGGGTACGCCGAGTACCTCCAGAAGGTCAACACCATCGAAGTCCAGGCAGACGCTCGCGTTCCTAACGGCCCCCAGGTCGACGGGCTGCGCGAACTCAAAGACTTTCTGCTGCGACACCGCCAGGATAACATCGTCGAGAACGTGATTCGTCGACTGTTATCCTACGGCATCGGTCGCGAGCTGACTTACCAGGATCGTTTCGCCGTCAAGCAATTGATGGCGCAGGCGAAGAAGAACGACTACCGACTCCTGAACGTTGTTATTGCTATCTGTCAGAGTGATACTTTTCGAGGCAATAAGCCCAAGGATCGATGAATCATGGCCAGAAAATCATGGCATTTGAGTCGGCGCGAGATGCTCAAAGGTAGTGGGATGGCCTTGGCCTTACCGTTCCTCAATAGCATGAGTTGGGCCAAAGCCGCTGCCGGGAACGAACTGCCCAAGCGAATGGTCGTCAGCTACATCGCCTATGGCGTGTATGAGCCCAAGGGACACAACGGTGCGCACCATGATTGGAGTTGGTGGCCGTGCAAGGACCCCGGGGAGCTGACCTTTAACAAGTCCACTGCTCCGTTTGAGCCTTTGCAGGAATACGTCAGCTATTTGCGGGGCCTTGATCACGCAGGCGGATACGGATTGGGAGGCCACAGCAGCGGTGATGTCTTCGCCACCGGGGCGAACATGTCAGCCGACGAGAAGACAAACAACATCTCCGTTGACCAAGTGGCGGCGAAGGTCAAGGGACACCAAACACGCTATCCTTCACTGGTCTTGGGCACTGAGGGGGGGACCGGCTCCTACGGCAGCTGCAAGACGCTCTCGCATTACGGACCTGGTCGTCCCATTCCCTCCTTGCACCGGACGCAGGAAATCTTCAACCGGATGTATCAGCCCTATGCAGGCAAAAGTGTCCAGCAGATCCGTAGCCAGCTCAAGCGCGACGCCAGCGTCTTGGATCTGATGATGGAGAATTCCAAGAGCCTGCAGCGTCGCTTGGGGAAAACCGATCAGCTCAAAATGGACGAATACCTCGAGTCGATCCGCGCGCTTGAGCAGCGTGTGGAGCGAACCAGCCAGTGGACACACGAGCCCCTGCCCGATGTCGATACCAAGGGACTCAACCTGGAGGCCAGCTACCAAGAACCGCTTGAGTACACCCGCTGTCTTTACGACCTGCTCTACTTGGCACTGCAAACCGACTCCACACGGTTTGCGAGCTTCATGCTTGAGAGCGAACAGTCAACCTCCCACGAGGTTGGAAAGTTTGCCACCCATGCTTTAGGTTACAAAGGGCAAACGCACGATATCGCACACAAACGTCCCACCGAATCCGGTTTGTGGGATAACTGGCGTGCCCAGCAACACGCTTACTTCCTGAAGCGACTGCGTGATACCCCAGAAGGTGATGGCAACATGCTCGACCGCACTGTTGTGCTGTGGGGCTCGGCTCATCCACATGGTTCGCACAGTAACCAGAACTACCCAATCCACTTAGCCGGTGGAAATGCCCTGGGTTTCAAGCACGGCAAGTTGCATGCTTTCGAGGGACAGAGGAAAGTACCACTGGCCAATCTGTTTGTTTCGATGCTCCGTTCGGTTGATGTGGCAGTCGAACGATTTGCCGATAGTACAGGTGAGATGACTGAGGTCCTGGGATAACTGATGCACCGGTTCACGTTGATCTGTTGGTCTCTGGTCGTTTTTCTCCACACGACCGATCCTTCCTGGGCCGAGAGCTTGCCACGTGTGTTGATTCTCGGCGACGAAGTCTCCAAGCAACCAGCGAGGTCAGTTGCCGCTGAATTGAAGGGCCGCGCTGTGGTCGTGTGGAAACATCCCGGCGATACCTCCTCAGCTCTGGCCCAGCTTGACAAGGTGCTCGGCGATACCAAGTGGGACGTCATACATTTCAACTTTGGTCTGGCGGATCTGCACTACAAAGATCCTCGGACTCAAACCACCCGGGTGATGAGTAAACACGCCGGAGGCGTTCGCGTCACCTCGCCAGAGCAGTACCGAGAGAATCTCCAACAGCTGGTCAAACGACTCAAGGCGACCAGAAGTAAGCTTGTTTGGGCAAGCACAACTCCGATTCCCAGTTCTAAGTTCGACCATTTCTACGATCCCGGCTCTGAGATCGAATACAACGACATCGCGGCGAAGGTGATGGGCGAGCACGGCATCACGGTCAATGACCTGCATGCTGAGGTGCTTGAGCAAACTAAGGACAAGAAGAGCCGGGACCCCTTCTCCCACCACCGCATCGTTCCCCTTCATCGGCCAATGGTGCGTCATATCGTCGGCCAGTTG
The DNA here is from genome assembly GCA_964648025.1 of uncultured Pirellulales bacterium. Classification (GTDB taxonomy): domain Bacteria; phylum Planctomycetota; class Planctomycetia; order Pirellulales; family Pb10988; genus CAZYKP01. The sequence continues at coordinate 427 of CAZYKP010000161.1, read as the reverse complement.
GAGCTCCCTGAGGGTCACTGAGGACCCCGCAGGACCATTGCAGAACTTGAGGGCCTCACCCATTTGTGGTGAGGCCGTTTGCTTCCTGTGGATAGGGATGTGAGATCAGCGTTACCAACCGCCGTAGGAGGTCCCAGCGCGCCTGGTGCACTGCTGTTTTCGGCAACAACCTTTTGTAGGGAGATTCCGGAGGGATCGAAGGCGGCAACCCCCTCCTACTGACCTTCGGAGAAGTTTTCGACCCAGGGCTTTCCGTCTGCCCTTGTTTGTGATGACCTCAAGAAAGCAGCCTGAGGCACCACCGGAAGCCCGGATCGCCAGCCCGGATCGCCGGACGAAGAGTGCCCGCTTCGTCGAAGACTGTTCAGGGAATCAGTAGTGCCTTGTTTCCTAGGATTTTGGCAGTCGGTGGATTTTGGCAGTCGGT